>JBGQJU010000036.1:0-49851 GCA_041499185.1 Pyrinomonadaceae bacterium | reverse complement strand
TCTTCATGCCTTCCTCCTTCAAGAGAAAGGCTCCGATGATCAACCAACTTCGCGCCAGCCCTTATTCATTACTTGTTTTCAAAGAACTGTAAACGATGTCATGGCACTTCTCGGTGTAAACGATGTCGTGGCACTTATCAAGTAAGCAGTAAGCAGGGAGCAGAAAACCTGAAGCGCTCCTTACCATCTTGTTCTCTTGCATTTCTCCGTGCCTCTGTGCCTCTGTGGCAAGTTACTATTTCTTCGCGTGCGCGTAATCTCGCTTCCGCGGCTTGATCAGCGAGATATCGACAGCATCATAAGAAAGGACTGGTCCTTCTCCTGAATACTCCGCGATCGTCGTCTTCAAAAAGTTTTCGTCGTCGCGCTCGGGAAAATCAGGCTTGTAATGCGCGCCGCGCGATTCGTTGCGATTGAGCGCACCCAGCGTGATCACCCGCGCCAGCTCAAGCATATTATCAAGGTGACGCGCATGCGGCAGCGCCATCGTGGCCCAGAGATTCGAATCGTTGATCGAGATGCCCTTGTACCGATCCATCAGCTCGAGCAGTTTGTTGTCGGTCGCCTTGAGTTTCTCGTTGTAGCGCACCACAGTCACGTTGTCGGTCATCCACTTGCCCATCTCCTGGTGCAAGACGTACTGGTTCTCTTTGCCGCTTTGCTTGACGAGCGCGTCATTGATCTCCTGTTGGTGTTTTAATTCCTGCTCGTAAATTCGCGAGCCATCCGCGCCATTGCGCTGGACGTTCTTCGCATATTCGATTGCCGCAGGAGCGGCGATGAAACCACCATAGACACAACTTACCAGTGAATTTGCGCCCAAACGGTTTGCGCCGTGAATCGAATAGTCGCATTCGCCGGCGGCGAGCAGTCCGGGAATATTCGTGCGCTGATTGAAGTCGACCCACAGACCGCCCATCGAATAATGCACGCCGGGAAAGATGCGCATCGGCACATGGCGTGGGTCGTCACCGACAAACATCTCGTAGATTTCCAGGATAGCGCCGAGCTTGCGATCGAGTGTCTCCGCGGGAATGTGCGACAGGTCGAGAAAAACCTGATTCTCTCCGCCCACGCCAAAGCCATCGAGACATACTTGAAATATTTCGCGCGTAGCGATGTCGCGGGGCACGAGGTTGCCGTAGGCCGGATACTTTTCTTCCAGAAAATACCAGCGCTCTTGTTCGGGAATCGAAGACGGTGATCGCTTATCGCCTTTCGCGCGCGGCACCCAGACACGTCCGCCCTCGCCGCGCGCTGATTCAGACATCAAGCGCAGCTTGTCTTCGCCGGGGATCGAGGTGGGATGGACCTGAATGAATTCGCCGTTCGCGTATTTGGCGCCCTGCTGATAACAAGCAGAAACGGCGCTGCCGGTGCAGACCATCGAGTTCGTCGACTTGCCGAAGATCAATCCCGGACCACCGGTGGCGATGATCACCGCGTCCGCGGGAAAGGCTTTTAGTTCGAGCGACTGGAGATCCATCGCAATCAGACCGCGACAGACCTGATGCTCGTCGAGCACGAGCGACATCATCTCCCAGTGTTCATACTTCTTCACTTTGCCCGCAACTTCATGACGGCGCACCTGTTCGTCCAGTGCATACAGAAGTTGTTGACCCGTCGAAGCGCCGGCGAATGCAGTGCGGTGGTGTTTGGTGCCGCCAAAACGGCGGAAGTCGAGCAGGCCTTCTTTTGTCCGCGAGAAGGGAACACCCATGCGATCGAAGAGGTAGATGATCGATGGCGCCATCTCGCACATTGCTTTTGCGGGTGGCTGGTTGGCAAGAAAATCGCCGCCGTAAACCGTATCGTCAAAGTGCTCCCAAGCCGAATCGCCTTCACCTTTGGTGTTGACGGCGCCGTTGATGCCGCCCTGCGCGCAAACGGAATGCGAACGCTTTACCGGGACGACCGAAAACAGATCGACAGAGTGACCAGCTTCGGCGATCTTCATCGCCGCAGCCAGACCTGCAAGTCCGCCGCCGACGATCGCGATCTTGATTCCATTAATACCCATTATCTAAAAAATTCCTCCCAACAATCCCCCCGGATGAATGAACGCCACCGCCGCATTGATGCCCACCAGCAACAATACGACGCCGAATCCAATGCAGGCGTAGCCGGTCAGACGTTGCGCGCGTTCGCCGATCGTGATACCCCAATCGACCATGAAAAGCCAGATGCCGTTCGCGAGGTGCCAGACTGTCGATGTGATTCCAACAACGTAAATAATAAATATCGGCAGGATGCTAAACTCGCCGGCGACTACACCGAACGCTTGCTCGGGATTGTGCGCGACGGAAATGTTGTTGAGTCCGGGAATCATTCCAAATCTAAAATTGAGCACGTGAAATGTGATGAAGAAGAATAGAATGACGCCAGTGACCCGTTGAATCAGATAGAACCAATTGCGAGGATAGGGATAATTCAGATTATTCGGTCGCGCCTCGACCGTGATCACCAGACCATAGACGGCGTGATAGATGAGCGGTATAAAGATGCCGCCGGTTTCAACCAGCAGGATGTAGGGGATCGATTGCAGGTCTTTAACTGCCGTGTTGAATTCGGCGGCGCCGCTCAGCGCCTTGGAGTTGGTATAGAAATGTTCGAGCAAAAAGAAACCGAGCGGGACAATTCCCGATAATTGATGCAGCTTGCGCAGGACAAACGTCCGGCTCAGATGAATCGCCAAGCACGCACTCCTTCGCTTTTGCGCTCTAACATCAAGCGAATAGTTTTCGATCCGGCAGGTTGCTAATAAGATTGCCCAGAACGATTGAATTATATTGAGAAGTATGAGAAAAGCCAAACAAGAGTTGCTCTAGAGTAGTAGAACTGCGGAATTCGAAGCGACAAGACTCTCATGCGGGACTTAATTTCACATTCAGCAACCAAACTCGCCGAACTTATTCGCCGGCGTGAAGTTTCGCCGATCGAAATCGTTGAGGCGTACCTGCGTCGCATTGGAGCTCTAAATCCATCGCTGAATGCCATCGTAACGCTCGCCCCAGATGCAATCGATCGGGCGAGGGAAGCAGAAGCCGCAGTGATTCGTGGTGACGATCTGGGTGCTCTGCACGGCGTGCCTATCACAATCAAAGACACGATCGCCACCGCCGGGCTGCGGACCACCAGTGGAACGGCGCTGCGCGCAGATCACATTCCCGACAAAGATGCTGGAGCGGTTGCGCGTTTGAAAGCAGCAGGCGCGATTATTCTGGGCAAGACGAACACGGCCGAGATGGCGATGGATTACACCGCCGATAACCCCGTCTTCGGACGCACAAATAATCCTCATGATCTGTCGCGCACGCCGGGCGGATCGAGTGGAGGCGAGGCCGCGGCGATCGCCACCTGCATGTCGCCTGGAGGATTGGGCACCGATCTTGCCGGTTCGATTCGCATCCCTGCGCACTTCTGCGGGATTGCGGGTTTGAAGCCAACCACCGGACGCGTTCCTGATTCCGGAGAGTTTCCCTCGAGCATTGGGCCATACTCGCTTGGCTCCGTTGTCGGTCCAATGGCGCGTCGCGTTGAAGACCTCCACCTGCTCTTCAACGCGCTAATTGGATTGGGCGTACCGCAGTCATTCGCGCCGATACCGGCGCTGCGGAATCGAGCCGCTATGCGGGGCTGGCGCGTCGCATGGTACGCAGATGACGGGGTGGTTCCAGTCACCGAAGAAACGCGTCGTGCGGTTGAAGCCGCCGCGCGCGCTTTGGCTGACGCTGGACTGGCCACAGAGGAACATCGCCCGCCCGGCGTCGAACGCGGCTATGATTTGTGGCTCAAGTTGTTTGCGCGAGCTTCTGTGGTGCTACTGCGCGAGTTGTACTCTGGACATGAGGACAGGGCCGGCGCATTTGTGCGATGGCGCCTCGCGACTGCCGACGACACGCCGGCGCCAACGCTGGACCAGTACATTGCACATTGGATGGAGCGCGATTGTTTGCGCGCGACATTGGTCGAGTGGATGGATACTAAACGGCTGATTGTGGCTCCAGTCGGAGCGACGCCTGCCTTTGAGCATGACGCGCACAAAGTCACAGTGAATGATCGGACGTTCAGTACGTTTCGCGCGTTCAGTTATTCGCAGACGTTTAATGTGTTCGATCTGCCTTCAGTGAGTATTCCTGCCGGCCGTTCAACCGCAGGCTTGCCGATTGGAGTGCAGATTGTTGGACGGCCATTTGAAGAAGAAGCCGTGCTTGCCGCGGCGGCGATTGTCGAAGAGGCGCTTGGGGGCTGGCAGCCGCTGTCCGACAAACTTTAGTTTGTCGTTGCTCATTGCTTGGCAAGATCGTTGCTGACGGACACAACGACAAACTAAAGTTTGTCGGACATGCCTGCGATCCGATATAGTTCGCTTGCACAGTTCTTATTTGCGTCCCGTTTGGCCATTTCGAAACTCAAGGAGGTAGTTATGGAACCGATCACTACCGCTCTTACGATTTTCTTCTTCTTCTTCATCGGGATCGTGTTGTTAGTCGTAGCCGCAAAGACGATCAGAATCGTTCCCCAGGCTACAGTGATGCTGATCGAGCGGCTTGGCCGCTTTGATAAAGTCGCCAGCAGCGGTTTGAATCTGCTCGTTCCTTTTTTGGATCGACCGCGCGCGGTTTTCTGGACCAACACGCGGCCGGGCTTGACCTCCATCGATTTGCGCGAGCAGTACATCGACTTGCCGCCGCAGCCCGTCATCACGCGCGACAACGTGACCATCCACGTCGATTCAGTTGTCTATTGGCAGATTACCGATCCGGTCAAGGCGGTCTATGAGATGAACGATCTCGTAGGCGGCATCGTGCAGTTGACCATCACGGGCATGCGCGCCGTGATGGGTGACATGGACCTGGATCACACGCTTTCGCAGCGCGATCAAATAAATTCCAAACTGCGTATCATTCTCGACGAAGCGACGGACAAATGGGGTGTGAAGGTCACGCGCGTTGACGTGAAGAACATCAACCCGCCCGAAGACGTGCGCATCACGATGGAGAAGCAGATGACCTCCGAGCGGAATCGACGGGCGCTGGTGATCCAGGCGGAAGGCGATCGGCAGGCGGCTATCACCCGCGCCGAAGGTGAGAAACAGGCAGCGGTAACCCGCGCGGAAGGCGATAAGCAGTCGAACATTTTGTCGGCCGAAGGCTTGGCTCAGGCTCGTTTGCGCCAGGCCGAAGCTGAAGCTCAGGCGATTGCGCTGGTGGCCCAGGCCATGCAGGAACACGGCAATCCCGCGCAGTATTTGATCACTACGCGTTATATCGAAAGCTTGAAAGAGATGACGCGGACAAATAATGCTAAGGTGATCTTCATGCCGATGGAGACCTCTGCGTTGCTCTCGAGTGTCGGCGCAATCAAGGAGGTGTTTGCCGAAGCGGGCACGAAGCGTTCAGACGACAATCCTCCCCCAGTGCAGCCCCGGCAGTTGCCGACTTAGGTATGAATCAGCCGAGACCTCTGTCAGGGGTGTGCCTGTCAGGCATAGCAGCAGGTCTTAACCCATTGGGTTATCACTTTACTTCAAAAGCTTCATAGGACTATAAGGGAGGAAAGGAAGAGTGGAAGGAGGATGTCGCTCTGTCATGCGAAACGGTACATCGCGCTACCAAAAGGGACAGTTTGAACTGTCGCCCTTATCGAGCCACAATCTCGCCCGTGACCACCACATCTATGGGCACACCGTGGAATCGAGTCGGTAACTTGTTTCTTAAACCTGAGTTGCTGACATAGATTCGTAGAGTGTGATCGCCAACCCCGAATCCCTGAACACCCGAAAGATTACCAAAGCGGGTCTTCGCCTCGGCCTTAATGGCACGCATGTCGGGCTCTTCCGCATTAGTTGTAGGTTGATGCTGCTGCATCTGCGCTCTTTCCATACGTCTAAACTCCTTACGAATTCCTTGCTTTAATAGTTTGGTCCGATGTTTCCAAACAACTGACAATTTAACATGGATTGCCAAAAAGCGGCACTCCAAAACTGACGAAATCCGGCACGGACTGCCGTCCCCTAAACAATCTCGACTCCGAAACGGTCGAGAATTGGCTGAATTTCATTGGCAAAGCCTATGCCATTCAGGCCGCTAGCAAACAGCAAGCCGACCGCCCTGCGCGACACGGCATCCACAACAAGCGAACCCGAATCACCCCCGCCACTAAACGGCACGCTAAAGCTATGGATAGCGAACTGATCCTCGAAAGCCACATAAACTTTGTCATACCGAACGCGTACGTCTTCGGCTATTCCCATTACGATGCCAACCGTATGGAGCGTCGTTCGCCCGCATTTGCGGACTGATTGATAACGGGCGGGAGGCATTGGAGGTTGTTCCACACGTCCGATGTCAAGTATCTTCGGGTCAACTGAGTTGATATCTAGGACCCTCGCAATTGCCGCATCCATTGTCTTGGGACCACCGTCCATTATTGGTTCGAAGTCGGTTAATTCGGCGATCGGATCATTTGGGTCGCCCCCATCTATTGGTCCTGGCTGAAGTATTAGGTCACCACGGGAAGCTACGTCGCAATCCGCCAAAACGTGATTGTTCGACAGCACATAGTGTTCGTTCTCGTTTGCTCTTCTCACGAGACACCCCAGTGTGCCCGCAGTCACTGAAGGGTGGCCGATGGAAACTCCGCACTGAACAGGTTGCCGAAGCGGAATGATATCACCAACAGGAATTACATCTGTCGTCAATCCGTTTATGTGGCTGGGTATTAGCTCATGGTTAGACATGGCGGACCTTGGCAGTTTCGTCCGCACATACACTCTAACTGCTTCCTCTCCTTCTACACTTGAACCGTTGGCCAACTTCGCACCATAACCGATGCCCACCAAGTTGCTGTAGGCTGGAACGCTGCTCATCCCCAATATTGCATTCGTGGAAACTGCAGTCCCGGAACCTGCGGCAGCCGATGCACTGACCCCAAACAACTTCATCATTAGTTCGGACTTGTAGTAACGGGCTTTGCGCTTGAGAGCTTCGTGAGAAACAACTGGATCACTTGTGGCCATGACTCATGCCTCCCTTGTTGAGTGTTTAGATCACAGATCCTCAGCACGACTTTGAAACCGAGATTCGTAAGTAATCAAAAGCAGGTAGAAGCCCTTGGGTTAGACTGGACAGCGCCCGCGAGGGTCCACATAACCTGGCGAGTTGAATGAGCCTCCTACGGCTGCAAAAGGATAACCGAGTCCTAGCCGTTCATCAAGTACTAATGGTGAGTATTCATGATCAGGGCTGATTTTTTGCCATCCTGAAGAATACAGTACGGCGAGCTGCCGTGGGCTGTGTTATTCTTTTGAGTTCTTTTGAGTAACAAGTCTCAAAACACATGCCGCGAAATCACTGAATACCTTGATCCTTCCCTGCCCAACTCACTGCTAATAACCAGCAACTCGGAAACCGAGATCTCGATCGGCTCGATCGGCATCGCTTTGTGTGCGGACGCGAGTGTGCGCGCGCCGTGCGGCTTGCGTAATCGCGCGAGCGTGAGGTGCGGATGGAATGGGCGCTCATCTCTTGGAAAACTTTCCTTTGCGCATTCTTCCTCGAGACGCTCGTACAGCTCGCTGAGTTTTCCTGACGGATCGCTCACGCCGATCCACAAGACACGTGGTGCATTGTTATTTGGAAAGGCTCCAGTTTTTTCAACCACCAGCTTGAAAGAGGAAAGCGCTTCGACTGCGCGACCAGCCGCTCGGGACAGATTCTCGACTCGCGATCTCGGTATCTCGCCCAGAAACTTCAAGGTCAGGTGAAACTTGCCGTCGCGATTCCAGCTTGCATTGACGTTGGGGAATTCATGTCGCAGGCGCCTGATGTGATCGGTCGCGCGAGCGCAGACTTCTTCGGGAGGCTCGATCGCACAGAAGACGCGCAAACCGCTGGGAGCGCAGACATCCTGTCTGCAGACGCTCCGTGAGGAGCGTAAGTTTTGACTTTTGCGAGTCACTGCTAATGTTTCCCCCGGGCGCGAAACCAAGCACTACTGAAAAGCCAGTCTTCCGGCGATTTGCACAAACGAGCTTTGACAGGATTGTTCTCAATATATTCCACGACCTTGGCAAAGTGATCGCCGTCGCGAATGTAACGGTCGAAAGATTCACGCTGCCACAACTGTCCTACCCGACCGAGAACCTTGTTGACCTCGTTCGCCGTGTAACCTTTGAGCGACTGCAAAATGCGTGAAAGTGTGTGCCCTTGGCATGGCGTGATTAGCAGATGTACATGATTCGGCATTACTACCCAGGCGAAGAGCCTATAACGATCTTTATCGAAGAACAGGATGGAGTTTTGCACCAACTCTGCAACGCTTGGGTGGCTCAGATGGCACTCGCCATAGCCCTGGTCGAGATAAGTTTCAATCCGACGTCGCAACGCGGCCTCAACGTCGATGCCTGACTCGCGGCCGAGTTCCGTACGCCATTTCTCGAGCACCGCTTGAGGCATAGAGTCGCCCAGCCTGAAGGTGATGAATTGAGGAATCTCGCCGCCGTCAAAGTGGGGTAGATAGCCGCGACTGTGCCAGCCATCGGGTGGAGTTGGGTTGTTAGATTTCTTTAGAAGCATTTGTATCAAAAATCATCTACGCTCCTGGCGGAGCGTCTGCAGACAGGATGTCTGCGCTCCCAGCGAACAGTCGATCTACTTCGCCGGCTCCAGCACTACGGTTTGTTTAGTCGCTTTCGCAATCGTGGCCTCGGTGAAGGGAAACGCGCGGGGAGTCACGGCCCGCCAGTCAGCGAGCTGATCGGTCCAGTGTGGGCTGTTGGGAATGCCCGACTCGCCCAGTGTGATGCCCTGCTGCGACTTGTCCCAATCACTCGGATCGGCAATCAAGCGCATTGAAACGTTCGCGCCGACGTTGACGCTCGCTCCCAGGAGAAACGGAGTTCCGTCTTGCGGAAACGGCGCAATCGCGAACTGCAAACCGACCAGCGGCGCGATGGCCAGCGGATGAGGGAAACGCGCCTTGACCATGTTGCCCCAGATCCACTTTGACTCGTCGGCGCCCATGCTCTTCGTCAGCGCCTGGCGCGCATCTGCATAACAAGCGCGCAGAAGTTCGGCGTAACTCTTGAACTCTTTCGGCAGCCAGTCTTTCGGTTGCTCCGTGATGAGGCGATCGAGAGTGGTGTCAAAATTGGCCCAGAGATAAATCCTGGCGCGTTCTTCGCCGATTGCGGCATTAATGATTCGGTTGCGGAAAGCAGCACGCATCTGGGCCACGACCGGCGCAGCCGGCGAATCGGTCTTGAGACGGCCGTCCCAGGATGCAAAATCACCGAGCGTAGTCCGCAGCTTGTCATCGTCGGGTGTTGTCAACTGTCCTTGCAAAAGTTTTGCCGTCGCGCGCGCGAAAGTAACGCCGGCGATACTGTTAATGTCGCCCTGAATCGCGCGAAAATCGTCGGTGGTTAACTTCTGCTTTTGATTCAGCAGCTCAAAGATTCGATGCGCCCGATAGGGTTGCGCCCATGAATGCGTCAGGAAGTATGGATAATCAGTGCCCACGATTCTCTGATTCGCGGTCACGATGATTCCCGAAGGCGGATCGAAGAGCTGGGGCAACTTATCGAACGGAATGTAGCTAACCCACTCGCCGGCGTCGGTCGAGCCATCGTAGGGAACGCTGCCGTCGCCTGACTTTCGAATCGGCACTACGCCCGCGGCATAGTAGCCAATGTGGCCATCCGCGTCGGCATAAACCATGTTCTGAGTGGCTCCCGTGTAGCTGCTCACTGCTGCCGTAAACTCTTTCCAGTTGCGCGCGCGATTCAGCCCATACAAGCCGTCGGCATTGTTGATTTTTGGATCGAGCGCAGTCCAGCGCAGCGCATAACGCCGACCGTCTTTTTCAAGGATTATTGGGCCATGTCGCGTGACCACGACGTCCAGGGTCGTTGTATCTGTTGAGGTATCGGTAAAACCTTTGCGCACTTTGATCTCTTCGTGACGAATCTGCGATTCTTGCCAGCCTGCCGGCGTCTGGTAGCGGCGCGGATTGTTCGGATCAAATTTTTCCAGGTAGAGATCCTGAACGTCCGGACCGACGTTCGTAAAACCCCAGGCGATGTGATCGTTGTGGCCGATAACAACTCCCGGAAGTCCGGCGGCAGTCACGCCCGCGACGCGAACGCCCGGCGCGGTCAGATGGATCATGTACCAGATCGAAGGCGCGGAAGACGCGAGATGCGGATCATTGGCGAGCAGAGGTTTGCCGGAGGCAGTGTGTTTGCCGCTGACGACCCAGTTGTTGCTCGCCGCAAGGCTTTCGGCATACAAACCAATACGCGCCAAAGAACGCGCTTCGATCTCCTCATCTGCGGCCACGGCACGCAGCAAAGCGGCGGATTCTGACGCGCTCAAGTGAGGCCGCGAAACAGGATTAATTGAGGCAGTCTTTGCATCTTTGCCTACCACGAGAACGTCAAGCGGCGAAGTCTCGGGCAGCATCCCGGCACGTTTGTCCGCCGGCAGATCGGCGAGCGCTTCGCGCATGATGTCGAGCCGCCACGTTGACGAGAGCGCTTCGAAAAAGTTCTTGACAATGATAAGCGAATCGGCCGGCGTCCACGGCCGTGGCTTGAATTGAAGCAGTTGAAATTCGGGCGGCAGATTTTTCGGATCGAGCGAGGCGATGTAGGCATTAACGCCGTTGGCATAGGCCTCTAGTAACGCGCGTGCTTGTGGCGAAGCTTGCGCCACTTCGGCTTCAGCCTCTTGCGCGAATCCGAAAGTGCGGTGGCGCTTGTCTTCTTCGATGACCGCGTTACCCAGAATCTCAGCCAACTCGCCGCGGGCATTGCGGCGAAAGAGGTCCATCTGCCACAGCCGATCGCTCGCGGTGACATAGCCCTGCGCGAAATACAGGTCGTGATCGTTGTTCGCCTGAAGGTAGGGAATGCCGCGCTCATCGCGCCGTACCGTGACGCGGTCTTGCAAACCCGCGATTTGGATCGAGCTTGATTGGGCGGTACCAGGTTGTTGACCAGAGACTATTGACAGCCTTGTCCCCATCGAACACAAAAGACCGGCAACCATCAGGCAGACGAAGATGCGAAGCTTCATGAAACGGAACCTCTTCAGAGATTGGATTGCAGCAGCAGATACTAGCACAGAGAGGTATTCGTTGACCCTAACTGCGTCCGGAACTAGAATCAAGCCAAGGGCTATCGCGCTTCCAGACGTTGCCGGAGGGAGAACATTGATGAAAAGGGTCGCAGTTGCAGTTCTTGTTTTTATCAATGCGGGCGTCGGATTTGGTTTCCAGGGCTCCAGCGAGTGGGTCAAATACAACTCGCCCGAAGGCCGCTACAGCGTTTTGGTTCCGACGCAACCGAAACTCACCACGCAGGAAACAACTGCTTCGACGGGTGAAAAGGTTCCGCAGTACCTGGCCTCGTCACCGGACGGGAACGGCGTGTTCATGGTTGGGCATTTCGATTATACAACCGAGATTACTTTTTCGTTGGATAAGGCCCGCGACGGTATGGTGACAGCCATGAACGCCACCTTGCTTGGCGAGGACTCGATAAGCTTGGGAGGTTCGCCCGGGAGACAACTGAAATTGCTGGCAAAAGCCGCTGACCAACAGGAATTCATCGTGCGCGCAAGATTCTATGATGTGGGAAGGCGCGTCTATGTGCTGCAATGTATTTTCCCGAAAGCGGAAGACAGTCTGGGGGTCGTCGACAAGGCCGAAAAGTTTTTTCAATCCTTCAAAGTCGAAGCTCGACCCTGACACAAAGGAAACTAGCGTTGACGCAAGCCTTCCGTGAACATTACAATCCGCAGGACGGCACTGGTCTTGTATCGCATTTGGTCGACAGCGCCGCGCCCATTAAGATCTCTTTCAAGTCGGTAGTCTTTTCATGAATTCCTTTCTGACAATGGTCGCCCGCACAATCTTTGCGCTCGCGTTGGCCCTGACCATAAACCTTGGTGCCCGCGCGCAACAGCGGCCGTTGGTGACCGAAGACGTAGACATCATTCCGCCCGGGACGTTGCGAATCCAGGCGGGCCTGGATTTCCTGCAGGAGGCGAAGTTTCCCGTGTCCGGTCTGACTGGCGATCTGACAAGGGTGGGTGTGATTGGCGTGAACATCGGTCTCGCGCCAAACATCGAGTTTCAAATCGAAGGCGTGGCCCAGAACTTTCTGAGCATCAACACGAGACGCCCGGGAGCGATTCCGCTTTCGTTAGCGGCCGGCGTCAACTCGACGAATGACGTCGGCGACTTCACGCTCTGGACCAAGATCAAACTGCGCAATGAAACGGCGCATGGTCCCTCGCTCGGATTTCGCGTCGGCGTGCAACTGCCAAACTCGAATCAGGCAAAAGGTCTCGGGTTGAATAACACGAATGCTTACGGCTCTATTCTGGTGGGAAAAAAGTTTGGCCATGATGCGCGCCTAAACACTTTTGGTAATCTCGGCATCGCAATTATTACTGCGCCCACGGCCCTCTTTACGCAGAACGACATGCTCACCTACGGCGCTGCCGGCATTTTCCGCGTTAACAAACAATTCAGCCTGGCCGGTGAAATCAACGGCCGCCGAAATACGCGCCCGGGCAACGGTCCGCTCGGCACCGAGTCGCAATCGCAGGCTCGTCTCGGCCTGCAAATCCGAGCCACCGGCCTGCGTTTCGATCTCGCCGGCATCAAAGGCATCGGCAACTTCAGTCCGCGATCAGGCGTCACGGTCGGCGTCACCTACGACTCGCCACCCATCTTCGCGCCAGTCAAATAGAACTGTAAAAAGTGAATAGTGACAAGTGACGAGTTAGAACTGTAAGCTAGGAGCTTGTCGGAAGCCTAACTTTTAAGCGGATTTGTAGCTGATGATGAAGCACGACAAGTTCGTAATTGCTTGTCACTCATCACTCGTCACCTGTCACTGTAGTTATGTTTGATTGGTTAAGAAGGATAAGCCGCTGGCTGCAACACTACGTCATCGGCGCGCCTTTGTATATTGCCGCGCCGGCCATGGTCGTGATCGGCGCGCTCGACTCGTCGCTCCTTTCACTCCCCGAAATCAACGACTATCTGGTTGTCGGTCGCTGCATCAAACATCACTCTGCGGTGATCTATTTTCCGCTCTTCGCAGCCGCCGGATCGGTAATTGGCTGCCTACTGCTGTATTCGATCATGCGACGTGGCGGCCAGGCGTTGCTGCGCCGGCGTTTTAAGGTCGAGCACATTCTGCGCGCGGAACGAGCGTACGCGCGCTTTGGGATTCTGGCCCTCGCTATTCCGGCGGTGTTGCCGCCGCCATTGCCTTTCAAAATATTCGTTGCCACGGCCGGCACGCTTGAGTATCCGCGCTGGCGGTTTTTGGTGACCGTGATGATTGCGCGCTCGCTCAGGTATTACACGGAAGGAATTCTCGCCGTTTTGTATGGCGAACGCGCCTTGAGGTTCTTGCGGGACAATGGATTGGTGATCATCAGCATCATCGCCGCAATCGCGCTCGTGGTGCTGCTGATCTATTTGCTGTCAGGACGAGGCCGCGCGGCTGCCAAGGAAGGAAAAGCCGCCAGCGCGCAAGCGAAGAGTGAATCGAGTGAATTGGAAGCAAGCGCAAAAGACGGAACGGATATCAGCCCTCTTTAGTACGTCAGCGATAAAGAAAGGACACTCAACAAGGTCTTGAAATTATTTCTTCTTGGCAGTGGAAACATTCTCACGCGATTGTCGGCGTATCTTGTGACGTTTGGCTCGCTCGGGCTGTTTGTATTGTGTTTGCTTGATTCCACGTTTGTGCCGTTGCCGAGCAGCGCCGATGCGTTGCTGATTGTGTTGTCAACGACCAATCCGCGTTGGATGCTGCTTTATGTTTTTTTGGCGACGCTCGGATCGACCATCGGCTGCGTCATTCTCTATTACGTCTCGCGTCGCGCCGGCAGCCGCGCGCTCTCTAAATTTTCCGCGGCCAAGCAGAAGCGCGTAAAGGAACTGATCGATCGCTACGATGTTCTTTCCGTGCTGGTGGCCTGCCTGATGCCGCCGCCGTTTCCTTTGAAGCTCTTCGTCATTACCACCGGTGTGTTGCGTCTCAATGTGGTGCGGTTCGCGCTGGCCATCGCCGCCGGTCGCGTCTTTCGTTATCTGCTTCTGGGGTATCTGGCGGCGCGCTACGGCGAGCAAGCGAAAGTGATTTTGGTCAAATACTATCCATGGATTGGTTTGGGACTGGCGGTGCTGATTGTGGCGTTTTTGGTCGGACGCAATCTGTTAAAGAAGAAGAAATCGTCAACAATTGGAACGTTAGAAGCCGGGAATTAGCGGGACCGTCTCCGTTTGCTGCTGATCGATCAGGCGAAAAGTTCGCGCGGAAGCAAGATCGCGCACGCCATGTTCATCCAGTCTTTCCAGCAGGCGCAGAAAAACCTGCGCAGTCGCCAGCGCATCGCTACCGGCCCGATGACGATTGAAGATGGGAATTGAAAAGTGATCGGCGATGGTGTCGAGGCGATAATTCATCAGCCCGGGAACGGTGCGACGCGTCAGCTTGACGGTGCAAAGGTGAGTGTTGACCATGCGATGGCCCGGATAAACTCTCGAGATCTCGTGATTCAGGAAGCTGGTGTCGAATGGCGCATTGTGCGCGACCAGCACGGCGTCGCTGACAAACTCCAGCCACTGCGGCGCGACTGCGGCAAACAACGGCGCCGCCTTGACCATCTCGTTGGTGATGCCGGTCAGCGCCACGACAAAACGGGGAATGGGCAGCTCGGGATTGACGAGCGTCACAAACTTGTCGACGATGCGCCCCTGCCGGATGCGATAAGCGCCGAGTTCGATGATTCTGTTGGGTGGAGTTTTTGCTCCGGTGGCCTCCACGTCGACGACCACGAAATCGAGCTCATGAAGCGGCCGCGTCTCCAGATTGTCGGTCAGCAATTCTATGGTGTAACCGTCGAGGACTTTGAAGCGGAGATCGTCCCTGACAAGATCGGCAACCAGCAAGCTGGCCAGGTCCGCGTCGATATGAGAGATTTTGAAAACGCTGTCGACAATCTCGCTGGCGGCGGCGCGTCCACCACACTCGCGCAAGAGATCGATGGTTTCCTGGACCAGCGTCGAGTCGGAAACTAGATTACGGAAGGGCGGCATCGGGAGGTGATTGTAACACGCATTGAGATTTGTCGAGGTTTAATTTGCAAGCCGAGGAAGTGATCGAAAAATTTAAGGCGGCCGGCGCATTGCTGGAAGGGCACTTCGTTCTCTCCAGCGGACTGCACAGCACAAAGTATTTGCAGTGCGCGCTCGTGCTGCAATATCCGAAGGAAGCAGAGGTGTTTGGCCGCGCCATCGCCGAACATTTCAGAGACAAGAATATTCAAGTGGTCGCGTCGCCGGCGATCGGCGGCCTGATCATCGGTCATGAAGTTGCGCGCGCGCTCGGCGCAAAGTTTCTGTGGACGGAGCGCGCCGGCGGCGTGATGAGGTTGCGACGCGGCTTTTTAGTTAAGCCGGCAGAACGGACTTTGGTGGTGGAAGATGTTGTGACCACCGGCGGCTCTACGCGCGACACGATCGAAGCATTGCGCGCCGCGGGCGCGAACGTGATCGCGGCTGCTTCGATCATCGATCGTTCATCCGGCAGGGCTGATATAGGCGTGCCGCGCGTCGCACTCGCCCTCCTTGATGTTCCCTCGTTTGAGCCATCGGTTTGTGAAGCCTGCGCCCGAGGTGAGGCGACAATCAAGCCCGGCAGTAGAAAAGTAGAAGGGTAAGCCCTGCTTGCGGCGTAACACCATTTTCCCGCGGCGTCGTCTGTCTTTACCTGGCACCCATGACTTCCTTGACCGCAGCCGAATCCATGAACGTCGTCCGCAGTCCCTCGTCGCTGGTATTGGCAGCGATTGAATTAACAAGCTCCGCCGCCTGCGCAAACGCTTCGCGCGCCGCCACAGGATCTCCCGACTGCAACTTCAGACGACCGAGTTCCGCGTAGGTCTTCCAGGCAACTAGCGGCGCCGGATACTTTTGCAACTCTTCCAGCGCAGCGTCGAACTGTCGCTGCGCCTCTGCAGCGTCACCAGTCGCGCCAGCGACCTGGGCCATCAGCTTATGAGCAACGACGATGTACTTATGTGCTTCGTACCTGGTGGCGGTAACGAGCAGTAGCTGCGCAAACTCGCGGGTCTTTTCCAAATCTCCCTGCCGTAGCCAGTGCTCAGCGGTCGCGGCCTGCAAGCGAATATTGTAGCGCCAGCGAAACCAGGCATCGCGCTCAAAGATGTCATGCACCTCGTGAAACGCCGAGAGAGTTTTCTCCGCATTGCCCGCGTGCGTGTAATCAATGCCGAGATTGATGAGCGAGTTAGCCTCGGCCTCAAGCACGTGATGTTCGCGTCCGACCTCAAATCCCTGCTGATCATATTTAAGTGCGCCTTCGAAGTCTTGCAGCTCCCGATGAATCCAGCCAATACAATTGGGCATCCGTGGGTACCAAAAAAGATCGCCATTACGGCGGGCTTTGTCGATCGCTTCATTGAGCGTCGCCAGGGCTGCCGAAATCCTACCCATATTGCCTGCCGACAGTCCGAAAAAGAAAAGCGAAGTTAGCAACAGAAATCCGTCGCGCAGCTCCGAGGCCAGACCTCGTGCTTCCGACTCCATTTCCAGAGCGCGTTCATATTCTGATTGAAAAAAATAGAGGCAACCACGCCAGGTTAGTCCAGCCAAAAGGGCCGGCTTATGATTGAGGGCTCTGCCAGTCCGTATGATGTCATCCAGAAGAGGCTTGGCTTCAAGCAGCTCACCGTAGCACAGGTGTTTGAGCGCAATCAGAGCCATCGTCTCGACGCGCAGCGTTTCGCTGCCCGCTCGCTCGGCCACTTCCAGCGCCTCCGCGGCACGCATGGCCGTCTCTTCCAGACGGTGTGAGAAAAAGAGAGTCATGGTAAGCGCGTTCAGCGCCGCGGATTGATGTGCCAGCGAGTCCAGCTTACGAGCCTGCTCGAGCATCTCTGTGAAATCGTCTACCGCTTGCTGAAAACGGCTTAGCGCATGATTGGCTGTCCCGCGCTTCTGATATAGCGCCAAGAGCTTGTCAGTCTGTTCCTCGTCAGGAAGCTTTTCGACCAGGCTGAGAGCGTGACCGTAGTGCTCTGCTGCTTCAGCGTTCGCATAGAGTTTCGTCGCGTTGTCGCCGGCATGAATCAGATACTCAATCGCCCGTCCAAAGTCGCGTCCCCGCTCGAAATGCATGGCGAGCTGCGTGGCAATCTGAGGCGCGCGCTTTCCATAGTGCGCGGCCAACTGTTCACCCGCTTGCAGGTGAAGCGCGATGCGCCGCTTATTGACCAGTTGTCCATAGAGAAAGTTTTGGTAGAGCGCGTGTGCAAAGCGATAACGCGTTGCTAAGGCGCCATCAGGTAACTCTTCTTCTCCACGCGTTTCGATCAACCGGTGAGTTTTCTCGAGATGGGCCAGCCGCTCCTCCAGATCAATCTCGTCTAAGCCCAGCAGCCTGGCCACTACTGTAGAAAGAAACTCTGCGCCTTCGATACTGGCATACTGCAGGGCGCGCCGCTCCTCTTCTTCCAGCGCATCGATCTTCTTACTGATCATGCTGCGCACGCTCTCGGGAGCTTCGAGGTTCATCTCCGAAAGCGGACGTGTGAGCGACCAGTGCGCGTTCACCTTAGCGATGTCCCCGCGTTCGCCCAGGTATTGCAGGAGGTTTGTAGCAAACAGCGGATGCCCTTCGGTCTTGTCGTGAATGAGCGAGGTCAGCTCAGGCGGGAAATCGTTCGGCGAGAACGTAGCGTCGAGATATTCGGCGATGTGCTCGCGGCTCAATGATCCGAGGGCTACTTCCTCGCAAAGCTTATGCGCCTGCATCTCTGCCTTGTAACTCTTGAGCGGGTGATTAGTGCGTTCCACGTCCTCGGGCCGGAAGGTTCCGGCAATCAGCAAGCGCTGACTGCCAATGCGCTGGCAGAGGTGCCGGAGTAGATCCACGCTCGAAGGATCGGCCCAGTGCAAATCCTCCAACAACAGAACGATTGGCGAATTAGTTGCGAGCATGCCGAGAGCGTCTCCCATTTCGCGCATCATGCGCTCCTTGGTGGCGCCGATTGTTTCCTGCTGCAACTTCTCGAGCGACCCGGTCGAAGCGAAGGCTGTCGGCAACTCCAGGCACCACGTCGGCGCATAGGTTCGCATGACGGCCGCGATGCGCTCCCGGCCCGGGCCGCTGAGCAGCGCGCCCACCGCGTCGAGGAACGGAAGGTAAGCTTCACCCGTGCCGTATTGCTCGACGCAGCGCCCGCGAGACATCAGCAGACCCGGATGATGTTTGCGAGAGCGGCGCAGGAATTCATCGCCCAGAGACGTCTTTCCGATGCCCGGCTCGCCGGTGATAAAGACGACGCGACCCGAACCCTCGAGTGCTTGACGCAGGAATCCGTCGAGCTTCCTCATCTCTGGCTCACGGCCCACAAATGAAGGGGCCGTGCGTTCGATTAAGTCTGCGTCGTACACGATCGGGAGGCCAGACCAACCCCCCGCCGTGGTGGCTCGCAAACTCTGCAGCGCCTGGCCCATTTCCGACGCTGACGAGTAGCGTCGCTCCTTATCTTTCGCCAGTGCGCGCTCGATGATCAAATCAAACTCGCGTGGCAGTTCGGGCCTGACACGGCTCGGCGGCGCAGGGTCAATCGCCGCGATAGCGTGCATGATGGCGAGCATGCTTGGTCCTCCGAACGGCAGCGCTCTCGTGGCCGCTTCGTAGAGCACACAACCCAGCGAGAAGATGTCTGAACGCGAATCCAGAGGTTCGCCGCGCGTCTGCTCGGGTGACATGTAAGCGGCCGTGCCCAGCACCGTGCCGGCGCCGGTAAGATTCACTAACGTCGGAGCTTCGTAGTCAAACTCCTGCGGTTCCTGCCGCACCATTTTTGCCAGACCAAAGTCGAGCACCTTAGCGTGACCCCGAGGTGTGATCAGGATATTTGCCGACTTAATGTCCCGATGAATGAGTCCGATGGCGTGCGCCGCTGCGAGCGCGTCGGCCACCTGGATTCCAATATCGAGCAGGGTTGTCAGCGGCAATGCTCCGCCGCGCTCGACCAGAGTCTTCAACGTCTCGCCCTCGACGTATTCCATCACGATGAAGTCGAGACCGTCTGCCTCTTCAATCGAGTGAATCGTGACGATGTTGGGATGATTAAGCGCTGAGGCTGACTGCGCTTCTTTTATCAAACGGCGCCTGGCCGTTTCAAACCCCTGGCGTCCTCCGCTTTTCCCCGCGTCTTCGCGCCCCGTAACCTCGGCGGGCAGGAGCTTGATAGCGACGTGACGGCCGAGCTTTGTGTCCTCAGCCTTGTAGACCTCGCCCATTCCGCCCTGGCCGATCTTGTCAATGATGCGGTAGTGCAAGAGCGTCCGTTCGCGTTTCATTGAACTCATGATGCCCTCCCCAAGTTCGCGACGGCGGGGGATAAACGGATCCCGCTGCTGAAAACCCAATCTGCCAGCGGGGTAGCAATGTAATATTGAATGCCGCTGGATAATATATCAGCTGAGAAACTATTCAAACTCCCCGGTTTAACTTCGACAGCGCAAAAAGTGTTTTAGAGTACCAACTTCAGTTGGGTGCTTTCTCAATCAACAAGAACCCGACTGAAGACGCAGTGTCGGCATAAGGGTTCCTGGTTATTTGAGTTCAACCAAGGTCAGCCAATCTATGGGAGAATGGGACATACTGCAATAAGACCATCATGCAGGATGGACCTTCGACAATGCTCGTTTGAGAAAAATGCAGTCCGCCCATGATATGTCCGGTTCCCGTCGTCAGTTGGCGGGTTTCGTTGTATGTTTGTGACGACTGTCGGGTACGGGGTGTCAGATCCGGAGACCGAACACCAAAGATCAAAGACCAAAGAACAAAGGCCAAATCAACTAACTACGGACGACTGACCACGGACAACTGACTACTAACTACTGACCATCGATCAATGAACTTCAAACTCACGCTCCAATACGACGGCACTGACTTTCACGGCTGGCAGATGCAGGGCGAGTTGCGCACGGTGCAGGGAGAGTTGACGCGTGCGCTATCGCTCGTCGATGGACGCGAAGTTGTAGTTCACGGATCGGGGCGGACGGACGCCGGCGTCCACGCGGAAGGTCAGGTCGCGAGCGTACATCTGCAACGCGAGATCACAGCCGAGAAACTGCGCGCAGCGATTAACGGCAACGTCGCGTCTGATCTGCGCGTGATCAATGCGGAGATCGTAGCTGATGATTTTCACGCGAGATATTCCGCACGCGGGAAGACTTATGTCTACCGAGTCTTTAACGGGCCGGTGTTGTCGCCGTTCTGGGTTCGCTACGCACACCAGGAAGCAAGGCCGCTCGACCTCGAGCGTATGCGCGGGTGTGCTGAGGTATTCGTGGGTCAACACGATTGGACCGCTTTCTCTGCGGCTCAGTCCGATGCGGAAACACGAACTCGGGTAATTACGAGATTGGAAGCTACAGAACGTCTTGACGAGCGCGCGCGCGGCCGGATGATCGAAATGACCATCAGCGCCGATGGTTTCCTTCGTTACATGGTGCGATCGATTGCGGGCACGTTGATGGCCGTGGGACGCGGTGAAATGAATGATGAGGCTGTCAGGCAAGCGATCGAGAGTGGTGATCGTTCGCTCGTTGCTGAAACGGCGCCCGCCTGCGGCCTCACGCTTGTCTCAGTGGATTATCCGGAGTAGGTGGGCTGCAGTCCCACAGCAATAGACGTAATCCGAGCGTTAACTTTAACGCAAAGGACGCGAGGGGAATTCGCAAAGGAACGCAAAGAAGGCTTTCCTCTGAGACCTTTGCGCAAGACTTTGCGACCTTTGCGGTAAAGTTGAGTATGTCGTTACCACTCAAGTTAGTTAGTCTTCCCGATTGACACCTGTCGGTGTAAGGGGAACAATGTCGAACGACGGATGAAGGGGTCTTTACGGGTGTCGGAATGCTTGTTGACTTTAGCGAAGTAGTAAAGAAGGGAACGCGCGAGGCGATGCTGCTGGCGACGATCGACTGGGATCGTCTGCCGCGCCACGTCGCGGTCATCATGGACGGCAACGGTCGCTGGGCGGCCCGGCGCGGACAGCCGCGTATCGCGGGGCACCGTGCGGGCGTCGAAGCGGTGCGCGCGGCGGTCGATACCGGCGCGCGGCTTGGTCTCGGGGCGCTGACGCTTTATGCGTTCTCGACTGAAAATTGGAAACGGCCGCGTTATGAAGTTGACGCTTTGATGCGCATGTTGCGCCGCTATTTGCGGCTCGAGCTGGACGAGATTGACCGGCAGAACATCAAGTTTCAAACGATTGGCCGCACCGGAGCATTGGCTGACAATGTCCGTCGCGAGATCGCCAGGGCAACGGAAAAAACTGCAAAGAATACCGGAATGATCCTGACAGTGGCTTTGAACTACGGCGGCCGCGCTGAGATTCTTGATGCGTGTCGCGCGGCCGTGCGGCGTCTGCTCGATGAAGGCAATCCTCCCGACGAACTGACCGAAGACCGGATCGCGAACGAGCTCTACACGCGAAATCTTCCCGAACTCGATCTGCTGGTGCGCACCAGCGGCGAGCTGCGTATCTCGAATTTTCTGCTGTGGCAATCCGCCTACAGCGAGATCTACGTCACCGAAACTCTTTGGCCGGATTTTCGCCGCGTGCACTTGCTTGAGGCTGTTGTTGATTATCAACGACGCGATCGGCGGTTTGGTGGGTTGAAGCTCGTGGCCAGTGCAGAATAAGCCACAGAGGCACAGAGACACAGAGATAGAGATAGAAATCGAAATCAAGAAGCAAATTCAAAACCAAAGAGCAAAGGGCAAAGAGCAAAGGGCAAAGAGCAAAAAGCAAAGAGCAAACCGCGCCTAATGAAACGCATCGTCACCGCCGCCATCATTCTTCCGTTTCTCGTTGCTTCGATCTTGATCTCCTGGTTGCAGCCGCTTTTTCTTGCGCTGGCGGCGGCGGCCATGGTGATCGCTCTGATTGAGTTCTGGAATCTGGCGAAGAAGCGCGGTATCAACCCGGTTAGCACGGCCGGCTATCTCGGCGCGGTAGCTTTGTTCGTAGTCTTCGTTTTCGATGAGCCCGGCAAGCTGGCGGATACTACTTTTATGATCGCGGCGATTCTGATCGTGTTCACCATTGGTACGGTTGCGGGCGCGACTTTTCGCGGCGCGCCACTTGACACGATGATCTCGTCGGCGGGAGCGACGATCCTCGGCGTGCTTTACATCGTTCTGCTTGGTGGTCACCTCGTTGCCGTGCGGACTGGATTCAGCCAGCAACTGTCCGCGCATCTGTTATCGTTCTTCTTTTTGGTGATCATGGGCGCGGACACTGGTGCGTATTACGTCGGAAAAGCGTTTGGAAAACACAAGCTCGCGCCGAAGATTAGCCCTGGCAAAACCTGGGAGGGTGTCGCGGGCGGCGTGCTCGCAGCGCTGTTGTTGGCTACGCTCTCGCACTTCTGGTTCTTCCAGAACCTTCCGCTAAAGTGGGCGTTGCCACTTGCCGCGGTGATGACGGCGCTCGGGATAATCGGCGACCTCACCGAAAGCGCGTTCAAGCGCAGCGCCGGAGCGAAAGATGCCGCAAAGATCCTGCCGGGTCATGGCGGCGTGCTTGATCGGTTGGATAGCTTGCTCTTCAATGCGCCGCTCATCTACTATTTCGGTCGGATCTACTTTCAGCAGTAACCGTTTGCCCCCGCAGTAGCTGTCCAGGCAAGCTGACCATTGTATGAGTTGCACAGGCGTTTCGATCCTCGGATCCACAGGTTCCATTGGCCGCAACACATTGCGCGTCATTGAGGCGCTCGGTGAAAAGCGTTTCCGCGTAGTCGCGCTCGGAGCCGGGCGCAACATTGAAACACTGGCCGACCAGGTGGCCCGCCATCTTCCGGAACTCGTCTCGGTTGAAACCGAAGCGGCCGCTCATGAATTGCGCGCAAAACTTTTCAAGCGCAACGTCGATCTGCCGCGCATAGTAGTCGGAGAAGAAGGATTGATCGAGGTTGCGACGCACGAGCGCGCTAATTGCGTTGTCTCCGCAACCGTCGGCGCTGTGGGATTCGTTCCCACACTGCGCGCGCTCGAGGCCGGCAAGCGCGTGGCGCTGGCAAACAAAGAGACGCTGGTGATGGCCGGTGAATTGATGACGCGCGCCGCGCACGAGTCGGGCGCGGAGCTGTTGCCAGTCGATTCCGAACACAACGCGCTGCATCAGTGTTTACGAGGAGAGAAGCGTGCGGAGGTGCGCCGGATCATCTTGACGGCTTCGGGCGGGCCTTTCCGCACTAAAGACAAGGCACAAATGCGCAACGCAACCGTCTCGGAAGCGTTGCGCCACCCGACGTGGAGCATGGGCGCAAAGATCACGATCGATTCCGCCACGCTCATGAACAAAGGCCTGGAAGTGATCGAGGCCCACTGGCTCTTTGGCTTCGAAGCAGATCAAATCGGCATCGTCGTCCATCCTGAGTCAGTGGTCCACTCGATGGTTGAGTTGATTGACGGCTCCGTCATCTCGCAGATGGGCGTGACGGATATGCGCCATGCGATTCAGTATGCGTTGACCTATCCGGAAAGATATTCCTGCGAATTGCCACCGCTCGATCTAACCGCACTGTCCACCCTTCATTTTGAGGCTCCGGATCTAGATCGTTTCCCTTGCATCGCGCTCGCGTATCGGGCGCTGCGCGAAGGCGGCACGCTTCCGGCCGCCATGAATGCAGCAAATGAGGAAGCCGTGCGCGCGTTTATCGACGAACGGATCTGCCTTACCGACATTCCTCGCGTCATCGAATCGGTCATGGATCAACATACTGTCCAGCCGGTAACCGAGCTGGACGTGGTGCTGGATACCGACCGCGCTGCGCGATTGTCCGCCATAACCGAAATAGAAAAGTTAGCCGATAGCGCAGATGTGACGGCGAGACGTGCTGTTTGACGCACGCTCGCGCGCCGCGTAAACTCGTTTATGCAACCCGTTATTGGGTGCGTGACTCTAAATGCCCGTGGGCATTCGGCGTTTATGAAATGCAGAGAGAAAGTCTAGTAGAAAAGAGAGTTTGATTTGATGAGTTATCTGATAGGGTTTCTAGCCTTCATCTTTATTCTTGGCGCGGCGGTAACGCTGCACGAGTTTGGGCATTTCATCGTCGCCAAACTCTTTAAGATTCGCGTTGAGACGTTTTCGTTCGGATTCGGTCCACGTCTGTTTGGCAGGCGTTGGGGCCAAACCGATTATCGCGTTTCGGCAATCCCGCTGGGCGGCTACGTCAAGCTCGGCGGTGATGAATCGAATGCGCCACTGGAAGGCGAAGGCGCAACGGATATTCCCGAGTGCGAAATGTTCAATTTGCGTCCGCGCTGGCAGCGGATTCTGGTTGCCGTCGCGGGACCGGTGATGAACATCTTAACGGCACTCTCGATTCCATTCATCGGTGGAATGATTTACGGAGTGCCGGCGACGCCCGCGCCGGTGGTGAGCGTTGCGTTCCATGGTGGCGCGGCTGAGGCGGCAGGACTCATGCCGGGTGATCGCATCGTGTCTTTCAACGGCATCGACAATCCGAAATGGACCATAATCAAAGACGACGCGCTTTTATCGCCTGGTCAAGCTTTACCGGTGGTGATCGATCGCAATGGCCAGCGCCTCTCGCTCACAATTACACCGACGGCTCACGTCGAAGATGGAGACACCGCCGGCTTCCTGGACTTTATTCCTGACTATGGAGGTCTGCCGATTGTCGTCCGCCAGGTTGAACCAAATACCCCCGCAGCCGAGGCGGGTTTGCAAGTAGACGATCGGATTGTGGCTGTGAGCGGCCAGCCGGTTCGCAGTGCCGAGCAGGTTACCCAGTTCATTCGCGAGCATAAGAGCCAGCCGATTACGCTGAGCGTCGATCGCAAAGGTCAGCGAAAAGAGATCACGGCGACTGCGCGCAAGCTTGCGGACGGCCGAGAGCGTTTAGGCTTCCTGCCCGATGAAGAAATTCCGCTCCGGCACGTCGGGCCGGTCGCCTCGGCTGCTTATGCGGGGGAGACGAACGTTGAGTTTCTGCGGATAACCGGCAAGGCCATCGGCCAGGTCTTCGCCGGCAAACGCTCGGCTCGCAATACTCTGTCCGGTCCCATCGGGATTTACCAGGCGGCATCGAAGTCTGTCGAAAGGCTTGGTTGGGACGGTCTCTTCTTTATGTTGGGTATTCTCAGCCTGAATTTGGGCATCTTCAATTTGTTGCCGATTCCGGTGCTGGATGGCGGCGCGATTTTTCTGCTGCTAATTGAAGGCGCACTCGCGCTTATCGGAATGACTCTGTCGACGACCGTACGCGAGCGCATCCAACAGGTCGGCTTTGTCGTAGTAATCTTGCTGATGGTCTTTGTGATCACAAACGATCTATTGAAGCAAGCGTCGATCTGGCGTGGCTCGCGAAGCGACAAACCAGCGGCGACAGCGCCGGCGAAATAAAAAGGTTTATGCGAAATTCTCGAGCAGTTAAAGTCAAAGACATTCAGATTGGCGGCGGCGCGCCGGTTGTGGTTCAGTCGATGACGAAGACTGACACCGCAGACGTCGGCGCGACGGTCGCGCAGATCGAAGAGATGGTGAGCGCCGGTTGCGAGATAGTGCGCCTGGCGGTGCCGGATAATGACGCCGCGATTGGTCTCAAGGAAATTCGTAAGCGAGTGCCTGATGTGCCAATCGTTGCCGACATTCACTTTCACTACAAACTCGCGCTGCTGGCGTTGGAAGCCGGCATCGACAAGCTGCGTTTGAATCCGGGAAACATCGGCAAGCACGAGCGCATTGTGGAAGTGGTGCGCGCGGCACAGGCGCAGAAAGTTCCGATTCGCATCGGCGTCAATGGCGGCTCGCTGGAAAAAGATCTCTTGAAGAAATACGGCACGGCCACGCCGGAAGCGATGGTTGAGTCGGCGCTGCGGCACATTCGGATTCTCGAAGACCTGGACTTCACCGACATCATCATTTCGCTCAAGGCTTCTGACGTGCAGCGCACCGTTGCCGCTTATCGCTTGCTTGCTAAGCAGGTTGATTATCCATTCCATCTCGGCGTAACGGAGGCAGGGACTTCGTTCACCGGAACAATTAAGTCCGCGATCGGTCTTGGCATTCTTTTGCACGAAGGCATCGGCGATACAATCCGAGTCTCGCTCGCTGCTGAGCCGCAGGAAGAAGTGCGCGTTGCCTGGGAAATTGTGAAGTCGCTCGGTCTGCGCACGCGCGGCGTGACCGTAGTTGCTTGCCCGACATGTGGGCGGCTCGATGTCGATAACTTCGTCGGGATCGTCACTGAGATTGAGCGACGCCTGGCTCACGTCGAGGAGCCGCTGCATCTTTCGATCATGGGCTGCGCGGTGAATGGTCCAGGCGAGGCTCACGATTCGCAATTGGGAATCACGTTTGGCCGCGGTGTCGGCATGATCTTCAAGGACGGCGTGCCAATGCGCAAAGTCGCCGGTGAAGACATCGTCGAAGCGTTTGTGAAAGAAACTGAAAAGCTCCTTGCCGAAGGGGCAGCCGCAAAGCAAGAGAAACAACCCGAGCTCGTCACTATTGATTAGCTAAGGTGCTCGCTTATTCGGTAAGAGGCTGCCTTCGATCAGAGGCGGCCTCTTCGTTTTGATAATGCGCGATCTGAGTGATACCACTGGAAGCTGAGGCGAAGTGATGAACCAGACTCAAGCAAGCGATACCTTGCGACAATGGCGCGAGTCGGCTCCCTATTGGGAGAAACACAGCGCCACTATCCGATCGATGCTCGTTCCGCTAACCGAGGCGCTCATCGAGGAGGCCGGCATCGGTGCAGGGCAATCCGTGATCGATGTGGCGGGCGGCGCGGGCGAGCCTTCGCTGACTATAGCTGAGAGAGTTGGGCCGGCAGGCAACGTGATGTGCACCGATGCCGTGGCTGAAATGGTTGCAGCGGCTGAGAGGGAGGCGCAACGTCGGGGAGTAGCGAACATCGAGTTTCTTCAGTGTACGGCCGACTCGCTGCCCTTCGAAAGCAACTCGTTTGACGCGGTAGTTAGCCGGCTGGGTGTGATGTTCTTTCCCGATCCCCTCGCCGGCCTGCGCGAGATGCGGCGTGTTACAAAGGCGGGAGGCACGCTATCGCTCGCCGTCTGGCACAAAAGCGAACTGAACCCGTTTGCTCAAGTCATCACAGACGTCATGTCGCGCTACGTGGATACGCCACTCGCTGATGCCGATGCGCCCGGCGCGTTTCGCTTCGCCGAGCCGGGCAAGCTCGCGGGTCTCCTGAAGTGTGCCGGAGCCAATGATGTTCGCGAACGGGTGCTTCATTTCCAAATCGAGGCGCCGATCGCGCCCAGAGAGTTCTGGGAGATGAGGTCCGAGATATCCGAAACTTTGCGAGAGAAATTAGCAAGGCTTTCTCCGGCACAAGTCCTGAGCGTAGCGAAAGACGTCAAGGAAGCTGCGGCCGAGTTCTTCCCGAATAATCAGATGAGCTTTCCGGCGCAAATGATCATCGTGACCGGAGGAAAACCGGAATGATCCTTCAGTCTGGAGCAGGACCTAATTTCGTAAGATGAAGACTTAGCCGCCGCCAAAAGAAAGGCGTCGCTATCTCTTCTTTGGCAGAGGCAGCAGCATCGATACCTGCTTGCGGTATTCTTCGTAAGCCTCGCCGTGAATGCTTATCATGTTGCGCTCTTCGAATTGCAGCGCGATCAAAATGTAAACGGTCGTGGCAATCGCGAAAACCAGATGACCCACCGTCATCCGGGGCGTGGCCCAGAAGGCGATGATGAAACCTACCATGATCGGGTGACGGACAATCTTGTATAACCCGGGCGTTCTAAAACCCGCCGCAGTGTATCCCTTACCAACCTGGTACAGATAAACCTGACGCAGTCCAAACAGATCGAAGTGATTGATCAGGAATGTACTGATAAGCACGATCGCCCAGCCGGCGAAGAAAAGCACTCGAAGAATCATGCTGGCAGCCGGATTCTTGACACTCCAAACAACTTCTAAGATCGGCCGCCATTGCCAGAATAGCAGCGCGAGCAACAGGCTCGCCAGCAGAACCTAAGTGCTGCGCTCGATCACCGCCGGAACGATCCTGGTCCACCAACGCTTGAAGCCTGGTCGCGCCATGACGCTGTGCTGGATGGCAAACAGACCGAGCAGCAAGGCGTCAATGGGCAATGACTGGCTGAAAGAAGTTGATACGCCGGAATCGATCGACTTGGGGACAAACACATTTCCCACAAAGCCTATCGCATAGAGAAACGTGACGAAGAAGATCAAGTAACTTACCACGCCGTAAAGGAAAGCAAGGATGCGACCCATGATAACGGTCTCCTTTCGCGTCTCAGGTTTGTAAGCGAGAATGGCAACGCAGCCACCGAGATGACCTCTTAAACTAAGCGGGGAGCTTAAATCTACTTACTGGCCATGTCAACGCAAACTCAGATGGGCAAATGCTCTTGACTCCACTCAGGCGTGATGATACGAATATGCCGTTCATATCTTGCGCCCGTTAAGCCGCATTTTTGAAGCCCGCGCTTTTACGAGAGTCGCCCGAAGGCTCAATAGGTCCGTTGCCTGTGTCAGGTTCAAACCGCATTGATAGCCAGGTTCGTATTTTGTAAGGCCACGGAGACTTAAGCGGTCTCTTGAGACGTCAAGCAGGAGGCACGCGAGGGATTTGTCCGATGCAGCTTCCCGTCACGAAGTTCGTGATCAAACTTTGAGGAGGTATATGATATGACAACCCGACATCGCCTGCTTGCGCGCTTACTAATGTTTGCGCTTTTTCTTCTACCGCTCGCCTCATTTCCAGCGCCCGCCTTTGCCGGCAATAACATCTCGGTGCAGGTTATCTGCAAGCCAGGGGTTGGTGTTGCTGGCGCGGATGTCAAACTCTATCGCGTCGAAGCTAATGGAGACACCCACGTTGTGAGCGACTCACGGACGGACAAGAAGGGAATGGTTCAGATTCGCAACTTTGAGAGCGGAACTTATGAGCTTCGGGTTGTTTGCTCCGGCGGTGAAGTGTTCACCTACAAATTCTTCACCGGCGGTGCCGTCGATTTTTCACACGCCTATTTATTCCGGTGCTGTCCGCCGCCTCCTGGCGCGCCGCCCACCGGGAACGACGGTCTCATTGCCATTGACGGTAAGGAGGTAACCGGTGATGTGACGGCAGGCTCAAGAGCAACGTCAAAGGCCGAGGTTGTGGTTGGCAATGGTCTTCGTACTGTTCAGTTCGACACGATTAACGGCACGGTAGTTGTGAATCTGCCAGATGACATGGCGGCCGGCGATACCATTTCAGGGACAGTTGTCAGCAAGCCGAAGCGTGGCACCCCACAGGAGGTGGCTGAGCACCAGGCGAAGATGAGTCTTTATAACGTTAAGCTAAGAACGGCGAAGACTTTGTCGGGGCCAAGCGATCTGGATGTCACGATTCCTCTGTCGGAGGCTATCACGCCTTTCACTCTCAATATTCCTAAAACCACTTCTGTTGCCGGCACGTCTCCGACGAACATCTTCCCGTGGGTCGTTGCAGGAGACCCTGGGCGAGTTAGTGTCGCGTGGTACGGCACAAGCGACGGCGTTCCAGTTGACCCCGCTCCAGGAACTTGGCATGTGTACACAACTAATGAGTTCAAGCTTCAGTCTATGGGGCAGCAGGGACGATCGGTGGAGTGGTTCGGTCCCCTGGGCACGGAAAGACCCATATTGATGTATGGACCTGAGGGAAGTTCGGTTCAGGATTTTGAGAAGAACACCGAAAACGTTTCGGGCGGTTTTGGTCTTATCAATGTGCTCGCCGGATCCCCGCGCAAGTGCGTGTTCGAAGCGCCAACTACGTTCACGGGACCGGTCGAGCTTTTTCTCAAGGCGGGCAAGGTAGAGACCACGGCGCCTTATCGCAATGTGGGGATAAAACTCACCGCGCCGACCACCACGCTTCCCAAAGGCGGCAGCACAGTCGTAACGGGCGAAGTCACCGGCGTCGGTGGAAGTCAGCAACCGATTCCGATTCACGTGGAATGTGTCGGCCAGGTGGACATGCAGGGCGGAAATTCGCAAACACTACAGGCGCCGCCTTCATCTGATCCGAACGCCAAATTTGTTTTCAACTTACCGATCACCGCAACCAAGGGACCTGGTCCGTTTACTGTAACCGCAACTGTCGTCGTCTTTGATGTCTGCTTGCAGGACGATTCGAATCCGCAGACAGTCATTCTGTTGAATTCCTTCACCGGCAACTACATCTTCACGCCGTCCGGCGGCACAAGCTTAAGCGGCCAAGGCACCGTTACGAGGAAGGGCTGCACCATTACGTTGACGGATAGTCCGCCCGACCGCAGAGTGCAGGGCAACATTGATCCGTGCACGAAGACAGGCAGCGCGTCGGTGCAGCTTGTCTCGCCGAAGGTGAAGTTCACGATCACGGACAGGAACACGACTGACAATACCTGCGCCTGCGGAGGATGTTCAACCACTCCGCAGCAAGCCACAAATCCGCCGCCAACCAAGCCGAGCGATCAACCCGGCGCGGCTCCGTCCGGTCAGCCGTCGCCCACGACAACTCCTCAGCCCACACCGCAACCTGGAACGACGCCATCGAACCCAAAGGGTCAGGGTCCGGGCGCAATGACGGACGATGAATGCGTCGAATTGGCGGACGAAGTAGCACGGTTGAAAGACGAGATCAAGAAGAAGGAAGACGAACTCGCGGGCATACCCGCCGAAAAAGCCAAAACGGCCAAAGCAATAGAAGATTGCAAGAAGGAACTGGAAGCAGCTAAGAAGGCTGCGAAGAAGCCAACCGACGATCTGGCAAGACAAACGCAGCGGAAAAAGAACATTGAGAATAGCATCGGTCCCGGCAAGCAGTTTCCAGACAAGGACGCCGCTAAGAAGAATTTCGGTGACTACGAAAAAGATTACGACGACGCCAAGAAGGCCAAGGACGACGCGGATAAGAAAGTCGCCGATGCCCAGAAGAAGTGCGATGACCTGAAGAAGAAACTCGACGATCTGGCCAAGAAAGAAAAGTCGCTGCCGGGCGAGATCGAAGACCTCAAGGGAAAGCTGAAGGAAAAGGAGAAAGAACTCAGCGACTGGAAGGCCGCAGAAGAAAAGAAAAAGCAGGAGTCAGGAGGAACACAACCGGGAGGAACAAAACCGGGAACACAGCCGGGAGGAACAAAACCAGGAGGTACACAACCAGGAGCGGGAAACCCAACGGCTCCCGAACCACCCGAACCACCCGACCTTCCAGACTGGCTCAGGCCCTGGTGGGAAGCGATAAAACACGCCGTGCCCGGCTCGGAGTTTGCGGATGCGCTTCCAGGAGGCAAAGAAACCCTTGGCTTGATGTTAGCTCGACTAAACAAACTGATTGTTGACGAGCAACTCAAAGCGGACAGCGGAAAACCCAACAATCTCAAATTCTATGAACAACTCAAGGACAGGCTACAAAACATCTACAATCGCATGAAGTAGCCTCAGGTTCTATTTGCTTGCAATTGAGAGGAATAGCGCGTCGGTGGCGACTTTGCGATTGATGTTTACGACAAGTTGATCGCGCAGCTCTTCGATTTTCGCGATCCAGTTTGCGGCTCGCCCGGCGTTGATGCTCGCGGCAACTTTCGCGAGCTTATCGCGCAAGTCGTCGTTGACGATCTGATCGTCTTCCACGCCCAGCGATAACATCAACGCATCTCTGATCAGCGTTTCCAGGATATCCAGACTTGATTCGTAATCGTCCTTTTGACCGGCGCTGTTCAATTCTTCCGACGACAGTAAAAGTAGCGCGCGATCGTCCGAGACAAGCGCCTCAAGCACCTTGAGCATCGCGTCGCGTTGTAGTTTGAAGCTTTCAATGTCGCTCGCCAGCGCCCGGCCAATGCTGCCGTGAGCCAGTCTTGCCCTCAAGCGCGCCTCCACTTGGGAAGGCCCTTTCGTTTGCAGCAGATATTGCTCGACTTCATTCACGGTCAGCGGAGAGAATCGGATCATCTGGCAGCGCGAGCGAATCGTCGCCAAGAGCATCGCCGGTCGCGACGTGATCAGAATGAGATGCGAAGTCGGAGGCGGCTCTTCCAGGACCTTCAAGAGGGCATTCGCGGAGTGCTCATTCAGCTTGTCCGCGTCATCGATGATGAAGACCCGTGCCTTGGCTTCAAAGGGTCGAAAATTCGCCTCACGTTCGATTTGTCGCATCTGATTAACCAACAAGACGCGTTTCGGTGCGACGACGATTCCTACGTCCGTGTGATCGGTCCAAATAATGTTTTCCCAATCGTCGCTGCTTGCTGACTCCGGGAAGTTGATCTTTGGTATGCGCGTGCAAGACGGGCACACGTCGCACGCTTCAACCCCTCGAGGCGAGCGGCAATTCAACGCCTTGGCGATTTCGAGCGCAAACAGTTTCTTGCCGACGCCTTCTTCGCCGGAAAACAGCAGCGCACCCGGCACGCGCCGCGTCTCCAGCGTGCGCCTGAGCAACTCCTTCACTCGTTGATTTCCGGCGATTCGGTCAAACATGCGCGCCTCACTTTTTCTCGGTCTTCAGCTTTGCTGCGGTGGATGGTCGACCTTCGGCGCGCGCTAAGACGCCCCGGCTCGCGAGAAAGGGAGTCACAATCTCTTTCACCCGTGCATGTGTCTCTTCGACGGAGCCGCTCGTATCGATCACGCGAAAACGTTCGGGCTCGGCCGCTGCCATCCGCAAATAGGCATTGCGCACGCGGGTGTGAAACTCGGCGTTCTCTGTATCGAGGCGATCGCGTTTTAGTTTGCCGGTCCGGCGTCGCTTGGTGCGAGTCAAACATTCGGCCACTGGCAGATCGAACAGCAAAGTTAAATTAGGCTTGAGGCCATCGGTCGCCAACTCGACGATCTCAGATATCAACTGAGCTGAGAAACCACGACCCCCTCCCTGGTAAGCCACGGTGGCGTCGGCGTAACGATCCGAGAGCACGATGTGATCTGATTCCAGTGCCGGGCGCAAAAATCGGCGCACATGCTGCGCACGATCTGCGGCAAACACCAGTAGCTCGGTTAGCGGATCAACCTGTTCCTGAGAGTCGAGTAAAACGGCGCGCAAGTGAAGACCCAGCGGCGTGCCTCCAGGTTCACGCGTGGCAACGACCTCTTGCCCTTGCAATCTGAGGAAACTCGCCAGCAGTCGGAGTTGCGTCGACTTGCCGCTGCCGTCGATTCCCTCAAAAGTAATAAAGGTTCCGGTCAACTCGTCCTCCATGATCTGAACTGAATCTCATCGAAAAAAATTGAATGGTCAGACTACATTAGGCGTTAGGCGGTGACAAGCGGGGCGTGGGCTGCCTACATGGGGAGCTTCCTAATCCAACTTTACCTGGTCGAGTTTTAGCAGAGTGTGCAGCAGCACGTTGGCGCCGTTGGCGATATCTTTGGGCCGGGAGAATTCGCGGGGCGAGTGGCTGATGCCGCCAACGCTGGGAACAAAGATCATTCCGACAGGCGCCAGCCGGGCCATGTCTTGTGCATCGTGACCGGCGCCGCTCGGCATCTGCTTTGTGCTCAATCCCAGTTCTTTTGCTGATTGATCGATCAGGGCGCGAATGCGCGGGTCAGTCGGCGCGGGAATGTTCACGTTGATTTCTTTGAAGTCGAATTTTGTTTTGCTGCCTGCGGCGATCTGCTGCGCTTCAGCGTAAATGTTTTGATAGAGCATTTCGATTTTCGCGGCATCGAGATCGCGCAGCTCCAAACTCAGCATCACCTTTCCGGGAATCACATTCGGCGCGCCGGGCAGCGCTTGAATGCGGCCCACGGTACCGACTTGGCGCCCGGGTATGCTGGTCACGATGCGATTCACCGCTTCGATGAATTTGGCTGCGGCCAACAGCGCGTCCTGCCGCCCGTTCATCGGCGTCGTGCCGGCGTGATTGGCAAAGCCTTCGATGGTTACGTCCCACCAGTTGATTCCGACAATTCCTTCAACTATTCCGATGTCGATCTTCTCAGACTCGAGGATGCCGCCCTGCTCGATGTGTAGTTCCAGATAAGCGGCAATCTCACCGCGTTTGCGACGCGCGCCGGCGAGCTTTGTCGGATCGCCGCCGAGAAACTTGATTCCTTCGCGAATCGTCTTCCCGCTGCGGCTGACGAGATCGAGTTCCTTTTCAGTCAGCTCTCCGTCAATAGCGCGGCTGCCGATCAAACCGCCTTCTTCGTTCTGAAAAATGATCACTTCCAGCGGATGGCGCGTGGTGATCTTGTTTTCCGCGAGCGTCTGCGCGACTTCAATAGCGCTGAGCGAACCGACAACGCCGTCGTAGTTTCCACCTTCAGGCACACTGTCGATGTGCGAGCCGAATAGCAACGGCGGAACGTTATTTGAGTTGCCGGCACGGCGGCCGACGATGTTACCAGCAGCATCAATACTCACGTCGAGTTGCGCGGCGCGCAGTAAGCCCATCACGTATTCGCGTCCCTGACGATCAGCGTCGCTGTAAGCCAAGCGGCTCACGCCACCTTGCGGGTTCTTGCCGAATTCAGCGAGAGCGTTGAGATGCTCCATGAGACGCGAGTCATTCACTCGCAGTTGCGGCTGAAACGGAAGCCGCGCCAGCACGACTGCTCCAGCAGTTCCCAGGAGTCCTAAACCGAATTCTCGCCGGTTAATGTTTGTCATTTGTTTCCTCAGAAGAAACTTGAAACGCAAAGTTCGCAAAGGAACTCGCAGAGGAACGCAAAGGAAAACCCTTCGCGCCCTTGGCGAAATACTCTGCGTCCTTTGCGTTAAGATTAATCAATTCGTCCTCATTAGCTGAGTGTTACCTGCAAAACGCGCGCCCGTACTTCTTCTTCATCGCCGAAGCCTTCAAACCATTCCACGTCCGGCTCGTGACGGAACCAGGTTAACTGACGTTTCGCATAGTGACGCACGTCAAGTTTCGTTTGTTCGATTGCGCTCTGCAAGTCGCGTCGGCCCTGCAAGTATTCGACGACGCGCCGGTAGCCATGCGCACCCAGCGCGTTTGAATCAGCAGGGACACCTTTCTCCAACAACGCCTTGACTTCTTCGACAAGCCCCGCGGCGAAGTGGGCTTCGGTGCGTTCATTGATCCTGGCGTAGAGTTCCGCGCGCGGAGGGTTTAGCGCCAGGATGCGCAGCCGTCGCGCGCTTTCGGTTGGCTCTGGACGCACGTTCTTTTGTTCCGACATTGACCGGCCCGTCTGCATGTAGACTTCAATTGCGCGTTGCACCCGCGGCCAATCGCGCGGAGAAAGTTGCGCGGCTGTTTCCCTGTCAAGCCGTTCCAGGAGCTTGTGTAGATGTTCGGCTCCATGCCGCCGACGGATCTCGTTGATGCGCTTTCGTAGTTCTTCGTCGGTTGGTGGACTGGGAAAAAACGGCCGGCGTAAAGCTCGCAGATAAAACCCTGTGCCTCCCACCAGCAACGGCACGCGACCGCGCGCTTCAATCTCTTCGATCTTGTCGGCAGCCGCGCGCGCCCACTCGCCGGCCGTGTAATTCACTTCGGGGGGAACGAAATCGATCAGATGATGCGGCACACCGCGACGTTCCTCGACGGGCACTTTGGCCGTTGCGATTTGAATGCCTTGATAAACCTGGACCGAATCGCAGTTGACGATCTCGCCCGACAATCGCAGCGCGATTTCGATTCCAAGCGCGCTCTTGCCGGAAGCTGTCGGACCAACAACCGCGATGATGCCGGGAGCGCAGGCATCCTGCCCGCCGGTTGCGGACTTCCTTTCGGCTTTGTCTTTCGAAGCGGTCACCCGCGAGAGATGATAAGACGAATCGTGATCACGAGCCAGATTATCGCCAGCAACAGAAGCGCGCCGATGATTTGTGCGCGAGACAGACGCATATGGAACTCCAGCTGACTCTGTCCATCTGTTGCTAGGCCGCGTTGAGGGCGCAGTCAAGCTCCAACATCAAAAACTGAAGATCGCGGACACTTTGAGTTGAAAGCTCGGAAGCATCGGCGACGTGATCTCGTCGTCGTCCATTAACGTGGCAACACTTTCCAGTGTCTGGCCCAACAAACGGTAAATCTCGACGGAGTGGTTTTCGGGATCAACCGCCCAGTATTCCTTTACCCCGTATTTTGCATAGAGCTGTCGCTTCACCGAAAGATCGCGCCGCCGGTTCTCTGCTCCCGGCGATAGCACTTCAACTACTATGTCAGGCGCGCCGGTGAGTTTCCCGCCGGATACAACCTCTGTCCATCGCTCGCTGCGCACGAAGCAGAGATCGGGAATGACGGCATCGTACTCAGTGAAGACTGCTCCCACGCCGGGGACAAGAATCCCAATCGGGTTTCGGTCGAGATAGATTAGGAATGACTTCTGGACATTTTGAACGGCGAGTTGGTGCGGAATGCCGGGTGCGCGAGACACGAATAGTTCTCCTTCGATGAGTTCGTATCGGTTACCATCGTCCGGACAAGCGTCAAGGTCTTCGACGGTTAGAAGCGGTTCGATTTTTGCAGCCATGATTACCTCCTGCGGGTCCTCCGTCGAACAGCGCGAATCAATATTGAAAATCTATCACAGATACGAGCCCAATTACACTTACGAAGCCAGAAAGCCAAGGGGCTCGCTAATACATCTTCGTCAGCTCAATTCCAGTGTAATACGCCTTCAGAATTTGTTCGTAGCTCCAGCCCTGGCGGGCGAGACCATAAGCGCCGACCTGGCACATACCGACGCCGTGGCCCCAGCCGCGTCCGGTAAAGACGAATCCGGTCACGCGACCTTCTGAATCGTATTTGCGATCGATCACAAACAGTTGTTCGCGCAGGCCCAGCGCCGAGCGAATGCCGCCGCCACGCAGATGCGTCGTTCCTTCGGCGCCGATGATTTCCAGATCAATGACGCGACGCGAAGAGCCCCGGCCGGCGACTTTTAAGTTGGTGATCGGTCCAACTCCGCGAGCAGCGTGCGAGAGGCGCGACTGAACCTGGCCGAGCGAAAGCTCAGTGGACCAATTTGTAAACGGCGAGAAGCGATCCGCCGCCGCGCCATTGGGCGCCGGTCGCACTTCAAGGTAGTCGACTGCTCCGGTTGCGCCCAGATGAAACGTCACCGGCTCGCCGCCGACCACGACAACCGAGCGAACGGGATACACCACATCTCCAATCTGGCGGAAAAGATACGCGTCAGCGCCTACTCGAATCGGCTGATCTTTACCTTTTGTGGATCGCAAAACCAGCGCGCCTGCGGATGTCGGCCGCGCAGTTGCTCTTTGCACTTGCAGCAAGCCGCGGTTTTCCAGCAGACGAGAAATGGCGCGGAGCACGCGCGCGCGTGACATAGGCTCGCGCGGCCGCAGCGTCACATCAGGGAAAAGCGAAAGGTAACCGTCGCGCACGAGCATCGCGACGTCGGCGCGATTTGCGGCCGGCACTTCCGCTGCATCGTGAATCGCCAGAAAGTATTCGACATCGGCGTTGTTCAGAAGAGTGTCCGCGCGACTGGCGCCGAACACTGCCGCGTTCAAGGCGGTCGCAAATGCCGGCGGGCGGTTTACATCCGGCGCCACGGCGGGCGCGGTTTGTCGTGCTAAGCGCGCCACCGACGCAAGCCAGTTTTGAGTCTCAGTCACTGAAGCAGGCGCTGACAGCCACGAATCGGAAACGCGCGAGGGTAGAGAGGCAAAGCTCTGAACCACCAACAAAGCAACGTCGCGCGCGAGGGGAATGTGCTTCTCGTCGCGCAGCTCGGCGGGCTCGCGCGAGGTGCTGATAGTGAAGGACGCAAACGAGGCTTTGCCCTCAACCGCGCACTCGCGACCACGCAGATACGGGACCGCCTCGTTGAAGATATTCTCGGAATCTTCGGTCCGTCCGCCGCAGGTTGAGGTGTAGAGCGCGTTGATGGGCTCGCCGTTGTAGGTGGCAATCATTCCTCGCGTCTCGTCAACCGCGCGCGTCGAAAGCGGATTCTCCGAAGCCAGACCACGATAAACTTGCGAGCGCGTCGTGGGCAACAGATCAAAACCCTGCGAGGCAAACTGGCCACGATTCCGCAGGGCGTAAGTGCGCGCGGCGATCGCCTGCGCTTTTAGCGCCTCAATCGCGGGATAACCTCCCGGAGACAATTCATTCGCCACGACCCCGCGCACGTAGTCTTCCAGGCCGATTACATTGACCACCGTGAGCAAGCCGCGCGTGTTCGCGAAGACTTCTATTCGTCCTCGATAAGGCTTGTCGTTGAAACGCACGGGCGCTTTCGCCTCGTCATCTGACGCGAACATGACCGGCGCGCTGGAGCTGAACAGTTTGCCCGCGCCGGCCGCGGAAGTGACCAGCTCGCGCGTGGGAACGCTCGTGCGCGAGGCGAGACGGACGTTGCTGGAGATTGGTGTTTTCGACAGGGAAGCCGAGTTTGCGTTAATCGGTTTCGCTGACGGCGGCGCGCTCGCGTTTATGGTCCTCGATGCAGATGCGAGAGTAGAGTTTGATTTTGCAGCCGTTGAGGAAGGCGAACCAGACTGGGTCACACTTGATGACGATGGCGTCGTAGCTGATGGCGTGGCCAAATCAACAATTGCCGCATCGAAGCCCGTGTCTTCGAGTCGCGCGCGCGCTTCTTCTGCGTCGCTGCGCGAGCGTCGCGGCCCAACCAGTAGTCCCCACGTCTTTGTGGTCGCGTCGAAAGCGATCTGTGATTCTTCGGCTGTTGTATCGCGTATGGCCTTCGACTTCTCGTCTGCCTCTGCGCGCGACTCCAGCCCGGCAATCTTCAGGCGAAACGGTTCGCCATTAGCGGTGGCGGGCAAAGGCGAAAGAAGATGCGGCTCCACGCGAACGCGCGCGACATCGAGCGGAATCAAAGTCGCGGCCACATCGACGGCGCTCATTAAATGACCCGTGGTCGAGACGGTTGCCGACCGCACGTCGGTGGCCAGCGCGATGCGCATCGTTGGTTCTTGCTCGAGGCGTGTCGTTGGCGTTGCGTCGGCGATTAATGTAGTTGTTTGCGGTCTCCACTCGTCTGAGACTGGAGGCGTCTTTGCCGCTTGCTTCTGATCGAGTGTCCGCCGCGGACGAGTCTCGTCACGCGGGCGCTGTTGAGCAAACACGAAACTTGAAATGGAGAGCGAATTCGCGATCAGGAAGACGAGCGTCTTAGAAACGAGGGAACAGCGCATTACCCGGAAATCCCTTCGCGGCATTATCTCGGGGCGAGCGCCGCATTGCTATGGTACTACATCTGGCTTCGTTACGTTGTTGGTTTCTCTCTGGCTCGTTCGTTCAGGGAAATTGGTAGGGACGGATCTGCGTGTCCGCCGCCCTCGTTGTTTGATGGCTAACCCAAAGGAACAGCCAAGATTACTCTTTGATTGTGGCGGATTCTAGGCTATAAGGATTGCGCGCGTATTTGGACCTCAATCATGACATCGCAAACCTTTGGCGAAGCATTTGAACGAGTCAAGGAACTCGTAGCAATCTTCAGCGAGAACGAACAGCGCTACCTGGCGCCCGGTTACAACGAGGCCGAGGCGCGCAAGGACTTCATCGACAAGTTCTGGATTGCGCTTGGCTGGGACGTTAACCACGAAACTCAAACCGATCCTTACAAACAGGAAGTCAAAGTCGAGCGCGGCGTTGCGACCAGCGAGATGCGCAAGCGTGCTGACTATGCCTTCCTAGCGCCCAACTTCCGCGACGTGCGGTTCTTCGTCGAAGCAAAGAAGCCGCACGCGGGAATCGATAATCCAGATTTCTACTTTCAAACCATTCGCTACGGCTGGAACAGCCGGACGCCGCTATCTGTACTCACTGACTTTGAAGAGCTACGCGTGCTCGATTGCCGCTACAAGCCGGACATAAGAACCGCTCAAGGCCACGCGGTACTGAAGTATCACTACACCGACTACAGCGATGAAGAGAAGTTCCGCACCATCTATTATCTCTTTTCGCGCGAGGCCGTGCTCGATGGATCGCTGGAACAGTTTGCCAAAGGGCTGCCCAAGCTTTCGCGCAAGCGTGCGCAACGCGGCGTGGTCAAGGATGAACATCAGGACATCGACGAAGCATTTCTCCAGGAGCTTGACGAGTATCGCGAGGAACTGGCGCGGGCGTTCAAGAGAAAGAATCCGGAGCTGGAAAGCGAAGCGCTGACGGAAGTCACGCAGCGTACGCTCGACCGTCTGGTCTTCATGCGCTTTCTTGAAGACAAGCTGATTGAAGCCGAGCCGTTGATCGAGGCCCTGCACAAACGAGGAAAGGCATGGCAAACCTTTGTTTCCACCTCACGGCGGCTCGATCGTGTCTACAACGGCATTATCTTCAAAGAGCACAGCTTGCTGGACAGCGACAGCTTTGAAGTTGACGAGAAAGTCTTCGAGCGTATCAGCCAAAAACTCTCACACACCGACTCGCCTTACGATTTCAATGCCATTCCCATACACATTCTCGGCAGCATCTATGAGCGCTTCCTGGGCAAAGTCATCGTGGCTACGGACAAACGCGCTCGGGTTGAAGAAAAACCGGAGGTACGAAAGGCCGGCGGCGTCTATTACACGCCGGAATATATCGTCCGTTACATTGTCGCTAACACAGTTGGAAAACTAATCGAAGGAAAGACGCCGGAACAGATTCGGCAGATGCGCTTCGCGGACATCGCCTGTGGCAGCGGCTCGTTTCTACTCGACGTGTACGACACGCTGCTGCGCTATCACGCGGGCTACTATAATCGCAACAAACGCACGCAGGCCGAAGGGCGTAAAGCCGGTTGCCTCCAGACCGAGACCGGCGCACTGCGGCTTTCATTGCTACAGAAGCGCACGATCCTGCTGAACAATATCTACGGTGTAGACATTGATTCTCAGGCCGTAGAAGTCGCGCAGCTATCGCTCTACCTGAAACTTCTCGAAGACGAAACTACGGCATCGGCCCATCGGCAGCAATTAGAATTACGCGAGGCTTTGCTCCCTTCGCTCAACAAGAACATAGTCTGTGGGAACTCGCTCATCGGATGGGACATTCTCGACGGCAAGCTCTTCGATTCCATTGACGAACGCAAACTCAACCCGATGAACTTCGACGATGCCTTTCCTGAGGTGATGAACCGAGGAGGCTTCGACGCGATTGTCGGAAATCCGCCATACATTCGGATCCAGACTCTTCAAGAGACCGCACCCAGAGCAGTGGAATACTTCAAGCAACATTACGTCGCTGCCAGCCAAGGAAACTATGACATCTACGTTGTGTTCGTCGAGCGCGCGTTAAGCCTGTTGAATGAGCAAGGAAAGATGGGCTTCATCCTGCCACACAAATTCTTTAATGCGCAGTACGGTCAACCGTTGAGAAGTTTTCTCTCCAAGAGGAAGGCACTGGAGAAGGTCGTCCACTTCGGCCACGAGCAGGTGTTCAAGGGAGCGTCAACCTATACATCCCTTCTGTTCCTAGCGGCGTTGCCGACCGAGCAATGCCTTGTGACGAAGGTCCAGGATTTGGCCGCCTGGCGCGCTAAGGGTAATGGTATCGCAGGATTTGTGCCCGCAGCTAGAATCACTGGGGAAGAATGGATCTTCATAGTAGGCTCGGGCTCTGAATTGTTGGCGAAATTGAATGCTATTCCAACAAAGCTTGAGCACGTGACCGACAGGATTTTTCAGGGCATTAAGACGAGTGCCGACAAGATCTTCATCGTGGAGGAAACTGGTAGAACGGCTGAAGCTGTGACGGTATTCTCTCCAGAAAAAGAGAAAACATATCTGCTTGAAGGTGACTTGTTGCATCCTTTGATTAAGGGAGGCGATAGCAAGCGCTACCATCTGTCTTCGACCAATCGCTTCATTCTGTTTCCCTACGCTAGCCAGGAGGGCGGCTCAGCAGAATTAATTCCGGAGAAGATTCTCAAAACTAATTATCCCCGAACATGGACCTATCTTTCCGAAAATAAGCGCTATCTTGAAAACCGTGAAAATGGAAAGATGCGAGGTGCACAGTGGTACGCATATGGCCGGAACCAAGCGCTCGATGTAATGCCCTTGCCGAAGATATTTACGCCTGACATTGCGCCCCATTCACTGTTTTCTCTCGACAAGACTGGCGAGCTTTTCTTCACCGGCGGCGTTTCAGGCGGCTATGGGATTCTGGTTCAACCGGAGCACTCCCGCGAGTATGTGCTCGGACTGCTAAACAGCAAGCTGCTTGAATGGATAATCCATCAAACCGCTACGCAGATGCGAGGCGGCTGGTATAGCTACGAATCTCGTTTCATTCGCGGACTGCCAATCCGCATCGTCGACTTCTCCAACTCAGATGACAAAGCGTGCCACGACCGAATGGTTCAATTAGTCGAACAGATTCTCGACGCGAAGAATCAACTAGCGGCGGCGCTTACTGAGCGGGAAAAGACCTTCTACGAAAGCAAGTGCGCCTCCCTCGACCGCCAGATCGACAACCTGGTCTATGAACTCTACGAACTGACACCGGATGAGATCGCGATCGTCGAGGGCCAAAACAAATGAGCTTGCTCTATACTCAACACGCCTTGCGTCGCATGTCGAAGCGGCAAATCGAAGCCGAATGGGTGGAACGCACAATCGCAAGCCCTGCGCGAACCGAACCGGATGAGTACGATCCAACCCTGGAGCATCGATTGTCCGTTGTCCCAGAGCTTGCCAACCGCGTGTTGCGGGTTATAGTGTCTAAGGATGAACCCAGGCGGGTCCTCAGCGTTTTTCTTGACCGCAGAATGAAAGGTAAGTTATGAAGCTGACGATTGATCGTGAGGCGGATGCCCTTTATTTGAATTTAGACGAATCTCCTGCTGCCGAGAGCGAGGAAATTTCGCCCGGAGTTATTCTCGACTACAACGCCGAAGGGAAGGTTGTCGGGATAGAAATGCTTTACCTTTCCAAACGCGTGCAGCCTGAAAACCTCAATCGAATGCAATTGGAAACGGTGGGCGTTTGACGTAGAGACTCATGAAAGTGACTTACGACCCCGAAGTGGATGTGCTCCGCATCCTATTCAATCACGAGCCAATTGAAGAAAGCGACGAGACCAAACCAGGCGTCGTTCTCGATTATGATAAAAACGGTAACGTCGTCGGCATGGAGATCCTCAACGCGTCTGAGCGTATGGAAAATCCCCGGTCGATGGAATACGCAATCGCTGGTTAGACTCAGTTTCGAAGCTATTGCCGCAGACATTCCTGTTGACCCGCGTAGCGGAGCAGGCAAACTATGAAGCTCAAAGTTGACCATGAAGCGGACGCTCTTTACCTGAGACTAGACGACTCAAGAATTGTGGAGTCTGAAGAGGTCTCTCCAGGCGTAGTATTGGATTACAACGAGCAGGAGCAAGTGGTCGGTGTAGAGATCCTCGGCATTTCTAAGCGGGCGCCGACCCTCAACACGCGCGAACTGCAATTCCAGACAGTCTAGGCGCTTAACGTGGCCTTTCTACGAAAACAAATGCACCCCGCTCGACCGCCAGATCGATCAGGTGGTCTATGAACTGTACGGCTTGACAGATGATGAAATCTCGACTGTTGAAAACAGAATCCAGGCAGCATTATTCATGAAAGTAGTCGCAGCGGAGTCCGCGCAGCGGACGATCGATAGTAGCCCAGCGCCTTTAGAGTTTGTGTCAAGACTCGCAGGCCAAGCAGAAGCCCGACCGTTAGGGAGGGCTCAGCATCGTCGGAACCAAGACTCTTGCCAAGACGAAAGCCCTTGCTAACGCGCGGGCTTCTGCTTGGTAGGCAAGTTTTGAGACAGGCTCCTTTAGCGCTGGGATCATCGGCCGAAAGCAGCGCCCAGCCCGTGAAGCGGGCGACAGAAATCCATCAGCGCCAGTCGCGCGATTGCCTGACAGTCTGTCGTCCGCTGCGCGGACTGCGATTGTTAATACCGACCCGTCCCAGCGATGAATCGCTGGGCTATTTTCGTCCGTCCGCTGCGCGGACTATGATAAGAACGTCATTCATGAATAATGTTTCTCTTTTCGTAACACGGACGTCAGTTATTGCCTGGCTTTCCGTTTATGCGTTTGGCTCTCCATGATACTGGCATAGAGCGCGTCGTACACGAATGCGGCGCGCTCGGCGGTTTCATGATCATTCGCCACCAGCGGGAAACCGCGGCTGATCAGTTGCAGTCCAGGCGCGGCTGGATGATCGTCTAACTGCCCCTGGATATCTGCTGCCTGGACGATGAGTGCCATCTCCACCAGCACCGGATCGTGCGCCAGCCGCTCGTGCACGAGCGCGGCAAAGGAACAAAAACCCCGCGCGTCTTGGTGCGGGTAGGTCGCGCGCGGAGCGTCGAAACCAGTGCCGCCGCTTTCGCTCTGAATTGTGGCGACCTGATCTGCCGGGACAAAAACAAATTCCGCTTCCTGGTCGAGAAACCGCTTGATGAGCCAGCAGGTCGCAGTACGGTTCACCCGAATGCTTTCACGTGTAATCCATTTCATCCAGCGTCCTCCAATTTCAAAACGACTAGCTGGCAAATCGCTCCTCGACTGTTGCGGCGAACACGAGCGTGCCGATAATGCCGATGACGCCCGCGGTGACAAAAGGCACCTGCGGTGTGATCTTCCAAAGCAGACCACCGATGGCTGCGGCCGGCGTTATCGAAAGACTGCGTACCAGATAATAAAGCCCAACCGAGCGCGCGCGTACCTCCCCTTTCGCAAAGTCGACAATCATGGCTTTCCGCGCGGGCTCGCCAATCTCGCGCAGCCCGCCGATGATAAAAGCAACAACCAGGAGGGCGAAACGGGAAGCCATCATCACGGCGATCGGAAAGAGCGCAAAGCTCAAGAAGGTAGCGATGACGAACGGCTTGCGCCCGATGCGATCGGCAATCTTGCTCGCCGGAATGTAAACGAGAATCGAAGTCGTCATCTGAATCGCAATCAATGTCCCGTAGCGGGCGACGCTGAAACGCTGCACATTAGTTACGTAAAGAATGGTGAGCACACCGGTCATCCCTTCACACATTCTGATAATCACGTCCGAGATCAAAAGATGTTTGAGGGCGCTATGAAACGATTGCCAGACACCGCGGATGTCGACCGGATGTCCCGCCTTGATTTCGATGTCGATCTTGATCACAAGCAATACAGTAAAGGCTGCTAAGGCTAGTGTGATGACGAGACCCGCGTGCACGCCCTTCAAGATTCCAAGCGATGCAATCAATGCGCCTCCAATTATCGGGGCTACAACGATCGGCACACGCTTCAAAATCGATTGCAGCGTGAAGCCCATTGCTCGGCGTTCGCGGGGCAGGGAATCGCCGATGACGGCGAAGATCGCGGGCGAAGCCATGCTCTGCCACGCCATCACAAAGGCAAGACCGACAAAAACAAACGGCCACGAAGGACTGAGGAAATAGACAACGTACCCGGCGCAAGCGAGCCCGATGAAGATCAAGAACGCACGGCGACGACCAAGGCGGTCCGCCAGCCAGCCTCCCGGATACTGATAGACCGCATCGAAGAAATCCTCCGCGGTGCCGAACAGACCGATGATGGGCGTGCTGGCGCCGAGCGCTTCAAGATACTTCGGCAAAAACTTTTTCCATAACTCTTCACCGAGTCCAATTAGAAACACCGCAGCCGACGCGATTGAAACATTTCGCTCCAAGCTGAGATAGTCTGCAATCCTCGCTCGCCGCGTCACCGGCCCTTTTGTCGTTACGCTTTCTTCCGCCATCGCTTTCGCAACATCAATACCAGCGCTTTTTCAATGAAAAAGCAATCCGAACATGACCCGGTTGCTCCCAATATCTTCCCCAAAACGACAAAGGTATGGTATAGAAACTCGAACCCCCGCAACTGAAATGGCATTGAGGCTTAAAGCGCAACCCCCGTTTGAGGAATTCAACAATCCTCAGGAGGGATCACTCGATGGTCAAAAGAACGAAGTCCTTCGCCGTTTTCCTGGTGCTGCTCATCCTGGTTGCAGCCAGTAGCTGCCTGCCCAAACCGCCTGCCGAAACAGGCGGACTCAACATTACGCTGTATGGCTTCTCTGTCATGAAAGAGTCGCTGGAGAAGTCTGTCTATCCCGGGTTCGCCGCGAAGTGGAAAAAGGATCATGGCCAGGATGTCAAATTCACTTCCTCGTTTGCCGGTTCAGAAACTGTTACCAATCAGATTTTACAGGGCGTGAGCGCTGACGTGGCGATTCTCTCGATTGACCGCGATGCGCAGAGATTAAAAAAAGGTGGATTTGTTAGTACGGATTGGCATTCACTTCCGTTCAAGGGAATCGTCAACAAAACGCCTTTTGTGATTCTCGTTCGGAAGGGAAATCCGAAAGGCATTCGCGACTTTGCGGACCTGGCAAAGCCGGGGGTCCGCGTCATTCATCCCGATCCCGTCAGCTCCGGCGGAGCGCAGTGGTCGGTATTGGCCATCTACGGATCAGAACTCAAGAAGTCAGAGAAGCAAACAGGAGAGCAGGACAAGGCTCGGGCACTGCAAATGCTGCAAGCGATCTGGAAAAACGTCATCTCGACGCCGGGATCCGCCCGTGAAGCTCGCACAACATTCGAACTCGGCAATGGTGATGCGCTGGTGACTTATGAGCTCGAGGGGCTATTGATGAAAGCAGCAAACGCGCCCATTGAAATCGTCGTGCCGCAGGCGACTATTTTCAGCGAACATCCAGTCGTTGTGATTGATCGAAACGTTTCCGCGGACAAACGACCCGTAGTCGATGCGTTCGTTCAATACCTTTGGAGTGACGAGGCGCAGCAGGAGTTCGTCAAGTTTCATTTCTATTCGGTTACCAACAACGCGTTCAACGAAGCGAACAAGGAATTTGGACATATCGAGATGCCGTTTACGATCGATTACTTTGGCGGCTGGGACAAGGCATACCCGGAAGTGATCGAACAGATCTTTCGGGATCGGGTGCAGCAAAGGAAATAGCACAGACTGAAGTCTCTGCTACAAAACAGCGATGAGCACAATCATACCGACAATGCGTCATGTGCGCGGCTTCGACGTCGCGCGGCCGTTGAGCATCGGCGTGCTCGTTTTCATGATGATGCCGCTGGTATTTCTCCCGCTCCTGTCGATCTTCATCTTCGGCACCAGCAAAGGATTGAATAGTTTCTTGGCGGCACTCATCGCGCCGGAAGCCGTTTTTGCGCTCAAGCTTTCAATGGTCACAAGCTTCTGGGCCACGGTGTTCAATGTCCTCTTTGGGTTGTTCGCTGCTTATGTACTATCTCGCCACAACTTCTGGGGCCGCAATGCGCTGATTGTCACTATCTCTTTGCCCACTGCTATTCCGACGGCCGTCGCAGGTTTTGCGCTGCTCCTTTTGTGGGGACCGTATGGCACCCTTGGTCGTTTCTTCGCGCCGCACGGGATCCAAATTATGTTTACCGCCGGGGCCATCATCCTGGCGAATGTCTTTGTTACGTTTCCGCTTGCCTTTGGCGTTATCAAACCAGTGTTTGACACGATGAGCCGCTCGCTCGAAGAAGCATCGGCCACCATCGGCGCGACACGCTGGCAGACCTTTTGGCACGTGACGCTGCCGTCATTGCGCGGCGCGATCGTCTCTGGTGCGCTGCTGACATTCGCGCGGGCGGTGGGAGAGTTCGGTTCCACGATTTTGGTCTCGGGCAATTTGGCAGGGCGCACGCAGACTGCGCCGCTGTACATTTTCGCGAAGTTTAATGAAGGTCAAATCGAAGCAGCGAACGCGATCGCGATCGTGCTGGCGCTGTTTTCATTTCTCATTTTCAGTGTGCTGTTTTTCGCGCGTGATTGGCTGGATGTTGACTAAGGTGCTGTGATGAAGGCAAGAATGGCTACTGAAAGGCTTATGACTGAGCAGAGGACAAGTGCCGCGTCTCCGCAGGAGCAGGAACGGTTTCCAGCCGCCAGTGTGCTCGGCGTTAGCAAACGTTTTGGCAGGACGAGCGTGCTCGAAAATATCTCCTTCGATGTCGCGGAGGGCGAGGCCTTAGTGCTCCTCGGTGCTTCGGGGAGTGGCAAGACGACGATTCTGCGCATCATCGCCGGCCTGGAACAACCGTACACCGGCAAAGTCATTCTTCATGGCAAGGACGTGACAGAACTTCCGGCACGCGAGCGCGGGGTTGGCGTGATTTTTCAGTCGTATGCGTTGTTTCCCAAAATGACCGTGGAGAAAAACATCGGCTACGGTCTCAGGATCAGAAGACGGCGTCGTAGAGAAATCAAGCAGACCGTGAACGAGCTGCTATCGCTGGTTCAGCTTGAAGAACATCGCAAGAAGTATCCTTCGCAGCTTTCGGGCGGACAACAACAGCGCGTAGCCATCGCGCGCACGCTCGCTTACAACCCTGAAGTCCTGCTTTTCGACGAACCCTTCGGCGCGCTCGATGCGCAGACGCGCGTACACTTGCGCCGCGAAATCCGCGCCCTGCTGAGGAAGGTTAACGTGCCCGCGATCTTCATCACCCACGATCAGGAAGAGGCTTTGGAGTTGGGAGATCGGATTGCGGTGATCAACGTGGGCCACATTGAACAGATCGGCACGCCAGAGGAAATATACAATCATCCCGCTACGGAATACGTCGCGACGTTTTTGGGCGCGGCCAATATCCTGGCTGGTGTGATTCGCGGCCACGGCGTGGAGATCGGCGCCGCTCTGATCCCGGCCCGGATTGATTCGAGCAAATTTAGCGAGGGCCAATCTGTCAAGCTGGCTTTTCGGCCTGAGGATGTCTCGCTGAGCAAGACGGATGTCCTCCCGCCGGGCCACTGCCGCGTGGGGAATGGAGTCATCGAGGAGATAAATTTCGCCGGCGCCTACGAGCGCCTTAGTGTCCGACTCGACCTGACTCCCACAGCCGCCGATGAAACTAAAGAGACGCCTTTTTACCTGACTACGGAGACCCCAGAAAGCCAGACCGCGAAACCGATTATCGCAACGCGTCCCAAGCCTGAGGCCAGCGCGGTGAAGTTCAGAGTTAGAGATCACGTGCTGGTCGGTCTCACCTCTTTCACGGTATTACCAGGCACAAACTAACGAGCCGGGAAAGGCGCATGCGGATGACAGCCTCGTGGAGAACACGCAGCTTCTTATGCGTTTCATTAACATTGCCTTTTGTTGCTGGCGCCGCCGTCCGTGGCCAGTCTACGTCTTCGCAGCCTAACGATACGCAAATCTGGAACGACACGCAGTTGGCAATAGCTCTCGATAAGAAGGTTGACTTCGTCCTGTTTGGTACGCTGCGTATCGGCAGGAATATCCATCGTCCCGTCGATGAACGGATCGGTTTCGGATTTTCCTTCAAGGTGGGGAAGTACCTTACGCTCTATCCCAACTATTTCTACCGCGGGGCGCAGCCTCTGAAGAACCGAAAAGAGTTTGAGAACAGATTATCATTCGCAGCCACTATCAGCGGTCCCATTGGCCACGGTTTTATTCTGAGCGATCGAAACACTTTCGAGCGGCGCTTTCGCCATCCGCAGGTCGACGCCACTCGGTATCGCAACCGGCTCCAGCTCGAGCATCCATTCACAATCGCCGCTACCAAGCTCAATGGTTTTATGTCCGACGAGATCTTTTACGACTGGAGCGTCAATGCGTGGGTGCGAAATCGATTTGCCATCGGCGTCGGGCACACCTTTAATAAACACTTCACGGGTGAGGTGTATTACCTCAGACAGAGCGATGGCCGTACGAAACCAGGCGACGTGAATGTGATTGGCACGACGTTGCGGTTCCGCCTCAGGTAGTTCCGGCTTTCCAGGTCAATTTGCGGTCTTCGAAGCGTCAAGAGCGGCAACGGCAAGACTGT
>JBGQJU010000035.1:0-50258 GCA_041499185.1 Pyrinomonadaceae bacterium | reverse complement strand
GGGCGCAGGCGCCGGCGCCGGCATGGAAGTGTCCAGTGCCGTGTCGCGCGGCCGGGAAAAAGAGTTGTTTGAAGGATCCCTGGTCAAGTATCTCGCGCCGGTCAGCTTTGCGGATCTTGACTGGCAGGGGATCGTGATCGAAGGCGACGATATCGGCGAAGCAATCACGCAGACCGCCGCCGAATACCGGATCGATCTAATCGTAATGCGCTCGCGTCGCCGGCCACACCGCGCGGCGTTGCTCGGTTCCACTGCCGAATCAGTTTGTCGCACTGCGCCGTGTCCGGTGTTGGTCACCCACAGTGATGAACGCGACTGGATCGATCAGTCGACCGGGGACATCAATCTCAAACGTGTGCTCGTGCCTTATGACTTTTCGGATTACTCCGAGCTGGCGCTGAATTATGCGCTCTCGGTGGCGCAGGAATACCAGGCAGAGTTGCATCTGTTGCATGTGTTGCCGCCCAGCAGCGTGCGCGAACCCGAGATCGCCTGGTACCCGCTGGACGGCGAAGCTGCTTATCACAAAGCCGCGCGTCGCTTGCAAAACGCAGTGCCGGCCGAAGCGCATCTCTGGTGCAAGATCAAGCACGCGGTCAGCGAAGGCCATCCTTATCGCGAAGTCCTCAACTATGCCGAGAAGAATGACATCGATCTGATCAGCATCGGCGCGCATGGAGCGGGTTTCGGCATGCGCGCGTTGTTTGGTTCGAATGTCGATCGCGTGCTGCGACAGGCTCCGTGTCCGGTGCTGGTGGCGCGATCATTGAAACCAGGTAATCTCAAGACCGCCTGAGTAACAAGAGGGGCGTCAACGAAAACATCTCATCCGTGTCTTCAATTGATCGGCTGGTAAGAAGCCAGCGTCTTCATGTAGTTCGCGCGTTCGAACGCGGCTGGTTCGGCGCAATGCTGCTGGCTCATGCTGCCGATCATCTGACTGACCGACTCGTATTCTTTCTGATCCATCCAGACGGCGATCTCGTTGAGAATTTGTTTGATGCGGCGAATGCCGTTTTGCAATAGCTCGGAGGCCATCATGGTAACCTTCGCCCCCGCCATCAGGCCTTTCAGCACATCCTCAGACGTGTGAATGCCGCTGGTGATCGCCAGATCGACGAGCAGGCGGCCGTATAGAATCGCAACCCAACGCAAAGGCAAGCGCAGCTCGTTTGAATTGCTTAGCACAAGACGCGGCACAACCTCGAGTGCCTCCAGGTCGAAATCCGGCTGGTAGAAACGATTGAAGAAGACCAGACCGTTTGCGCCCTCGCTAACTAAACGCTTCGCCATGTTGGCCGTCGAGCTGAAGTAAGGACTCAGCTTCATCGCCACCGGAATCGAAACCGTGCGCTTCACTTCGCGCAGAATGTTGAGGTAGATGCTTTCAACTCCCTCGCCGTCCATATCAACGTGCGCAGGAATGTAATAAACGTTCAGTTCGAGCGCGTCTGCCCCAGCTTGCTCGATGAGCGCCGCATAGTCAGTCCACCCACCCGGGGAAACGCCGTTCAGGCTCGCAATGATTGGAATAGCCACCGCTTCCTTCGCCCGCCGGATCAGGTTCATATACTGGTCGGGCGAGACATTGTAGTCTTGCATCTCGGGGAAGTAGCTGAGCGATTCAGCATAACTGTTTGCGCCATTACTGAGGCAGTAATCAAGATTGAAACTGTCGACATTGATCTGCTCTTCAAACAGCGAATACATCACGATCGCGCTCGCGCCCGCGTCTTCCAGACGGCAAATGCTTTCAACGTTGTGCGACAGCGGCGACGACGAAGCCACTAGCGGGTTCTTCAACTCCAAACCGAGATAGTTTGTTGATAGATTCATCGATGCTCCGTAGAGGTCCGACAGACTTCAGTTTGTCGTTTGCGGACCAAAGGAGTCGGTTGTGACGGCAACGACAACCTGAAGGTTGTCGGACCTCATTCAACTTTCATTTCAGCCAACCGTTTGTACTGTCGCCAGTGATGATCTACGCGTTGCTGCGCCTGGTCCAACAGCAGCTTTGCCGCCGACGGATCGCTTTGCTGCAACATGCGATAGCGCCCTTCGGTATAGATGTAATCTTTCAACGGAATCTTTGGATCGCTGGAATCAAGCTGGAAAGGATTCTTGTTCTCTTCCTCCAGCTTCGGGTTGTAGCGGTACAGCGGCCAGTGGCCCGACTCGACTGCGAGCTTTTGTTGATGCATACCCTTGGCCATGTCGATTCCGTGCGCAATACACTGACTGTAAGCAATGATCAACGATGGGCCGTTGTGCGCTTCCGCTTCGAGAAAGGCCTTGACTGTGTGCGTATCGTTGGCGCCCATCGCGACCTGCGCAATGTAGACGTCGCCGTAACGCATCGCGGTCATGCCCAGATCTTTCTTCGCGGTTGGCTTGCCGCCTGCCGCAAACTTCGCCACGGCGCCCAGTGGTGTTGACTTCGAAGCCTGGCCGCCCGTGTTGGAATAGACTTCGGTATCGAGCACCAGGATGTTGACGTTCTGTCCGCTCGCCAGCACGTGATCCAGCCCGCCATAACCGATGTCGTAAGCCCAGCCGTCGCCGCCGACGATCCAGACACTCTTTTTCACGAGCGAGTCAGCAACGCCAAACAGATCACGCGCTTCCGGCTCTTGCCGGTCGCCGAGCTTCGCTTTCAACGCCGCAACCAACTCGCGCTGAACAGTTATCGCCTGCGCGTTTGACTGGTCGGTGGTTAGCAGACTGTTAGCCAGCGCATCGCCGACTACATCGCGCTGTCGCTCGACCAGGTCCCGCGCATAGGCGTTCTGATGGTCCAACGCCATCCGCATGCCCAAACCAAACTCCGCGTTGTCTTCGAATAAAGAATTGCTCCAGGCAGGTCCGCGGCCTTCGCGATTGATCGTGTAGGGAGTGGTTGGCAGGTTGCCGCCATAGATACTCGAACAACCAGTCGCATTCGCGATGATCGCGCGATCGCCGAACAGTTGTGTCAGTAATTTGATGTACGGAGTTTCACCGCACCCGGCGCACGCGCCCGAGAATTCAAAGAGCGGCTGTAGCAGTTGCACGTTCTTTACCGAGGTGAAACCCAGGCTGCCGTTTCTGTGGATCTCCGGCAGCTTCAGGAAGAATTCCCAGTTCAGGCGCTCGCTGGATCGCAGCGGCAACTGTGGTTGCATGTTTAGCGCCTTGCGCGAAACATTGCTCTTGTCTTTCGCCGGACAGACTTCGACACAAAGTCGGCAGCCAGTGCAATCTTCCACCGCTACCTGAATCGTGTAGCGCTGATCGGGCAGCTCGCGCCACTTTGCCGGCATGTGTTTGAAGCCTTCAGGCGCGCCTGCCAGAGCGGCGGGCTCAACAACCTTCGCGCGAATCGTCGAATGCGGGCAGACCAACATGCACTTGCCACACTCGATGCACAGATCAGTTTCCCAGACCGGCACTTCCTGCGCGATGTTGCGTTTCTCCCATTGCGCCGTGCCAACCGGATACGTGCCATCAACCGGAAACGCGCTGACCGGCAACGCGTCGCCGCGGCCGGCGATGATCTCCGCGGTTACGTTTTGCACGAACTCGGGGGCGCTATCAGGCACCGCTGGCGGTAAATCAAACGTGCTGGTAACTTGTTCCGACACTGGCACCTCATGCAGATATGCAAGCGCGGCATCGACCGCGGCGAAGTTTTGCCGCACCACCGGCTCGCCGCGCCGCCCGTAGGTTTTCTTGATCGAGTCCTTGATCTTCGCGATCGCTTCTTCGCGCGGCAACACGCCGCTGATCGCAAAGAAGCAGGTCTGCATGATCGTGTTTATGCGATTGCCGAGCTGCCGGCTCTTAGCGACGGCATAAGCATTGATTGTAAAAACTTTGATTTTCTTATCGATAATTGTCTGCTGCACCGCGCGTGGCAGACGGTCCCAGACTTCGTCCGTCTCGTAAGGACTGTTTAGCAGCAATGTGGCGCCGTCGACTGCGGCGCCGAGAATGTCGTAGCGACTGAGAAAGTCGAACTGATGAACAGCGATGAAGTTTGCGCGCTGAATGAGATAGGTGCTCTTGATCGGTCGCGGGCCAAAACGCAGATGCGAGACCGTCATCGCCCCGGCTTTCTTCGAATCGTAAACGAAGTAGCCCTGCGCGTAATTCGGCGTCTCTTCGCCGATGATCTTGATCGAGTTCTTGTTTGCGCTGACAGTGCCGTCGGCGCCCAAGCCCCAGAACATAGCGCGCACCTGGTCAGCCGGTTCCGTGCTGAAGTTTTGATCGAATGACAGACTCGTGAATGTCACATCGTCCTCGATGCCAACGCAGAAATGGTTTTTAGGATTGTCCTTCTTCAGCTCGTCGAATACTGCTTTGACCATTGCCGGAGTGAACTCTTTCGACGCGAGACCATAGCGACCGCCGATGACGCGCGGCATCTCAGCAAACCGCGAGGTATGATTCATGACGCCTTCGCTGATTGCGGTGATCACGTCCTGATAAAGCGGCTCACCCGCGCCCCCGGGCTCTTTAGTGCGATCGAGCACCGCGATTCTTTTTGCGGAGGTCGGCAAGGCGGCAAGGAAGTGTTCGACGGAGAACGGGCGATAGAGTCTGACCTTTAACAGTCCGACTTTCTCGCCTTGCGCGCGCAGGGCCTCGACCGTTTCTTCCGCGGTCTCGCAACCTGAACCCATCATCACCAAGACGCGCTCGGCGTCTGGCGCGCCAACGTAATCGAAGAGTTGATATTGCCGGCCCGTGAGAGCGTCGAACCGATCCATGATTTGTGCAACGATGCCCGGCGTTTCCAGATAGAAAGAGTTCGCCCGCTCGCGCGATTGAAAGAAGACATCCGGGTTCTGGGCCGTGCCGCGCATCACCGGATGATCGGGCGTCAAGGCTCGCTCGCGATGAGCGCGAACAAGCTCGTCGTCGATCAGCGCGCGGATCACTTCGTCAGAGAGGGTCTGGATCTTCATCACTTCATGGGAAGTGCGAAAGCCATCGAAGACATGCAGGAAAGGCACTCGCGTCTGCAGCGTACTGGCTTGAGCGATCAAGGCAAAGTCCATCACCTCCTGGATCGAATTAGCGAAGAGCATAGCCCAGCCGGTGGAGCGAGTGGCCATCACATCGCTGTGGTCGCCAAAAATTGATAGGGCATGCGTGGCAACCGACCGGGCGGCAATGTGAAAGACCGTGCTGGTTTGCTCGCCGGCGATCTTGAACATGTTTGGGATCATCAAGAGCAAACCCTGACTCGAGGTAAAGGTCGTCGTCAGCGAACCGGTTTGCAGCGTGCCGTGGACGGCGCCGGCCGCGCCGCCCTCCGACTGCATTTCGCGCACGAGGGGCGTCATACCCCAGATGTTCTTCTGAGCGGATGCGGTCCACGCGTCGGCAAACTCGCCCATCGGTGAAGACGGAGTAATCGGATAAATAGCGATCACCTCGTTTGTTCTGTAAGCGACGTGCGCGGCCGCTTCGTTTCCATCGATTGTGAGCGTCTTGTTATTCATTGATCTGTAATCTCACCCAAAGGTCGTCGATTCTCTTGTGCATTGCTCGCGCAACTATGAAAGTCGAGCGGTAGATGTCCGGCCAGTTTTAGATACGACCTCATTCTGCAAATCTCAGACCCGAAAAGACTCAGAGTTCCGCATGAACGGGACATCGATGTTTTCGAGGCTGCTCAATGATATGAGCAGCCTCAGCAAGGGCCCAGTCGCTCTTGCTGGCGGAAGCTGCTTGCCAAACCCTTTACCTCTAGCAATCTGCGCCAAACCAAGCAGGCGTAATCTCGTCAACGCGTATCTTGCCGTTCATTGAACCATCTTCTGGATCGTGACAGTGACGACGGGCACATTCCCGGCGCTGCGATGGTATGACACCCAGAAGCCCAGCTTGTCGTAAAGCACCATCTGGTAAAGCGAGCCGTCCGGCTTCACTTCAACTTTTGGACCGACCACCGCTTTGTAATCTGGCGCGCCGATTCCAGCCAGGTAATCGATCGAGATCGCAGTGACTTTGTGCGTCCGGTCGTAGGCAAGCTGCACGGTCTCTTTTTCCGAGATTACGTAGTAGTCCTGATCGGCATCCGTCTGCATCGGCTTGCCGAGCTTGGCCCGAACTTCTTCCGGAGTCATGCCAAGGTGCACGCCCTTGTAGTCGCTGTAGAGAGGTTGCTGGATCGTCTCGACCTGAGCATTCGCATGCGACTTCTGCGCCCAGGCGTTGGTAGCCAGGGAGCCAGACGCGAAGATTACGACCAACGCGCTGATTAGACCTGGAAAGAAACTGCCTTTCATATTTTGCATCATCTTTCGTTACCTCCTCAGGAAAGTCTTACGAATAAATGCTTCCCCGCCTGATGTGTAAGTGCAACGATCATGCCGAATCGATCTCCGACTGCTTTTTGCGGCATCGGGGCGGAATCTCTATCGATTGTGCGTGCTTTCGCCCAATGCTTTAGGAAAAAACACCAGATTCCTGACGGGGAGGATCACAGTTGAGCGGATCTCTGCCTTATCCATTAGGATTAGCGCTGCCAATCATTCGACCAACAGCCCAGACCTCACCACCTGCCCGCATCTGCAGGACAATTTGATCGAGTGGTCGTGTAGGTGGACCATTCAAGACAAAGCCAGTTTGCACGTCGTAGGATCCTCTATGACACGGGCACTCCAATCGACGCCCGCCCCGGTCGAAATAGATCGAACAGCCCCGGTGGGAACACCTCTGGTTATATGAGTAGTACTCTCCATCAAGATTCCGGATGAGAATCGCCGGATCGGTCGTCCTGGGATAGTTGAATAACAAAGATGAGCCGGGCATCAACCTCTCTGCCCCGTCGATTTTCACAGGCGGATATGCAAGCTGCGATAGGTCTTGAGTTGCGGCTTTGGCGGTGAGGGCTGATGCCGCGACGAGTAAACCTGAAGAAGTCAGCAGCAGGCGATTACAGAACTCACGCCGGGCGATCTGTGAGTGTTCGCACGGACTATCGTAACCCGTCGGACAGTGGACCGTGTTTGTGGAAACTTTTGCAGCAAGCGTCATTGCTCTTGTACGCGAATGTTTCGGTTTCATCTTCCCTTCCCTCCTTCTCGTTCTTCAAACCTCCACCGCGTAACAATTCCTTTCGCAATTGGTTTGTGGCCGCTGTCAATCATTGAAGTCAGTATCGACTCAAGCTAAAGAACTTGGGCCGCGAGCGGTGAATCGGGGGAAATCGCTCGCGGCCCCGGGGGAAGCTTCGCCCGCGAAAGCAAATTGCTGACGCGAGCTAATTGACCTTCACATTGATCTGTTTCGGTCTTGCCTCCTCATGCTTTGGCAGAGTCACCGTCAGCACACCGTCCTTGAACTCAGCCCTGATCTTCGTGGCATCAACGAAGGCCGGTAGCGTGAAGCTGCGCATGAACTCGCCATAGTGACGTTCGACGCGATGATAATTCTCGCGTTCCGTCTTCTCTTCGAATTTGCGCTCGCCCCTCAAGGTAAGCACATTGTTTTCGAGCGTGACGTCAACCTCCTCTTTCTTTACCTCCGGCAATTCCACCTTGAGAACGAGCTCCTTGTCGGTCTCGAAGATGTCGCACAGAGGCGTCCAGGCCGCGAGCGGCCAAGTCTCTTCCGTCAGCGGAAGGAATGGAAACATGGTGAACGGTTCTTCGAATAGACGAGTCGGCCTGTTCAACAGGCGGAATGGATCCGTCGCCATGAAATTGATATATTTCTTTGTTGGAGCAAGAAAAGTTCCGGGTGTCATGATTGATTCTCCTTTCTTTCAATAACCTACCCGAATGAACCCAATTTGTGATCACGCGGGTTAGCAGACTGCGCCACTCATGACCTGGGAATGCCATCTCTCCAGGGACGATAGACAACCAGCTCCGGATGATCACGACGGAACGACTGCGCGATGTTGCAATCCCAGCAGACCGGCCTATACGTCTGCATCACGGTCTCAATATCCTGGATTGGCACTTCGCGCCACTCGACCAGCTTTCCCTCCGGGCTTTGCAGTGCGGGTTTGTGCGACGCCCAATGGATTTCCGCGAACGGTTTGCCGCAATACACGCAAGACTTAAAGTTGTACCACTTCATTAGCACTCCCTGAACCAGACACTCTGCGGGCGCCATATCGAGTTGAGTCAAACATTGCTGTCCGCAGTCTTCATGCAGCGGCCAGCGCCAGCAGTTCTGCAAACGAATGTCCGGCTTGCCGACCATCGAGGTCAGTGCGGCATGCACCGCATCGACCTCGACGATCGCTGCTTCGCCGGTGTCTGGACAGTAGATGATTTTCGAGTCTTTGTAGCGGAAGTACGCGCGAACTAGGTAGTTAATAGCAAAGAAAAGGCCCATCCCTACTAACAGTGTAGCGATCAGATAGGCTACGGTCGTCATGGTCCACCACCTTTCGGTTGGTTACAGACTCACCGCCTGTTTTGCGCGCTCCTCCTCGATCTCTGTGATCTTGTTCCGAAGCCACTGCTTGAGCGTTTTCTCGACCTTTGCCTGATTGTCTTCGAGTTCCAGCTCCTCAATGGTTTCACCAGCCTCATTCAAGGGAATGAAGTGGCAAGGTACATCCTCTGAGTGGTGCTCAGGCGAAACGAAATCGAGCAAGTGGCATTCGCTGCATGGGTGGGCGCGGTATGGATAGCCGTAATTGATGCAGCTCAGGGAGTCCTGGAAGGCAGACTTTGGTTGCCACGGCGTGCGGACCGATCGGCCGTATCCGCCCTTCTCAATGAAATCCAGTTCCTCTTTGAGCAGTTCGAGAATGTCTCGATCATCCTTTGCCATGGTAGTGACCTCCAGTCCTCCCTGACTTGGCTTGCGCAACGTTGCCGCTGCTTCCTGCGCCCAATTCCGGCTTTCTAACCACTCTTGTCAAAGAAGCAACAGATATGCCGTAAAGATCGGCGATGAATTACTTGGCAAGACGCCGTCCGGACTGAATTGTGATGCGTAAACTTCCCCACGATCTTGCGCGAAAGCGCGCATTCAACCCATTCAATTAGGAGCCTTTGACAACAAAGGTTGTCGCGCAAACTCCGAGAACTCCGCGAATCTGCTCCACTATTCGAGTGGTATCAAGCTTGCCAATGACTCCGAACGATAATGAAGGGCGATTCTCATTTGCTATTTCGAAACGCCCGCCCGATGTCGATCGGGACTTGGAGATTTGACTATGGCTTTTCATAACTGCCTGGACCAGCCTGAAGGCCAGCAGCTCGCTGAGGTTCGCGATTGTTTGCAAGAGATCGCTCGCGCAGAGATCACACGTCACCGCCGCCGCCTGGGCCTGCTCACTCCGGAACAAGAGTCCGCGGTTGAGGCGTTGCTGATCTCCACCGCGGATCAGATATCCCGCAGAGTCATCGACGGCGTTCAGAGTTACCCTGAACATCAACGAGTGAAGTATGTGAACGTGTGGAATCCGCTGGTTGCGGGATGATCCAAGCAATACACTCACCCAAGAGAGCGGGGCAAGCCACCCTTCCTGACCTAAGAGAGGTTTACTGACTCGATTGGTTCTTTGTTGATTGGAAAGCCCTTCCAGCTAGAAAGCGCGTCTCAAGTAAGAACCGCTCTGGGGTGAGCCCAGAGCGGAATTGCCCTCGCTGTTGGTTCGCCAACTCAGACCACTCTGTGTGCGGTTGCGCTCCTGGACTGGGCTGAAACCTTCAGGTGTTCCTTGAACAGGCGAGCCGTGGCGTCAAGAAAGTCAAACGAAGTCACAATCCCAACAATCTGGCCGCCCTCGACGACAGGCAGGCAGCCCACTTTTTCACGGCGCATTATTTCCATCGCTTCAAGTGTCGGAGTCGCGGGTGTGACCGTCAGCGGATTGGGCTTCATGATGTCCTTGACCGTCAGGACATGAACGTTGTTTGTCTGGGCGCCGCTACTGAACAAATGAAGCAGTCCACGGTGTGTCACCAAACCAACCAGGCGGCCCTCGTCGTCTTCGACCGGGACATGGCGAATGTGCCTCCAGTCCATTACGCTGGCGGCGAGATCAACCAGGTCGTCAGGCCTAACGGTGAATAGGTCGGTGGACATAAACTGGCCTACCGTTTGATAGCTCTGACTCCAATCATCAGGTTCTGTCACTTCAATCAAGGGCCAGCGGTGAACTGGCGCTTCCTCCTTTTGTCGTGCGAGCATCGTCGCGGTCAATACCCTGAATCGAGCATCCTTTGTTCCTAAGTCTTCCATCGCGGCAAGTGATTTCACAATCCACTGCGCCCCGGTTTGGCCGCTGCGCACTCGCTCTTCGACGGTGCCGAGATAATGGTCAATGTCCGCGGCATCCACTCCAGACGTTTTCAATCCCTTGCGCGCCAGCGGCAGCAAGTGATCCAGAATAAGCGACGAAGCGGTGTAGCTCTGTCCGCCAACCCACGTGAATTGCGCATTGAGACCATGTCGCGCGGCGCGAAAGAAGTTTGATTTGGCTTCATCAAACGTCATTGCGTTGGCTATCTCGCCGTATTCACCTGGCAGCGCCACCATCAAACCAACAAAAAAGGCCGCGTTCGCGATTTCGTCGAGGGTTGTTGGTCCAGAGGGTAACGCGCGGTTTTCGATCCTCAGATGAGCAATGCCCTCCGTGACGCCGTAACACGCGCGGTTCCAGGGCCAGATCGTACTGTTGTGCAAGCGCAGCGCCGAAAGCAGTGGGACCTCGCCCCGCGAGAGCACCTTCATTGGGTCTTCGTCCGGCTGCGTGATCATGATCATGCGAAAGCGAGCAATCTGGTCGTGGAATATCTCCAACACGGATTTTTGGAGCCATCTTTCGCCAAAGCCAACACGGGTCGGCTGGCTGCGCGCCTGTTGCGTTCGCGAGCGCGCATCGGCGGAATGTTGGAACAGGGCGAGACGCGTTTCCTGCCACAGCCGATGACCAAACAAAACCGGCGAGTTGACTGCCGCCGCCAGCACCGGAGCCGCGATCGCTTGAGCCATGTTGTAAGCGCCGGCAAACTCCCGTGGATTAACCTGAAAATGAACCTGGAAGCTTGTGTTGCACGATTCCATCATGATGTTGTCGTGCGTGATTTGCAGCTCGTCGAGACCCTTGATGTGAATTGAGAATGGCCCGCCGCGAAGCTGTGTGACGCTACGGTTCAATTGATGGTAACGCGGCACCGGTGTGATGTTTTCAAGGGTGAGATCCGATTTTTGTAGAGTCGGCAGGATACCCGATAGCAGCACGTCGGCGCCAAAGTTCGCGGCGCTCGCGCGCGCCACTGCCAGTACTTCTTTCAACTCGTCTTCCATCCGGCGAAAGCAATGGCCGGTCAGCACGAGCGGCGTCAGGTTGGCCTCGAGATTGAATCTGGCGATCTCGGTAGTTAGCCTTGCGTCTTTTGCTTGTTTCAGAACTTCGGCTGCCACCGGAGTGGGTCGCAGGTTTCGGTCGATCAAGAACATTTCCTGTTCGGCGCCGATGCGCCGCACGCCGCTCTCAATCTTGTTGTTGTCGAGCATGTAATCGAGCGCACGCAGGTCATCCAGCAGCGCTTTGGTAAAGGCCTGGAGCTTTCCCTGATCAAACTGCTGCTCGACGTTGTGTTCGCCCATAAGCTACGAAGCCGCCGGCAACGTCCCTTAAAACCGCCGCCGGCGTTTACATCCACCGAAACTGCTTTGGCTGATCGAACAAACTGCAATTCATATTCCGCCTGACGAAGCGTCTTGCCTCGTGCGGGATTGGCCAAATCTCCGCCTGATGACGACGAATTCCCTTGAGTCTAAAGGCCGGACTTGGTCAGGATGGGTGAATTCGCTCAAGCAGAAGGGAGTTTTTCCCCCGGGCGGGACTTGTGTGTCCGCCCAGTTGCGATGATTTGGTGGCCAGAGGGCGGACACGTAGGTCCGCCTCTGCGTCTTTCCCTTTGGGGCTGAATTGGAAGCGCCCGATCCGAAATCTTTTCGCTGCCGCTACAGCCAGCGCAGCCCGATGCACATGACCCGCCCGTTGCTTTCTTCGCGCTAACGAGCGAGCGCAAACGCGTCCAGCCACGCCGCCCGACATAACCGCACGCAGCGAGCACGATCAGCGCAGCGATGATTGTTTGCCAGTCCATCCGTCTAGAGTAATCAACTAAAACCGAGAAAACGTCCGCCTTGATAAGTCACGAGCGACGCGACGTAAGCGAGTACGAGCATGTAGCTAACCATAAACAGCGGCCAGCGCCACGAGTTTGTCTCGCGGCGAACGATTGCTACCGTTGACATACACTGGCACGCAAGGACGAAGAAAACCATCAGCGAGAGCGCCACCAGCGGCGTCCAGATGGGCGAGCCATCAGGTCGCCTGGCATTCCGCATCGCCTCTACCAGCGATGCCGACTGTTCTTTCGCGCTATCGCCGACGCTGTAAACGATGCTCAGCGTCGAGATGATGGTCTCGCGCGCGGCAAAGGAAGAAATGAGGCCAATGCCAATCTTCCAATCGAAACCCAGCGGAGTAATCAGGGGTTCGATGAGACGCCCGGCCCGGCCCGCATAGCTGTTTTGAACTTGCAGGGACGAAGCATCAGCAGCCGATTCTGCTTCAGCATCCTTCGTGACGGCCTTCGTAGTTTGCGCGATGGTTGGATCGTTGTGCTTGATTCCGTTCTTTGAGGCAGTACGCGGAAACGCAACCAACACCCAGAGCAGAATCGAGATGGCCATGATCACTGTGCCGGCGCGCTTGAGGAAAACGCCGACTCGCGCCAGCATCGTGTGCGCCACGTTGCCGAAATTCGGCACTCGGTAGGGCGGCAGCTCCATCACAAAGGGTGCCGACGGCGCGTTCAGAATCGTGTGTTTCAGAATCCAGGCGACGATGACGGCAACGCCAATGCCGAGCAGATACATCGCCAGAATGATCACCGCGCCGAGCGAGATGAGACCCAGGACCCTCCGTCCGGAAAAAAATGCGGCGATCATCAGCGTGTACACAGGCAGACGCGCTGAGCAGCTCATGAACGGAGCGATCATGATCGTCGCGACGCGGTCTTTAGGGTTTTCAATCGTGCGCGTTGCCATGATGCCCGGCACGGCGCAAGCGAAACTACTCAACAGCGGCACGAAAGCTTTGCCGTGCAGACCGACGCCGCGCATCAGGCGGTCCATCAAAAACGCGGCGCGCGCCATGTAGCCACTGTCTTCAAGGATCGTAATGAAGAAAAACAACAACAAGATCTGCGGCAAGAAGACGAGGACTCCGCCTACGCCGGCAATGATTCCGTCGACCAGCAAATCGGTCAGAATCCCTGCCGGAAAATGCGCGCGGACCGCATCGCCCAGCGCACTGAAGACATGGTCAATCAAATTCATGGGCAGGTTTGCCCACGAGAAAATGGTCTGAAAAACCAGCAGCATCACGAGAAAAAGAATCAGCGGACCGGCAATCTTGTGGGTAACCAGTGCATCGATGCGTTCGGTGATACTCGATCTGCCGTCGCCCTCGTAACGAACGGCGTCGGCCACCACGCGCTCGATCCCATCGTAACGCGCGATCAAAAGTTCCTGCCACCATGCCGCGTTCGCGTGAGCCAGCCGCTTTCGGGCGAGTTTTACTGCCTCGCGACGGCCCCGCTGCACGGGCAGTTCTTCCGCATAGAGATCGCGCATCGCCTGGTAGCGGCCCTCCGGATCGTTTCCGGAAAGAATGGCCAACTCTCTTTCAGCCTCTTCCGAAAGTCGCCAATGCGCACTCGGTCTCTTGTTGTTGGTAGCAACTTGCAAAACCTCCCGGGCCAGCGCATCAATGCCGCGACGCCGCTTTGCCACGACGGGCACCACCGGCACACCCAGGGCGCGACTGAGTTTGTCGGTATCAATCTGAAGTTTGCTTTGCTCGGCAAGATCAAACATTGTGAGCGCCACGACCAGCGGGCGTCCTGCTTCGATGAGTTGCGAAGTGAGGTAGAGGTTGCGCACCAGATTGGTCGCATCAACAGCCACGACGATGACATCCGGCTCAGCAAACCTGGGCGCGCGTCCAAGCAAAACATCCCGTGCGATTCGCTCGTCGATGGATATCGCGTCGAGACTGTAAAGTCCCGGAAGATCGATCAACCGCGCCGCGTGCAATTCCGGCCCGAGAGACCACAGTCCCACCTTGCTTTCAACGGTGACGCCTGGATAGTTCGCAACCTTTTGTCGCAGCCCCGTGAGCGCATTAAAGAGACTCGTCTTGCCGGCGTTTGGATTTCCGGCCACTGCAATTGTCAGCGGTTGCGTCACGTCGGCCTGCGCAAAAGCGATAGGTCGATTCGCAAGTAAAGGGGATTCAAGGGTTGCGCTCATGAGAGTTAGTGGCACTGCTTCAGGTTTGTACCACTTCCTGGACAGTGATCGTTTCGGCCTCGACGCGACGCAAGGCAAGGTGGTAGTTACGCACGCAAATCTGTATGGGATCTCCGAGGGGCGCAGTGCGAACAACGCGAATCGGCGCGCCGGGCACTACCCCCATCTCCATCAGACGAAGCGCCACCGCTCCCGATCCGTTAACTCTGACCACTCGAGTGGTTGAACCATGAGGAACCGAGGCCAGCGATGTTGCACTGCCTCGCCCGTCATTTAGCTTCAAGTTCGTCTTATATTTTGAGGTGCGTCTCATTTGCTTGCTTAAGAAGTTCAATTTGAATGCTTCGAATCTCTGACCGTCAAGTCACCCAGCATTTTTGCAGTGGAAGTGAAAATGGTTTTCAATTCCGACTGCTTACCAAGCAAAGACCGGGCCGCTATTCGCCTTGAGGATTTGAATGCTCGTTGTACAACCGTTCGCGAGGGCTATTTGGCTGGTCAGCTTGTGGTTTCTTTGGCGAATTCAACTTCACGGGAGCCAATTCTCCGAATTCGGCTAAGAGCCGCCTATCGATGATAGTGACCTTGTCCTGCGGAATTCTGCGCATCCTCTTGGTCATATTTCCCGCGCGCTCTTGAGTAAACCTCGCAAAGACACCTCTCGCGCCTCGGCACGGACGTTGCTCCTCTTCAGTGCCTGGACCGTTCGGTAACGGATTAATCGAGACTCAGTACTGGGGGAAAGCATGACGATAAGCACAAACACGACCGTGCGCGAGGTGGCTCTCGAATTGCCGTATTCGGCCGGCGTTTTCGAGAAACTCAGAATCGATTATTGCTGCGGCGGCGAGAAGCTCCTCGGCGAGGCGTGTGCAAACGCCGGCGTCGAGGTCGACAGCCTGTTGCGAATGCTGGAAGCGGCCAGACCCGGCGAGGGGAATGTACCGCTCAACTTGCAAAAGGCTTCACTGACTGAGTTGATCATGCACATCCTGGACAACCACCACGTTTACACGAAGACAGAGATGGCGCGGCTGGAACCCCTGATTGAAAAGGTAATCACCGCGCACGCAGAGAACCATCCTGAACTGCGACGCATCGGCCGCCTGTTTCAAAAGCTCAGCCAGGATTTGAGGCCCCACATGTTCAAGGAAGAACAGATTCTCTTCCCCTACATCGTCCAACTGGAAAAGGCTGTGCGCAAGACTGGGCCTGCGCCGTTCGCGCCTTTTGGCACTGTCAACAATCCCGTCCGGATGATGATGATGGAGCACGAGACCGTTGGAGAGCTTTTGCGTGACCTGCGCAGCGCGAGCGCGAATTACACGGTGCCGGCCGATGGGTGCCTGAGTTACCAGAGCCTCTATCAGGGACTGGAAGCCTTCGAAAAAGATCTGCACCAACACATTCACCTCGAGAACAATTTGCTGTTCCCTCGCGCGGTTGAGATGGAGGGAAGGCTCTAGCGCCAACCGCTGTGGGCAAGCCAACGAGTGAGTTTAACCACGGAGAACTTCCCGATGATCGCAACAGCATCTGAACTGCTAAAGAAATACGACGTGCCCGGACCTCGCTACACGAGCTACCCGACGATTTTGTACTGGGATACTAGCCCGACCGTCGACGAGTGGATAGCGAGCGTTTCCGAAAGTCTGGATCTGACGGAACGGCACGCCACCGGCGCGGCGATCTACATTCACATCCCATTCTGCCGCTCACTGTGCACCTATTGCGGTTGCAACTCGCGCATTACAAGCAACACGGCTGTGGGCAGTTCTTACGTGAGAACCGTTCTCAGAGAATGGCAGCTCTATCGTGAACGCCTGCGCCGCTCTCAGCCGATTCCGCTTTCTGAGTTGCACCTTGGTGGCGGCACGCCCACTTTTCTGTCCGCGCTGGAACTCGGGGAACTTGTCGGCGGGATTCTGGAGCACGTGAGACAGACTCCGGATGCCGAGTTTTCGATTGAATCGGACCCCAGGGTTACGCAACTCGATCATTTGGCCGTGCTTTACCGTTTGGGTTTCAGGCGATTGAGTCTCGGCATACAAGATTTCGATCCGCGGGTGCAAGCAGCCGTGAATCGGATTCAAACCGAAGAACAAGTGCGCATCGTTACCAGTGACGCGCGCGCCATCGGCTTCAACAGTATCAACTACGACTTGATCTATGGCCTTCCATTTCAAACGCTGAACAGCGTCGAGCAAACAGTACAGGCAGTGATGCGACTAAGGCCCGATCGCATCGCTTTCTACGCCTACGCGCATGTGCCCTGGGTGAAACCCGGTCAGCGCCACTTCACGGAAGACGATCTGCCATCAGGCGACGAGAAGCGCGCGCTCTATGAGTTTGGTCGCGAGTTGCTGGAAGAGGCGGGTTATCGCGAGATCGGCATGGACCACTTTGCGCTTGAAGACGAATCGCTCTGGCAGGCCACTGGCAAAGGTACGCTGCATCGCAACTTTATGGGCTACACGCCACGTTTTGTGTCGCCGCTGATCGGTCTGGGCGTCTCCTCGATCAGTGATTCGTGGGACGTCTTCGTGCAAAACGAAAAATCGATCGAGGTGTATGAAAAGCGGGTGGCGAAAGGCGAGATCCCAATCTTTCGTGGCCATCAACTGGATGAGGAAGACCTGATTCTGCGCCGTCACATTCTGAATCTAATGACGCGTTTTGAAACCAGCTGGGACAGTCCGGAAGTGTATGCGCCGTACCTCGATACCGTTACTCAGAAACTTGCTGAGCTGAGACGCGACGGACTGGTGAAGTTAACGAATGGTCGTTGCGAGATAACGTCCGACGGCAAACCGTTCTTGCGCAATATCTGCATGGCCTTTGACGCGCGTTTGGCGCGCAAAGCGCCGGCTATACAATTGTTTAGTCGAACGATTTAAACGGCAGAAACCGATTATGAAGACGGGCATCGTGTTACTCAATTTCGGCGGACCGTGGACGCTCTCAGACGTCAAGCCGTTCTTGTATCGACTGTTCGCCAATCCCGCGGTGCTCGTTGGCGTGCCCACGCCTTTTCGTCAGCTTCTGGCTTTCATCATTGCTCAGGTTAAAGGTCCGTCTTCGATCAGAAGTTATCGATCAATCGGTCGTGGCTCACCGCAGCTCAAGTGGACCACGATTCAGACTGAAGGGCTCCGTTCGTTGCTGGCAAACGATTCATTTCGCGTCGAGATGGGAATGCGGAGCGCGGATCCGAAGATTGAAAGAGCGCTGATGTTGCTGGAAGACTGGGGTGCGGATCAGTTAGTGTTGCTCCCTCTTTTCCCGCACTTCTCGACCACGACGACGGGCACGTGCTTCGGGGAAGTAAAGGCCGCCCTGCGTCGAATGAACTGGAATCCGGAGATTAGCGAAATAACTAACTGGCCGGACCATCGCGGCTACACGAGCCTCTTACGCCGAAGTGTTGACGAGGCGATCGCGCGGGCTGAGTCCGAACGTAACAGTTCGAATGATCCCATTCACGTGCTTTTCTCTGCCCACTCTCTTCCGATGAAGATCGTTAAGCGCGGCGATCCCTATCCGCGGGATGTCGAGCGAACAATCGCTGCTGTGGTCTGTGAATTGAAACAGCCCTGGTCGCTGGCGTTTCAATCGCGCAATGGAAAGCTGCCCTGGTTGCAGCCCTACCTCGAAGATGAATTGAAGCGCCTCGGTCGCGAAGGCGTTAAGCGAGTAGTAGTGGTTCCCGTTAGCTTTGTGAGTGATCACATCGAAACACTGTTCGAGCTGGACCAACTTTATGCGAAGGTCGCGAAGGACCACGGCATCACGCACTACTACCGCGCTCGTTGTTTCAATGGCGACCCCGAATTTCCGCATGTGTTGCATTCGCTGGTGCGGGAGGCCTGCACATGATCGGCACACTCGACACCAGCCGTCGCGAGGTAACGATCGTCGGCGCGGGAATCGCTGGGATGCTTGCCGCCTACGTGCTCGATCAAAAGGGTTATCGAGTAACGTTGCTGGAAGAAAAGCAGCGGGCAGGCGGCTTGTTAAATACCCGGCACACCAAGTATGGGATCGCAGAGGCCGCGGCGAATTCGCTCCTCGGTTCGCCGGCTGTGCTGAAGCTATGTAGCGAGCTTGGCGTCAACCTTGTCCACGTCCGCAAGGAGTCCCGAGCGCGCTACGTGCTGCGCGCAGGCAAGCTCAGAAAGTTTCCGCTCTCGCTTGGAGAGGCAGCCAGTGCGGTCAGCCATGCGGCGTTCTCGCGGGCGACCAATCATGCTGAAGTTTTGGATCTACGGACCTGGGGACAGCGACACCTTGGCGACGCGGGCGTCGAGTATCTCCTGACGCCGTTCGTTAGGGGCATCTACGGAGTACAACCCGCCGAGGTCGGCGTCGTTGCGGCTTTTCCAAAACTCGTCGTTCCGCCCGGCAGCACCTTGCTCGGGATGATGCTGAAGCGATCTTTCCAACGCTCTGCTTCGAAGAAAGAAGGCGCGGTGATGGTGGCGCCCAGGCACGGGATGGGAGATCTGATCGAGCGGCTCGATAATCATCTTGGGCAGCGGCTCGGAAACGCATTCATGAAGGGCGTTAGTGTAACTGAGATACCGGACGCGCCGAACATCGTGCTGGCGACGCCAGCCTACAAAGCAGCGGAGTTATTCGTAAAGAGCTTTCCGCGTTTGTCCGAGCGGCTGCGAGCAGTAACATACACACCGCTTGTTTCAGTGACTGCATTCGTCGCGCGAAACTCTTTTACAAAGCCAGTCAAAGGCGTTGGCGTACTCATTCCTACCTGCGAAAAGCGAAAGTGCCTTGGGATTCTCTTCAGTTCCAGTTCCTTCGAAGGCCGAGTGAGGGACGAAACACGCTGGGCCTCGTTCACGATAATGATGGGCGGGTCGGCAGACGAGCGATGGGTCTCTGCCAGTGACGATGAGATCAAACGCACAGTTCAGGAGGAACTGAGAGAGATTCTTGGCGTTCAAGACGAGCCTCTTGAATTTGTAATCAATCGTTGGCCACGAGCGATACCGAAGTACTCCGTTGAACTGCCGCGACTCTGGTCCGAAGCGAGAGAGACCTGGTGCGCTACGACCGGTCGCCTTCTATTTGGCAACTATGCGGGCCAGGTTAGTTTGCGCGGGATGATTGAAAGTGCGGCGAAGTTGGGTTAGCCAGCACAAACAGACACTTACTCGATCTCACCAATCAAATACCCCAAATGAATTGATCGTGAATTCTCAGACGGAATCGCAAATTGCTATGTACAAAACCCTGGTAATTGTTCTAGAATCTCGCTTGTTCCAAGTCCCTCTTGCGAAAAGTTCCCCACGGCATTGGGAGAAAGCGCGCAATCTTACGCCCCCCGCGCGCGAAAACAGCATCAAAGGGGCTTTGTGAACATCGGCACAATCTTTGCGAACTAGCTTGTCGATGAGGTGAGTAAGACACCACCTGCTTGGCAGAATGGTTGCAATGTATCGGCTGTTCGCTAGCCGATGGTCTGGATTCAGCAGACATGCCACGAGAAAAGCGATACTACCGACGTTCACGAATTCCCGAATCAAAGTTCTGCGAACTAGTGCGCTATTTCGCCGAGGATCTGTCGGCCACTGACGTAGCGAACCTGACTGGCCTGACTCGCAAGAGCGTCACAAATATTTTTCTGAAACTCCGTCAGCGCATTGCCGAAGACTGCGAACGCAGTTCGCCACTGGCGACACCTGAGCTGCAACATGACGAGGCGTTCTCGTGCTCGCGTTGTGTCTGCGGCCGCTGTCGCAGCGGCCGCTCGTATTGGACGCCGGTGTTTGGGCTGCTGGGTGAAAACGGCAAAATCTTTACCGCCCCACTGCCCGACTGTAGAAAACCGATCTTGCGAGCAATCATTCGCGGCCGCGTCGATAGCCAAACTGTTCGGGTGAATGGATGGCACGGCTATGACGCGCTGGTCGACGCCCAAAACCCCAGACCCTTCTTAGTAGAGCATGCGGTCAGTGCTGACGGTGGTTCATATCGAGCAAAGAGCATCGAAGGTTTTTGGGATTTTGCGCGGCATCGCTTAGAGAAATTTAACGGAGTTCCCAACCGCACGTTCTATCTCCATCTGAAAGAAAGCGAGTGGAGATTCAATCACGGCGACCGGGAACTTTACCCTGAGTTGCTGAAGCTGATTGAAAGCAATCCGCTTTAGCTACTCCAGAGCGAGCCCTAACTTCTCTAGGGCAGAATTGATATGGATTTCCCCTGATACTCCTGTTAAGCAAGACGCAGGAGTTATCAAGAGAATTGACTTCCGGAGACAAAGCCATGGTCCGGTTAAAAGCCATCAAAATTGCAACGATTGCCGGGAGTATTCTGGCAATCCTTTTATGGGCGGGAGCGAGTTCGTTATCGAAATCAGTTCCCTCCTCAAATTCCGACAAACCTAAGGGTACCAAGAAATCCGACACGCCCAAGGGCGCCAAGCCTGCGGACGAAAACTATGTCGGCAGCGAAGCGTGCAAAGACTGTCATGAAGATCAGTTCAAGAACTTCACGCATACGGCGCACGCCAAACTGTTCGGGATGAGCAGTTGGAAGGGCAAGGCCACAGGCTGCGAGAGCTGCCATGGCCCAGGCAAGGCCCACATTGCAGAGGGCGATCCAACGAAAATCATCTCGTTCAAGAACAAATCGTCGAAAGAGACCGCCGAGACATGTCTTTCCTGCCACGCAGGCAAGGAAGAACGGAACAACTTCCGACGTGGCGAGCACTGGCGCAACGACATTGGGTGTACGGATTGTCACTCGCCACACTCAGTCACGGTTGGAAGAAACGTGGCCAGTTCGAACGTTTTCGTGGCCGGTGCAAACGCCGAAAAGCCCGGCGTCTCAACCATCAGAATGCTGAAGATGGGCGAGCCGCAGCTTTGCATGAGCTGCCATAGCGAAACGAAACCAGCGTTCAGCGCGCCGTTCCACCATAAGGTTCTTGAGGGAGCGATGAAGTGCAGCGATTGCCATAATCCGCACGGCGGTTTCGAACTCAAGCAAACCAGGCTGGCCACCGGCGGAGACGCGGCTTGCATTAAGTGTCACGCGGACAAGCAGGGACCGTTTACCTACGAGCACGCTCCGGTCAAGACCGAAGGGTGCGTGGCTTGTCACACGCCGCACGGTTCGTCAAATCCGCGGCTATTGAGGTACGCCGCCGTCAACCAACTCTGTTTGACCTGCCACAGCTTGGATCACGACTTCGGAGCAGTCGAGACTCCAGGGTCGCATAACCAGGCCGGACAGTACGCCAACTGCACCGCCTGTCACGTCAAGATTCACGGGTCGCGTACAAGTCCCGTCTTCTTCAGATGAGTGTGCGAAGAAGCGGGATGGAACTTTAACGAATTTGAGTCGGAGGATGGACTCCATGAAAAGCAACGTAACGAAGATGCTGCGCCTCTTTTCGGGACTGTCACTGGGGTTAGCGTTGATGGCGGGCGTCACTAACGCTCAGCCGGTGCCCGCGCCAACAAAGTCGCCTGAAGTAGCAACAAAGAAGTCGCCTGAACCAGCGAAGTCGCCCGATGCGAAAGAGTCTACAAAGAAAGCAACCGAAACCACCCCAACCTCCGCTACCACCGGAGATGACGCGGGTGACTACACCGTCACATCCAGTATTGAGTTTGGGTACCGGGGACAAAGAATCGTTGGCGACGTCAACAAGTTCCGCAGCGATCTGAACTACAAAGCAGGTCCGCGCTTGTTCGACACGAGTTTCCTGATGCGGTCGAAGGACGGTAAGAGTGGCCCCTTTGACACTCTGCTCGTGACTTCGACCGGCTGGGGAGCGGACCCGTCCGGCCAAATGAGAATCAGCGCCGAGAAAGCGAAGTGGTATCGTTTTGAAGCCAGCTATCGCCGTTTCAAGTATTTCAGGTATCTGAACAACTTTGCGAATCCGAACTGGTTATTTACGGGCTTTCCTGTTCCGCCTAATCCGGCCACGGGTTTGCATGGCTTCAACACGAAGACTGAGTTGGGTGATTTCGATCTGACCTTGCTGCCAAAGAACGATAAGATCAGGTTCAACGTGGGCTTTTCGCCTGAGCGATACAATGGCCCGGCTTTTACGACTTACCACATTGGCGGAAACGAATTCAACCTGCTATCGAATCTGAAGTCTCGGTCCAACGATTTTCGGGTCGGCGCGGAGGGCAGGGTGGGGCCAATCGACTTTTCATTTATGCAGGGCTTTCGTAGATTCCGCGACGATAGCTTCATCAACCTCGGCAATACGCCGGGTATTAACCCGAATCCGACGGTCGCCAGCTTAACTAGCTTTCAACACAATGAACCAACCCGTGGCAGCGTTGATTACACGCGGTTCAGCATGCACAGTTTAGTGGCCAAGAAACTCGACATCACCGGCCGGATCATTTACAGCAAAGCAACCTCGAACTCGGTTTTTCTCGAGAGGTTAACTGGCTTGAACTGGAACTCCAGGATAAGCGGCCAGCTAGGCCCACCAAACGTGCTGACGCTGGGGCAGTACAACATCCCCTCGAACGTCAAGCGACCGAATACCCTTGGAGATATCGGCGTAACCTTCCTGGCCTCAGATAAGTTCAGAATCTCGAACACCTTTAGGGTGGAAGACTTCACGATCGATGGCATTGCTACCTTCAGTGACTTCTTCTCTGTTTCGCGCGGGACGACAGTTGATACGCGCAGCTTCAGCAATTTGAGCGCGAACAAAATCACTAAGTATCGCAAGTACCAGGACACTATTGAAGGCGACTACCAGTTCAACCCGCGTTACTCGATCCACTTCGGTTATCGCTACGGCAGTCGCCGCGCCGAGCAACTCCTGAGCGGATACGCGATAAACTCCAACGCGCCCACGCTGCTTACGCCCGAAGACGAGCTGCGGACCAATCACACGAACGCATTCTTTGGCGGCTTCAAGGCCCGCCCGGTTAAGAATTGGACAGTCTACTTCGACGCCGAGCATGGCACGGCCGACAACGTCTTCACACGCATAGGAAATTACAACTACACGAACGTGCGCGCGAAGAGCAGGTATGCGCCGAACCGTAAGGTGTCTTTCAACCTCGCGGTGATTACCAGGAACAACGCCAATCCTTCAGAGATCGCCGGCGTCTCGTTGACTGATTTCGGCGTGAACGTTAAATCTCGAACTTTCACGTCCGCGATTGACTGGAATCCAACTTCCAGGGTCTCGATCAGCACAGGCTACAACTACAATTGGGTGAACAGCGACTCGGTCATTGATTATTCGTACCAAGTCCCGCCGGCCGCCAGCGTCCGCCATCTCCTTGGGCACAGCCTGTACTTCATGAGAAACAACTTCTTCTTTATCGACACGACGGCGCGGCTCTTCCCGAGGGTGACGCTCTATACGTCCTATCGAATTAATCAGGACGACGGCCAGGGCAACCGGGTCGCGGATCCTGCAGGAACTCCGGGCACCCTGATTAACTCGTATCCGATGAACTTCCAGTCGCCGGAAGCCCGGCTTGCGATTCGGATCAACCGGCATTTGGATTGGAATCTAGGGTACCAGTACTACAGCTACAACGAGAGCGTGCTTGTCGGTCCGCGCCCGCAAAACTATCACGCGCATTTGCCCTACATGTCACTGCGCCTGTATTTTGGCCGCAAAGAATAGTTTTGGAATCGCCGGTAACGTTCTGGATCTCTAGCAACAAACTCCGGCTGCGGCATAGGCCGCCGCTGGAGTTTGTTTTGTGCCAAAAGCGAAAGAAGCATTTAGTTAGCGACGAAAGACGGCTAACTGAGCAAATCGCGTGGGGGAAGGACGAATGAGACAAACTCCGGGTGAGCGTGCCGGTCAGCCTCCGGGATATTCGGATCCGCAAGGCCCCAGCAGGCGTCGATTCCTTGACTACCTGCTCGGAACCAGTGCGGTCGCGACGTTGGGCGCCATCATCTATCCCATCCTAAAGTTCATGACGCCGCCTCTGGTCATCGAGTCGACGCAAAATTCTGTCGAGGCCGGCAAGCTGAGCGAGCTGCCAGTGAACTCGGGAAAGATCTTCAAGTTTGGCAGCAAGCCGGGCATCCTGGTGCGCACAGAGACGGGAGAGCTGAAAGCTTTCTCAGCGGTGTGTACGCATCTTGAATGCATAGTCCAATACCGCCCCGACACAAAGCAGATCTGGTGCGCCTGTCATAACGGCCAGTACAATCTGAGCGGCAAAAACATCGGTGGCCCGCCGCCCCGCCCCCTCGAGGAATACAAAGTCAACACTCGCGGTGAAGAGATCGTGATTACAAAATCCTAAGGCAGCGATGAATGTAAAAGCGATAAAACTCTGGCTCGATGAGCGTCTGTCGCTCAGCACGTTGGGTGAGATCGCGAGCAAGAAGGAAATCCCGCTTCACCGCCAGACCATCTGGTACTACTTCGGCGGCATGACGCTGTTTCTCTTCGCCGTGCAGGTCGTGACCGGGATTCTATTGCTGCTTTACTATCGTCCCAGTTCGGAAAACGCTTTCGAGAGCGTGCAGTTCATCATCACTGAAGTGAAATTTGGCTGGCTGATCAGATCCATTCATAGCTGGTCTGCCAATCTCATGATCGCGACGCTGTTCATCCATATGTTCAGCGTCTATTTTCTGCGAGCCTATCGAGCACCGCGCGAAATGACCTGGCTTAGTGGCGTATTTCTGCTATTTATCGCCGTTTGTTTTGGTTTTAGTGGTTACTTGCTTCCTTGGAATAAGTTGGCGTTTTTCGCGACAAAAGTTGGCACTGAGATCGCCGGCGTTATTCCGATAGTGGGCCGGCCGATGCTGCGATTCCTGCGTGGCGGCGATGACGTAACCGGCGCGACACTCACACGCTTTTTCGGATTTCACGTCGCGGTGTTGCCGGCAACCGCGACGGTGCTGATCGGCATTCACGTGTTGCTGGTCCAATTGCATGGCATGAGCGTGCCGCCAAAGTATGAGGGCACCGAAGTAAAGAAAATGAAGTTTGTGCCCAACTTCCTCTTGCGTGATCTGATCGGCTGGATTCTGGCAATCGGCGTCCTGGCGGCGCTGGCGGCTCTTTTCCCCTGGGATCTGGGCGAGAAGGCAGACGCGTTTGCGCCCGCGCCGGCCGGTATCAAACCCGAATGGTATTTCCTGTTCATGTTTCAAACGCTCAAGTACATTCCGGCAAAGCTCTGGAAGTTTGACGGCGAAGTGATTGGCATTCTGGCGTTTTCCTTTGGTGCGCTGCTCCTGTTTGTGGTGCCGTTTCTGGATCGGGCGCCGGGACATCAGCAGAGGCGAATGATCTTTAACGTGTTTGGAGTACTCGTACTCCTCTACATGGTGGTGATGACAATCGTCGGCTATGTCACTTGAGGGAAGGAAACCGGATGGATCGGCAAGACAATCAGTCTGATCAATACGCGCCGACAGTCGTTGGCGGAATGGAAACTCGACGCCGCTTTCGTTTCGTCCGCGCGGGCAATCGCTTCGTTAGCGTTGCGATCTGTTTGCTGATCATTCTTGCGCTTTTCGGCGTGGCCTCCGCGCAAAAGAAGAATTCATGCCTGGAATGCCACATCAAGTTGGAGGGGAAAATTGGAGATCCCGCGCGGCGCATCAATACCGACATACACCTCTCGCGCGGCCTGGCGTGCAATGATTGTCACGGCGGCGATCCTAATGCGGATGATAAGAACGCGGCGAAGGATCCGCGAAAGGGTTTTATCGGCAAGCCGAAGACGACGGACATCCCAGCGTTCTGTGGCAAGTGTCACTCTGACGCGAATCTGATGAAGAAGTTCAACCCGTCATTGCGCGTGGATCAGGAACGAGAATACGCGACTAGCGTGCACGGCAAACTGCTGAAAACCGGCGATCTGAAAGTTGCCACCTGCATCAGTTGTCATGGCGTCCACGGTATTAGAGCCGTCAACGATCCCTTATCATCAGTATATGCGGCGAACGTAGCCGAGACTTGCTCGAAGTGTCATGCGGATGCCAGCTACATGCAGAGTTACAAGATCCCGACCGATCAGTACGCGAAATACAAAACGAGTGTGCATGCGAAAGCGCTTTACGAGCGGCAGGATCTGTCGGCGCCGACTTGTAACGATTGTCATGGTAATCATGGCGCTACGCCGCCCGGCATCGCTTCCGTGGCCAACGTCTGCGGTCAGTGTCACGCGCGGCAGGCGGAACTGTTTCAGGCCAGCCCGCACAAGGCTCCATTCGACAAGATGCAGCTGGGCGAGTGTCTTCGGTGTCACAGCAATCACGACATTGCGAAGCCGAGCGACCAGATGATCGGGACGGGGCAACAGTCGCTTTGCATCACTTGCCATAAGCCGGAAGATAAAGGATACGTGGCTGCCGGACAGATGCGCGCGAAGTTAGACGAGTTGTTGCAGAGCGTCGATCGCTCGACTGAAATTCTCAATCGCGCGGAACGAGCCGGCATGGAAGTAAGCCGGCCAAAGTTTGAATTGCGAGAGGCCATAGACGGCGTGACTCATGCGCGCGTTTTGATCCATACTTCGTCACTCAGTGAGGTGGAAAAAGTTATTGGACCGGGGCTTGAGGTATCCAAAAAAGGTTATCAAGCCGGGGTAGACGCCCTCGCCGAGCGACGTTTCAGGCGAGAAGGGCTGGTGGTCTCGTTAGTCTTTATTCTCTTTCTGGCCGGCCTGGTGTATCTGAAAGTAAGAGAAATCGAAAGGCGACAAGCGGCAAAAGCGTGAAGCAGCTATTGACCCAGCCTGGGGCGAACAAATTGTCTGACAATGCAACGAGCCGGCGGGGGGTTGGGTTGATGGCATTCCTCCTGGCTGTCTTTCTGGTGTTCGCCTGCTCGCGCATGATGGCCACGGCAACTGGATTTGAGCCCAGGCCTGAACCGCAAAAACGTGGCCCGACACGCCGTCCCACCAGGAAGCCAACAGCGCAAAAGCCGCGCGTCAATTACTCAAGCTTCTCTCATCGCACGCACGTTGAAAAACAGAAGCTGGCGTGCGATTCGTGTCACAAGTTCCCCACGAAAAACTGGAAGGAAGTGCGCAAGGGGGACGCGGCAATTCCCGATGTAGCGGATTTTCCAGAACATGCTTCCTGCCTCAATTGTCATCGAGAACAGTTCTTTGCGCGCGAGAGACCCGCGCCGGTTATCTGCTCGAATTGCCACGTCGCGGTGAGCCCGCGCGACACGACGCGCTTTCTTTTCCCCAGTCTTGGCGACGTCACCGACGCCGCGAAGAAGCGCCGCGACTTTGTTTCGGAGTTTCAGGTCAACTTTCCGCATGATAAGCACGTCGATTTAGTGGGAGAGAATCGGCCACGCTACAACCCGGATAGGAGCGTTCAGTTTGTCCGCGCGGCGTTGCAAGACAAAGCCAAGGAGCAAGAGAGCCAACCCAAGAGCTGCCCTGTCTGTCATCAAACGTACCAGCCTCAGGGCGATTCTCCCGAGGAATACGTGACCAAGCCACCGAAAACTCTCGGCGATGCCTTTTGGTTGAAGAAGGGCACATTCAAAACCATTCCCGCCAGCCATACAACCTGCTTTACCTGTCACACAACGGACTCGGGAATTAACCCGCTGCCGACTGAATGCAACCTTTGCCACAAGCTGTTGCCTGCGAACCAGAAAACAGACGTTGATTTTGATTCGCAGTTGGCCGCGACAATGGGAATAACGGATCGCGTGATGTTGGGCAGATGGCGCCGGCGCGAATCGTCCGGCACTTTCCCGCATGAGGGAGGATTACACCCGACCCTGATTTGCACTGCGTGTCACAACATTGCCACGATGAACACGGTGGAGCCAAAGACGTTGAAGGTTGCGGTCAAATCGTGCGGCGGCGCGGAAGGGTGCCACGTTACGGCGACGACGGACGAGGGCGGAGCACTGAACTTCGAGATCGATCAACGAAAGACAAAACCGGATTTTCAATGCACGAAGTGTCACTTAAGATTTGGCGGTCAGTCGGTACCGGCGAATCACTTTGAAGCGATACCAGTGAAGAAGAGTTGATGCTCAAGTTATTTAGAGATTCTTCGCGGCTCTGCCGCCTGATGTGCGGAAGGTCTATGACCCTCCGTCGCGGCATCCGTAAATTCAATCGGGGCTGCGCCCCGGCATGGGGCGTAGCCCCAAAAGCAAACGATACTGGTGGGCGGTGGGGCAAAGCCCGGGGTCCCCAGCGGGGCAGCCCTGCTGGGGTGGCAGGCACCACCGCACATCAGACGGCGGAGCCGCCAACGAGCAAAGCAGTTTCGTCGCGCCTTCGGCAGGTCGGGTCGCTAACTGCTTTTGCGTTACTTGGGATGATTGTGATCATCGCATTGATTTGCCACTCGCGGGTATCTGCTTCGTCGACGATTGAATTCGCGTCGCCTCTGGAGTCTGGTCTTCTCGATCCGCAAGAGCCCACGGGCGACTTCTCAAGATTCACGCATACGAATCCAATGCACTCGCGGCTGCCATGTTTGTTGTGCCACCGCCGCGAGACCAATTCACCACGGCCGCCGCGGCCGGGGAAGGGCGGTCACTTGCCGTGCGCCGGTTGTCACGCCCAGCAGTTCGCGAATGCGGGCAGCCCGATTTGCACTATTTGTCACACCGATGTCCTGAAGGGGACGCTGAAACCTTTTCCGCCGCTGAGAAGTTTTCGCGTCAAATTTGATCATGCTCGGCACGTTGGCCTGACGCGTGTTGGTTGTGCGACTTGTCACCGGCCCTCGAGCGGCGGCGTGGCTCTTTCGATACCGGCGCGAGCCAGTGGTCACGTCGTTTGTTATCAGTGTCACACGCCGCGCGCACAGTCCGGCGGTCACGACATTTCGTCTTGTGGCACCTGTCATCAATTGGGTGGTTACTCGCGCACTCCCCAATCGGCGCAAGCCTTCAGAGTGAGTTTCAGTCATGCCAAGCATGGCGCGCCTCAGAAGCTGAGTTGTAACGATTGCCACAACGTCAGAGCGGGAATGCCGCAACGAAAGCAAGTCAGCGCTCCCGTTCCGCTTAACCATCATGCAAAGGCCGGCACGGAGAGCTGCATGACCTGCCATAACGGCAAGCGCGCTTTTGGCGGCGATGACTTCACGGTTTGCAAGCGCTGCCATATGGGAGCAGCCTGGCACTTTTGACAAGTGCAGAGAGAAGAACAATCGGTTTTCCAAAGGAGGTCAACATGAAAGTTTCTACAATTTTTGCAGCCTGCATATTTTTCATTCTGCTGGTTTCAAGCACTTCGAGTCTCACCTCTGACGTGACGGCACAGGATGGCAAGAAGCCCCCGGACACGATCACACTGGGAACTGAGGCTAAACTTGGATCGATTACGTTCAGCCACCTCCATCACATCACGAAGAATCGCGCGATTGACGGCAGGAAGCAGGTGGCTTGTATTGAATGTCACCACACGGCGCAGCCTGCATCCGAAGCGGCGAAGCATCCGCCGCTGAAAACCGTGTGGCCGGCAGACCGCACGACCACGTTAACTCAGGAGTCGCTTGAGAAAGATCCTAATGCGCTGGGAGCTGTCTGTCGCGATTGTCATGCTCGGGCCGATACGAAGCCAAAGCTTCTGCCAGAGATTCCGCAGATCAAGTTCGAAGGTGGGACGGAGTTGATCACTCTGACGAACCAACAAGCCTTTCATCGAATGTGTGCCGGTTGCCACGACGAGATCGTCAAGACGAGAATGAATGTCAATCCGCCGACCTCAAAGAAGTGCCTGGTGTGTCATAAGAAGGCAGCAACGTGAATGGCGGAAGCCCGCACGTAAGCAAGGGCTCATAAGCCAAGTGAGTAGCCCTTTCTAACGGTCGGGCTTCTGCCTCAGCGTTCAGCGACAAACTGAAGTTTGTCGGACGTTTAGGCTTGCGCAAAGTTTCCCATCTTTCTGAGCAAAAGCCCGCAGCGGAAAACGAATCAGCGAGGTTTTAGCGATATTGGCATCGGATTACACAAGTCATTTGCCCCGCCGATTTGCGGCACAGTCGTTGCGCTTACTCTTTCTGGGCGCGAAGCCCGTTAGTTCACTAGAAAGGAAAATTTGGAATCATGACCACTACTCGATTGAAAAAGTTTGCAGTTGCCGCAGTCGCGGCGCCGCTGTTTGCAGCACTAGCACTAATCTCAGTGCCGGCGCGGGCGGGAAGCGACGATGCAGCGAATACTTACAAAACAAAGTGCTTCGCCTGTCATGGCGCAAGGGCTGAGAAGAAATGGGATTCGACGCACGCGGAAGATCAGATGGTGGAATCGATACTGAAGGGCAAGAAGGTTGAGAAGCCACCCAACATGCCGGCCTTTGCCGAGAAAGGCATCGATGCCGATCAGGCCAAGGCGCTGATTACGTATATGAAGTCGTTGAAGCAGTAATCGAATGGGTCAAGGTGGACCCTTCGCGCTGCCGTTCTGGCCTTAACGGTTTGAAGCTCCTATGCCGTTCGACGCGGGTCGGGACAACGGCATAGGAGATTTTTTTTGCGCGCAGAGTGAAGCGCAATCTATGAAGCGGTACACACTCTTCATCGTTGTAGTGCTCTTTCTCCTGCTCTCGGCGGTGTACGGTCTAGACTACTTGACCCGAGCGCAAGCTCAGGCCAACGAGAAGTCCGGCCCTCCTGTTCCACCTCCGAGTGCCACGCAGCAGGCTGAAAACACTGCGCCCGACTCTAGCGCGCCCCAAGAAAGTCCGAAGCCGGCGCTTCAGTGCCAGGGCTGTCACGGCGCCGGCAAGACGCTGCCATACCTCGGTGGAGCGTTGTTTCATGCCGAACCACATAAGGCGTACGACCACGGTTTTCATGCGAAGGGAGTACTGAACGGAAAGAAGGCTGCTACGTGTCTCGACTGCCATACGGTAAATGGAGACATGACTACGATCCTGCCCGTCAGTGATCCCAAATCAACGATCAACCGAAGGAATCTCGCCATGACCTGCGGCAGGTGTCACGGAGACCAGTCGGCGATGCAAGGCACCAGCATCAGCAATCGCCCCTTCCTTTCGTACCAGGAGAGTGTGCACGCCCGCGCAATGTCGCGCGGCAACACGTCGGCGGCCGTCTGCACTGATTGTCACAACGGTCACGATATTCTGCCGGCCTCTGAGCCCCGGTCGCCAATCTCCAAGCCGAACATTCCGACGACCTGCGGCAAGTGTCATTCAAGCATCGCGATTGAATTCAATCAGAGCGTTCACGGGCAAGCGGTTGCCCGAGGAGTTTCGCGCGCGCCGGTGTGCACGGATTGCCATGGCATTCACAGCATCAAGCAACCCACGGAGCCTGGCACTGCAACGGCGACGCAGGCGATGGCGACGGGCACGTGCACGCAGTGCCACGAAGGCGTGACATTGACGCAGGAGTTTGGCGTGCCGGGCCAGCGCGTCAGCAGTTACAAAGATAGTTATCACGGTTTGGCTTCAAAATTCGGATCGAAGGTAGTGGCCAACTGCGCGAGTTGTCACGGCGTTCACAACATTCTGCCCTCATCTGATCCACGGTCAATGATTAGCGCGAGCAATCTGCAGCAAACATGCGGCCAATGCCATCCGGGCGCGACCATGAACTTTGCGAACAGCAAAGTTCATCTCAACGTTGCGGCGAAAGACATCGGCAGCATCGGGACGAAATGGGTGCGCCGCATTTATCTGCCTTTGATCATCTTTATCATCGGTGGGATGGTGGTTCACAACGCGCTTGTTTGGCGCAAGAAGGCGGCGGCAAAGCGCGTTCAGGAACGTCGCACGATCGTGCGCCTGACCGCAAATCAACGCGTGCAGCATTGGCTGCTCTTAACGAGTTTCATCACGCTCGTAATCAGTGGTTTCGCGCTGCAGTATCCGGACTCGTGGCTAGGCTGGCTGTTAGGATCCAGCGAGTACCTCAGGAGAATCATCCACCGCGTTGCCGCCGTGGTGATGCTCGTAGTGGGAGCCTATCATGTTGGATATTTGACGCTGACCAGAGACGGTAGGCAATGGGTCAAAGACATGTTCCCACAATGGAAAGATGTCAGAGACGTCTTCCGGAACTTCGGTTATTACCTTGGGGTCCAGGTCAATAAACCTAAGATCGCCCGCTTCGGTTATGCTGAAAAGGCTGAGTACTGGGCGGTCATTTGGGGCACGATCATCATGGGGCTAACCGGACTGATGATCTGGTTCAAGATCAGTGTCTTTGGTTTCCTGGCGCGCTGGTGGATCGACATTGCGCTCGCCGTCCATTTTTACGAGGCCGTACTGGCGACGCTGGCCATCGTCGTCTGGCACTTCTACCATGTCATCTTTGACCCGGATGTCTATCCGATCAATTGGGCTGTCCTTGACGGACGAGTGTCTGAGGAACATTACAAAGAAGAGCACGAACTCGACTATGATCAAATTAACGAGTCAGAGCAAAGAGAAAACGATATGGAGACTAGTGATGCCGGGCCTTGTGTCGCTGATTCCGCTGATTGAGTTTCATCGCGTAGAGAAGGGCTGCAGATCCGCGTATCCCACTTTTGCTGTCAGATGAAAACGCCGCTTTGGTTTCCCTCGCCCATCACGATAAAGTAAGGCTATGAGCGAACCGGAAAAACCTGTCCAGCGGGCCCCGAGTCTCTTTCGCAACTACATAAGTTTTGCCGGAGCGGCCATTGCCATCGCCAGCCTCGCCAGCATTACGCTGCTGTTTCTTATCGAAATAACAGGCGGAACGGAAAACACCTACCTGGGAATCTTTACCTACCTGGTTCTCCCGAGCGTCCTGATGTTCGGCTTGTCGATTGTTCCCATCGGCATGCTGCTCGAGAGACGCAGACGCCGCCGGCTTTCGCCTTCAGAGATAGCCACCTATCCAAGCATTGACCTGAACGACCCGCGCCGACGCCGCACATTCTTTAGCTTTCTTGGCATTACCTTTGTTTTCGTTTTCATCAGCGCCTTTGGCAGCTATCGCACGTACGAATACACAGAAACAGTTACATTTTGCGGGACGAGTTGCCATACGCCCATGCACCCGGAATACACGGCGTATCTGGCCTCGCCTCATGCCCGCGTGCGCTGCGTTGATTGCCACGTCGGACCGGGGGCCGGTTGGTACGTTCGGTCGAAACTTTCAGGCGCCTATCAGCTCTACTCCGTAACCTTCAACAAGTATCCGCGGCCCATCACTACGCCAGTGCACAACCTGCGTCCGGCCCCGGAAACATGCGAGCAATGTCATTGGCCGGAAAAATTCTTCGGGGCACAACTGAGGACTTTCAGTCATTACGCCTACGACGAGAAGAATACCTTGCGCGAAACGCGGATGCTTATCAACGTCGGCGGCGGCAGCCCAGAGACCGGCCAGGTCGCGGGCATCCATTGGCACATGAACATCGGTAACGAGGTTACTTACATCGCAACGGACGATCATCGGCAGGTCATTCCCTGGGTTCGGATCAAGGACAGACAGGGGAACATCACCGAGTATTTGGATCGCACTCGACCGCCTACGCCTGATCTGATTCAAGCGGCTACAAAACGACGGATGGATTGCGTTGATTGCCATAATCGACCAGCGCACATTTACTTGCCCCCTGATCTGGCGGTGGACAAGGCTTTCGTGGCGCACCGGCTGGATACAACGCTGCCATACCTCAAGCGACAGGCGATTGAGGTGCTCACCAAACCTTACAACTCGACGGACGAGGCGGTGAAGTCGATCGCTTCCGGTCTCGATGGTTTCTATCGCACAAGCTATGCGGATCTCTACTCGCAGAGGCCGGATTCAATCAAAGGAGCCATTACTGAAGTCCAGCGTATCTATCAGACCTATTTCTTTCCCGAGATGAAGGTTGACTGGCAAACTCATCCGAACAATATCGGCCACTTTTATTCCCAGGGGTGCTTTCGCTGCCATGACGGGGAGCACGTGAGTAACACCGGCAAGCTTATCAGGAACGACTGCAACATTTGCCATACAGTGATCTACGACTCGGCCGGCCCAGCTACTGCCAACGTGAAGACTGGACCATTCCAACATCCCGTTGACCTCGGCGCGCTCGCTGATCACAAATGCACTTTCTGCCATAAGGCCAACCGGGCATTCAAGCACCCGGTGAATCTTGGTGACATATCGCAGTTTCAGTGCGCTGAGTGCCATCCCAAAAAAGCGTGAGGCTGGATTATCAAACTTAACGTTTACCGCCACTAGTTTACTGGGAAACTCAGGCGCCGGTGCGCTCGCAGGTTCATCGATTCAACGGCTCGTGTATTGCGGCGCCGCGACTCTTTCCCATTCTTCATAAAGAGCACGAAGATTGGATTCTGCCTGTTTGAAATCATTGCTGAGCCGCATAGAGCGGTTCACATCGCGCGCTACTTCGGGCCGGCCCATCTGCTCTGAGATCTCATTCAGTAGCTTTTCGGCGGCGGCAATCTCGCCTTCGATAACTTCGGGGCTGCGGGCTGGCGGTTTCTTCTTGATCACTTTGACCGCGGGCGATTTTGCCTTGCGCGGCGTCTGTTTGGCTTTGGCTGCTTTCTTCTCGCTGGTTTCAGTCACCGAAGGCTGTTTCCGATTCTCCTTCTGCGCACTAACCGCGGGCGAGAACTCAACCATGCGCTCGCTTGCTGCTTGAGCTGACTGACCAGGGGACACTCGCCCGGCGGCCTTCCAGTCGTGGTACTCGGTGTAGTCGCCGTCGTAATGTTCGGCCCCGCCTGCACCGTCGAGCGCGAGAATTTGCGTCGCGACGCGATCGAGGAAGTAGCGGTCGTGGCTGATCGTGATTATCGTGCCTTCGTAGGCGTCCAGCGCTTCTTCCAATGCTTCGCGCGAAGGAATGTCTAGATGGTTTGTCGGCTCGTCGAGCACCAGCACGTTAACTCGCGAATAGATCAGTTTGGCGAGCGCCAGTCTTCCCTTCTCCCCGCCGGAAAGATCGCCAATGTGTTTGTAAACATCGTCACCGGTAAAATGAAACTTTCCCAGAAAGGAGCGCAGTTCGCCTGCCGTTGCGGCTGAAGGAGCAACGCGGCGCAGTTCCATGATGACCTCGTTGCGGTCGTCCAGATCGTCGAGTTGTTGCGCGTAATAACCAATCTCCACTCTCGTTCCCCAGCGAACTTCACCTGCCAAAGGAGGAATCTTGTTGAGAATCGTTTTGAGAAAAGTGGTCTTTCCCGACCCATTGGGCCCGATGACGCCAACGCATTCGCCCCGGCGCAAAATGAAAGAGATGTCGCGCGCCAACACCTTGCCCGGATAACCGATGGCGGCCTCATTAACCAGCAATACTTGATTGCCGGTGCGCTCAATCGCTTGCAGTCTGAAATCACCCGAGGATCGGTCTGCCCGCACAGCTTCGACGCGTTCGAGCTTCGCCAGCATCGTGCGTCTGGATTTAGCCTGCTTGGTTTTCTGCCCGGCAAGATTTCGTCGAATAAACTCTTCCGTCTTCTCGATCAACTGTCGCTGGTTTTCATAAGCGCGTTGCTGCGCTTCGCGCCGCTCGTCTCGCTCGGCCAGGTAAGCCGTATAGTTCCCGCTGTAACTTGAAGCGCGACCATTTTCCAGTTCGATGATGCGATGACAGGCGCGATCGAGAAAGTAGCGATCGTGGCTGATGATGACGTAGGCCGAGTTGTAACTTTGCAGGAACTCTTCCAGCCATTCGACCGCGGCAACGTCAAGATGGTTTGTTGGCTCGTCCAGCAATAACACGTCCGGTTCAGCCAGCAGCAAACGAACGAGACCCAGACGATTCTGCTGGCCACCAGAAAGTTTTTCTGTTTCGAGCGACCACTGCTCGCGATCGAAGCCTAGCCCCTGCAGGATCGCCTCAGCCTTGGCGGCGTATTCGAAGCCGCCTTCGCGCTCAAACTCGTGCTGCAGATCGCTGTACCGCTCCAGGATCTTCTCCAGATCATCACCGGCCTCGGCCATGCGATGCTCGAGCTCGTGCATCTCGTGTTCAATCTGCTGCAGGTGGCCAAAGGCTGCCAGCGCGGATTCGTGAACCGTTAAGCCAGCTTCAAAATGTACATGCTGAGCGAGCAAACCAAGACGAATGCCGCGGGCGCGAACTACGTCGCCTCGGTCCGTTGTCTCCTCGCCACTGACCAGTCGAAAGATCGTGGTTTTCCCCGCGCCGTTGCGACCGACAAGACCAACGTGCTCACCCGGATTTATTTGCAGCGACGCGCCACGCAGAATGTCCTGCGAGCCGTAAGACTTATGAACCTCGGAAAGACGAAACAGCATTTGTCCTGGAATTCAGAATGCGGATTATTCCACTTCTAAATCATCCGCTGCTATCGCAAACGCACGAAGCAGGTGCGACCTGAAAATCAACAGGTCCGCACCCGCTTCAGTTTAGCTCAAGTCTCTTTGGAATTACTTCTTTGGAGAAGTCGCCGGAGTTGCCGAAGCCTTCGGACTCGGGGCCTTCGACGGGCTTTCGGTTGCCGATGTCGAAGCTGCCGGACTCGCCAATGGCGAACTCGCACCACCAGGCGAGGCCGGACGGAGACCGAGATTGTTCGGATTGCTCAGCATGTTTGACGCCAGGTTATTGACAATCTTGGCTTCGTACAAAGAAATCTCCAACAACACTGCGTTGAGAAGCTGTTGGCGCTGGCTCCGTAGCGCTTCCGTAATCTCCTGTCGCACACCGGAACTCTCCAGCGTTCGATTCTCAGCCTCGAGTTGCTTTCTTTTTAGCTTGAAGATATACCAACGTCCGCTAAACTGCACGGGCTGCGTATAACTCCCTACCTGCATGGATGGGCCGAATAATTGATCTATCAAGCTTTGTGGGAAGCCGTTCTGTTTGAGAGCATCTTCTGTGGCAAATCCAATATCTCCCCCTCTCACGTTGCTTTGATCTTCGCTCTTCGCTCGAGCAATTTCAGCGAAGTCACCCGTCTTTAAGGTCTGATAGATGTTGTCTATTTTGATCTTCGCTTCCGCCTCGCTCTTCGCGTCGTCCTGGAGCCCGTTGTCATGAGGATCGACGACGATGTCCGCCAACTCAACTCCGCGGCCAATTACAAACTGCTGCTTATTCGCGGCGTAATACTCCTCCACTTCCCGATCGCTGATATTCACGCTGGCGGTGTATTTGTTTTGGAGTTTCTGAATTGCGAGCAGCTTTCGCGAGTCCTCCCGAAAGCTTTGTTCCGTCTGATTCTGTTGCTTGAGTTGTTTCTGAAACTCCTCCTCCGTCATTCCGCCCTCCTGCTTCTTGGCGGTGAGGTACTGCGATACCTCGTCGTCGGTGGGAAGCAGGTTTTCCTTTTCCGCTCGCTGGTACAGCACTTCCTTCTGAATTAAGCCATCAAGCACTTGCACACGAGTTTGGGCCAGGGCTAGTTGCGTCATTTGAGACTGTTTGCCACCCCTCTGTTCGCTGATTTCCTTTTCAACCTCGGAAACCATGATGGGTTTTCCATTGACAGTGGCGGCGACGGTGTCGTCTTTCCCTGCGTCGGATCCGCCCCCGCCGCATCCGGCGAAGCTAACGGCGACCAGCGCGAGCAGCGTAAAAGTGGTTAATAGCGTTGCGATTTTGTGCACTTGATTCTCGCTCCTTCGAAAGATTGTTGGTTCCTCGTGTGCCGTCGCTCCTTGACGGCCTCAAAATGCGTCTGCTATAAGTTTTGGTTTCGGATTCTCTTGATTATTCCGAACCATACAGCCCAAGACTGAGTTTGTTCGCGTTATTGCAACCATCTGGAGGTTCTTAAAAAGTAATGGCTAAACGCTGTGAAATCTGTGGCAAGTCGCCTCAATTCGGTAATAATGTGTCTCATGCAAACAACCGCACGCCGCGCCAGTTTAATCCGAACTTGCAATCGATTCGCGTGGCGCTGCCACAGGGTGGCGCGCGTCGAATGAAAGTCTGCACCGCCTGCATTAAGGGCGGCAAGATTGCGAAGGCCGCATAAGGGATTTCGGATTGCGAATTGCGGATTAACAAACCAGCATTTTCCGCTAACTGATCTCTGATCGCTTCGGATCATCGTTCATCATTCAATATTGCTATCGCTTCGATCTCAACCCTCGCGTCGCGCGGCAGTCGCGCGGCTTGCACCGTGGCGCGCGCCGGCGGCTGCTCGCCGAAGAACCGGCCGTAAACTTCGTTCATCGCGATGAAGTCATTCATGTCCGCGAGAAAGACCGTCGTCTTCACGACTCGATTGAGTCCAGTACCGGCAGCCTCGAGCACCGCGGAAACGTTTCTCAACACCTGATCTGTTTGCTCGGCAACCCCGCCGGCAACAAACTCTCCCGTCGCCGGGTCAATCGGAATCTGTCCCGAAGCAAAAACGAAACCGCCGACCCGCACCGCCTGTGAATACGGCCCAATGGCCCGCGGCGCGTTTTCGGTTGAGATGATCTCTCTCACAGTCACAAGAACCTTTTTCGAGCTTGTCCAAACAAAACGTGTACTTTAGCAGAAACATGCATAAAATAGGAAACCTCAAAAGGTAGACTCGGCAGACTGGATGTTGAAGAGAGTCTCGCGAAAACTGTATCAAGCGCAAAGGAGCGCTCCGGACCAACTATGAAACTAAAACTTCCTGCAAGCATTGCGGCCGCGGCAGTGGCGGCGCTTTTTGTAATCTGGGTTGGGCACTTCAGTTCGGCACACCGCGCGGCCGATCCGCCAAAGGATGATCAGCTTCAAGGCGGCTATCGCTTTGAGCGCAACGGCTGGATCTACGTCCATCTTGAAGGCCCGCCGGAGCGCGTGGGCTACCAGCATGGTTACCTGCTCGCGCCTGAGATTGATGACCTGCTGCGCGTGCTCAAGCCGTTTCTGCAACACACCACCAAACACGATTGGGAGTTTTATCGCCAGGCAGCCCGGGATATTCTCTGGCCAAAGATCGACGCGGAATTCCAGCGTGAGATCGATGGCATCGTCACCGGATTATCGGCCCGCAGCATCAAGGCCGACCGCCTCGACATCGTGGCACTCAACGCGCTTGAGGAGTTGCCTTACTACTACGTGCCCTGGCTGGACAAGCAGCAGGGACGCGTCGCCTCGACGCATAGTCCCGGCAACTGCAGCGCCATGATCGCCACTGGTAGCTACACCAAAGACCATCGCATCGTGATGGGACACAACACCTGGACCAATTATGTAACCGGCACGCGCTGGAACATCATCTTTGACATCAAACCGCAGCAGGGTTACCGCATTCTCATGGACGGCCTGCCGGGAGTGATCACCAGCGACGACGATTTTGGCGTGAACTCAGCCGGCATAATGATTACCGAGACAACGATCACCGGTTTCGAGCTGTTCGATCCGAACGGCTCGCCCGAATTCTATCGTTCACGAAAGGCGCTGCAATACAGCAACTCGATCGATGATTACGTACGCATCATGCTCGATGGTAATAACGGTGGCTACGCCAACGACTGGATGGTCGGCGACAACAAGACCGGCGAAATTGCTCTGTTTGAACTGGGACTGAAGGAGCACAGCGTGCGGCGCACCAAAGACGGTTACTTTGTCGGTTCAAACTTTCCCGTGGACGCAAAGCTGGCAACCGTGGAAACAAACTTTGATTTCAAAAACCTGAAGAGTTCTCCTCTTGCCAGAAAGGAACGCTGGGAGCAACTGGTGACAAAGTTTAGAGGCGGCCTGGATGTCGAGACGGTCAAGCGCATGGAAGGCGACACCTATGACGTGATCGAGAAGCATGACGGACCAAACGAGCGCAGTCTTTGCGGCTGCGTCGAACGCTCGCCACGCGGGATTCCTGAGTGGGATTGGGGCAAGTTTTTTCCCGGCGGCACCGCGCAAGCAAAGGCGATTGATGGGCAGATGGCGGGAAAAATGCAACTGTGGGCCGCGATGGGCCACCCCTGCGGGAATGATTTCATCGCGTCTGAGTTTTTGAAGCAACATCCCGAGTACGAGTGGATGCGCGATCTGCTTCGCGATCTCAAATCACGTCCATGGACGGTCTTCACACAGGGCATGAGCCGGTAGCCGGCAAGAGCTGTTAGACGGCTCCTTGCAGTCGCTCGACATCCAGCACGCCTGGAACGCCCTTGATCGAATTGATTACTTTGTCGAGGTGCTTGACGTCAAAGACTTCGACCGTTACCTCGATGTGCCCTCGGTCGTCGTTAGCGATCGATGCCCGGGCGTCGCGGATTCCAGTCTTCATGTCTGAGATCGCTCCGGTGATTCCGGCAATCATGCCGGTCCGGTTTTCGGTAACAGCCAGCAGCTTGACGGCGTACGCGGTCTGATCCGGACGGCCGGCCCATTCAACCTCAACAATTCGTTCGCGGTTGATCATCAACTGCTGCACGTTCTTGCAGCGCGTGGAGTGGACCGCTACGCCCTTGCCGCGCGTGATGTAGCCGATGATCTCTTCCCCGTGCAGCGGATTGCAGCAACGCGCGCGCGTGACCATCAAGTCGTCCACGCCGCGCACGACTATCGAGTCGTCGCCCAGGTGGATCAGCCGCTTTACGGCGCGGACACCACTGCGCAGCCGCGACTCTTTCCGGTTGTCGAGCTGTTCAAACTGTTCGGGCCCAAGGTATTTTGCAATGACGTTACGGGGGATCAGTTTTCCGTAGCCGATCGCGGCCAGCAAATCGTCAACCCGCCCGTATCCGTATTCGCTGGCAATCCGCTTCATCTCGCCGTCGCCATCACCCAGCAACTTCTTTGCGGAAAGCTGAAACCGTGCTGCTTCCTTCTCGAACAGCTTGCGTCCAATCTCGATCGATTCCGCTCGTTGCTGTTCAGCCACCCAGTGACGCACACGGTTTCTGGCACGCGAGGTGACAATGAAGTTCAACCAATCGCGCGAAGGATGTGTGTTGGGATTTCGGATGATCTCGACCACGTCACCATTCTGAATTTGCGTTCGCAGCGGCGCCATCCGGCCGTTGATCCGCGCGCCCGTGCAGGTGTTGCCAACTTCGGAGTGAATCATGTAGGCAAAATCCACCGGCGTCGCGCCGCGAGGCAACTGAATAACTTTGCCCATCGGCGTGAATGCGTAAACGTCCTTGGGGTAAAGATCGAGTTTCAACGAATCCAGAAAGTCGCGCGAGTCTTTGACTTCCTGGGTCCACTCGATCAATGAACGCAGCGCCTGCAGAGTGTTATCGTCATCGTGGCTGCCACGCTTATCCTCCTTGTATTTCCAGTGAGCGGCCACGCCCTCCTCAGCAATGCGATGCATGTCTTCTGTGCGTATCTGGACCTCGAACGACTGGCCGTTGGCGCCAATCACTGAGGTGTGAAGCGACTGGTAAAGATTGTCGCGCGGCGTCGCGATCCAATCTTTGATCCGTCCCGGCACGGGCTTCCAGATGTTATGAATCACGCCCAGCGCGGCATAGCAATGCCGTATCTCGTTTGGCGTAATCACGCGCGCTGCCACGAGATCGTAAACCTGATCGAGACCTATCTTCTGCCGCCGGAGCTTCTTCCAGATCGAATAGAGTCGCTTGACTCTGCCCTCGACGCGAACGAAGGACGCGTCCGCCTCGCGCATCTTTTCCTCGATGTGGGCCGTGACGCCACTGAGAAACTTCTCGTTCTCAGGCCGGCGCTTCTCGAGCTGCGCCGCAAGCTCGCGATAATCCTCCGGGTGCAAGTGCTGAAATGCCAGGTCCTCTAATTCGCCACGCAGCTTGCCCATGCCCAGGCGGTGCGCAATGGGGGCGAAAATATCCATGGTTTCCTGCGCTATGCGCTTGCGCTTCTCTGCCGGTAGGTAGTGCAAAGTTCGCATGTTGTGAAGACGGTCAGCCAGCTTGACGAGCACGACGCGAACATCATCGACCATCGCGAGCAGCATCTTGCGAACGTTTTCAGCCTGCTGCTCCTCACGCGACACGTTACTGATCTGCGCGATTTTCGTTAGTCCGTCGACGAGGTGGGTAATCTCTTCGCCAAAGTACTCGCGTATTGTGTCCAGCTCGACAAGCGTGTCTTCCACGACATCATGCAGCAGACCCGTGGCCACCGATACTTCATCGAGGCGCATGTCGGCGAGTATGTTTGCGACCTCGAGCGGATGAACGAGATACGACTCGCCTGAGGCGCGCTTCTGTCCCTTGTGCTCGCGCGCGGAGAAAAGGTAGGCGCGGCGAAGCAGATCCGAATCCGCCTGCGGATGATTCTTGCGAACCTTTTCGACGATGTCTTCGATGCGGATCATCAATTTGATTATAACAAAAAGGTGGCGCTCGACTCGAAAGCCGAGCGCCACCTGTTAGGAACTCGAGAAACGCCGCGAGTGCAGTTAAAGTGCTATTAACCCGCCGGTGGGGAAGCGGCCTTTTTTGCTTCCTCCTCTTTTTTCCTCTTCTGGTTTGCCTCGCTTAACTCATTCGTGCGCTTTTGAGCGTCCGCCTCCTGTTTATCCAACAAGGCCTTCTGGTCCATCTTGCCCTCCATCTCGGCGAGTTTGGAGGCCTCGAGCAAGAGGTTTGTCTTGTACGACCAGGCAGGCTCGCTGGTTGGGTCGAGTTTGATGGCGTTCTCGATCTCCTCAAGCCCCCGCTTCATGCACATGTTTGCGCTCAGGAAGTCTTTCTCATCCTTTGGCTTCTTATAAGAAACAGTTGCCTTGTTGGTGGCCGGGTTTACCGTCGTCGTCTTATTGGTGGGCAGGTCGGTAATTTCGTTTGAGCAGTGCCAGTCTTTGCTAGCCAGAATGATATAGGCTTCGGCTCGCTTATCATCAGCGATGTTTCGGTCACTGGCATGTTGGAGAATCCATGCTCGCTGCTTGTCGTCCTCCTTGATCGAACCATAAAGATCGGCAATGGCCTTAAAGGCCTCTTCGTTCTTGGGATCCTCCTGCAGGATTTTCTTGTACAGCTCGATGGCGTCGCGCGCTCTCGCAATGTTCTCCGGCGTACTAATGCCGCGCTTATATTGCCGATGAACGATGCGCGCGAGGAATAGAGCGGCTGTTTTGTTGGTCGGGTCTAATTCCAGAGCACGCCGCGCACGTTGCTCCGCCTCTTCGAAATGGGCGTCTCGATAAGCGCTCGCAGCTTCGTTTAATTGATTCTTCGCGCGGATGCGGTTGACAATTCCGCAACCAGAACTAGTAACTACAAGCATCGCCAGGACAATCGCGACCCTGGTTCGAGAGAGTTTCATTTATCCTTGGCTCCAATATTGATGTGGCAGTAGCAGAAACAACCGAGAGAGATTGGCGTTCCCGCCTCAAAGCAAATCGCGCAGCCCTGCCCTAATTGGGTAAATCGTCCACCTGTAACCCAACGGGGTTGGCGCCGGCGCCCTTAAGGGCATCGATTACTTTGACCACTTCACCATAATGAAGCGATCTCGGCGCTTTAACAAAGACCGTCTTTTCAATTCGCTCCTCGTCCTTCAAGTCGCCGCGGGTTTCCATGCCGGGCTTGTAGGCGCGCTCCAGCGTGCGCTTTTTGAACGTATAGTCAAGACACTTGGCCAGATTCCCCGGATCGTTTGCCGAGCCGTACCGCGGGACCAAGCCATAGCACGGCTCGCCCTGTTGGGGGCTGTCATTGTTGTTAAGTTTGATGTTCAGATCGTTGGAAATAAACACCACGAGCGTGAGGGGGTTCGGTTTCAAGTTCTTGGTATTTTCGTTTGGATCCTTTTGCGTCGGGATGTCGGCCTGAAAGCGACTCGGTTTAAGCGGCGTGACCACCATGAAGATGATTAGCACCACGAGAAGCACGTCGATCAGCGGCGTCACGTTGATATAGGGTACCGCCCTCGAACCACCACCTGAACTTCCCATTCCCATAAGTTTGCTCCTCCAAAGACGCTGCGATTCCAGCCTGAGTCGTTTTATGTAGCAGGCTTACCACCCGGCGGCGGCGGTCCGCCTTTTTTCTTGTCGGCGACCAATCCAATCTTATCGACACCCAGCGCGCGAACTTCGTTAATAACGTTGACAACGTCACCGTAATCGACGCCTATCCCACTCTTGATGTAGACAACCTTGTCTTCTTCCTTCTTGATGTTCTTCAACATTGTGTCGACTCTGTCTTTGACCTGCTCCTTGCTGATCCTCTCCTTACCCAGATAGTATTCGCCATTGTTGGGGATTGCGATGACAATCGCGTTCGAAGCAATGATCCGCTGATCTTCATCCGGGTTCTTCATGTCCTTTGGCAGGTTTACGGTGACACCGTGCTGCAACAAAGGCGTAACCACCATGAAGATGATCAACAGCACCAGCATGATATCCACCATCGGTGTGACATTGATTTCGGAATTAAGGCCGCTTCCGCCTGCTGCCATTCCCATAGCAAAACCCCTTTCGCGAACACTAACAAGCAAGCCCGTGCGATCCGCAATCATTGCGCACCGCACACCAGACTACTCTTACTCAGGCCGTTAGGACTTCAACTGCCTCGTTCGGTTCTTGATAAAATAGTCAACCAACTCGGAAGCCGAGTTATCCATCTCGACAATAAACCCATCGACCTTGCCCGAGAAGTAGTTGAATAGCCACACAGCCGGAACCGCGACGAGCAATCCCAGGGCGGTGGTGAAGAGCGCCTCGGAAATACCGCTGAAGGCCGTGCCAATGCCCGACTGACCGGTGTTTCCCATCGCCCCGAACGCGTTAATAATCCCGAACACCGTGCCGAACAGCCCCACGAAGGGAGCGGTTGAACCGATAGTCGCAAGCCCGGACAGGCCACGCCTGAATTCCGCGGTCTTGATGGCGATGGCTCGCTGCAAGGCCCGCTTTGAAGCTTCGATCTCGTCGCCGGAAATATCCGACGACTGCTCGTGCGCACGAAACTCCTGCAGACCGCTGCTCACCACCATCGCGAGGTGCGATTTGCGGTGCTTGTCGCTGATATTGATCGCCTCTTCAATACGATCGTTTTTCAGCGCCTGAGCAACTCGCGGCGCGAACTCGCGGGACTGCTTTTTCGCGGCTGAATAGGTCAAGTAGCGCTCGACCATGATCGCGATTGAATAGACCGACATGATCAAAAGAACGATCACGACAGCGATCGCTACTTTGCCCATGCTCTTAATCATTCTGGTGATTGAAAAAGTCTCGGCCCCGCCACCCTCAGGGCTTGCAGCGGGATTTGCCGCTGCTTGCCACAAGAAGACAATGATGCCGAATGCTTTTGTTCCTAGAAGACTCGTCAAGATAGTCACGGTAAACCCTCCAAAAAGGTTGTTCTTACATTGATTAGCACAGGTAGATGCGAAAGCGTGGCAACGTGCAAACGGCTGCCGCACCAAACCCTCAAATCATGGAGCGACGAAGTTGTACTGGATCACGCCATTTACTTTAACCGGTTGCCCAGAAAGTTTCGTGGGCGAAAACCGGGACGCGCGAGCCGCGGCTACCGCCACTGCCTGCAACAGCGGGTGGCCTGATACCGCGTGCGCGGCAACTACGTTGCCGTTCTCATCAATCAGCACCTGGACGACGACCATCCCCGAAGCATGCGCCTGGCGCGCAATTTGCGGATACGGCGGCTGCACCAAATGCAATGCCTTTCCGTTCAGCACACCACCCGAGATTGGCGCGTGAGGCGACGGCTTTGGCGCGGCCGCTGGAGCCTCCTCGGCCATGATCACTTTCGTCGGCGTAGTCACCACCGTCCCCGCCCCCGGTCCGGCGGGCATCGGGGCGACGGCGTTGCTATTCTCGCTGCCGACTACTGTTGTCACTCCTTTACGCACTGGCGGAACTTCCAGGGCTTTCGTTGTTATTTTCTCAGGCACCAAGTCCGCGCGACTGACCTGCGCAAACAGCTCTTTACGAACGTCGACGTTCGCCTCGGGCTTCACCGCCTTGACCTCCTTCGGCGGCTCGTTCGCCGGCGGTGGTACTGGGACAGGCGCAACCAGAGTAGTCAACTCCAGATCTGACGTATCCATTTCTGCCACCGTGAACCAGATAGTGGCCACTACAAAGGTCAAGATTAGGAGCCCGTAAATAGCGGTAGTCACCAGGAGGAAGGAGCCCTTTCGCGACAGATCCTCCCTGTGTGATCCAGACTCAACAAGATTCTCGAACATCTACTTGTCCTCCCAATTCCGGTGCCAAATGGATCAGGAATGCGAAATCATAAAAGTTGCGGTAAAGCTTCTCAAACGCCGACCCGCGACGCCCGCTTGAGTTCCGTTACATGAATTGAAGGGGAAATAGCAGCCTCTGCGATCTGAGCGCTTCCAAGAGCTTTAGAAACAGCCGCTGTGCGAGAAACTCGCCGGCCAGATCAACATAGACTGCCTCGCGTTCACACCGTTCAATTCCGAACGCGGGGTCGACTTCTAAAGATTAATTGGCCAGCAACAATCGCAGTCTAAGCCGCAATCCGTTTTAAAGTCAAGCGCAAATTCAAACAATTTGGGCAGCCTCGAACAGGCGTCCGAGAAGTTAACAAAACTGTAAACGGTTTCAAGCCCGACCGGCCCCCCGCGACTGTCTTCGCACACCGCCCGTGATGGGCTCGCGCTTCGCCTGCGCGCTATTCGCGCGGGCGCCACCGATGACGCCGCCTGGTCTCGGGGCAATCGCAATCGCCCGGTTTGCGGCCTCCAGACGTTGCTCCCACCAAACCATGATCGGACTCGCAATAGCGACGGACGAGTAAGTGCCGAAGGTAATGCCTATGAGCAGCGCCACGGAAAAACCAAACAACACCTCGCCACCGAAGATCACCATTGCCAGAACGGATAGAAACACGAGACCAGAAGTGATCACGGTACGCGACAGCGTCTGGTTAATGGAATCATTCGTCACCTTGTAGAGTGAATCGCGCCGGTGCAGTTTCCGGTTTTCACGAATACGATCGAACACGACGATCGTGTCATTGACCGAGAACCCTACCAGCGTCAATAACGCCGCGATCACCGTCAGACTAATCTCCCACTGAAATATTGAAAAGAACCCGAGCGTCACCAACACGTCGTGAAAGACAGCGATGACTGCCGCCGCGCCATAAGTCCATTCAAAACGAAAAGCGATGTACACGAGAATACCAACGAGCGCCGCAAGTGTGACGGCAATTGCCTGGTTGCGCAATTGAGCTCCGGCGACGGCCCCAACAGCGTCGGTGCCTTCGATCTTGTACGCTGCTTGGGGATCAGCATTCAGTTCGCGTTGCGCTTCTGGCCCAAAGGCGTTTAGAGCACTGCGAACCTTTGCCCGCCCGGCTTCAACCTCAGATTGAGATTCCTCACTTCCCGCGAGCGGCAATTTAATCAGGGCCGTATCGGGTTTGTCTGTTACGGGCTGAATGATTGCATCCTTCACGCCCTGCTTGAATAGAGCATCTCGAATCTGTTCGGCACTCGGGCGTTGCTTGAATCTCGCCGTGACAACAGTTCCTCCCTTGAAATCGACGCCGAGATTGAAAGCCTGTGTGCCACCGGGATGTTTCCATTGTCGCAAGACAGCCGAACCCAGTCCCGCCAACATCAGGGCAATCGATACCGCGATGAACCAGCGCCGATTCGCGAGCCAATCGATTCTTACATCCTTGAAGATTTGAATCATGATGAACTACTTCAGATACTCAGCGATTCGACGCGCTCCCGACGACTCAAGAGCCAGATGAATATTGTCCGCGATACAAACACGGCTGAGAACAGATTAACGAGCAGACCCAGCACGAGGGTTACCGCAAACCCGCGGATCGGGCCCGTGCCGAATACAAACAGAAACATTGACGATACGATGGTCGTGACGTGCGTGTCGATAATCGTCACAAATGCGCGCCCAAAGCCCGTGTCAATCGCGGACGGTATCGTCTTACCGGTGCGCATTTCTTCGCGTATGCGCTCAAAGATGAGCACGTTTGAATCGACCGCCATACCGATTGTCAGAATAATGCCGGCGATACCGGGAAGCGTCAGTGTCGCCTGGAACATGATCAGGCCCGCGAGCATCAGGATCATGTTCAAGAGAAGGGCGACGACCGCATTTACACCCGAACCTCGGTAGTAAAACAACATGAATGCAACGACGAGGGAAAGACCAACAAGTGAAGCTCGCACACCTGAACGGATTGAGTCGGCGCCAAGGCTCGGCCCGACGGTCCGCTCTTCCTGATACTCAATCGGAGCGGGCAAAGCGCCTGACCTCAGCGTCAATGCCAGATCGTCAGCAGATTGTTTTGTGAACCGTCCTTCAATCTCTCCCGAATCCGTGATCTGCGACTTGATAAACGCTATTGATTTGACTTCGTTATTGAGCACCACGCCCATGTATTCGTTGATGTTTGCTCCGGTCCACTTACCAAACTTATCAGCGCCGCCAGGCTTCAGAGAAAAAGCGATCTGATAATCATCGGCGCCACCGCGGCCCTGTACGGCCGAGGCGTTGCGAAGCTCGTTGCCGTTAACAACCGCAGGCGACTCGACGACGACCCACTTCTTCTGCTTCTTAGCGTTCTCATCGGCGCCAGTCTGTCCCGCGGCTGTAGGCTCGGTTCGCTCGGTGTAAGGCACGACGCGGCGGTTCGACGGCACTGTCCCACCGAGCGACGTGATCGCCTCTTGTTCTGAGTCGTACGTCTTAAGATTTGGGCTGGGCGGGCTGACCACATGAACGAGTTCAAGCTTTGACTCCGCCTTCAATAATTGTTTGACGCGTTCTGGATCTTGAATGCCGGGCATCTGCACCAGAATCTGGTGCGATCCTTGCGCGCCGTGTCGTTGCACAAGCGGCTCGGCAACACCCACCGCATCCAGACGGCTTATGATGATTTTCTCGGCCTGGTCCGTCGCTTGCTCGGCAAGCGTGCGCTGGGCAGTCGGAGTCAGCGTCCAGGTGATCGTGTTTCCGCTTGTCGACACTGACCAGTCCGACAGACCAACTTTCTTCACGGCATCCTGGATCTCATTCAGCTTTGACCCGTCCGTCGCTTCGAAAGTGATCTTGTAGTTGCCAGACGATGTGACCGACTTTACATCCTTGGGGGGAAACCCCGCGTCTTTCGCGGTACTCTGCACGGCCAGCGCGCTCGTTTCCGTTAAGGTCTTGAGAAACTCATCGGTCTTCACGCGCATCACGAGATGCGATCCGCCTTTGAGATCCAAACCTAAATGGATATTTGAAGACAGCGTCTCTTTGATCCCGGCAGGCGTAAAGTCGTGGCGCGTCGGCCGGTGGCGTGGGCCAATAACAACGTACAAACCCACAAGAGTGACAATGGCGATGATGATTGAACGCTGAAGGAGATTCTTTTTCTTCATTACAAAAATTGCAAACGCAAGCCCTCAAACAGAGTCTTAGCGCTATTTCTTTTCTTCCTCATCGATACCCGCGACCGCAGATCGCCTGATTTCGAGAATGGATTTGTCGGCGCTGCGAATTAAAAAGCTGGTATCTTTCACACTCGTGATGGTACCGATCACGCCGCCCGTGGTTACTACGCGATCGCCGGCCTTCAACTTCGAAATTGTCTCCTGCAGCTCGCGCTGGCGCCTCTGTTGCGGCCTAATTAATAAAAGATAGAAGACTCCGATGATCAACAGCATCGGCGCGAAGGAGATCAGCGGGTTGCTCCCTTGAAACAGAAATAATAAGGTTGTCATCTACGTTTGACTCTCGGTTTAGCGCTCGCTTCGGTTTGTCGTGTGGCGCAGCGCAAGTTCGCAACCTGCGCTACTCTACTCCCGAGTTGATCTGCTCGGTGAATTCCTGCCGGAATCGCGTCAAATTACCAGACCGGATAGCTTGCCTTACACTCCGCATGGTGTCAAGGAAGAAGGCCAGGTTGTGATGAGTCAGCGGCATGCTCGCGAGCATTTCTCCGGCCAGATAAAGGTGCCTGACGTAGGCGCGTGAGTGGCGCAGACAGACGGAGCAGCGGCACGATTCATCCAAAGGCCGCTCATCCTGCGTCCACTGCGCATTTTTGATATTCAGTTTTCCGCGCGAGGTAAAAGCCTGTCCGTTTCGCCCGTTGCGCGTTGGCAGCACACAGTCGAACATGTCCACTCCCAACGCAATCGCCTCGACCAAATC
>JBGQJU010000034.1:0-50925 GCA_041499185.1 Pyrinomonadaceae bacterium | reverse complement strand
TTTGGCCTGTCTGTGACGCGCTCGAATCGCGACTGCGCGCAGTAGTCGCCAATCAAGGGCTGAAGCTGGAATTGCTCACTTGTTAGGGACTGGGCTCGGAGTGAAATAGGATTCGCGGAGCGACCGTCTCGGTCTCGAACTCTCGTAATCAAAACATTCCTTGTCCCGTGGTGGGCACAACACGCGGCGAACTCTTCGCGGAGATTTTAGAGATGTCGTGTCCTCGCGAAAATCTCCAGGAAAAACCTATCGCTATTCCGCCAACGACAAGTCCGTTCTTAGCCGCGACTGTCCCAGCATAGGCGAGGTTGATATCAAGGCTTTTATTCACTGAGAAGGTGGCTCCGCCTCCCAGATGAAAGTAACTCGCATGCAAAACTCGATCATGGAACTCAAATTCTTCTTCACCGGGATGGATATCCTCGGGAAAGTTAAGACCGCCTTGGGTCTGTTGCCAGGCGCCAAGAAATCGCAAAGTAAGTCTTCTGGTCGCCACCCAGCCAACCTCCCAGTCGGCATTGCTGCGATTGAGATTCAAACCGGCAAAGCGCTTAAGAATCGCATAGGAATACCGCCCATGGACGTAGCAGTTAGGCAGGATTGGTCCTAGTGTCCGTCCCGCGTTGACCCCGACCAGCAACTCATAAAAATGTCGACCGACTGCATTGTGCCCGCTGGTTTCATATTGATTAGTCGGGACGGTAACACTGATAAAAGGAGTAATCACGAGTGGGTTCTTACGCACATTGTATCTTAGAGAAAAGTGCGCGTCCTGAAGTGCTGGGTGCCAGGAGGCATCAAAATCCAAGGGGCCCTCAGGGAATCTACCTTGATATTTTGAGGCGACATACACCATGTCCGCGTTGAATGCCAGCTTGTCCGTGATGCCGTACTCGAAATCCATGAGCATGCTTTGGGCGCTATCCGTTCCCACTTTTGCTCGCGTGCCCGTGGCATCCACGTGGTAGCGACCGATAAGATTCTGGTAAGTGACCGATACAGATCCATCGCCTTTTGCGGGTACCCATGCTTGAGCGAATGCAGCAGTGGGAATTCCCAGATAAAGACATAAGCCGGCGAACGACAGCACCACTATCGGGGTAATTCGTTTGTCGGGCATTGACTCGTCCTTTGGCGGTTGAGGTTGAGGTAAGGCCTAGGCCTTTACGCGCATTCTTGATCTCATCGCTTCTTCAATCGCGTCAAGATACTCGTCGCCGTCATTTGGATTCTTCACCACGCATCGATACTGTTTTTTGGCAGCGGCAACCTCGGCCTTGGTTCCGTTAAAAACCATCGGCACGATCGCCGGCTTCGAGGCTGACGCTGCAATCTGCTTTTGCACGCTGGCAACCTCGGCAAGGCCGGCGAAGACCACGTCGTACTGTCCCGAGCCCAATACCTGGCTAAGTCGATCCGCGCCCTGGACGATGCTCGATTTGTGGCCGGCCTTCTTCAGGAATGCCTGAAGCTTGGGAGCTTTCGTTGACGCATCGGCTGTAGCAGTCGTTGGAAGATAGATCAAAACCGTCGCCGGGTGCATTGAGCGCTGAAACCTGGCGCCGCGACCGATCCTGAGTAACTTGTCACCGCAAGCTTCGGCGACTGCAATACTCAACAGCGAGATTCCCAAAGCGATTACGAAAGCGATTGTGATTCTGCGCATGGTGTACCTCCGGTCGATATTCAAAGAGAGGCTTTACTTACGGGTCAGCGGGAACATACGGGACGCCTGAGAGGCTTCGAGTTATCATCCCGCGTTAACAAAGCGAATCTGGCGAAGATGCTACGCCCGCCAACTGACTGAGTCAAGGACTTTCCACTCGACTCGCCGACTCTGCTTTCACATCTATCAACGCGAGAATTGCAGGGAAAAACTCTAACGGGATCAAATCTGCGTTCGCGCTTTAGGCCTCCTCTTATTTCAGTCCTTCGATCAGGATTAGATCCGTCAGACCTGTCCAATAGGTATAGACATAAGATTTTCCGTCCGGCGTGATCTGGATACCTCCTGGCCTGACTTCAATACCGATGAGCCCTACGGGATCGGGCGCAATCTTTTTCACCAGCGTCCGATGGCCGGAAAGATCCACGCGATAGATAGCCGTATCGACATCTCCGCCTGCGCGTACATACAGAGCGCGGCCATCGGCGCTCCATTGGATCGGGACTTCTCCCAACTCAAGGCCGGAAATCGGGGTCGGCGTTGTTCCGTTTAGCGGACAAAGATAATATTTTCCGTCGGGACCCTTGTCTGGAGCCCAGCCAACGAGATTCTTTGCGTCGGGCGAAACCAGGAGCGCGATCATTCCGTCTTCGGTAACCGGACGCACCTCGCCGGTTGTTATGTTCTGAACATAAGAGCGTAAGGCGTGGCCCGGTTCGAGGCCGGTGAAAAGGATTTGTTCTCCATCAGGGAACCACGAAGCGTAGTGATATTCACTGATGTTACCGTGGGGAAGCAATCGCGGCTCGCCCGCGCCAGTGGGCAACACGACAAGCTGCGGAGGAGGGCCTTCGCGCAGGGCCAGGGCCAACTTCCCGTCAGGCGATAACGCCAGCGCTTTTCCCTGGCCGAGCCGAACCGGATCGTTTGAACCGTCCATCTTTCGCAGATAGACAAAAGCCCCTCTCGCGGCCGCCTGGCCCCATTCGTAGAAAAGCAGGTTCTTTCCGTCTTGCGAAAGATCAGCGGAAGTGGACCAGTCAAACCAGGACAGCTCTCGCTCTTTTTCCGAGCCGGCCGTGAAGCTGATCATGCGGCTGCGTGGATTCCCACTCCCCACCAGGAGGCGTCCGTCACGGGATATGTCGAAAAGCACCACGATACCTGCCGCTTGAAAGACCAGACGCTCTTGACCGGAGAGCGTTACAGCATGGATCGCTTCATTCCGAGTCTTTCCAGCCGAGAACCAGACCTCGTTGCCCGCCGGCGACCACGCGAGACCTTTAGCGCTTACCCATCCGGCAGATAACGTCTTCGTTTTGCCTGTGAGATCCACCACCATGATTGACCCACTTATGTCAGTCAAGACAGGATGATCGATGAAGGCAACCATGTCTCCTTTCGGCGAGACGCGCATGTGTTCGAGCCAGCCTGGAGCTTTGTACAAGACTTTCCCCATTGGGTATTCAAGTTGATACTGTCCCTCGACTACGTGTACGATCGCCAACTCTTTTCCGTTTGGAGACCAATCAGCTTCGAAAACATCTTCCATTATTTCGCGCGGTGTGCCGCCAACCAGCGGCACGGTGGCGAGCGTTCCGTTGTGGCATACACCCCAGTTCAGCTCGCAATCAAGCAAGACAGCCATCTCGCCGGTGGAAGAAATTGATTGGATTCCGGCCACGCGTCCACCGACTTGGGCTTTGAGTGAGCTGGATTCCGGACTTCCCAACCGGCTGGTAAAGAGTTCCACCGGCTTACCATCTAATGCCGCGCTGTAGATCAGCGTATTACCGTCCGGCGCAAACCTCGCTGAACTCTGGAATCCGCGACGGAAAGTAAGCTGGCTAATAGTTGGCTGGGAAGCGGAAGGCGCGCGTCTCAGACCGGCATAGAATGAAATGACGGAGAAGATGGCGATGACAGCTACGGCCGCCACAACAGTGCCGATGCCCGGGACCAGACTTCGCTCTCGGCGCTTGATATCGCTCAAGCCCACGGTCGTTCGCGCGACTGTTGGTTCGCTGCCATTTGTTATCTCCGCTGTCGACTTGCCGCTGCTTGCGGCTATCGCACGGTCTCGCGAGCTCGATGGAGCCAACCCATCTAGCTTTGCTTGTAGATCCAACTCCTGTTTGAGCCGCTTCAGATCAATCTGAAATTCCTTGATTGTTTGATATCGTTGCTCTCTGTCTTTCGCGAGAGCTTTCTTGATCATCCATTCGAGTTCTATTGGGACTTCGGAAGAGCATTGCCTGAGCGGTATCGGCTCTCTTTCGAGGATCGAAACAATCACGTCGCTCGTTGTTGCGCCGTCGAACGGCACGGAACCGGCGAGCATCTGGTAGATCACAATGCCGAGGCTAAAGATGTCACTGCGTGCATCAACAACAAGTCCGCGCGCTTGCTCTGGTGACATGTAAGTAACCGTGCCCATCACCAGTCCGGACTTCGTTTGCACTTTGGCCAGCGTTGTTGCGGTCTCACTGGTCGGCGTCTTCCTCTCAGTCAGCTTGGCAAGTCCAAAGTCCAGGACTTTCACGTAGCCGTCTGCGCGCAGCATGATGTTTTCGGGCTTGATGTCGCGATGCACGATTCCGGCAGCATGAGCTGCCCCCAGGGCGCTGGCGACTTGAATGGCCACGTCAAGGGCTTCATGCAGGCTCAATCGCCTTTCGGTCACGCGTTGGCGCAGGGTCACGCCTTCAACAAATTCAGTGACGATGAACTGGGCGCCGTTTATTCCCCCGATCTCGTGAATCGTAACGATGTTCGGATGATTAAGCGCCGATGCGGTGCGCGCCTCCTGCTCGAAGCGGCGCACACGCTCGGCATTCATGGTGAATTGCGGTGGTAGTCGTTTGAGCGCAACCTGGCGCCCCAGCCTGGTATCCTGAGCCAGATAAACTTCTCCCATTCCGCCTATGCCCAGCACTGATGCTATCTGGTAAGGACCGATCGCCTCGCCGATCTTTAATCCCCCCTGGCCTCTTGCAAAAAACTCTGCCGCAAGGTCGGACGCAGGCCTTTCGATAAAACCTTCAGCTTGCTCGTGAGACGAGATAAGTTCCTCAATTTCACTCTGCAAAGCCTGGTCGCCGGCGCAGGCTTGCGCGAGAAACACGGCCCGCTGGCCGCGCTCCTGCTCCAGCGCAAGGTGGAACAACTGATCAATCTGTTGCCAACGTTCGGGCTGCATAAGCTGTTGTCCGACAAACTTCAGTTTGTCGATGATTTCCGGAAAGTTTCTTCGGGTTCGCCGCGACAAACTAAGAGTCTGTCTAATATCTTAAACGCGAGAACTCCGCTTGAAAGCTCTAAGCGAATCAGACGGCACTGACCATTTGTTTCCGCAGCCAGGCCTTTGCAAGCGTCCAATCGCGCATCACGGTGCCGGGCGAGATCTTCAAGACTTCGGCCGTCTCATCGATGCTTAAGCCGCCGAAGAACCGCAATTCAACGATTTGACTCTTACGCGGATCGATTTCCGCCAGACCTTTTAGCGCATCATCGAGCGCGACGACCTCGGCAGTGCGCTCCTCAGAGACGATCATCGCTTCGTCCAAAGACACCTGGCGCGCGCCGCCTCCACGTTTCGCATACCGACGATTACGAGCGTAGTCAACCAGTATGCGCCGCATCATCTGGGCGGCGAGGCCGAAGAAGTGAGCGCGGTTTTGCCAATGTACGTCCCTCTGATCGACCAGCCTGACAAAGGCCTCATTGACCAGCGCCGATGTTTGCAGTGTGTGGCCGGGTCGTTCTCGGTTCATGTATCGGTGAGCCAGCCGGTGCAGTTCGTCGTAAACCAGCGGCATCAACTCATCGCGCGCCGCCTCGTCCCCGTTACCCCACGCGACGAGCAGCTGGGTTACTTGTTTTGGCGCAGGCGTCATCTGAGTCACCCCATAAGAAACCCCCGGGGCAAAGCCGTCCAGCGAGGTATGCGTTAGACGAGCGTGCGGTCTGTTCAAGCTGAAGTAATTTTGATTCGTGATGTGACTAACCGCAAGCACCGCACAGTATACACTCCTTTAAGGGTTTTTCCGCTTCACTCAATGAATACTGTCTGAAAAGAAATCCCGATAGACGTTAGAGGTTTCAGACTCAGTTGCCGCCGCACCGCGCAGTAAGGAGGCGGTACTTGAAATTTGAGAGGCTGTGCCTCGATGGTCGAGGTAGTGAGTGAGGCGGCAACGAGCCGGCGAGGCGACTGGCTGGGGATCGAAAAGCAATCCGAAAGGATAGCCATACTAACCTTTCGGATAGTCCGTGATGTCAATTACGATCTGTGACAAAACGTGATTGCTTGCCAATCCAACTGTTGCACGTCGGGTCGCTAAAGGAGTTAGACCACCAGCGAGGATTTGACAAGCAAGAGGCCAGAGCATTGGCGCGCATATTGCTTTACGTTTAGTTGCAGGACTACTGAGAAGAAGAAAAAGCCGTCGGCGTGGCGTCCGCCGTTTGAGACTTCCATCTACAGGTGAGGTTTGGAAAGGGGAGAACCGATGTCAACGAACAACAAATGGATCGCGGCGCTGGGCATCGTGATCATTTCCTGGGTTTCGGCCGTGGCCCAAGACCCGGTTGATGTGATCAAGATTGGCGTAGACCTGGTAACAGTCAACGTGTCGGTGACCGAAAAGAAGGGTCATCGAGTCATAGGCCTTCAACAAGAAAACTTTTTCGTCACCGACCAAGGCAAGCCGGTCTCGGTGGAGTTCTTCGATAGCAACGGACCGGCAAGTATCGTTTTCGTGGTCGACATTTCGTCTTCGATGCGTGGGGACAAGTGGCAAAACCTGATGAAGGCGATGAAGAAGTTTCTGGCCACCGCACATGAAGGGTCTGACTACACACTGATCGTTTTCGGTGATCGTCCGCAACTGGTGGCGCGCGCAGTTAACGCCAGCGAATTGTGGCGAGACTTGGCGAGTTTGCGGCCCTACGGAAATACGGCGCTCTATGACGCAATGCTGCTCGGTCTGAATGCTTTAGAGCGAGTTCCGCAACGACATAAGGCACTCGTCCTCTTATCTGACGGCGAGGACAATTTCAGCCGGTCGCGCCTTTCCGACGTTCAGCAAGCGGTCAGTAGCCATCGCGCCACAATCTACACAGTAGGGCTGCGTCTTAAAGAATTTGATCGCGCACCGTGGCAACAGAAGGGCAAAGAGCTGCTGGACAAACTGACCGCGGCCACCGGAGGGCTGATGCTTTTCCCGGCCCCCGAACAGATTCGCGGAGTGCTGGAGCAAATCAACGCAGACGTCAGTGGGCATTACTGCCTCAGTTATTATCCGCCAGACACAGGAATTGGTTGGCGCCACATTCAGGTGGCTATCGCACGCGGCCCTGAGGAGGTCAATCTCCGTTACCAGGAACGCTATCTAAGAAGATGAACAGCCCCGGCGGCGAAGGCTCGTTGTCGGCGGGCAACGCTGTCAACTATCAACGGAGACAGCGCAGTAGTTGTTATGCGTGGCGCGTTTGTTACCGCAAGCGCCGACTTGCGCCTCGATCCGTCCGTGACGCATGGGAATCGGGATTGCAGACGATCATTGTTCGCGGGGTCTTAACTGCTTGCCACTCGGTGCCACAAACTGGCCTCGCCCTCTTTCTTGATTAGTTCGCTGACCTCGCGATACGCGGCTGCATATGCGGCGCGCATCGCCTGAACCGATGAAGGTTTCGCGAGTTTCTGTTCGATCTCTTCGATACTCATCTTTGATGAGGGAGCGTAACGCGAAATTATTGGTCCTTCACCGGCAAGATATAACGCCAAGCCTTCCGCCAGCCAGCGCGGCACGCGGCCGTGACTGATCTCGTCAATCAAAGGATGAACCAATTCATGGCGCAGCGTCGTCTCCAACACACCGCGACGTTTCAGCACTTCGATCGGTTGTAATTCGATCCGATGGCCCTTCGTCGCGGCCCCCGCCCACCAGGGCAGGCCAGTGCGCCCAACGAAATCGCCAGTGGTGTCGTTGATGAAGATCTCAAGAGAAGGGAAGTCCGCGATCGAGATTCCCGCTGATGAAATTCGACGGAGCAAATCTGAACGAGTCGATTCAAACGTTTTTAGAATTCTTTCAGCGTCGCGTTGTGCCACGCGAGCTGGATAGCTGACGCGAAAGTGTTCGCTGGAAAGCATCGCGCGGGAGACGGGGTGACGGGGTGACGCCGCGATGGAGAGAGCGCGATCTGAAGCGGTTAACAGTAAATCAGCCTGCCAACCGTCTATGTCGTTTACGACCTTGCTCCCCGTCTCCCCATCTCTTCGTCTCCCCATCTCGCTGGCCACGCTCGTGCCCGGAAAATACTTCGCCAGAATCCGGCTGTAGTTTGCGCCGCGCTGGGCCATCACGTGCGCGCCTTCCTGACAAAGACCGAGGCCGTGACCGAAACCGCTGCCGCGAAAAATAAAGTCCGTTCCGGCGCGCGCGATCTCGAATCGCGAACTCTTCAACAGGTTCCAGCCGAGCGCGCGGCCGACGATGATCTTGAAGTCCCAACCGCTAACGGTCCGACGATGTTCACCTCCGATGGTGATCGACTCAGCGCGGCCGGTCGCGTCGCGCCGAGTAACGATTACGTCGTTCAACGTCGCGCCCGGATCAGTTCGCGTATCGCGGCGAAGCGCTTTCAGAAGTTGCGCCGAAGGGATCACATCAGTCCAACTGTGATGCGGCATCGTTGCGCAGTACTCGTCAAGCACTCCGCGCAAGTAAGACGGTGCTTTGGCGCCCCAAAGCGTTTGCATGTTTGCCGTCACGCCGCCGCACGAAGCGCTGAAGTAGGAGTCGGCCAGTTGTTGCTTCTCGTCGCGCAGGTACAAGCCACCGGTTTCCCTAACCGCAGCGACAACCGATGAACGCAGTTGCGCGCTGGCTGGATCCATGAACCTCTGGCAATGCGTCGTCGTGCAAAAGTCATGGCCTTCAGTTCGGTGACGACCAAGATTCTTCAGCGCGTAGGTTCGCACGGCGATCGCCAGAGCCTTCAATGCGTCGGGTTGATCCTCCGTACTTCCTTCCGCGGCCACGACACCGAGGACGTAATCCTCGAGTGACATTTTCTTCGTCATGTTTTCGCGAACTAGATGAACGCGAACCGCGGAAGGAGAGGCGGGAAGAAGGGGGGACTGGGTGACGGGGTGATTCGATCGGACAGCGCCTTTTGGTTCTGTCGACGTGTCTCCCCGTCTCCCCGTCCCCTCATCTTCCTGTCTCGCCCGAGCGTATTCCTCAAAGATCGGTTTCGCGACTTCCGCCGCCTGCGCGCCGTGTCCTTTCTTTAAGAAGACGAGCACCGCGAGCTCGACGCTTTCCGCTGAGACGCTACCCTTTGCCTCTGGATCCGAGGCGAAACCGACGAACCAGCCTTGCGAGCGAAACCCGCGGCTCGGCGCTGACGTGCCGGTCTTGCCGATGATGTTGAGTGACAATGAATCGAGCCCCGTGCTTTTCGCGCTGCCGTAGACCACTGCGCCGCGCATCCCTTCGACGATTACGGCGCGATGTTCGGCGGCGATCGAAAGGTCGGCCCGCGATTGCGGCTGGAAGTCTCTGGCGCTGGCGACGCGCGGCGTGAAAAGGTGGCCACCGTTGACCAGCGCTGCATAAGCCGTGATCGACTGAATCGGCGTCGCTTGAAAATAATTCCCTTCGCCCAGCGCGTTGCGTGGATCGCGTTTGCCTCGCAACAAATTGCCGGCTGATTCGTGGCCGGTATTAATGCCGGTTTGCCTGCCGAAACCGAAAGAGGCGAGCGTCTCGCTCAACGACTCTTCGCTCAATCGTTCGCCGAGAGTGCCGAAATAGTAATTGCACGAGTAGGCGATTGCTTCCGCTGGATCGAATGCCGGCAAATCCTTCGGATGGACGCAGGCGATCTGAAAACCTTCGCGCGAATATTCTGAGCGGCAGAGCCTGTGCGAGCCCCTATCGATCAATCGCGCGCGCAGGGCAGCGAGCGCAGTGAAAGGCTTGATTGTCGATCCCGGCGCAAAGGAATCTTCAATGGCGATTTGTGGATTCACTATTGCGCGGACGCGTCCGGTTTGCGGATCCATGACAATGATCGCGCCTTCGCGTTGGCCGAGCGCGTTTGTGGCGGCTTGTTGCAAAGCTTCATCGATCTCACTCTCGTTGACGATGCGTGTATTTGCTGCGGGGACGAGGAGGGAGAATTTGTTTGGCGCGCCGCACCACCACACGGCGACGACGCACGCTGTGACTGCGGTGAAGCAAGAGAAATAGAGATTCCGCAGCGGGCGAATTGAAACGCGAAGGTCGCAAAGGTATTCGCGAAGCGCAAAGGAAATTCTCTGCGGCCTTTGCGTGGAACTTTGCGGCCTTCGCGTTAACGTTATTGATCGCATCACGCTGACTCTTCGGTACTCGCCTCTGGGCCCTTGAGAGTTTCGCTACTCTTTGCAAACGTGCTCAACGTAGTCACCCAACCCAACAACGTGACCACAAAGACCAGCGCTAAACGGGCAGTGAAGATTCCGATCTCGCTCCGGGCTCCTTTCAATGGCGTGTGCACAAAGAGCAACGCGTACGGCAGAACAGCAAAAATGAATAGCCCCAGCGAATAGATCAAAACCGATTGCGGCGCGAACGCACGAGACACCACGCCGGCTAGCTTGGTCAGAATCGAGCGAGCGCCTCCGCGTGGGAGTTTCAACAGATCGCGGTTCCCCATTTCGACCCACAGTTGGATCATGGTCAACGGCAGCGCGATCCCGAAGAGCAGGCAGCGCAGTGTGCTGAATAATAACGAAGGCCAGGGCATTGGTTTTGGCGTGACCGCGGCGATCGGTTGAAGCGGCGCCGGATAGTCACCAAACAGTGGCACGGAAAGCGGGCTAACGTGCGGAGCAGGGAAGTGGGCCTGCCAGCGATTCAGGAGCGATGCGATCGCGAAGCCTGCGAGAATCACGGGCAGAGCGAGCAACACCAATTTGCACGAGTCGCGCAGTGCGCGGTACCACTCAATGCGATCGTGCCGCGCGCGATTGATGATCGTGGCTTGCAGCAGAAAAAAGATCACCGGCGCGCCGGCAGCGAAGAGCAGCGTCAACAGCACCTGTCCGATGGTGGCTTCGCGCGTCGCAAAAAAGCCATAGAGTGTGGCCAGCAGTAATGCATAAAGGCCGGCGAAGATCGCCAGCGAATGCCAGCTTTGCAACAGGGATCGAGCAGTGTTTAGAGTCGATTTGATCGTTTCCTTCAACATGGTTCACCTTCTGTTTTCCTTGTAATCAGTCACCAGAGTCCGCGAAGCGGACGAGCGAAAATAGCCCAGCACTTCAGCTGGGTGAGCAGTGCCATCCTGATCAAGAGCCCGTGAAACGGGCGGCTGAAGATCGGTCTTTGAGCATCCTGGAAATATTTCAGCCGTCCGCTTCGCGGACTGGATAGCGGAAATGACCGTCTTTCCCCAGCGATGAATCGCTGGGCTATTTTCGCTCGTCCGCTTCGCGGACTCTGTAGCTGTTCGGTTCATATTCTTAGAAACCCCAGGTCATTTCTTGTCCAGGATTCTCAGCCTTGCATTGCTTGTGTTTGCTTGCACCGTGGGCTCGTACATCAACTCAGCGCGAGCGGGCGCAACGCGAAATTCGCCTGGAACCTCAACGCGCATCGCATACTGAAACGTCACGTTGCCGTTGAAATAGTTTTTGAAGATCACGGTCCGTGCATCCCGAAATTCGCGCATGCTGTACCAGTCGCTCCATTGACCGTCGCTGTAATTCAGATTGAGTCCATCCACGTGCGCAACTTGTTCGCAGCCCGCCGGAATCGGATCTTCGATCATCAAGTACTGCGCGCGCGCGCCTTCGACGTGTAGCCGCGAGACGATCAGATCACCAGAGCGCAGCTCGCCGGTCAGCGGCTCGATCTTCCAGGATGGTTTGCCCTTTTCGTTTTGCTCGACGCGCAAGCGGAAGTATTCGCGCGTCAGTTTCAGATCGGACGATGACGCTGCCTGCACTTCTTCGTCGCCCGTGAAGTATTCGAGCGCAGTTGAAACGTACAGTGCGCCGCGGCCATGCTTCACGATTCGGATCTGATTCGTGCCGCTGACCTGGCTGTTCTTCCGCGTAACAATAAACGATTGCGACCCGGCTGACGTCACGTGCTGCGAGAGAACCTGTTCGCCGTTCACATAGATCTCGAACGTGTAGTCAGGCGAAAGTTCCTGGCTCGCTTTCAGATAATCACTCAACCCGAAGATGGCAAATGCAGTTTCCTTCGTCGACAGCCAGTAGTAGCCATTACGGCGATGGTTCACCAGCCACCGCGCGGCTTTCGGCAGCAGCGGACTCTTGGGCGAGACTTGCGCCAGTGCCTTCAGCGACAACGCCGTCGTTTCGACATCAAGTACGACGGGCCGCCCCCAGTCATTGACGCGATTGGTTTGCCAGTGAGCGTCAAACTCGTTCGCGCGCGCGGTGCCTTCGATTTCGCCGGCGATTTCCAGAGCGCGATCGTCTCCGCGCTGCTTGAGCGCAAGCGCCAGCAACGCGCGACCGTACGGCTCCATGTGTTCATGATTCGCGTAGAGCTGTTCGAGGTAGTGCGCATCCGTCGTGCCGCTTTCGACCAGCGCGTAGATCATGTAGGCGCGCGTCTCTGGATCGATAGGGTTGCCGTCATCGCGCTTGTTCGCGTCGAGCATAGCGGCCAATTTCTCGCGCCCGCGATCGAGCCGCCATTGTTCAATCTGAAAACCAGCGCGACTGGCCAGCGTCAGGCCGTCAACGACGTACGCCGTCATAAACGGATCGGTCGTGTCATCTTTCCACCAACCCCAACCGCCGTCCTCGTGCTGGTAACTGTAGAGACGATCCAGCCCGCGCTGTACTTTCTTCGGCAGATCGTTGTTCGCGCGAATTTGCGTGCTCTTCACGTCTTTCAACGTCTGCGCGACAATCACATTCGGCAGGAAACTCGACATCGTCTGCTCGGTGCACCCGTACGGGAAGCTGGTCAGATAATCGAGCGCGCCGAACAAGGTGCCGGCAACGGAAGGAGCGGCCTCGATGCGCAGCGAGCGCGCTTGAATGTCCGGATGCAGCGGCAAATTGAGCGACTGAGTTTGCTCGCCGTCGTTCTGCATCAGCGCCGTCGCGCCGCCCATTGTTTGTTTCAATCCATGCGGCACGATCTCCATCGTCATTTCAACTGCATCGGATTCAGTGTCGGTGAGCGCCTTGGCCAGCAAGCGCAACTCGCCCGGCTGCTGCGCGCTGACGCGCCAGTCGACGCGGTGCTCGCCGTTGCGCGGAATCGTTATCGTTTCAGTTGACGGGCCAATTAATTGCGCGCCGCTGAGATCCAGCGAGATGCGCGTGCTCTTTTCTTTCTTAAGGAAGTTATGAACCACGCCCGAGATCGTGACAGTGTCACCCTCGGTCAGGAAGCGCGGCAGCTCGAGCCGCATGATTACGTCTTTGCGCGCAATCACTTTCTGCACTGCCGAGCCAACGCGGGTGTCGGTGGTGATAGCGCGCGCGGTTGCGCGCCACGTCGTCAGGTTGTCAGGCAGTTTGAATTTGACAGTTGCTTTACCGTCAGATCCAGTGACGACATCAGGTTGCCAAAACGCCGTGTCTTTAAACTCACGCCGAATCGTCGGCTCGGCCAGCGGGCTGTCGTTCTTGAAGTCCGCGAGCTGATAAGCCTGCTTGTTGCGCGCGAGGTCAACCGGCTTGTCGCCAGAGTAGCCGGTGAACGAGTAATGAATCGCGAGGCTTGTTTGCACTTCGTTGTAGCGTCGGCCGTAAAACTCGCGTTTGATGTTCGCGGCGCTTTCCGGCTGGATGCTGTAGATCGCTTCATCAACTACGCCGAGACTGATCTCCGCGCCTGAGGCCGGCGAACCGTCGGCCTTGCGCGCGAGAACGGTATACGAAGCGATGTCGCGCGGCTTGTACTCTTTCTTGTTCGGAATGATGTCGAGCTTGAGCATGCGATCGCGCGCGGGCACGGCGATAAGCTGACTCTGGGAATACATGTCATCGTTTTTGACGAATGCTATCTGGAGGTAAACGTTCGGCTCGAAACGCTGCTCGATGGGCACGTCGATAACGACGGTGCGTCCCGGCGCATCGATCTGGCGCGTGGTCATCACAGTCGCGAGCTCGGTAGTTACTAACAGATTAACATTGTCGGCCGGCAAAAGCGCCAGCACGTGCGCGGTTTCGCCGGGACGATAGGATTTCTTGTCGAGCACGAGCTTGATTGAGTTCTCACCTTCGTCGCGATATTCAAAGTCGGACCACTGGCCCGTGCGATCCGGCGCCCAAATGTACCCGCCGTGGTTGACGATCTCTTTCGCGCCCTCTTTAAGGATCGTCTTGATGAAGATCTCGCCATTGACCGGAATGACGTAGCCATAGAGTGCCTGGCCCTGCGCGTCCGTGTTCACGTCAATCGACGCGAGTTCACGCTGGTGCGAAACGTAAGTCTGCGTCTTGTACTTGTACCCGTTATTCTCCTGCTCCTTCTCGACTTTCTCCCAGGTTTGCTCGATGAACTTGAGCGTGACTTTTTCAGAAACCGGATGACCGAAGTAGTTTGAAGTGCGAACTTTGATCTGCGCAGTGTCGCCTTTGAAATAGATGTAACGTTCAGGCTGGGCGTCGGCGACTGTGCGTCCGCGCGTGCCAACGAAGCTGGCGCTGCCTTGCATCTCGCGGCGGGACACGTCGGTCACTTGCGCTTCGAGACGATAGGAGTAATCCCACTCCTCTTTTTCATCCGGCTCCGGCACCTGGAACTCAACCGAGAGATGGCCGTGTGAATCAAGCGTGCCGTCGTCCTCCTTGACCATGTCGTTGCCGTAGTAGCCGTAGTCATAATCGTCGTCGCCTTCATTCTCCGGCCCGGCGGCGTCATCGAAGTCGTCGGACGAATCGCTCGACCACCACCAGTGGTAATAACGCGAGCGATAGATGTAGTAATGCACGTCGGCGTTGGTGACTGGCGCGCCGAAGAAATAGCGCGCGTCGACGGAAAACTTTACTTTCTCACCGACTGCGGCGAATTGCTGCGGACCAGTGACCTTCACTTTGAACTCAGGCTTCTTGTATTCCTGCACGTTGAAATAGGAATCGGCTTTAACGTCGCCAGCCTCGGCCAGAACGACGTAGTTGCCCAGCGGCGCTTCGTCGGCAATGTCTACCTCGCCGCTGAACGTGCCGCGCGAGGAGAGCGGCAACTCGCGCGCGAAGACCTTACCGCCGCTGGGATCCTTAATGGTGACGCTCACTGTTTTGCTATCGAGCAGTTCGTAACCGTTTCGGCCCCAGCGGCGCAGGATGCCCTTGAAATAAACTTTTTGCGCGGGCCGATAGACGGGACGGTCGGTATAGATGTAACTGACCAGACTCCGATTGTAGCCATAGTCTTCGCCTTCGTATTCGCCGTAGCCGCTGAAGTAGAACGAGTCGAGATCCGAGATGACAAAGTTGTCGCGCTCGCGAGCCATGATCAGATACGGTGTTTTCGCGTGCGAGTCTTCGGGATCATGGTCTTCAGCGGCTCGCTCTTCTTCGTCTTTAGGTTTGGAGGTTTTGATCTCGGCAGTGAACAAGCCGCTCTTGTCGGTCGCGCCGGTCGTTAGACTGTCTTTACCTTTAGTAACTTCGACACTGACGCCTTCGTGCGGCGCGCCGCTCTTACGATCGACCACGTAGACGACAACCTGACCGTCCTTCGTCGTCTTTTGCACCATGGTCAAGTTGCTGACGACGGCGATCGAGTACGCGCGCAAATCGCCATTGACCGCTTCGATCAGATAGACGCCGGCGTCGCGCTTGCCGAGCGAGATCGTTTGCCAGTCGTATTGGTTTTCGGTGCGCGGCAGTTTTTCGCGCCACGCACTGGCCATCTGTTGCGGATTGAGCAGCGGCACCCGCGCGTAGTCGGCGACGTTGAGCGGCGTGCGCGCCGGCTCGTTATCCTTGCGAAACTTCAGGTTGAATGTCTCGCGGTGGTCGCGCTGTAGTTGCTCGCGAACGTAGTCTTTGATCGCCGTATTGATGAAGGTCTTTAACGAATGCGTGCGCTCGAGCACCGAAGGCCGGTTGCCGTAGTTGCCGGAGACCTCCTCCTTCTGCTTTTCGCCCAACTGGTGCGGGTCGTCGAGGTGCTTGAAGAACTTTACCGGGTCCTTAATCTGATAGACACGAAAATCCAGATGATCGATTCCCTGATAGCTGGCCGATAATCGGGCGTGCTCGCCGGGCGCAAAGGTGCGATTAGTGCTCAGCGAAAAGAATGGCTTCTCGCTTACGTTCCGTTCCGGAGGCGGACCGGACGCCTGTGCGCGCGATAGGACACGCAGACGGATCGCGTTGAAGGCGAAAACCACCGCGATGACGCTTAGATAAATTGCGGCCGGTTTGATGAAACTACGCAAACGCTGGTTGAGTTGAAACACGTTCGATAACCTCCAGAGACTTATTTGTGCCTCGTCAGTCAAGAATCTTCAGTCGATAAAACCCAAGAAAATTTCGATTGCTCTCGAGCGGCCGCCAACGCGGATCGGGGTGATGATCGAGCACCGACAGCTCAACTTTTTTCACTGCGCCCTGATCGGTTGGCGACGAACCCGTGTGATAGACGACCCAGTCACCAGCGCCACTGGCCGAGTCGCGCGGCTGGCCGAGAAAAATCATTACGTGATAAGGAAACTTTTGGACCCAGGGCTGATAGAAGAAAAGTAGATCGCCGGGTCGCGCCTGATGACGATCGCGGCCGATAAATACGGTGTTGAAATTTTTCAGCGTGCGCGCGTCGGCAAATTCTGAAAACTTGCCGTCAGCCAGGTCGGTTGGCTTGTATGATCCAGAGTCGGTGCGAAACAGTTTTTCACCAAGCGGACTGTTCTCAAGCTTGTAACTCTTCACATCCTGAGCAATGGCTTCGTACCCTGCTCCCATACGCAGAAACCACGCGCGGTCGTGCCGGCGCAGAGCTTCGCGCCACACAAAGCGCACCAGCCCCGCGCAGTCGCGCTGCTCCGCGTTCCACTGATCGCTCAATTGGTAAAACTGCTGCTCGGCAATTCCGGTGAACCAACGACGGAAACTTTCGCGATCGGCAAAGCTTTGCAGCTCGGCGCCGTCGGGAATGCCATCGTTGTCGGAATCGAGCGAGAGCGAATCTGATGGGGCCGGAGTGGCGGGGCGCATGCGGGATGATCTGGTGGAACCCTTGGTTGACCCGGCAGTGAGATTGCTTTCAATAGTCCGGCCCGGCGAGAAGTAAGCGATCAGGAACACAAACGTGAACCACAGGAGCAGCGCGAAAGTCGTTCTTGTTTTCTTGATGAAGGTGAACATCGCGCCGCATTATCGCGGCAGGAAAAAAGGAAAGAGAGGCGGCGGCGAACAGTGTGGACAAAGGTTAACCCCTGGAGTATTTGCGACTGGTACGGATCAAGTTTCTGTGGTCAGCCACAGTCGACGCGAGCGGCAGGAGCCAAACGTGCGAGTAGAGAGCCGTCAGTCTGTCGCCCGCAAGGATGTGAAAAAAGACTGTTGCAAAATACCGCGAGCGCGGTTAGATTGTCCCCGGTTCGATCGCGAACAAGGTGGAGGTTCCCCGGCAATTAGCAGGCGTGCCCCCGCCCTCACATCATTTGCGCTGGAGGTTAGAAGAAGTGCCAACCGGAACATGCCCCGAATGCGATGCGGATGTCCACGTCGATACGGACGCAGATAAAGGCGATATCGTTTCGTGCGAGGAGTGCGGAACCGATTTGGAGGTCGTCGGACTCGACCCCGTCGAACTGGATATCGTTGAAGAAGATTACGACGAGGACGAAGACGAGGATGAGTTCTAGAGAACAGGAGGCAGGAGGCAGACGGCAGGAGGCAGGAAGCAGGTAACCGGAAACTCTGTGATGTTTGGCAGCTAGGCGCTTGCTGCTTCCTGCTTCCTGCTTCCTGCCGTCTGCCTCCTGCCCACTGCGCCTCCTGCCTACTGCGTTCCCGCTCTATAGCTCGGCCGGCTCTGGCGCACCGTCAGCCCGCGCGGCACTTCCACTCGGATCGTGTGCAGCTTTCCGTCGTGCCGCTTTTCCTCAGGCGGATAGAAAGCCAGCACGTACGACGACAACACTTCTTCCGCGAGCGCGCGAAACAGCGGCTCATAATCCTTCTCGTTGGCATAGACGCTTTTGCCGCCGGTCAGCTCAACCAGGCCGCTCACATCTAACGGGGTGGGTAGCGGCGCCTGATCCGCGGTCGTCAATAAATGTGAATACGAAGGCAGCGTAACGACGTAGACGCTCGTATCCGCGGCGTTGGCGCGTTCGATCACCGTCTGCGCCGAGACCGTATCGCCCACCGGAAAACCGTCCGTTACGACGACGACGGCACGCTTCATTAAGCGCCGCTCGCGCGTGCGTGGCGCATGACGGACCAGCAAACGAATCGCATCGTCAACTGCGTCGTAAGTGTGGGTCGACAATCCATTCGGTTCGCGCGCGAGGCGATCGAAAGCGCGATCGAGTTTGTCCGCCTCATTCGTGAAACGTTGCAGGGTCTTGACGTGCATCCCAAAAGTCATGACCGCAAAGACCGCCGGATGATCCGCAAGCTTCTCTGAGAAGGCATGCATTGCGCCGCGCAGACGGTCGATCTCTTCCGGCGTCATGCTGCCGGAAATATCGAGCGCAAAGACGATCGCCAGCGGCCGCGTTTCGCCACTTTTGTTTTCCAACTGGAAGAAAGCGAGCGGCTGCTCGATGCCGTCCTCGAAGAGCTTGAAATCTTTCTGTTGCAGACTGCGCACCGTGCGCCCTTCGGCATCCGTGACAGTGGCGTCCACGGAAACGAGATCAGTATCGATGCGCAGGACGTCGTCAGGTTCTTTCTGTTCTCTGGTCGGGTTGACCTGCCGTGGTCGTTGCTGCGTTGCTGGAGATGGATTCTGCGCTACGATCGTTACAACGTTGAGCAGGACAAGAAGCACGGCAAGCCAGGTGCGTCTGACTAGACATCGGAGAATGCCGTCAAGCTCTGCAGGGTGGATGCTGGAAAGATACATATCTCAGGCTCGAAATATCGGTCTGACCTGTTGCCAATAATAAGTACGGACAACACGAGATGCAATTGCAGGCATCAACGTTGGCACTGGGTTTCCGGCGAGCGGCATATAACCTCGGCAAGTGATATCATCGCACCACAGCATGAAGGATCGCGAGATTCCTGGAGGAGAAGGATCAGCATGAAATTACATAGAGCCATCGGTGTTGTTGTGGCGCTGGGGTTTCTCTTCGCGGTTGTGGTGGCGCAGGATCGTTCAACCGGTGCGATCAAAGGCAAGGTGCGCGTCGAGACCGGTTCGCCCGCGGGAGTGTCAGTGATTGTACGGCAGGGTGATCGTGAGCTGACACGCGTTAAAACGGATCGGAACGGTGACTTCACGGTGCCCGGACTCGCGCCCGGCATCTATGGTCTGACGTTTCGCAAGCCCGGTTTGAGTGTCGGAACGATCGACGGCATTGAGGTGAAAGCCGGCAAGACGCGCTCGTTCCGCGATCTGATTCTGTCGATTGATGAAGGCTCGATCGCCTTCATCCGCGGCAGCGTCTTCAACGAAGCAGGCCTTAGCCTTCCAAACGCGCGCGTCGAGTTGGCGCGCATTCTCGATGACGGCACGTCGAAGAAGATTGATGGCCGCGTCACAAACGAAACCGGTTCATTCGTTTTTCGACTACCGCCAGACGCCGCGAAGTATCGCGTCACCGCTAAGGCTGACGGCCGGCAGCCCGCGAGTAAGGACGTCGAAGTAGACAGCGCGGCCGTCTATCGCGTCGCGATTTCCCTCCAGCCAACGGCGAAGTAATCCGAGAAGCACGCAAATCAATACTGTTTTATGTTTGGTCGTTGATGCGCAAATGCGCTAGGATCATTTGCGATTAACAGACAATGGAAGATCGTGAAGAATTCCTGACCGCGCACCAGCTCGCCGAAATATTACAGGTGAGCGAATCCACCGTGTATCGCCTCGCTCAGAAGCGCCGGATTCCATCGGTGCGTCTGACGCCCCGCATCATCCGCTTTCATCTTGATGCGGTGCGCGAAGCGCTCGACGTGCCGCGTTATCGCATTCGCCGCGATCTGAGCGAAGCATACGTTGATGATTCTCAGTTGTCGTTTGATGATCTGTTATTGAGTTGACCCAGCGTGCATTGCTAGCCTTTGGGACGCTCTCGTTTCGGCGGTATGAATTCGACCCAGCCTCCATCCTTCTTCACAAAAACACGCGGCTCTCGTATTTGAAACTTGCGCGCAAAACTGGGATTGGCGGCGAGAAAGCTCCGAATAGTCGCACGGTCGCCCGTGGCCACTTTCCATTTTCCCTCTTCCCGCACCAGATACTGTTGCACCACGATCTTACCTTCGGTATTCGCGACGCTCCCGTAGAGAACCGTGTCGACCGCCGCGATGTTTCCGGACACCTTCACTTTGCCAATCTCAAACCGATCCAGAACGTACAGGTCCTGCGTGCGCCGGAGCGCGTTGGTGAAGCGGTCGCGTGACATGCGTGCGCGGGAACCCGCCGGCAGCGTATCGTAGAGCGCTTCGTAGTTCTTGTTCTTCAGTTGCTCAAACACTTGTTGGACGGTGGCGCGAACATCGGAGTCGTCAGAGGCGCGGACCGCGTTGGCCGCAAGCAACATGGTCAGACAAGCAAACACCGTGAATACAAGGTTGGTTTTGTTATTCCTCATCCGAGTCGTCCATTCCTTCATCGTCGATTGTGTTAAACGTTGTTGGCGTTATTGATTCTTTGAGTTGTATTCGATAGTTCAGAAGCCATGCGACTGCGCCCAGAGTCGCTGAGACAAACGCAGCGTCCGTACGCTGCCACCAGAGTGAGATTGCCGCAACGCCAAGACAAATGCCGGCTATGATCATCCAAAAGCGTTTCACTTCACAGTCACCGGAATCGATAGATCGATTGTGCCTGGAGCATAACAGACTTGGTCGTCACAGGCTTGAACGTTCAGTTTAGCAGCAAGAGAATGCGGGCCTTTGGGCGCCGAGCCGGCGGCTTTCAGCATGACCCGTATGGCGGCCTCGCCTTCGTAAACGGCGAGCGGCTTTTGCGAGAACGAAAACTTCCTGGTGATCGGCGAGGGATAGCTGATGAATCCGACTGAAACACCATCGCTTGGCTGGAGCGCAAACTCGGTTGCCTTCAGATACGAATCGGTCGCAGGGTTAGCGTTGATGTGATACCCACTCTGAATTGTGACGCGTACGATTGCCTCCGCGGATCCGCCGTCGGGAATCTGAACTGCAGCAACAGCCGCCTTGACGAAATCAACTGACGAGACTCGGCCGGTGGTCGCGGGCGACTCGGTTGACTTCGGCGTGCTCGTGGCTGACGGCCCGCCTGTCGTTTTTGAGCAGGCTGAAAGAAAGAACAAAAGGGCGAATGAAATAATCAGGAATAGGATTCGTTGATTCATCCGTACGCTCGAGTAAGTGTAAAGCATTTCCCCTATCTGTCAGCGGTCGCGAGACATTCCGCTAATCCGATCCGGCGGCTTCTTTTTTTCCTTCCGGCTTCTTAATGCCAAATTTTTCCAGGCGATATTGCAGTGTCCGAAACGTTAGCCCAAGCAGCTTGGCGGATTTTGTGATGTTGTAATCAGTTTGCTCCATCGCCTGCATGATCAGGTCGCGTTCGACGTCTTCGAAACTGATCCCTTCGGGTGGCAGCTTGAACGCCCCTTGTGCGGCGGGGCTCGCTTCCTGTCTAACTTCGAGCGGCAGGTCGTCGATGGTGATCAGATCGCTTTCGCAAAGCAGGATGGCGCGTTCGATGGCCGACTCGAGCTGGCGCACATTGCCGGGCCAACCGTAGTCCAGCATCAACTTTTTCGTTTCGCTCGTGAGCCCGCGCACGAGCCGCGAGGTATTGCGCGTGTGTTTCTTCAGGAAGTAGTCGATCAAGACCGGAATGTCTTCGCGCCGTTCGCGCAGCGGCGGAACGTCGATGGAGAGCACGTTCAAGCGATAATAAAGATCGTCGCGAAATCTTCCGTCTGCCACCATCGCGCGCAAGTCGCGGTTGGTGGCGGCGATCACGCGCACGTCAACGTTGAGTTCGTGGGTGCCGCCTACGCGCCTGATCTTGCGCTCCTGCAAGGCGCGCAGCAACTTCGCCTGCATACTCACGTCAAGCTCGGCAATCTCGTCAAGAAACAGTGAGCCGCGATCGGCAACTTCAAACAGTCCTTTCTTTTCGGCGTGCGCCCCGGTGAAGGAACCCTTCTCGTGGCCGAACAGCTCCGACTCGAGCAGGTTTTCGTTGATCGCGGCGCAGTTTACCGCCTGAAACATTTCCGACGCGCGTGGCGATTGATTGTGAATGGCGCGCGCGATCAGTTCTTTGCCGGTGCCGGATTCTCCGCGAATCAGCACGGTCGAGCTGGAGTGCGCAACTTTAAGAACCATTCTCTTGACGTTCTCCATCTTGGGCGAGGCGGAAACGATCTCGGTGTCGATGGCATTGAGTTTGTCGAGAGCGCGGTTGATAGTCTCAAGCAGCGCCTGCTTGTCGTAAGGTTTTTGCAGGTAATCGTAAGCGCCGCGGCGGAGCGCTTCTTTCGCGGAATCGATCGTTCCGTGCGCCGTCAACAGAATGACAATGATCGACGAGTCTAAGGCGAGCAGGTGTTGCAGCAGCTCGATGCCGTCCATGCCCGTCATCTTCAGATCCGTCAAAGCAAGATCGAAGCGCCGCTCTTTGGCAAACTTGATTGCCGCCTCGCCCGATGCGGCGGTGGTAACATCGTATCCCTCGCCGGAGAGAATCATCTCCAGGATTTCACGTTGCGGTTTGTCGTCGTCTACCACCAATATGCTTTTGCGCGCCATAAGCCATGCGGACGGGGAGACGGGGAGAAAGGGCGCTGGGGAGAAAAAGCGAAACCTGTTTTTCGTTTCTCCGCGTCCCCCTGTCTCCTTGTCCCCCCTTCACACCGTCCCCTTTCCTTCATCGTTGTCTTTCGCCGGCAACGTTATCGTAAACGTCGTCCCGCTGCCTTGCATTGATGTCACTGTGATTGTCCCGCCATGATCGTCGACTACTTTCTTGACTATGGCAAGGCCAAGACCCGTGCCGGTCTCTTTTGTAGAATAGTATGGTTCAAAAACCTTTGAGATGTCCTCTGCTGCTATTCCTCGGCCCGTGTCCGTGACCTCCACCAGTGCCCGCTGACCGGCCGCGTCCCTCGAGAGTTTGATCACCAGGCTCCCGCCTTCGCCGTCGATTGCCTGCAGTCCGTTGATGATCAGATTAGTAAGCACTGAACGCAACGCTTCGCGGTCAGCCATAACCGAGGGCACTTCGCCTTGCTCTTCTACGCGCGTCTGGACACCGCTTTCCGACGCCTGAACCTCGATCATTTTCAAAGCATCCTCAGCTTCAGCGCGAAGATTCAGCGGCTGCAACTCCAGTCTTGACGGCCGCGAGTAGCTCAGAAAGTTGGAGATGTGAGTATTGATGCGCGCCACTTCGGCCTTTAATTGACCAGCAAGTCGTTCAAACGTCTCGCGCTTCCCCGGCTCTTCAGGCGCAAATGCCGAACGTAGATGATCGAGCGTAAGGTTGATGTAATTGAGCGGGTTCCTAATCTCATGCGCAATGGCTGAAGCAAGACGGCCCACTACGGCGGCTTTCTCAGACTGATGAAGCTGCGTTTCCAGTTCGCGCGCGCGCCCAAGTTGCGCGGTCATTTCATTGAAGGCTGTCGACAGCGCGCCGATCTCGTCACGCCGATTCGCCGCCGGCACACGGAAAGTGAAATCACCGCTGGCCACTCTTCTTGCCGCTGTCGATAGATCTTTGATTGGACGAGTAAACCGCCAGACCAACACAGTGGTTACGAGCGTGGTAACTAGCAAGAGCGCGAGGGTGTACCGCAGCGACATGCTTGCCTGCCGCTCCAGAATATTTGTGAGCGTTCGAGCTGAGCCTAAAACTACGATCACATATCTTGGGCCACGGTCTGTTTGGACTGAAAGTAAGAACGCTCCAGGTTGTCCGGGTCTTGCGGGGGTCTGCGGTGTCAACCACGCGGGGCGGCTCTGATCCTCATCGGCTGATCCCACTACATTGCTCAGCGGCGGCAGGGGCACGGCCGTCACTTGAAAGTATTTTGGCGAGCCATCGGCATTTTTCTGAGGATCATAATCGTCGACCAAACTGTCGAGGACATTCCCTTTTTCGTCTACAACCAGAACGTTTTTCACGCGGCCGGTACGTTCGTCCAGCAGCGGATCCTTCAAGGCGTCGCGCAATTCATCAAGATACTTTCTACTTGAAACGCTTCTAACCCCGAGGGCAACACCCGCCAAAATCGCTTGTTCTTGCTCCGCGAGCAGTTCCGTATTTCTCTGAACTGATCGCAGGTTCACGTAGTATTGAACGCCAAGCGTAAGTCCCAACAGAGCCGCCAGCAGGAGCAGCAATCGCAGGCGAAAGCTATCGATTAGCGAGAACACCCTCATCAGAGTTTGGGGGAAAGCGCCGGTTTGCAGCTATTGATCGTGCCTGACACCAAATCGTATATACAAGCCGCGTGCCCTTCATTCATTGGAGGCGCGACCAATTGGTTATTTTTCGGTTGCCGCTTTCCCAGGCAGATGTTATAGTTGGCGCGGTCTCAAATCAATGTCCCCAGGGACCGCCAAATTAGGGAACTCTCCCACCTCAACGTAGAACCGAAGGTTGAAGCAAATTGGAGCTTTTAAGAAGTGAGTTTGAAAACTTCCAATACTTCAGAATTTTGTTTCCGGCTGAGGCAAGATGCGCCGGCAAAAGTCGCGCGCCTGCAGGCAAGCAAGAATTGTGCGCCTGGGTTCGCTTTCAAAGCGCACCAGGTTAATCCCATGGAAAACTAAAGTGAGGCCCGGTTGATGAATTTGATAAATCGTTCCCCCAAAACGTTTCTGGTAGCACTTATCCTCTTCGCTCTCATAGCAATTCCGTTCTCGATAACAGGACTTGCACGACACCGCCACGCGGCTGCGGGCCGCCAGCGGCATGCCCGCGCCGGCGGAGGAAGGCGCTCGGCACGAGAGCGGCGTGGGGGAAGGCGGCACGGACGATTCTCTGCCAGAGAAGGGCGCCGAGGCCGGAGAACGCGGCTGTCAGCCCGAGAAGTTCGCGCTGCCCGCAAACGGATCGCCAGCGAGCAGGCGTCTGCTGTTAGATCGCTTGAGAAAAGACTGCATCGCCCATTGACCAAACGCGAGCGCGCTGCCGAGATGCGACGCGTTGAAGGAAAGCATCGCCGCGAACTCGAGGCGGCGAGGCGCCGTGCCGAAGCGGCGCGACGGGCCGCGATTGCGCGTCAGCGCGCGCTTGACGAAGCCATGCGTAACGAAGCCCAAACGTTCATCGCCAGGGACGACGCTAACGGAGAAGATCCCGAAGTCCGACGTGTGGCCGTAAACGCGTTGGGTAATCACGCCGGCACCGTGGTCGTGATGGATCCGAAAACTGGCCGTGTTTACTCGGTGGTCAATCAAGAGTGGGGACTGCGACGCGGATTCAAACCCTGTTCGACAATCAAGTTGGTTACCGGTCTGGCGGGCTTGAACGAAAAAGTGATCGATCCGATCGATACCCAAGTCGGGTTTCGGATGGATCTTACGGAGGCTCTGGCGCATTCCAACAACACTTACTTTCAGCAGGTTGGCGGCCGGGTCGGATTCGACAAAATGATTGCGTACGCGAAGGAATTGGGCCTCGGTCAAAAGACGGGCATTAACGAGCCAAACGAGTTTGCGGGCAGCGTGCCGGTTGCGAAAGCAGGGTACGCCGTGAGCCACATGTCTTCGCATGGGGACGACTTTGAAGTTACCGCCGTCCAGTTGGCGACGCTGACCTCAGCGATGGCGAATGGTGGCAAGCTGCTGAAGCCCTACGTGCCCCGGAGTATGCAGGAGCAGGCAAAGCTCGCCCCCAAGGTTCGCCGCGAGATTGGCATTGAACCAAATGCCTTCCAGCGTATGGTTCCGGGAATGGTCGGAGCGGTGAACTATGGATCGGGCAAGCGCGCTTACGATCCGCTGCAGACAGTTGCCGGTAAGACCGGAACCTGCATTGGACAGGGAAGCTGGTTAGGTCTCTTCACTTCTTATGCGCCACTGGTTGATCCGAGATTGGCGGTGGTGGTTATTACGCGCGGCTCAGATGCGCATGGCCATCTCCCGGCGGCAGTGGCTGGTCAAATCTATCGCGATCTGAACCGCCGCTTCGGCACCCCCACGAACTTGCCGATTGCCAGCGCGCCAGTTGATGGCGCCACCGCAGATCCTAAGGCCGCCGACGATGAGGAAGCAAAGGAGGCGGCTGCAGAAAGGGCGAAAGAGGAAGGCGCCACTGAGACGGATACCAGCCTGATGACTGAAGCGGATGACACAGCAAAGACGGCGGCGCCGAAGACAAACAGTCAAGCCGCGCCTGCAAACAGCAAAGTCAAGCCCGTCATGATGCCGGTACCAAAACGAACAGAAGACAACTCAAAGCCAGCGTCAGGTTCAAAGGCTTCACCTAAGAACGGTTCACGGACTGAAGAAAGACCACGCCGAGTCGGTGGAAGCAAGCCATAGCGAAGCTCACTCGTCAACCAGTCTGCGCCGGACACCTGGAGATTCTTTATGAGGGTCCGGCGCAGTTTTTTTGGCACCGCGCAGTTGACTATGCTTTGCCAGCGCTTACAGGCTTGACAGGCCGATTGATATTGCAGGAATATTGCGACGCGTTTTTGCAGACTGTAAGCGAGTTCCGGAACCTGCTGCTGCGCATTGCTCAGATCGGCAACGGCTGTTTGCGTACTCGCATCTTATTGTCGCGTCACTGAAGGCGCTTGGTCAGCAGGAATATGTGGGAATGAATAGATCTTGGAGGATCTGCCAGTAATGAAGAAGACGATTCAACTCTTATCAATTTGCGCGGCTCTAGCGGTGCTCGCCTTGCCAGCGTTTGCTGATGATTCTGCGTTGCCGACTGATAATGCCGCGCAGGATCAGTGCAGCGTCGAAAACAAAACCGCATGGTACAACGACTTCCTCGCAACCTATAAGACAGATAATCAGGCGAAGGCGTACGACGATGCAAAGAAGTATCTCGCCTGTCCGGCTGATAGCAACGATGCGGATGAAGCGGGCAGGACTGCTTTCCTGAAGAAGTTCGTCACACTCTATGAACAGCTCCAAGTCACCGGTGAGAAAGCAAAGCGGAAGGCTCAGTTGACTGACCTCGTATACGTCAAGAAGGACTATGCGAAGGCCTTTGACCTCGGACGGCAGATTCTCGCGGATGAACCGGATTATTTTCAGGCGTACATAGACCTGGGCTATGCCGGCTACGCAGCATACGGCGCGAATAATAAGTCCTTCGCCAATGACGCAGCAACCTACGCGAAGAAGGCGATAGAGATGATTGAATCTGGGAGGACCCCCGCGGATTGGAAGCCAGCGACCGGCAAAGACGACGTGCTCGCGAAATTGAATTATTGGCTTGCTTCCCTCAAGCAGGATAGCGCCTCGTCAGAGGCGATTCCTTACTGGATCAAGGCCGCGTCCTACGACACTTTCAAGCGGGACGTGCGGACGTACTACAACCTGGGCTTCGCCTACGAGAGTCCTTCCCAAAAGCAAAGTGACGATTTCAACAAGAATTTCAATGGCAAGCCTGAGACCCCAGAGAGCAAACTGGCGCTGGAGAATGTCAATCAAGTGATCGACCGAACGATCGACGCCTTTGCTCGCGCCGTAGCCCTGGCAGGCAGCGACCCAAAGTACAAAGAGCTGAAGGCTGACGCGATGGATCGACTGACCGGTTGGTACAAACTTCGCCACAACAAATCGGACGCGGGCCTGACTGAACTGATTGCGGGAATTTTGTCAAGACCGTTGCCGCCTGAGCCAACTCCGATTACTTCGCTGCCGTCAACGCCCACTTCCGGCACACCGGCGTCAGGACCAGGCGCCGCGCCAGTTGGTACAAAGGGCAATGCTGCGGCGACGCCCGGACAGCCGAATAAGACAACCGCTCCCGCAACTTCAACCAAGACGGCCGGCCCGGTCAAGCCAAAAACTCGAAGGGCCCACGTACCGCACTAAACTAGCAGCGTTCCTCCAAGTCGCTCGCAAACGCCGGAAGCTCAGTGTCACACTTCGACCGAGCCTCCGGCGTTTGTTACAATCCGTTCTGCCTTGAAGAACATCCAAGACAGGGTTCCTGATCTGGACCTATTAGAAAGAACTCTCGATTATAACTTCCGCGACCGCGCCTTGCTCGAGCGCGCAATCACGCATCGTTCATGGGCCCATGAGCGGGTCGCTCCCGGATCCGAAGAAGAGGCCCGGCGGCTGCACAATGAGGCCTTCGAGTTTCTTGGAGATTCGGTGCTGGGGCTGGTTGTTGCCGCCTATCTTTGCCGGATCTATCCGGCGGTTACCGAGGGCGAACTTTCCCGAATGAAGCACCGGCTCGTTAGTGCACCGACACTCGCGAAAGCCTCTCAGCGTTTGAATCTTGGTGACTTCCTGCGTTTTGGACGCGGGGAAGAGAAGAGCGGCGGGCGTCGCAAAGACGCTTTGCTTGGAGACGTGCTCGAGGCAATCACGGGCGCAATCTTTCTTGATGGCGGACTAGCCGCGGCAACTTCGTTCGTTCATCGTGCGCTCGGCGAAGAAATCGAGCGCGTCAATCCCGTGGACGCCGCCGAAGCAGATTACAAGACGATGTTGCAGGAAAAGCTTCAGGCTGAGCGCCGGCCGCCCCCACAATACAAAGTTGTCGAGACGATTGGTCCGCCTCATCGCCGCACGTTCCACGTCGAGCTGGCCTGGGATCGTGGCAGCGTTCGTGGCGAAGGTCGATCGATAAAAGTCGCGGAGGCTGTAGCCGCATGTCGGGCGCTCGAAAGTATGAAATCCGATCCCGGGAGCGCGGCCATCCTGCCCGCACCCGATCGCGCAAGTTAACAACTTTTTCTAACTCGCAGCTTGACCGCCGCTCGCAACCTATCTAGGATGTTTTTGGAATGAACGAGTCGACAAAACCGAAAGCTCCGGAGAGCGTCGCCGCAACGAAAACAGAACCGGCCTGGTTTTCTCTGTCTCGAATCTTCAATCGCAACGGTCACAAGCCTGCCACCGAGCCGGAGACCAAACCCAAAGGTCCGCCCAAATCCGTCTGGCGCGAATACTTTGAATCTGCCGTGGTCACGGTCATCATGGCGCTTTTCGGGATGACGTTCATCGTGCAAGCGGTCAAGGTGCCCACCGGTTCGATGCAGAATACGATCACGATTGGCGATCATCTACTAGTCAACAAGTTTGTCTTTGCGCCCGGTACATCGCTTTCTTTTCTGCCGCAACGGGAAATTCGGCGCGGCGACATCATCGTTTTCAAGTATCCGGGTAACAACTACGAGCCTTGGCGCGATTCGGCTCGGCCCGACAATAAACCAATAACCACAAACTACGTCAAGCGAGTGATCGGTCTGCCAGGCGATCATATTCGGATTGAGGGACGTAACGTTATCGTCAATGAAAAGGTCCTGGCCGAACATCGCATTGAAGCAACCGAAATCAACGAGAAAGCGCCCCTGGAAATCAAGAGTGTCACGCCTCGTAAGCCGGGTGAAGCTTACGACGTCTATTACAACCCAAACGCTGTTGACGCTGACTATCCGGTCTTCAAGTTCGAAGGGAACGGCAGAGAGATCGTAGTTCCAGCAAACAAATACTTCGTGATGGGCGACAATCGCAACAACAGCGAAGACAGTCGCTGGTGGGGTTTTGTCCCGCGCGATCTCGTGATTGGCCGCGCGATGTTTGTCTACTGGTCCTACGACGAGAGCGCGCCCTCAAACGGAAACCCTCTTTTCCTCTTCTTCGAGAACACGCGCTGGGGCCGCACCGGCACGATGGTGAAGTGAAGCGCCTCCACGTCTCACGATACAACCGGACTTTGAACATTTGTTCGTACGGAACACCAAGAATCACTTATCCGCTATCCATTCATATTCCTTAACCTGGCGCCGTGCTAGAATCCTCGCGCTCCACATCGCTACCGAGTTATACGACAGTTCCTAACCGAGAATGAGCTTCTGGCAACAGGTACAAACCGCAGCGAGCATGGGGAGAGCGTTCTTCTGGGTGACCCTTGTCTTCCTCGCCGTGGCCCTGATCCTCTTCATTCTCAGGCCCGCCGAGCGCGCCCGCATTCGCACCGCCTTTCTGCTGTTTGCGCTTTCTTTTATCGGCCTGCTGTTCGCTGGTGCGCTTCTGTCTTACGGCATAAGCTCTGCGAACTCGTCATACAAATGGCTGAGGTGGGCCTCGCGCTTCTGCCAGTTGATCGCCTTCGTCAACGTGGCGGGTGTTTTTGTCTTCGAGGTGCTCCTGGATTCGTTGAGGCTCAAGCCACCGCGCATCATGCGCGATCTCCTGCTCGCGCTTACCTACATTGTCGTGGCCATCACGATTCTTTCAAAGGACGTTGACATAACCGGCATCGTTGCCACGTCGGCCGTCATTACCGCCGTCATCGGCCTTTCGTTTCAGGACACTCTCGGCAACATGATGGGTGGGATGGCCCTGCAGCTCGAGCGGACCATTGCCGTCGGCGACTGGATCCATATCGACAAGCATGAGGGTCTCGTGAAGGAGATTCGCTGGCGTCATACTTCAATCGAGACGCGTAATTGGGACACGGTCGTCATACCCAACAGTATGCTGATGAAGTCCGAGGTGACTATCCTCGGTCGGCGCGTCGGGCAGCCGCGCCAACACCGCCAGTGGGTCTACTTCAATGTCGACTTTCGTTATTCGCCCTCCGAGGTGATTGACGCCGTGGAAACCGCGCTGCGCGCTGAGCCGATTCCGAATATCGCGACTGAGCCTTTGCCAAACTGTATCTCGATGGACTTCAAAGAGAGTTACGGCAGTTACGCGGTGCGCTACTGGCTCACTGATCTCGCGCTCGACGACCCGACAAATTCGATCGTGCGCGCGCGCATCTATTTTGCGCTGCGCCGGGCCGGCATCCCGCTTTCGATCCCCGCGCAGTCGCTATTCGTTACCGAGGAAGATCAATCGCGTCGCCAACGAAAGAGCGCGGAAGAAATTGAGCGACGTGTCGAGGCGCTCAAGGGCGTTGAGCTGTTCCAGACGTTAACCGACGAAGAAAGGCGTTCGCTGGCAACCCGGTTGCGTGTTGCTCCGTTTGTGTGCGGCGAAGCGATGACCCGGCAAGGGGCCGAGGCCCACTGGCTCTACGTAATCACAAAAGGGGAAGCGGAGGTTCGCATCTCAGTGGACGGGAATCTGAGTGAACGCATAGCAACTCTGCACGATGGCGATTTCTTCGGCGAGATGGGAATGATGACGGGCCAGCCGCGCGCGGCCACGGTGATCGCGCTTTCCGATGTCGAATGCTATCGGCTCGATAAGGAGGCATTTCACGATGTCCTGCAACGCCGCCCCGAAATCGCCGAAGATATCTCAGCGGTGCTGGCGCGCCGTCGTGTAGAACTGGACGCAGTCCGCGAAGATTTGAACGAGGAAGCAAAGCGCGCGCGCCTGCACTATCACCAGGGTGATTTGCTACAACGTATCAAGGAGTTCTTTACGCTCTAGATCTCTTAACGGAGTTGTGGTGAATGAGTCAGGTCTTCTTCGGCGAGTTTTGCCTTTGCGTCTTTGCTCCTTTGCGGGAAACTCCCTTTGTCTTACTCTCGATGTCGTACCATCAACCGGCGAGGTTTCCCTGCTGAAGCTCTGCTCGACAAGCTCTTGGAAAACAGGTTAGCAAACTCATCACCGAACGCTACCCCATCCGGTTCGAGCTGGGCGGCGTTAGCCAAACGCATCTTCACGCGAATTAAAGAACACGACTTGCTGGGGCGAGCCGCGCAGTTGTCCTACTATTTTTTACTCGCTCTCTTTCCGTTGCTCCTTTTCTTAATGACCCTCCTCGGCTATTTTGCCAAAGCCGGTTCTCACCTTCGCAACATTCTGCTGCGTTATCTGGCGACAGTGATGCCCGGGTCTGCAGTCAAACTATTGCACGATACGCTTGACGAAGTTAGCAGCCGCAGAGGCGGTGGCAAACTTTCATTTGGATTGGTGGCTGCGTTGTGGGTGGCGTCGAAAGGCATGAGGGCGATCGGCGACTCACTCAACGTGGCGCATAACGTGAAAGAAACCCGCGGCTGGTGGCGGGTGCGTTTGGTCTCTCTGGGGTTAACAATCGCGATGGCCGTAGCGACCATCTCGGCGCTGATGATTGTCCTCTACGGGCGCAGGATTGGCGATGCAATCGCGTTGAGCTTCGGTTACGAGGATTCGTTCAAACTCTTGTGGAGGATTCTTCAGTGGCCAATCGCTCTGGTTTTCGTGCTGATCACTTTCAATCTAATCCTTCACTTTGCGCCAAATCTTCCGCGACGACATTGGAGGTGGTCAACGCCGGGTGGAGTTGTGGCCGTTGTGCTATGGCTACTAATCTCGTTCGGACTGCGGCTTTATCTGCACTTCTTTGACTCGTACAGCCGAACGTATGGTTCTCTGGGCGCAATGATTGTGTTGATGGTCTGGTTCTACCTGACCGGCTTGGCCATTCTCATCGGCGGCGAGATCAATTCAGAGCTCGAAGCCGGATCGTGAGATAAGATCAGAAGGCAGCTTGTACCGATCACACCCGACTCGATGCAGCAGCAGCTAAGAATCCGAAAAGGGTGATGGGGCTAGCATACTTTTATTGCGGACACTCCGCGTTTGTGCGGGTCACGACGGAGCTGAAGCGTTGTTGGTATTCCGCCGAAGTAATGAAAGCGCAGACCATCGCGTGTTGCTTCGTAGTGTCGCGCAAGGGCGCGCTGCTCACCTGACTCAGCCAGAACAGAAAGCCCCCAATGTCAGAGTCGCGACGCAGATAACCAGCATATTGCGTGAAGACAAACGCGCGGTTGTATTCTTCGTCGATGAACGCGCGGTTGTTGATTGGATTTGTCTGCGTGTTGTCGTCTGCCAAACGGTAGAGCACCGCACCGCGACCGCCCGAGTTGTACAAGTTGATGAGTGCTGTGCGCTGTGACGTGAGATCAACACCAGTGTCGTTCTTGATCGTCGCGAGTACCGCATCGACAAATGTCGGCCCGTCCTGAGTGGCCGGATATTTCGTTAAGAATGAGTTGCGTTGCACGAACGCATTGGCCAGAGTTTGCTGACCGGTGGCCAGGCTCGCGCCTCCGACTACTCGGGCGCGGTCATAGGCGAACACGGCGTAGCTTGGCAGTTTCTGCGCCTCAGTCTGATTCGAGTTGTCAGGATTCGGCGCCGGCTGGTTGTTGCCAAACGCCGCGCGATACAAACGAAAAACGTATGCGCCCGTCTGTTGGTATTCGAGTTCGTAGAAATACGCGTTCGAAACGTCGATGCGCTTGTTGCGCGTGCAGGTAACATCGCTGCCGCACTGCGTGATTTGTCCAGTCCAAAAGTCCCAGCCACCTTGATCCGGATAGCGACTGAGAAAGTCGTAGTAATGCTGCTGCACAAAGAAGCGCGCGTCGTCGAGCGGATTGGTTGTCGGGGAAATCGAGTCGTTGTCGATAATCGTCAGGGTGACGACACTGGGACTGACAAGCACAGCGCCACCAGTGGGATTGCTGAGCGTGAGATTGAGCACTTCATTGCCTTCGACGTAAAGGTCGTTGACTATCAGCACGACGAAGCTCTTGTTTGTCTCGCCTGGACCAAGCGTGACGGTGCCGGCGCCAATGGTGTAATCGGTGCGCTGCTCAGCAGAGAGGTCGCTGGTTTGATAATCGACAGTGACCGTGCCTGAGGTGTCGCCCGTGCGCGCAACGCCAATCGTCGCGAAACCGTCGGCTTCGCCAACGTTGTAATTTGACGCGCTGAACTGCACGCTGCAACCACCGCACGGGCTTGGTGTCGGCGTCGGCGATGGTGTCGGTGTCTGTATGGCGTCCAGCGTGTTCCAGAAACCGCCGTTTAAAGTAAGGGTGCCGCCTGTCATAGGCTTTGAGGCGGCGACTTCGCCAATTGTGCCATCGACTCTGATACTGCCCCCGGTGCTGGTTCCACCTCCGCCCGCGATCACGTGGCGATCGATTGGGCCAATAGCCTGTGGTGCAACTGGCTGTTGTTGCCTTGCCACCGCTGCCTGGTTCTCTGGTGGCTTCACGACGTTTGAAGCGCGCCGGTCCTCTAGTGACCAACTCCTAAGTAATCGCGATGCTCCCACCGTCGCGGCGAACACGAGAACGCCGCCGCAAATAATCATGAGAGCCAAATTGCGTCGTGAATACTTCATCTCAAGCGATATCTTCATGCTGTCCTGCTAAACCGAATATGCGGCGCGAATATGTCCGGACCGCGAAGAGAACGCATTCACCGACACACCCCCGCGCGTCGATGCGATCGGCAGGCTAGTTTCTTCAAAGCATCGAGTTGTTGCTGCTGCCGGTCAGCCAGTGCTCGTTGCCGTTCGATCAGTCCTCGCTGCTGCTGGATCTGCGCCTGCTGCTCCTTGATGGCATTGATCAGCACCACGCTCACCTGCGAATAGTTCACACCTTCGATCTCGCCGTTTTGATTTTTGAAAGTCAGCAGTGGCTCGACCTGCGCCACGTCTTCCGCGATTAAGCCAATGTCCGGTTGCAGATTTGTTTTCCAGGAGAACCTGACCGGCTGTAGTCGATTGATGAGCTGCAAACCGCCGGCGAATGGTTCTACGCCTGTCTTGTAGCGACGACTGGACGAGCAGAAGGCGATTTGAAAAGCAGCATTGCGACACAAAGCCGAACCGCCGGCCGTACCAAGCGTATTGAGCTGCACAGTCTTGCTGAAGATCGTGTTTCCGCCGGGTTGGATCGTTATCTGGTCAGCATTGCCCTCGCGTATTGCAATGCTTCCGCCGGCAGGTCGATTGAGATAAGTGTTGCCGTCACCGCCGAGCAACGTGTAATTCGTGCATGACCCGGTCACCGAAGAGGCAAACATGATTCCGGCAAACGGCGCAATACAGCCCGCGCGCGTGAACAGGATATGCCCGCCGCCGTCGTTGACGTGAAGCTGTGCAGCGGGCGCGGTTGTGCCTATGCCGACGTTACCCATCAGGCCAGTGTTGCCGACGACGTGCAAACGCGTTGCGGGCGTGGTCGTGCCGATACCGACATTGGTGTCGATGCCACCGGCGACAGTAATCCCGCCCAGCACGAGTGAATTGCTGGCGGTCACTTGTGCAAATGCCCCGATGGCGGTGGCGTTCGTCAAATTGCCGGAACCGACGTTGGCTGCGATCCCGATCAAGGTGTTGTCTTCGCCCGTCGTATTCGTTTGGCCGGTAGCATCTCCAACGAAAGTGTTCTGTGTGCCGGACGTATTCGACCCTCCCGCACTACGGCCGAAAAAAGAGTTGTTGAAGCCCGTCGTATTGCTTGACCCGGCGCGGTATCCGAAGAAAGAATTGGAATTGCCGTTCGTGTTGTCCCTGCCGGCTTCAAGCCCGAAGAAGGCATTAGCGAAGCCGTCTATATTCTTTCGGCCAGCAGATTGACCGAAGAAAGAATTGGTGCCGCCCGTCGTGTTTGCCTCGCCCGCAGCGCCCCCGAAGAACGCATTGAACCCACCCGTCGTGTTGGCCGTGCCTGCATTGCTTCCGAAAAAAGCATTGCTGGTGCCAGTCGTGTTAGTTGAGCCCGCGCCAGTTCCGGCAAACAGATTATTTGTCCCGGGATTGCTCAGGATGCGACTGCCGTTGAGGTTGTATTGCGTCGTCGCATTGACAACGTTGCCGTTGAGCGTCCCGGCCGCCGTTCCATTGCCGCTGATGTTGAAGTTGCTCACTGGCTGTGGCGAACTCGAGTTCTGGATGTAATTGCCGCTCCCCGCAGGAACGCCACTCGCCGGTACGCTGTCGGCTGACGCCGCATTCAGACTGCGCACCGCATAAGGCGTTGAAGTGATCTGTTGCCGGGGCGTCAGCGGCGTAAATGAGCCTCCCGTGGGCCGCGCGGCGATCTCCAGAAATCGGTTCGCTCCGGGAAAGCTGTTCGCGCCGAAATCCAGGCTAACGGTGAAGACGCCGTTGCTGACGGCCACGGTGTTGACCGTCTGCGTCGAGCCAACCTGCGTGCCGCCGCTGAGGCTGTCCCACAGCGCGAACTGAAAATCATAATTTCCATTTGCTGCTGTGCCGCCGTCGGTCAGCCGGCCCTGGTAAGTGAAGCCAGTTGTCTGTCCCAACACGGCCGTCGCTCCGAAAAGAATTGAAAGCACGATCGCAACAACTAACACGAAAGAATTCTTGTGCGGCAAACTGGTAATCATGTTGTTAACTCCTGAAGATGGATTGTGCGCGCGGCTCGGCCGCCTGATGTGCGGTGGCGGCTATGCCCCACCGAAACATCCCTTCCAGTTCAACTGGGGCTGCGCCCCGAATTTGGGGCATAGCCCCTAACTCAACGAGAGCGTCTTCCCGGAAGGTCAGAGACCTTCCGCACATCTGGCGGCATAGCCGAAAGACCACTCAGCGCACCGACCCAAAGCGGCGTCGCGCTGCGCTTGCCGCCGCACTCCAAATTATCGCCGCCGAGTCGCAGACGATTTCTTCCGTAACGCCTTCTCGACTTTGTGCAGGCGCGCGTTCAGCGCCGAGTTCACTTGTTGCAATGTTGCGATCTGCGCCTGCTGCTCTTTGACTGCATTGACCAGCACGGCGGTCAACTGCGAATAGTTCACGCCTTCGATCTCGCCATCTTTGTTCTTGAAAGTAAGCAGCGGCTCGACCTGGGCTACGTCTTCCGCGATCAAGCCGATGTCGGGTTGCTGATTTGCTTTCCACAGGAAGCTGACCGGCTGCAAACGATTGATGAGCTGCAAACCGCCGGCGAAAGGTTCCACTCCTGTCTTGTAACGACGGCATGTTATCGAAGCTGACGGCAAGAACGAACGAAAACTTCTGACGCGACAGCGACCGATTCGCATTGGAGACAATCAATTTTCACCCGACGGAAAATCAATCGCCTTTGCCAGCGGACAATCATGGAACGGCGGCAGCGATTTTCGGTTGGCGCGGCTTGATCTAGCGAGCGGCGCGGAAAGCGAGATTTTACGGAAGACGTTTTTCGAAATCACGAGTTTGAAATGGCTGCCCGACGAGAGTGGCTTGCTTTTGGCCGCCAAAGAGAGTCTTGATGGAAGACTAAGAATCTGGCACGTCTCAACCGCGACTGGAGAAGCGCGGGCCTTAACGAAAGACGCGACCGATTACATCAGCCTCAGTTTAGACAAAGCCGCCGACAAGATGATTGCTACACACCTTGGCAATACTTTTCATCTGTATCTTGCCAAAGTGGACGAGCTAAATAATCCAAAGAATCTGGCCGCAGCCCGCACCGGCGTCGCTTTTGCGCCTGACGGGAAAGTTGTCTACGAAGGAATCGACGGCGACATTTGGACAATTAACCGGGATGGCGGTGAGCAGCGCCAACTCACGAATAATTCTTTCAAAGACTTTTACCCGCGCGTGTCGCCTGACGGCCGTTACATCTTTTTCACTTCGAATCGGAGCGGCTCGCATCAGGTTTGGCGAATGAATATCGACGGCAGCAATCAGATTCAGCTTACAAAAGGAGAAGGTGGTTACGTCAAGTTTGTCACACCTGATGGAAAATGGGTTTACTTTGAGTCAGGCCTTCATCAAACACTTTGGCGCGTTTCCACCGAAGGCGGCGAAGAGACTCAAATTTCAACCCCGGGACGCGCGTTTTCGCCGGACGGAAAGTTCGTCGCCTATTTTTTCCGTGATAAAGATAGCGGCGATCGACTCAAGCTTGCCGTAATGTCACTTGATGACCGAAAGGTTTGGAAAACCTTCAGTCTTGCTGACCAGAAATCCCGCCCATTCGAAATCGCCTGGGCCGGCGATAGCAAAAGTCTTTTCTATGTCACGGCCAACGGTTCCCGAAATTCCCTCTGGCGGCAATCGCTCGATGACGAGAATCCGCACCTCGTCGGCGATTTGGGCAACGAAGAGATCGCGCATTTTGCGGTGTCGCCCGACGGGAATAGCTTCGCCTTCATTCGCGGCAAATGGATTCACGACGCGGTTCTGATCGAAGGATTGAAATAAACTCCCAACCTCAACATCGCTGAATCAAGACAAGCAAGCGCGCCCGAAAGGCGCAATTGCGATCACGGCTACGATTCAGACCCGTGCCGACGCGATTCAGATCTGCCTCTCAGGCGAATATCAATTTCAGTCCCGCGATCGTTAGGACGACGGCCAGGAGCCGTTTGATGAATAGTGGCGAAAATTGGCGGCTGCCGAGATAGGAACCGATGGTGCCGCCAGCCACAGCACAGAAAACGAGAGGCAGAGCGAACAACGGAAGTTGCCGTGTGCTGCTGATGTTGCCCGCCAGGCCGGAAATAGAATTGACGAGGATGAACAGCGCGGAGACCGCTGAGGCAGTCTTTGTTTTCGCCCAGCGCATGAAGATCAAAATCGGAGTCAGAAAAATCCCACCGCCAGTGCCAGTCAATCCTGAAAGCAGCCCGAGCCCCGCGCCAACAGAAACAGCGATAGTTTTCGAAGGCGGTTGCGTTTCTTCATCAGGTTTGGGACGAAGCAGGAAGCGCGCGGCGGAGTAAAGCAGAACGACTCCGACTAGAATCTTGAAAATGTGCGATGGCAGATTCAGATAGCCGCCGAGAAAGGCGAACGGAATCGAAGCGACGGCGAAGGGCCAAAATATTTTCCAGGAGAAGTGGCCGGCGCGCCAAAACTGAAACGCGCCGATAATTGCGACCAAAATGTTCAGCACCAGCGCCGCCGGTTTGATTACCGTCGTCGCCAGACCGAACAGGGTCATCACTGCGATGTAGCCTGACGCGCCGGCGTGGCCAACAGCAGAATAAAGAAACGCCACGATGAAGATCGCGAGACAGAGAAGGGAGATGTGTTCGATGGTCATCGGCGCTTTTTTGTTGTTCAGATCCCGTTTGCGCAGGGTATAGTACGCGATCTCTTCCGTTATTGGATCAGTCGCAGATGTAATGACAACGTCCGCCACCCAACTCGCACGTCGCCTCGGGTTGTTCGATGCCGCAATGATCGTGATGGGCGGCATCATCGGCGTTGGGATCTTCAGGAATCCGGCAGTCGTCGCAGCGCGGGTCCAGACAACGCCGCTCATCATGGGTTGTTGGTTGCTTGGCGGATTGGTGGCCCTGGCCGGCGCTTTTATCTATGCTGAGCTTGCCGCGCAGCGTCCCTATCTGGTGGGTGGTCAATATGCGTACTTGCGCGAGGCCTATCATCCCGCGGTCGGGTTCGTCTACGGCTGGGCGCTGTTGCTGGTAGTGCAGACTGGCGGCATGGCCGCGGTCGCTGTGACCTTTGCCCAATACTTCCTTGAGCTAACGCATCTGCCGCTGCCGGATTGGCTCATGGCCACGCTCACTCTGGGGACGCTGACGATCATCAATTGTTTGGGCGTGAAGGCAGGGAGTACGGTGCAGAATGTCTTGATGGTGATCAAGATCCTGGCCATCGTCGCGCTCGTTGTCTGTGCGCTTTGGTTTGTAGGCATGCCGAACCTCAGTCAAGCTTCGGCGGTTAGTCGTCCAGTATCATTCGGTTTGATTGCGATCTTCGCCGCCGGCATGGGACCCGTTATGTTTTCTTACGGCGGTTGGCATACTGCGAGCTTCGTCGCCGCGGAGATAAAGAATCCGGAGCGCAACCTGTCGCGCGGTCTTTTGATCGGTGTGATGGGCGTAGTGGTGCTCTACCTTGCCGCCAACGTCGTTTACGTCGGCGCGCTCGGCGCGAACGGCTTGGCCCAGGCTAAGACACCGGCATCGTCAGTGATGTCGTTGGCGTTGGGAGAACGAGGCGCGAGACTGATCGCCGTCGCGATTGTCATCTCAACTTTGGGATTTCTGAGTCAGAGCATGCTGACGGCGCCAAGAGTTTACTTTGCAATGGCCGATGACAAACTCTTTTTCAAGTCGGTGGCCTGGGTCGGTCCGCTGTCACGTGTGCCGGTCATAGCGATTGCTCTACAGGGAGTGCTCGCCGCAGTCATCGCGTTGTCAGGCACATTCGAACAGATTCTGGACTACGTCGTCTCAGTAGATTTCATCGCCTACGGACTGACGGCCACGTGTCTCTTTGTTTTCCGCCATCGCGAACGGCAGGCACACGCTGGTTCATCTGACGGCTTGGGAACAACCGGAGTGATCGGCTACCGAGTGCCCGGTCATCCGTACACGACGATCTTCTTTACTGCGGTTTGTTGGGCGGTAGTGGCGGGCACAGTTTACGCATATCCGAAGAACACTGTAATCGGACTCGCAATCGTGTTGGCGGGCATTCCGATCTATTTCTTCTGGCGCTGGTGGAGGCGCGACGGGTGAGGCGTTCGAGGTCACAATTGTGATCTTGAAATGCGAATTGGTTTTGCGACTTGAAAAGGTTGGGCCTGTCGCGCCGTGCTTTGATATCGCAAGTTGCGATGTCAAATGGTGCAGTTGTCAGTCATTAACTTAGCACCCCACCGGCCACGAATTGTGACCGGTGGGGCGAAAGTCAAAGGGCTGGCTTCAGACTGACAGTCTACGAGATTTGAGGTCACAAATTGTGACCTCAAGATAGCAATAGAAGGGATGTTTGCGACAACTCAACCGATCGCAAATTGCGACCTCAAGTTGTAATCTTGGTGCTGTTAGCTACTTTGAATCTCGTTGCGAAAGGCCATGAAAAAATCCTCAAGCCAACAAAACGCTCTAATCGTGGCTGAACTCGTAGAGCCGGTTATCCGCCTTATTCGTGGGCAAAAGGTGATCCTTGACGCAGATCTAACTCGAATCTATGGTGTAACGACAAAGCGCCTCAATCAACAGGTGACCCGAAATGCCTCACGCTTTCCCAAAGACTTCGTCTTTCAACTTACGCAGCTCGAAATGAAGACGCTTCGGTCTCAGACCTCTGCAGAGGGTCAGACCAACTTGAGGTTGCAATTTGCAACCTCAAGATCACACGGAGGACGACGGTATCTACCCTACACGTTCACGGAACACGGCGCGGTGATGGCCGCGAACGTACTCAATAGCGAGCGCGCGGTTGCTATGAGTGTCTTTGTTGTGCGGGCGTTTGTGAAGTTGCGCGAGGTCCTCTCAAGCACCAGCGAGTTGGCGAAGAAGTTGGAAGAGCTGGAGCGCAAGTTGACCGCGCGCCAGGACGTGCATGAGAAGGCTATCCTCCAGCTCTTTGCGCAGATCAAAAACCTGTTAAGTCCGCCGCCTCCACAGCCGCAACCAAAGCGCCGGCGCATTGGATTCTGAGATTGCAGGAGACATCAACGATGAGCAACGACCGCGTGATGAGTTCCGAATACATGCAGTGGGCCAAGACGCGCTCGCACGCGAAGTACAATCTCGCGAACAGCGGCGTCATCGGTTATCCGCTGGCGGAGCTTCCGGTAAAGATCGAGGACCTGGAGATCAACGGGCCGAGTTATTACGGCTACGAACCATTGCAAAAAGCGCTTGCCGCCAAGTGTGGCGTGACGCCGGAGAATGTTGTAGCGGCGAACGGTGCTTCAATGGCGAACTTCATGGTCCTTGCCGCGACCCTGGAGCCAGGTGACGAAGTGCTAATCGAGCATCCGACTTACGAACTGCTCGTGAGCGCCGCGCGCTATCTCGGCGCCGAGGTCAAGAGATTCCCGCGCCGCTTTGAAGACGGTTTTCGCATTGATCCGAAAAAGGTCGAACACTTGGTTACGTCGCGGACGCGGTTGATCGTGCTCACGAATCTACACAATCCAAGCAACGCGCCGGCTGATGAAGAAACACTCAGGGCATTGGGCGATATTGCGCTTAACGCGAGAGCCCGTGTAATGGTCGGAGAGATCTATCTCGATGCAATGTTCGAACAGACGCCGCGCTCGGCCTTTCATCTCGGATCTCAATTTGTCGTGACAAACAGTCTGACGAAAGTTTATGGCTTGAGTGGACTCCGCTGTGGGTGGATACTCGCTGAGCCGGCGTTCGCAAAGACCATCTGGCGGCTTAACGATCTGATGATGAACCATCCCCCGCACGCGGGCGAGCTGCTGAGCTGCATCGCGCTCCGAAATCTCGATCGCATTCGCCAACGCACTCGGAAAATGCTCGATGCGAATCATGCTGGGTTGAATCGCTTTCTTGAATCACGAGACGATTTGGAGGCGCGAAGATTTGAGTACGGCACGGTTTCATTCCCGCGATTGAAGCGCGGCAGCGTTGATGAACTCTGCCGCCTCTTGCGCGAGAAATACGACACTACCGTGGTGCCGGGAAGATTCTTCGAGATGCCTGAGCACTTTCGCTTGGGGCTCGGATGCGCGGAAGAGACCTTCACTGCGGGAATCGAACGTCTTGGGCAAGCACTGGACGAAGTCTGGCTGTGTTCTCGGTGAGTCCTCAGTGTTTCACAGAGGACTCGATTGCAGACGACACACGGGAATCATGAAACTACTTCGCGCCGCTTCACTCCTATTGCTTCTTTCTGTTCTCGTTTCAGCGCAGCAGAATCTGACGCGATACGTCGATCCGTTCATCGGCACGGGCGGTCACGGCCACACGTTTCCCGGCGCGACGATGCCGTTCGGCATGGTCCAGCTCAGTCCTGATACGCGTCTGACTGGCTGGGATGGCTGTTCCGGCTATCACTACTCGGACCACATTATTTACGGCTTCAGTCACACGCATCTGAGCGGGACCGGAATCTCTGATTACGGCGACATTCTGTTCATGCCGACCGTTGGGGAAGTCTATCTGAATGCCACGAACGGTGAACAGACAGACAAAGGCTATGCTTCGCGCTTCCGTCATCAAAACGAAACTGCCCGACCGGGTTACTACGCAGTCAAACTGGACGACGAGAACATTTTCGCGGAGCTCACCGCCACGAACCGCGTCGGTTTTCATCGCTATACTTACACGCGCACCGATCATGCCAACGTCGTTCTCGATCTAACACACAGAGATAAAGTGCTCGATTCTTTTCTGAAAATTGTCGACGCGACGCATATCGAAGGTTACAGGCGATCATCAGCGTGGGCTGAAGACCAGATCGTCTATTTCGTCGCCGAATTCTCTGCCCCGTTTACTTCATCCGGCATTGCGGTGGATGACCGGATAGTTGATGGACTGACGGAAGCTCATGGCACGAACCTCAAATCGTTTTTCCGTTTCGACGCGCGCAGCGGTGGATCCATCCTGGTCAAGGTCGCCATCTCAGCAGTCAGCATCGAAGGCGCGCGAAAGAATCTAGAAGCAGAACTCACTCACTGGGATTTCGACAAAGTTAAGAGCGACGCCGACCACGCCTGGAGCACGGAGCTGAACAAGATACAAGCTTCCGGCGGCACGGACGCGCAACTGAAAACCTTTTACACGGCGCTCTATCACACGATGATCGCGCCGAATCTTTTCATGGACGTGGATGGACGGTTTCGCGGCCGCGATCTGAAAGTCCATCGCGCCGACGGCTTCAGTAACTACACCGTCTTCTCGCTCTGGGACACATTCCGCGCCGCGCATCCGCTCTACACAATCATTGATCAGAAACGCACGCTGGATTTCATCAAGACCTTCCTGGCGCAATATGAGTACGGTGGCCGACTGCCCGGGTGGGAACTGGCGGCAAACGAAACCGACACGATGATCGGGTATCACGCAGTTCCCGTGATTGCCGATGCGGCCGCCAAAGGCATCGCCGGCTTTGATCGGGGAAAAGCCTTCGCGGCGATGAAGCACAGCGCCGAACTGAAGCACTTCGGACTCGGAGCCTACATCGACCACGGCTACATCAGTATGGAAGACGACCGCGAGTCCGTTTCCAAAACTCTTGAATATGCCTACGACGATTGGTGCATCGCGACGATGGCGCACCTGCTCGGTCACGAAGGCGACTACCAGAAGTACATTCGCCGCGCGCAGTTCTATAAAAACCTGTCCGATCCGGCAACTGGTTTCATGCGACCAAAGAATAACGGTGGGTGGGTTACTCCCTTCGATCCGCGCGAAGTCAACTCCAATTTCACTGAAGCAAATTCGTGGCAATACAGTTTCTTTGTGCCGCAGGACATCAGCGGCTTGATCGAATTGATGGGCGGCAGGAACCGCTTCGCGAACAAGTTGGACGAGTTGTTCACCGCCGACAGCAAGACCACGGGCCGTGAACAGGCGGACATCACCGGTTTGATCGGACAATACGCACACGGCAACGAGCCCAGCCATCACATCGCTTATCTTTACGATTACGCGGGCCAGCCCTGGAAGACGCAGTTTCGCGTGCGGCAAATCATGGACAACTTCTATACGCCGCGGCCCGATGGTTTGATCGGCAACGAGGATTGCGGACAAATGTCTGCGTGGTACGTTCTGAGCGCCGCGGGACTTTACTCCGTCACTCCGGGCTCGCCTTTGTACGCCATCGGCACGCCGCTGTTTCCCGAGTTGCGCTTCAATCTGGAGAACGGAAAATCTTTTGTCGTCAAAGCGCGCGGAGTTTCGACGCAAAACATCTACATTCAATCCGCGACGCTCAACGGCAAGCCCTATCGCAAGTCTTTCATCCTACATCAGGACTTGATGAACGGCGGCGAACTCACATTTGTGATGGGCGACAGGCCAAATCGCGATTGGGGTACTGGTGACGATGACGTTCCGGTCGCCGGCATCTCGAGTCAGAAGATTGTTCCCGTTCCGGTAATCAATGCGGCCGGCAAAACTTTCAGAGAACAGTTGGAAGTCAGCATTCAGACTATCGCGCGGGACTTACGTGTTCGTTACACGACCGACGGCACGGAGCCAACCGTTGACTCTCGAGCATACGTCAAGCCCTTTTCGATTGGCGACACAACCACCGTCAAAGCAGTCGCCGTCAACAGCAAGAACGAAAAGAGTTTCGTTGTTACCTCGACGTTTCACAAGATCTCGCACCACTGGACGATCAAGCTCGTTTCCAAATACAGTTCCCAATACACTGGTGGTGGCGATTCTGGTTTGATTGACGGCATTAGGGGCAGCGCCAACCTTGGCGATGGCGCGTGGCAGGGTTATCAAGGCCAGGACTTCGTTGGAGTAGTGGACCTGGGAAGAGTGCAAAACGTTTCGCAGTTAGGCGCCGGTTTCCTGCAAGACGTGCGCTCCTGGATCTGGATGCCCACGCGCGTCGAATTCGAGTTGTCAACCGATGGCGAAAAGTTCCTGCCGGTAATCTCGATCCCCAACGATGTGCCCGACAATGGTTATGACGTCGTGGTGAAGGATTTCGTCAAAGCTATTCCTCCTCGTCAAGCGCGCTATGTCAGAGTCAAAGGTTTCAACTACGGCACGATTCCCGCCTGGCATCCCGGCCACGGCGGACAGGCGTGGATCTTCATCGACGAAATAATCATCCAGTAGCGCTGGCCGGCAGTTCGCAGGATCGCTTATTCGGGAAATCGATAGTAAGACCTGATGGAAGTCTCGAAAAGGTTCTTTTTCCAGGACTTTGTAATTGACACGTTCCGTCGCCGGGCGTAGACTCCCGGCGTTAATTTAGATGTTTGCTCACGCGCGACCTACTCCGGTAAGCCCTCCACGTAAGCCCGTAACAATCAACTGACGTAGATACGTCGCAACTGCGCAGCGGCTCAATCCCGAAAAGGAGCCACCCTCATGATTTGCAAAAGCACTTCTTGCTCTCAGTCCGGAGCACTCAGACGATCTATCTCAGTAGCTTTGACTATTGCTCTTACGCTGACCTCCACTCCTCCTGTTTTTGCGCAGTCGGTTGTGAGTCGCATCATGGCCAACGCCTCTGAAGTTACTCAGCGATTGCGTTCACGTCTTAAGTCTGCGCGGCTCGCGCGATCGCCTCGATCACCGCAGGGCGGCGGAGCAAACCGAGGCATGCCGGCAGAGCCGCCAAGGTCAGCGAGCGATTCGCCACGGCGACCGGATACCAAAGCGGAGCGCGAAGCGAAGGTTGCGAAGCTGGAGATCAATTTGCGAAAAGACGTTGAGCTTCAGTCAGGCGAGCGCATGCAGCTTGCTGCGGTGCCTCTTGATATCGATGGCAATGCGATTCACGGCCTCGCAGCCGACTGGGAGTCTGACAATCCGCAAGTGGTTTCAATATCAAACAAGGGGGAAGCTGTAGCAGGTACTCCAGGCAAGGCTCAGATTACTGCAAGCGCGGGATCGAAGAAGGCTCAGGTCAAGCTTACCGTCACGCCACTCACAGCCAACACCGCGAAGGCCGGCGGAAACAAGGCGGTCGAAAAAGTCAGCGGCGCAAGGAGGAGTCCGCATAATGGCGGCCTTATTCGCACCTCCAAAGGGTCCGAACAGAAGTCCTCTGGGCGTTTCCGCCAGTACGCGCATCGTGAAGAGGCGACCGGCAGTTCAATGCCGCAAGGCAGTGGCCGCGATCCTGACTCGCTGCATGTTGCGCGCAATGCTGTCGGCGCTCCGCCAAACAAGACGACGCCGGGCGCAAAGGCTCGCGCCGCGGCAACTGAGGGCACTGAAACGCCAGGCAGCTCTAACTTCAACTTCAGCGTGGGAGCGGTTAGTCTCCCAGGGCGCGGGCTGGATGTCGACGTGTCGGTTTTCTACAATGCCCGGCTGTGGAACAGGTCGGACACGTTTGGTACACGTATGACCTATGACGTGGATCAAGGATGGCCTGCGCCGGGTTTCAGACTCGGCTACGGTGAAGTAAAGAAAGGCTGTGGGACTTGTCGAAGTTTCGAGTTGGTCGATCCTGACGGCACGCGCCATCAAATGCTTGATCCCAACGTCAGCCCTCAAGCTCCCACGTACACCTACGACTCAGCCGATGGTACTTTCATCCATCTAACCACCAGCGCCAACGCGCAGCCGATCACGGCCACTTATCCTGATGGGACGCAGGTGCTCTATGGCGCGCCAGACGTCTATGCTCCTTCTACCTTAACCTGGTATCCAACCCGTATCACGGATCGAAACGGCAACAAGGTCCAGATTAGTTACGTCAACGGGACTGGCCCAAAGATCTCCTCGATCCAGGATACGCTCTTGCGATATGTGCGCTTCTATTACTCCGCCGCAAACGGCGACCTGGTGACGATCACAGCACCGGGACTAGGAACGCAGTCAGAACGACAGGTGATGCGGTTCTTTTACCAGGACATCCCAGTCTGCATAAATCCCGCTGATTCGGCTTGCGGATTGTTTCAGTCCGGAATCATCGCCCAAGCGCCAGCCACCGCGCACGTAATCAAGTACATCTATTTGCCGAATAGCGTTGAGACCAACGACGCGCACATTGGCTACCGTTACGACTACTCAGCCTATGGAATGATCTATCAGATCGCGCAGTTTCGTGGCATGACTGTTAATACCGACCCCAACGACTACACGCAGGCGGGAACAGTTAGCGGCGAAGGCACGCAAGCAGCATTGACTACGTACAACTATCCGACTACGCCGAGCAATCTCTCGGACGCGCCGACATACCAGACACGCACAGACGACTGGGCTGGACGTGTTTCCGCGCAGCCTGTTTATACTTTTTCCGCGAACCCGACAACCGGCGTCTCGACAGTGACCTCGCCGCCTCCGGACAACACAGTCACCGAGACGCACACCATCGTCGATCCCGGCCAAGAGGATGATGGCTTGATTTCTGAAGTTATCATCAAGCAGGGAACGAATGTGCTTTCCGATACCGTTTACAGTTGGGAGCTGGGCGGCGATGGTGTAAGCATGAGACCGCACAAGGTGCAGGTGAGCAATGACGCTGCGACGGGTGATCCGAACAAGACAAGGGCCACTGTTTTTGACTACGACGACACCAACACACCCTACAACAATATTTGGAAGGTTCACGAATACGGTTTCGCGCCGGCCGGCACATTGGGCACTGAGCTGCGGCGAACCGAGACGACGTACGTCAATGACCCTTCATATTTGAATCGAAGACTGATTCATCTGCCATCGAGCGTAAAAGTCTTTCAACCAGGGGCGTCGACGCCCGCTTCTCAGACCAATTACTTTTATGACGAAGCCGGACGCGTAAATCTGACCGCGCCCTCCGACGTTGGATCGATGTACAGCAATCCCCAGACGAGCGCTCGCGGCGATATTACCACCGTGACGCAGTATGCGGATGCGGGCAATCCGGGCGGTCCCGCGAGTCCCGTGAGCCATTCAACGAACTACGACAGCATGGGCAACGTCACGCTCGCCTACGTGGATTGCTGTCAGCAGAAAACCTTCACCTATTCAAGCGTCTATTTCTATGCCTATCCCACTTCGGTGACCAGCGGCGCTGGTCCGACGGTGACGACGACCGCTACCTACGACTTGAACACTGGATTAGTGGGCACGGTCACTGACGAGAACAACCAAGCGACGACCACCGCTTATTTCATCGATTCGCTGCGGCCGGAACATACTGATTTCGCTGACGGTGGCGCAGTCTATTATCACTATAACGACAACCTGTTTACCGACGTTGCCGGCCGGCAGCATTACTTTGTTAATACGTCCACGCGGCTTGATGCCTCACGCATCGTCGACAGCTACCGGTTCTTTGACGGGCGCGGTGCCGTGACACAGACTTTCGACAATTGGACTTCTGCCAATGGCTGGTCGACGCAGGACATCGAGTACGACGTGATGGGCCGCGCTTACCGCAGCGGCAATCCCTACTACTGCGGCGGCTACGGCTGGGTGGGAATTAATCCGACGGGTCTGTGGACCACCAAGACATTTGACAATCTTGGTCGCGTGACGCGAGTCGATATGCCAAGCGGCGAAGCGCAGAATCCGACTACAGCAAGTGTGCAGAGCAGCTACGCGGGAACGGTGACGACGGTAACCGATCAAGCGGCCAAACAGCGGCGGCAAGTGATTGATGCGCTCGGTCGGGTCGTGCGCCTTGACGAACCTGGCACAAACGGCAACCTCGATGCCAATGGTGTGCCGGTGCAGTCCACCGCTTATGAATACGACATTGTCGACAACCTGATTCACATCACGCAGGACGCGCAGCAGCGTTACTTCAAATACGATTCGCTCTCGCGTTTGACTTACGAGCGGCAAGTTGAACAGGACGCGCCGTGGACCACAACGGACTCGGTGGCCGGCAACAATCAATGGTCGCGCAAAATCATCTACAACTCGCAGAGTCTCGTTCAGGACGCTTACGACGCGCGACAAATCAACACGCACTTCGTCTACGATGGCTTGAATCGCGTATCGCAGATCAGCTATTCCGACTCGACACCTGCGGCTTACTACTGGTACGACTCGCAGAGTTTGCCTACCGGTGCTCCGGTTTATGATCATGGCTCTGCCACGGGCCGGCTCATTGCTATGACTTACGGTGGTATCGCGGCGACGACGGGAAACTATTTCGGCTATGACAAATGGGCCGAGTGAATATCCAACGGCAAGTGACCGGCTCGACCACGTATGGCATGAGTTACGGCTACAATGTTGGTGGATTGCTCACGAGTGAAACCTACAACTCTGGTCGCGTGACGAATTACGCCTACGACGAAGGCGGCAGATTGTCGGGCGTCACCGATGGACTGGGCGCGGCCTATGACAGCAGCTACACGTATGCGCCTCACGGTGGACTTTCTTCTGAGACGTTTGGCAACAGCGCCGTTCACTCAATGACATACAACAACGCGCTGCAAGCCAGCGAGATCAAACTGAAGCAGAGCGCCAACGGCGCCGAACTTCAGCGCTATAACTATTCCTACGGCCAGGTCAATCAAGCGACCGGGGCGGTCGACACGACGAAGAACAACGGCCAAATTGGGCGCGTCGATGGGACGATCAATGGAGCGGCGACAAAAGAATGGGATCAGCGCTTCACCTATGACGAGCTCGGTCGGCTTTCAATTGCAGCGGAGTTTCAGCAGGGCGACAACAACAACAAAACGTGGCAATTCAAGTACACCTACGACCGCTGGGGCAATCGGTTTCAATCCAGCAACAGCAGCGAAAACTATGGCGTTCCGTTCACGCCAGTCGTAAGCACTGATATCAGCAGCTCGACGAATCGGTTCACTTCGGGCGTTACCTACGACAACGGCAATCCAGGCGCGGGCAACATCACCAGTGACTCAAAGTTCCGCGGCTTGAGCTATGCCTACGATGCCAATAATCGCCAACTCTCCGCGACTGGCACTGGAGTAAGTCAGACCTCAGTTTATGACTGCGCCGGCCAGCGCGTGCAGACGACGGCTAACGGCGTCACGCGCACGATGGTCTACGACATCTTCGGTCAAGACATTGCCGACTACACTGGCACAAGCGGCGGCACCTTGGAGCGCGAATACATTTATCGCGGCGGACAACTGTTGGTTACAACAACCAGCTTCTATTTGGGTATCAGCAATGCGGGATTTGAAACTCCGGCCCTGGGCGCAGGCGCTTATCAGTATGATCCCACAGGCGCAGCTTGGACGTTTACGGGTAACTCGGGTGTAAGCAGCAACGGCAGCGGTTTCACCTACGCGAATCCTAACGCGCCTGAAGGCAACCAAGTGGCATTCCTGCAGGGAGGAAGTCCCGCGGCGATCTCCCAATCAATCTCCGGCTTTCAGGCGGGTGTGACGTACACATTAACATTCTCGGCGGCGCAACGACCCTGTTGCGCCACTTCGCAGGATTTCCAGGTCTATCTGGATAACACTCTGCTGGGAACATTCCATCCATCCGGCACGAGTTACGCCGACTACTCGACCACGTTCACGACGACGGCGGGCGCGCATGTGCTGAAGTTCGCTGGCCTGAATTCAAACGGCGGCGACAACACAGCCTTTATTGACAAGGTGCGGATTGCCTACGCAGCGCCGTCTGTTGTGTCTGCCGGTAATGCGGGATTTGAGACTCCCGCGCTGGGAGCAGGGGCTTATCAATATAATCCCACAGGCGCATCATGGACGTTTGCGGGTAACTCGGGTGTAACCAGCAACGGCAGCGGTTTCACCTGGAACAATCCTAACGCGCCTGAAGGCAACCAAGTGGCATTCCTGCAGGGAGGAAGTCCCGCGGCGATCTCCCAATCAATCTCCGGCTTTCAGGCGGGTGTGACGTACACATTAACATTCTCGGC
>JBGQJU010000033.1:0-51069 GCA_041499185.1 Pyrinomonadaceae bacterium | reverse complement strand
TGTCAGAACCGCCTGCGGTAGCGGGCGGTTGATATCAACAATGTGGAGTATTGATCCGATAGTTGCAACCGCCCGCTACCGCAGGCGGTTCTGACTAAGTCGTCGTCGCGCCTGAACGCGGAATAGCCTCGACGATCACATCGTGCAGTCGCTTCAGACCGGCGGTTGTGTCCGCGCCCAGGTCAACGCGAATCGCGCGCCGCCCGCGCGAAGAAAGGGAACGAAAATCGCCGAGCGCCTGAGCTTGCTTCAGGATGCTGAATGTATAGGGTTGGTTGGGTATCGGCAGATCAGTTCTATCCGGCGCGGTCACCTGGATAAAGACTCCTGTAGCGGGGCCGCCTTTGTGTAACTGTCCGGTGGAGTGCAAGAACCTTGGCCCGTATCCCGTGGTGGTGGCGCACCGGGTCGCATCTCTCAAATGCGTGCGCATCTGCTGAATGATCGACTCATTCTCGGGCGTCTCTTCGATGTAGTTTAGAAGCGCGATATAGTCGCCGGCGCCGGCGCGTGCAAGGTGCGCGCGCAGCGCATCAAGAACAGAAGTAGACGGCAGTGGTCCTTCTGGCGGAGTGATACCGGGCCTGTTCTCTCTCACTATGTCCTGATCGCTTACGCGAACCGTCAGCGTGCCGTCAGTGACAAGCTCTGCCTGCTCGTTCAGCTTGTCCTCGCTGGCAAACTTCTCCAGCAGTTCTTTCGTTGCGTCTTTGGACTCTTGCACGTTCGGTTGATCGAAAGGATTGATGCCGAGGCGCCACCCGGCAAACGCAGTTGCGATCTCCCACAAGAAGAATTCTTCACCGAGATCGTAAAGGTCGGTCAGTGTGCGGTAGACGACCGGGTGGCCCGCGGCTTCGAGCGCTTTGAGCTTTACTTCGGTTTCGCTATCGAGCTTGCCGACTGAGATCGAGACAAACAAGCGATCATCGCCATAAACCGAAGGCGATCCCAGCGCCTCGCCGGCGACGGGAATAATTCCCTTGCCTTCCTTGCCCGTGCTTTCGGCAAGCAACTGCTCAACCCAGAGACCCAACGATGAAATCTTCGGGTCGGCAACGATGGTCAGTTTATCGCGTCCCGCCTTCGCGCACTCGCCCATGATCGCGCCCAGCCGCGCGCCAGGATTATCGGCCGCCGGCACGACGGAAGCGCACGAATGAACGATTCTTTCCGCGCGATCCAAAAGCTTCTTCACATCGAGTCCCATCAGCGCGGCCGGCACCATGCCGAAGTAAGAGAGCGCGGAGTAGCGTCCGCCGATGTCCGCCGGATTGAGAAAGATGCGGCGGAATTTATCTTCCGTCGCCATCTGGTCCATCAGCGTTCCCGGATCAGTGATCGCGACGAAGCACTCACCGGGATTCTCCTTGCGCTTGCCAACCTGGTCGTACCAGTATTTGTAGAAAACCAGCGGCTCGGTCGTCGTGCCGGATTTCGACGAGATGATAAAGAGACACTTCGTGATATCGATCTGATCCGCGATGTCGCAAAACGCGTCCGGGTCGGTTGAGTCAAGCACCAAAAGCGTGGGGTACCCTTCCTGCGGACCAAAAGTTTGCCGAAAGACTTCCGGGCAGAGCGACGAGCCGCCCATGCCACAGAGCATGACATGCTTGAACTGGCGCAGGCCTCGCGTCCGATCCGAAAAACGGATGAGATCTTCTTCGACGCCGATCATCATGTCCGGAACGGCGAGCCAGCCGAGCGCGTTCTTGATGATTTTTTGATGAGCCGCATCGTCCTTCCAAAGCGCGGCGTCCTTACGCCAGATGCGTCGCATCACATCGCCCTTGTCGGCTTCCTTGATCGCCGCGCTCACCGCGTCGCCATATTTCCCCAGCGAAGCAGTCAGCCGCTGATGGATGCCGGAAACAAGCGCGTCACGCTTTGATTCGATTGACTCCGCCAGCGTGTCGAAAGAGCCGACGAAAGAACTAAGCCCGTCAGCCTGCAGTTTTGCCGTGACTTCCCTTAGATCAATTCCTAGTGTGGCCAGTTTCGCGATTACTTCGCGGCCTTCATCGAGGCCTTGTTCGAGCGTCAGCGCGACTTTTCCATGATCGCGAAACGCCGTGTAGGTCGCCGGAGGAACAGTGTTGACTGTGTCCGGCCCGATCAAATTGTCTAAGTATAAAACGTCGGAATATTTTGGATTCTTGGTTCCCGTCGAGGCCCAGAGCTGACGCTGCACCTGCGCGCCTTTAGCTTTCAGCGCCGCAAATCTTTCACCATAGAAGATCTCTTTGAAGCGCGCGTAAGCGAGCTTGGCATTGGCGAGCGCCGCCTTGCCGCAGAGATTTTCCAGCGTCGCTTTCTACTCGCCCGAACTGTGCCGCGCGCGAAAGTCGAGATCGGTATCGATCATCGAGTCGACTCGCGAGACAAAGAAGCTGGCGACCGAGGCTATGCGATCAACTGTTTTGCCTTCCGCCGCGCGTCTTTCCAGTCCTTTGATAAAAGCTTCGGCTACCTGCTCGTAGTTTTCAATCGAGAAGATCATCGTGACGTTAACATTGATGCCGCGATAGATTGCTTCTTCAATCGCCGGCAGGCCTTCCAGCGCGGCCGGAATTTTGATCATCACATTTTTCCGGCCAAGGGTCTTGAATAGGCGGTCAGCCTCCTCGATTGTGCCTGCGGTGTCATAGGCGAGCCGCGGGTTCACTTCGAGACTGATGTAGCCGTCGATACCGTCCGTCTTGTCGTAAACTGGTTTCAGGATATCCGCGGCGCGACCAATGTCGTCGATGACCAGGGCTTCGTAAATGTCCTTGACGCTCTTGCCGGCGGTAATTAGCTGCCGCATTTGTTCGTCATAGTCCGTCGAACCGGTGATCGCTTTTTCAAAGATAGTGGGATTCGACGTGACGCCTCGCAAGTCATCCTCATCGATCTTCTTTTGCAGATCACCGCTGACAAGCATGGCGCGGCGAATGTTGTCGTACCAGATTGACTGGCCCAGCTTCATCACTGCGACAAGTGGATTACTCATAGGTTTGCTCCTTAGGTCCTGAACGAAATAGCGGCTAGCTTCATTCAACTCTGGCGATCTCTTTTTTGGCGGCTGCAACCACGGCCTCGACCGTGAAGCCAAACTTTTTGGTTAACTCCTTCAGGGGCGCGCTGGCTCCGAATGTTCGCATACCGATAATCGCTTCAGTGCTGCTGGCATATCGCTGCCAGCCGAACCTTCCGGCTTGCTCGACCGCCACTCGCGCTTTGACCGTTGGCGGGATAACTTTGTCTTTATATTCCTGAGACTGGTGCTCGAAGAGTTCCCACGAGGGCAGACTTACCACGCGCGCCTTCACGCCTTCAGCCACAAGTTTTTCGTAAGCGCTGACGCACAGCGAAAGTTCGGAACCCGTGCCTAAGAGAATCACGTCGAGTTTCCCATCTGGCCCGGCCGCATCCGCGAGAATATAGCCGCCAAACCTCGTGTTATCAGCGCTCGCGTATTTCGCGCGATCCAACGTCGGCAACGCCTGGCGACTGAGAATCAGACAAACCGGCTCGTGCTTGAGCGGCATGATTGTGCGCCAGGCTTCGGCAACTTCATTCGCATCACCCGGCCGGAACACGATCAGATTAGGAATAGCCCGCAAGCTCGCGAGTTGCTCGACCGGCTGGTGCGTTGGCCCATCTTCGCCGACGCCGATCGAGTCATGCGTGAAAATGTGAATCGTGGGAATCTCCATGATCGCGCTGAGGCGAATCGACCCGCGCGCGTAGTCGGAGAAGATCAAAAAGCCCGAGCCGTAAGGACGAACCTTCGAAAGCGCCAGGCCGTTCACGATTGACGACATCGCGTGCTCGCGTACGCCGAAATGAAAGTTTCTTCCCGCCGGTGTTTCCGCGAGAAAGTCGCCGGCGCCGTCAATCGTCAAACGCGTCTTTGTCGAAGGCGCCAGATCGGCTGCGCCACCAATCAGCCATGGCAGGTTCTTCGCTATCGCATTGAGAACCTTGGCCGACGCGTCACGACCGGCGAGCCCCTTCGCGTCCGCGTCAAACTTTGGAATGTCTTTGTCCCAGCCGTCGGGCAGCTCCCGTTTTTGCATTCGCACAAGATGATCCGCCAACTCGGGATAAGCTTTCTTGTATTCTTCCAACTTTGCGAACCATGCATCGCGCAGTCGCTTGCCGCGCGAGCCAATGCCGCGCCGGAAGTTTTCTCGCACCTCATCGGGCACGAGAAACTTCGCATCTTCCGGCCAACCGTAGTTTCGTTTCGTTAGTCTGATCTCTTCTTCGCCGAGCGGTTCGCCATGGGCCGCGTGCGTGTCTTGTTTATTCGGCGCGCCCCAGGCGATGTGAGAATCGACAATGATGAGGGTCGGTCGTTCGTCTTCTTTCTGCGCAACCTGGAAGGCGCGCTTTAACATCTCCAGATCATTTGCGTCGCCAACACGTGTGACGTTCCAGCCATAGCCGATAAAGCGAGTGGCGACGTCTTCAGTAAAAGCCCATGACGTGTTGCCTTCGATCGTGATCTTGTTGTTGTCGTAGATCCAGCAGAGATTCGAGAGTCTCAGGTGCCCGGCCAGCGACGCGGCTTCATGAGAAATGCCCTCCATCATGCAGCCATCGCCGCAGAGCGCGTAGGTGCGGAAATCAAACATCGCGAAGCCGGGCCGATTAAAGTAAGCCGCCTGCCAACGCGATGCGATCGCCATCCCGACGCTGGTGGCAATTCCCTGCCCCAACGGCCCCGTCGTTGTTTCAACGCCGGAAGTCCAGCGATACTCCGGATGCCCCGGGCAGCGGCTGTCAAGTTGGCGGAAGTTCTTGATGTCGTCAAGGGTAACGCTGGGCTGGCCGGTTTTCTCGTATTGGGCATTGACCGCTTTGACGCCGGTCAAGTGCAGCAAGCTGTAAAGCAGCGTCGACGCATGGCCCATGGAGAGCACAAACCGATCTCGGTTCGGCCAGATGGGATCGTCCGGATCAAAGCGCAGAAAATCGTTCCAGAGCGTATACGCCACCGGCGCCATCGCCATCGGCGTCCCGGGATGGCCGGAGTTTGCAGCCTGCACTGCGTCCATCGCCAGCGTGCGGATGGTGTTAACGCTCAGCGAATCAACTTGAGCCGGCGGTTGTAGAGCGGTAGTCGCTTCCATTGTTCCGGACCTCCTGGTCGACAAGGGTTTCGTGCATCGCTGCTCGTGGCCGTGCGGCTCCGGGGCCAAAATATTTTTCAAACCGAAACGCTATGATCTTCGGTCCGGGTGACCGTGCCGATGTTGACTGACTTCAGTATCCCGCGAGATGGAAACCGTAGCGGCCAGAAACGAGTTGCTGCGCGGTCGGACTGCACTGCCGATGATTTTCTACACGTTCGGGCGAGGCGAGAGAATATCACATAATTGCAAATAGTTTTATCTTTCCATTCTCAATAGTGTATAAATGCGGGCGTCTAGAGGTGTTCATTCTCAGTGGACCATAATTCGGCATGCCTGACCAAATTACAGATCACACCAGGATTCTCGACGCGATCCGCAGTGTCAACCTCGTCGACGAACTAGTCGAAAAACATGACGGTCATTTCACCTATGAGCTTGACCTGGAGGTAATCGCTTACGGGCGCAACTACACGGGCAAAAAGGTCGGGCCTTACGTGCGCCTCTTCGTCTATGGGCCCGACGAGGAAATCATACGTGAGGGCGAATGGGGCGGAAACAGTTTCTATATTCTGGTCGACGGCAAGCTCGATGTTTACATACAAGAGGGCGAAAGTAGCGAGCGGAAAAAAGTTAATGAAGTGCAACCGGGTCGAAGTTTCGGCGAGATGTCGGTCCTTGCCGGATTGCCGCGTAACGCGACCATCGTCGTTCCTCCGAACAGCCAGGCGAAGGTGCTGGAGATCGAGCGGCCGGCGCTGAGGTTACTGAGGAAACTTCCTAAATTTGGGGGCGCGCTGGAAGCCACTTATCGGGAATATGGTCTGAAACGCACGCTCGAGGATCTTAACCAGGCGAGCGCTGGCGCCATTACTCGCGAAGTGATGCGGAAACTCGAGCAGATAGCTGAATTCAAGATTTTTGGTAAGCAGCACGTACTGTCTCGCGAAGACGGCCTAATCGATCGTGTCGTTTTCATCAAGAACGGCTGGGTCAGACGAACTCGCGGAACAGGTCGTCTCCCTTATCTGACCGACATGATGATGGAGGTCGACGAAGATATCAGTGCGGATTTTTTGGGCGCGGGCAATTGCCTGGGCCTGGAAAGCCTGCGTGGCGAAGAGAACTGGCGTTACACGACGACGGTGCTCGCGCGCACAGAGGTCCTGGAGATCCCACTCGCTCTGCTACGTGCTGATGCCCAGCTTTGTGACACTCTGCATCGAACCTTCTCCGCATTCTCCAGCGTGGATGACGAGGCGCGAGTCGAGGCGCTTTACGACAAGCGCGTGGTCACCGCAATAAACAATGAGGTTAGTACAGGGATCATCGACGGCACAAATCTGCTCGTAATGGATATGGATTTGTGCATACGCTGCGGCAATTGCTCGATGGCGTGTCACAAGGTTCATGGCCAATCTCGACTGCTAAGACGCGGCATACATATCGAGAGGCCCGTCAAACCAAGAAGCAAATCCATTCAGCACGTGCTGGCGCCGCAAGTCTGCCTGCACTGCCAAGATCCGGAATGCCTCACGGGTTGTCCCACTGGCGCGATCGGTCGTTTTCCGGGCGGACAGATCGATATCGAGCCCAAGACCTGCATCGGGTGCGGCGACTGCGCAACACAGTGTCCGTACAACGCTATCTCCATGGTACCGCGCAAACGGCCGACACCCCCTAAGGAGCCTTTCAGCGCTCGGCTTAGGAGCTGGTTCACCCTTGCGCCACCGGCGCTTCCTCCCGCCGTTACTGAGACCGAAGACCTGCTCGCGGTCAAATGCAATCTGTGCAATAACACACCACTCAATCCAGCCGGGGCACGCAAGCAGGCCTTTTCGTGCGAAGAGAACTGTCCGACCGGAGCGCTCGTACGCGTTAATCCAAAGGAGTATTTTGACGGAGCGAAGAGCGCCGTTGGACTCATCTACCGCGACCAGACCCACGCAATCGGGCGAGACATTCACAAGAGCGATCCGCTCGCCAAGCTCTGCCACATTGCGGGAGTTGTCGGGCTTCTTCTGCTCACTATTGCCACCGTGTGGGCGGCGCGAAAATACACGCTCGACGGACGACTGGGTAACACGTGGCTGACTGTGCGCTGGATTACGGGAATCGTTGGGCTCGTGGGTATCGCGGCGGCGATGACTTACCCGGGGCGAAAGCAGGTGTACCGAAGGCGGGCCGGACCGCTTCGTTACTGGCTGCTGGCTCATGTCTATCTTGGGGTTATCGCAGGCGTATTGCTGCTCTTGCACGGTGGGCGCAGCTCGGGCGGGGTGCTCACCTCGACGTTAATGGTTTCGTTTGACCTGGTGATTCTTTCGGGGCTGTTCGGTATTGCCTGTTACCTGGTCGTTCCCCGAATCATGACCAGCATCGAAGGCGACCCGCTGTTGTTTGAAGACCTGAAAGCGCGGCGGGAAGAATTGCGCGAGACACTCGCGCTGATCGATATCAGCAACAAAGAAGTGCGCCAGTTGATCGAAGGCAAGGTGCGCCGTCGATTCCTGTCATTATCATACCTGGCGCGGCAGTACGTGCGCCGCGAGCCGCTATCGGCGCTGCTGGCCGAGGCGCGCGAGGAGTTTGAAATTGCAGCGGCTCCCTTAAGTGATCCCAATGCTCGGCGGCAGTTGATCGAGGCGGTGGAGACAAGCGCGACGTTACGGCGGGTTGATGCGCTTATTTATCTGCATCAACTGCTGAAGCTGTGGCTCGCCCCGCATGTGGTTACATCAGCACTGATGTTGGCGCTGCTGGTAGTGCACATCATCCAGGTCGTGTTTTTCGCTACCCGATAACCCTGAAATGAAAGAGCAGCTCAGCACGTTTCTTATCGTTCGTGAAGATCGCGGTCTCGATCCGACAACTCTGGTTGCGGAAGGATTGAAGATCGGGCGCGCTCCCGGCCGCGATCTCCTGTTGAATCACCCAGACGTCTCGCGCCTGCACGCCGGTATCAAAGAGATCGAAGGACGTTTTTATCTTTTCAATCTCAGCTCTTCAAATTCGACCACGCTCAACGGCAGATTGGTAACGCGTGAGGCGCCCGAAGCGCTCGCCAGCGGCGATGAGGTGCGCATTGGGCCGTTTTTCCTTCGGGTGGACCGCAAGGATGAAGCGCTGGAGATAACCGTTACTCTGCAATTTGGCCTGCGCATTGGGGAGGTCGAAGCCAGGGAGGAGGCGCGGGCAGCGCAGCCCGTCGCCAGAGAAGTGGCAGCACCTGCGCCCGCTGAGGTGGCCCAGGCGCTCGATCTCTTCTGGGGCAAGCGCACCAGAGAGAAAGCAGCGCGCCAGTCACCACTTCATCCGCGCCAGCCGCCGCGACTGGGAAAGGCCCGCTTCAACTGGACGCCCACGCGCGACCTGGTGCGTCCCTGGCCGTTCGCGCTCTTCCTCTGGTCGGCCATCGTGCTGGGCGCGTTATCGATCGCCGCAGCTTTTTGGTATACGTCTGCCTATGCACCTGACCCCATCTCGAATGCGCACAGCCGGGCTAGTCTTACCCTGATGCCGGCAGTGGCCAAACAACCAAACGCCGGATCGTGCACGACCTGCCATTCGCTTCGCAGCGGCATGGAAGCACGTTGCGCGTCTTGTCACACCACCGAAGCTTTTGTTGGGACGGTGACCAAATCGCACGCCGACGCGGGCATTGGGTGTCTGGACTGTCATTCGGAGCATAAAGGAAGGGCTCTACGGCCGATGCAGGCGGCGCTGAATTCCTGTGCTAAGTGTCATACGGACAAAAACACGAAAACTTACAAGGGCCGGACGGTCGGCACTCCGCACGGCGGCACGTTGGGCTATCCGGTGGTTAATGGTGAGTGGAAGTGGAAAGGTCTCGATGCGGAAGAGCTTGCGGCCAGACCGAAGATCGCGGCCCTCCGCCTGCCTGCTTATAATGAGCAAGTCTGGCGCAAAGAACAATTTCACGCGCTTCATATTTACAACGTGAAGGCAACCGGCGGTGTAACGGGCGTCCCGAGTGCGGGACCGGGTTCGATCCCAGTGCTTTCATGTTCGAGCTGTCATCGCTCACTTAACCCGATTGATCGAGAGTATCCGCGCCAGACGTGTGGCCGGTGCCATAGCGGTTTGATCGATCCGTCAGGAAGAGCATCCATTGCCGCCGGCGCCCCCAATTGCATATCGTGCCACGTCCAGCACGTCAAGGATAAGCGCCACTGGAATCCGGATCTGCTGGCAACTTCAGCGCCACCGATCGCGGAGGGAAAGTAAGTTAGCTCGGTACTTTGAACTTTGTACTTTGTCCTTGGTTCGTTGCGAATCGGTCTACTAAGATCAAAGGACAAAGGACAAAGATCTAAAAGCGAAGATGAGAAAGTCGCAACTACTTATCATCATTATCCTGATGACGATGCTTCTGTCGATCAATCTGATCTCAGAAGATAAAACTAAGAGTTATTTTGGCGGTCTGCCGTGGTATGGCTGGGCCGGCATTAGCGTCTTTCTGGTGATTGCCGGTTTCTGGTTTGCGGTGCGCGATGCAGAACGCGCGCGTCGCCTGTTGGAAGAGCCGGTCGCGCCACCCGAGGACGCGGCTGCTGAGGTTTCTCAGATCTCGAAAGAGGACCTCGAACGGCTTGATCCGGACGCGCCTGATTACCCTCATCCGGTAATTTTTCCCGAGCGCTGCATTGGCTGCCATGCCTGTGTTGAGGCCTGCCCACACGACGTACTCGCGATCGTTAACGGGATCGCATCGCCGGTGGCCCGCGATCAGTGTATGGAAGACACTGCTTGTCAGGTCGAGTGCCCGGTCAATCCCAAGGCCTGCATAGTCGTCAACACAACCAAGAAGATTAAGCCTCGTCCCGTGCCAACGCGCGATGCTACGTTTATGACCGACGTACCCGGCTGTTACATCATCGGCGACGTGTCCGGCACGCCGCTGATCAAAAACGCCGCGAACGAAGGAGCCGACGTCATCAAACATATCGCGCATGACCTGAACAAGTGGGCGGGCCCTGAGCCCAAAGCCGAAGTTGATGTCGCGATTATCGGCATCGGCCCGGCCGGGCTTTCGGCAGCCATCACCGCCAAGCACTTCAAGCTGCGTTACCTCGGCATCGAGCAGGATAAGGTGCTTGCGACCATTGACGCCTATCCTAAGGGCAAGTACGTTTTCTTCAAACCGGAAACGATGGACTCGCGCGGCACGATTGCGGTCGACGGCCTTGGCGAGCAGCGCGAAAAGATTCTCGATTCCTGGATCGGTGCAATGAACACTAACGGAGTGATAATCAATGAAGGGGAGAGCTGCAAGAAAGTCGAGAAGGCCGCAGACGGCGATTACTTCGTGGTTCAAACTGAAAAAGGACTTGAGCGCCAGAAGGTCAGCTATCACGCGCGCCGCATCGTGCTGGCGCTGGGCAACCGCGGTACGCCGATGAAGTTACGAGTGCCCGGCGAAGAAATGAAGATCGCGCGCGACGGGGGCACCGAGGACAAGGTCAAATACAAACTGACCGATCCCGAAGGCTACAAAAAGAATCGGATTATCGTTGTCGGCGCCGGCAACTCCGCGATCGAAGCCGCCGTCGATCTCGTTGCCAAACGCAACGGCGATCAGATCGCTTTCCGCAGTGACGATGAGATCAACGACGTCACTCTGGTGATCCGCAGCGACATGAAAAACGATCTGAAGTTTCTTAACAAGCTGCAGGTTTACCAATGTATCGACGAAGGCAAGCTCAAGGCCTACTTTGGCACCGCGATCAAAGAGATACGCGACGCTGAGGTTGTGTTAATGAACGCGCGAACCAGCGAAGTAAAGCTCACCATACCCAACGATTACATCTTCGCGATGATCGGCGGCGATCGTCCCACCAGGTTCCTGGAATCGATCGGGATCAAGATCGCTTGAGTTCAAACAGCAACGCGGCCCTAGCGGTCGCTGTTGGCCTTTGCCCTCATCCGCGTGAGAGTTGGCTCAATGCGGACATTCACTATTGTGATGCGTGACCACCAAACTGAAGCGTTGCTGGTATTCATCGGACGTGATGAAGGAACAAACCATGGCATGCTGTTTTGGCACGTCGCGCGGTGGCGCGCTGCTGACCTGGCCCAGCCAGAACAGAAAACCGCCGATGTCCGCGTCGCGTCGCAGATAGCCAAAATACTGCGTCGCGACAAACGCCCGGGTGTACTCGGCGTCGATCAATGGCCGATTATTTATCGGATTTGTCTGCACGTTATCGTCCGCCAGACGATAGAGCACTTTGCCGCGTCCGCCCTGGTTGAACAGGTCGATGAGCGCGGCGCGCTGCGAACTCAGGTTCACCCCCAGATCGTTCATGATCGTTCCGAGCATTGCATCGACGAATGCGGGTCCATCCAGATTGGCGGGATACTTGCTTATGAATTCGGGACGCTGCACAAAAGCATTCGCGAGGTCCAATTGTGCTACGTTCAGGGCTGAGCCGCCGACTACGCGTGCGCGATCCGCGGCAAAGGCCGCGTAGCTCACCAGTTTTTCCGCCTCGCCCGGAAAATTGGGATCTGGAAACGGGTTGGGAAACGGCTGATGATTGCCAAAGGCTATGCGATCGACGCGAAAGACGTAAGCGCCAGTCTGCTGATACTCCAACTCGTAGAAGAAAGCGTTGGAAGCATCGATTCGTTTATTCCTGACGCAAGTCGGATCGGCGCCGCATTGGGTGATCGTGCCCGTCCAAAAACTCAAGCCTCCCGGATCGGGCGTGCGGTTGAGAAAATCAAAGTAGTGTTGGGTAACGAAGAACTGCGCGTCGTCCAGCGGATTACCCGTCGCTACCGTCGTATCGTTATCGATGATGTTCAGCAGAGCGCGCGCGGGACTGTTCAATCCTGAGCCGACAGGATTCATCAAGAGCAGGTTGACCGTCTCATCGCCTTCTGCTTGAGCGTTATCTTCAATCAACACGTCGAAGGTCTTGCTCATTTCGCCTGTCGCAAACGTTAGCCTGCCCGCCGCATTGATATATTTCGTCCGCTGCAGGGCGGTACCATCGGCGGTCGCGAAGTCCACCGAAGCAGCATCTGTTGTGCTACCACTGCGCGTCACTGTAATCGAGATCGAGCCATTACCCTCACCCACGGTGTAGTTGGTGGCACTGAACTGAAAAGTGCTGGTCACCAGACTGAAGTTATCAAAGACTGCCGCGCCAGGATTTGCGGGGTTTGAGGTGCCCGCAGTGAGTTCGGCGGTCAATGCCGAAACGCCTTTCTGCAATACCACCGTGTGCTGCACCGTGTAGTCGATATCGTTCGGACTGGTCTCAAACACGATGGAGTTGATGGCCGGCACGTGGCGGAAACGCATGAAGCGATGCTGTACCGGATCGTAGTTAATGCTGAGCGCAGTCAACTGCCCGCCCACTTTTACCTGAAACACCAACAGTGCCGTTGTTGCATCGAGTAGTCCTTCAATTCCCTCGCGTGCTGTTGTCGTTATCAAAGCACTCGGCGCGCCGGGCGTATGGACCACAAAGCGGGCGAAGTTATCTGAGTCGGACCCAATGCCAAAGATTGTATCCGCGCCGCCCGCTGCTGCCTTGACCAGCTCGACGGTCGCCTTGCCGTTGCGCAGATCGAAGGAATTGGCCGAGACGTAGCCGTTGTAGTGCATGCCGGTGGCTTGCGTCAACGGCGTGATTACCAATTGGCCATTAATCTGCGCCGTGGTCACGAGCGGATCAAGAGCGCCGGGCGGCAGCGTCTGCGTTCCCAGATTCCATTTGTTCGGGTCGCGTGCGGAGCCGGTGAAATCATCGCTCAGCGGCGGCGTTGGTGACGGCGCCGCTACCGGTGCGGCAACAAAGTTGGGAGTTTGATTACTGCTGAGATTGAAGAAGTCAGAGCGCGAGGCCGCAAAAACAAAGTAGTTGCTCTGCAACGTCACCGAATAGTTGCCGCCCGGCGTTAGGTTCGAGAATGAATAGTTGCCATTAATGTCGGTCTGTACCACGCGCGTGATGGTGCCCGAGAGCGTGACGGTTACGTCGGGCAATGGATTGTTCTGGGCATCTTTAACTTGCCCGGAGATAGTCAGTGATGTCTGCGTGTTGCAGGTCGCTCCATTGTTCAGCAGGACTGATACGTTGTCGGAACCCTGATTCGCCACTGCCAGATCAAGCTTGCCATCACCATTGAAATTGCTGACGGCGACGGAGTGTGGATTTGAGCCCGCCGCGAAGGGGGTTGGGGCACCGAAGCTCCCCGTACCTGTCCCCAGAAGGATTGAGAGACCCGCGTTCGCCACTGCCAGATCAACCTTGCCGTCGCCATTGAAGTCGCCCACGGCGACGGAAGGGCTTGTCGATACGGGGAAGGCTGAGGTACTGAAGCTGCCCGTGCCTGTGCCCAGCAAGATCGTGACGTCGCTGGAATTCACACTCGTCACCACCAGATCAACCTTGCCATCGCCATTGAAGTCGCCCACCGCGACGAAATCGGGACTTGGGGCAGCGAAGTTGGTTGCCGCACTGAAGCTGCCCGTGCCTGTGCCCAGCAGGATCGAGACGTTGTCGGAACTGAAATTCGCGACTGCCAGATCAAGCTTGCCGTCACCGTTGAAGTCGCCCATTGCGACGGAATACGAAAATGTGCCTACGGCGAAGTTGCTTGGGGCACTGAAGGTGCCGCTGCCTGTGCCTAGCAAGATCGAGACGTTATCGGAAAGGAGGTTCGCTACTGCCAGATCGAGCTGGCCATCGCCGTTGAAGTCGCCTACTGCGACGGAGTCGGGACTTGAGCCAGCAGCGAAGGGGGTTGCGGCCCCGAAGCTGCCCGTGCCTGTGCCCAGCAAGATGGAGACCGAACCGGTATTCTTCGTCACTGCCAGATCAAGCTTGCCATCGCCATTGAAGTCGCCGACGGCGACGTAATTAGGATTTGTGCCCACCGGAAAGTTGGTGGCGGCGCCGAAGGTGCCCGCGCCTGTGCCGAGCAGGATCGAAACGTCAGTGGAACTGAGGTTCGCGACTGCCAGATCGAGCCTGCCATCGCCATTGAAGTCACCCACCGCCACATGATATGGATTGGACCCTGCGGCGAAGTTTGTCGCGCCCAGGCTCGGGGTGTTGCATTGCGAAGGAATACTTGGCGCCGCTTTGAAGTTCGCCGTCGCATTCACAGTTAGATTACTGAAGGTCTGACTTGAGGGCGCGAAGGTGCCTGTGGGCGTCACCACATAGGTAGCTCCCGCCGGAAGATTGTTGATAGTGTAATTGCCCAGGCCATCCGTCGTGCCACCCAGCACCTCGGTGCCATTCCTGCTCAGGTGCACGGTGACGTTGTTGATGGGAGCATTGCTGCTGTCGGTCACCTTGCCCGTAATATTGACGACGGTTTGCGTTCCGACAAAATTCGCGAGGCGATCTGCGCTGAGGTTAGTAAACGTTTGATTCGCCGGCGTGAAAGAATAGCTCGTATTGGAAGGCCTGACTGTGTAATTGCCGCCCGCCGCGAGGCTGCCGAATACGTAGTTGCCACTTGCGTTGGTACTCGTCTGCACCGCACCATTCAAATCAACTGAGAGCCCGCTGATCGGATTGCCGCTGCCATCCAACACGCGACCGCTAATGTTAAAGCTGGGATTAGTAACTACGCGACAGATGGAGAATGCTGACGTGTTGTTGTTCGCGTCCGTGGTAGTCGCCGTCAGAAACTTTCCGGCGGCGATATTTCCTGGCAGCGGATCTGGATCTCCATTTGTGCTGCCATTGGCCTCAAAGTCGGCGGGAAGCGAGCCCAGAAAGATCTGGCCTTCGCCGCTGCCCGAAGGATCGCAAGTATCATTAGCGAAGAACTGAACTACGCCGGTTGTATTCGGCGGGCCTGTAGCACTGCCCTTGATAACGATGAAGCCGCCGGAACTCGTAACCGATGTCGCAACCGGCGGCGCCTGGTTGTTGTTGCCGCCGCCGATCAGGCTGATGCCGGAACCACCGTTGTTGCCGATGGTGTTGCTGAGAATTGCATTGTTGATTGTGCCGGGGCCGGAAATGGAGACTCCGGAAAAGCCATTGTTGAAAATGACATTGCCGGCACCCACCAACGATCCGCCGACGGCATTACCCGCAGAGCTGTTGATAAAGACGCCGTTGTTGCCGTTGCCGAGGGCACCGGCGCTGCTGGCGTTCGTGCCAATGAAGTTTCCTTGCACTATGGTTCCGGTGGCGGTGTTCTGAATAGTAACGCCGTTACCGCCGTTGCCAGAAATGACGTTGGCCAAGATCGTGGTGTTGCCGGAGGCCGTCACCGTCACGCCGTGCCCGCCGTTGGCAAGACTCGTTGTGCCCGCCGCGTTGGTGCCGATGAAGTTGCCCTGAATGATGTTGTTCGCGGAGCTGTTAATGGAGACGCCGTGGCTCGTGTTGCCGCTGATGACGTTGCCGGCCCCCGCAGTCGAGCCGCCGACGGTGTTGTTGGTGGATGGGTTGCCGAATGGACCAATCTCGACGCCACTTTGAACGTTAGGTATCGCGCCGGTTCCTGCGGCATTCGTGCCAATGAAATTGCCTTGCACGAAATTGCCGATGGCTGAGTTGTTAAGCAACACGCCGGCGGCTGCATTGCCCGAGATCACATTGCGGGCTGCAGCGGTCGTGCCTCCAATGGTGTTGTTGCTGGCGGTGATGTTGCCCGGCGCGCCGACGGCTGCGGTAATCGACACGCCGCTGTTGCCATTGCCCACAGCAGCGGTGCCCGAGGCGTTGGTTCCAATGTAACAACCCTGCACGATGTTGCCGGAGATCGAAGAGTTCGTGGGCGCGAAGAGGGTCACACCGTCGGCGGAAAAGCCGTTGATCACCAGATCCTTCACAACGCAGTTGGAAGCATTTATGTTCAGGCCGAAAGCGCCCGCTCCTGCCAGCGAGCCGTTCAAGACAACCTCTGGGCCGCCGGTATTAGTGTTCCCGGTGAAAGCCGTCTGGGTAGCACCGTCAATCGTCGTGCCCGCATCCAAGATCGCCGGAAGAGCAGACAGTGGTCTAATCGTAAACACAGCGCCGTTGAAACCAGGATCAGTGTTCGGTATGTTGAAGGCTACCGTATCTGCGCCGGGCGTCGAGTTCGCATCGAGGATCGCCTGACGCAAGCTACCCGCGCCGCTGTCGTTCGTGTTCGTTACAGTGAAAGTGGCGGCGCGGGCTACGGGAAAGATGTGCAAACGATCAACCACCACCAGAAAGGAAAAGACAGATAGGACGATAATTAGAGCGAGGATGGGTTGGCGCTGATGAAGTTTTCTCATGAACTCCTGGGACTTGCGAAATTCTGACAACCGATTCTGTCGCTGCGGAACCGCGAGGGAGCGGTCACTTCTAGCCACCCTCACGGTCGGGGTTCTGCACTGCGGTACACTTCCTAAAACAAATATTTCAAAGCGAACTGGACACGGCGTCCGGGTGTTACGATGTCGGTGGCCTTCCCAAATCCTGGAGCTTCGAGGAAACGCACGGGAATGCCAAAGTTCGAGCGGTTGATGAAGTTGAAGACGTCCATGCGCAACGTCAGGTTCTGGCTGCTCCTGATCGAAAAATTCTTGATGATGGCTAAATCCAGATCAAGCAAATTACCGGCCCGAAAACTGTTACGCCCGACGCGTCCATCCTGACCCACAGGCGCAAGCATGCCGGCCGTGTTCGGGGTGATCAGTTGCAGAGGCTGCTGACGGCTGCTTGTTACCGTAATACCATTTGTGTTGTCAAGGCGATCGGTGAGATTGCCATCGAGGTTCACATCAAAGATGCTGTTAACGGTGAACGGCTGCCCGGTTTGAAACTGGCCGGTGCCGGCGACTTGCAATCCGCCCAACAGCGCGCGAAATGCGTGGCTATTCGAGGAGAAGCGGCTAAACGTGTAAATGAAGTTGTAAGCCAGGCGATGGCGCGCGTCGAAATTGGCGGGGCCCCGTTCGCCCGCCAGATTAAAACTGTCTTGCGGCAAAGCCGACGCCCCGGCGAGGTCGAATACGTCGGATACGTCGTCTGTCGCTTTCGAGAGCGTGTAGGCCATCTGGTATTGCAAGCGGCGATGAAAGCGGCCGCGCGCCTGCAGTTGGAGCGCGTCGTAACGTGAGCTGGCCGTCGTCTCAAACTGAGTTACCGCGCCGACGGTGCTTTGCGGCCGGCCGCCGGCGATATTGCCGGAAGCCGTGAGGTGTGCGCCAGGGGGCAAGGCCAGTCCAAAGAACATCGGTTCCGCGCTCAAGACCGTGCTGAAGGCCAGCGGTGTCAGCAAAGCATTGCGGCCGAGATTAGGCGTAGTGAAACGCAGCAGTTTGCGACCTTGCGTGCCGGTGTAAGCCGCCGAGACTACAAAGTTTCGGGCGAGCTGTTGCTCCCATGTGAGGTCGTATTGATGAGCCATTGGCATCTCGAGTTTCTGCGCGGGCAGCGTCACGCCGAATCCGCTCAAGGCGGGAACGGGACCACCGCCAACAAGATTCGCGATACCGGCTATTTGCGCAAAACTGATAGCCGGGTTCAGGGTGTTAAGCGTGCCCGGCAAAACCAATCTCGTACCACCAATCGTCGCCAATTGAGGATTGATAAATTGATATGGACAACGATTCGCCAACTGGCAGGAATCGCCGAATTGACTGCTGCCGGGAACGAAGCGCAGGTTCGCGAATCCGCCGGCAAGGTCGAGCGTCAGAAAAGTTGGATAGACGTTACGCGACTGGCTCACCACGGCGCCGAGTATCTGATCGTAAAAAAGACCATAGCCCGCGCGTATTACCGTAGTGCGCTCTGGGCCAAACAGTTCAGGCGAATAAGCGAAGCCGAGGCGCGGCGCGAAGTTGTTGCGATCGGGTTCGAAGACGCGCGTGCGTCCGCCAATGAAATGAACCAACCCAGGTGCAAGGTTAAGCGCGGGATCATTGAAGGTCTTCTCGATGCGTTTGTTCATTTCGCTGGGTGGCGTGTTGTATTCGTAACGCATTCCCAGCGAGAGCGAGAGCCGCGGGCTGAGGTGCCAATTATCCTGGCCAAAGAAATCGAGTTGATAAAACCGCAATCCGATTGCGGACTCGCCTCCCGTCGCCAGCGTTTGCGAGAAGCCGCTGGCAGCCGAGGCTGCCGCGAAAGTCTCGGGTGTGATAAACCGGTTGGTGTAGGTAAAGGCGCCGGCCGGCGTTAGATCGATTTCCGGCGCCCCATTGAAAGTGATCAGCGGCCGCGCGTTACGCGGCAGCTCACTATTCAATTCGGTACGGCGAGTGTCCACGCCAAAAGTGAACGTGTGGCTGCGGGCGCGCAACGTCAGCGTGTCAGCGGCTTGATAAGTATTGTTAACGCGTCGTTGCGGAAAGTTGAAGACGTCAACTCCCACCGGACTGAAACCAGCGATATTGATCTGGCCCACTACACCGAGCGCCGCCTCGGTCCGAGGCGCTGTCGGATCGGTGGTGTAGAGAACGGGACCAATGTTTGGTCCAAACTCTGTGTTGCTGAGAATGCGCGGCAGCGTTGAGTTCAGCAACAAAGGCGCATTCAACAGAAAAGGAGTGCTCGCCAGACTGTCGCTCGGGCGCACAAAAGATGGGTCGCGAAGCTCGTCAAAGTTTAGGCGCGTGCGCCCATATGAGAGACGGACTTGATTGAAGACTGAATTGCTCGCCGCCGGACTGCTCACTTTGCTGTTGAGGAAGAATGAAAAATTTTGCGCTCGAACATGCGACCGAATCGACGAGAAGATAGCGCCGCCGACGGCTGGAATATCTCCCCAGTCATCGCTGAAATTATAGCGTGCCGTGACGGTCTGCAATCTTTCGCGGACCTTGAAGTTACCGTCAAACTTTCCCGAGAGCACTTTGCCCCGCTGGCTGGCCGGCAGCACTTGCGTGAACGTATTGGCGCCAAACACGCCACCGGGATTGTTTGGAAACGGAAAAAAACTGAAGATCGCATCGCCCTGCGAAGTCGTCGGGAATGCGAAGACTTGCTCTGCAGGGTTGCCATTCGCATCCCTGCGGCCAAACGGGTTGCGCGAGATTGCGGTTGCGCCGGAGCCAAACGCGCCGCGCTGCTCAACTGTGGGGACGGCAAAACTTTCTTCCTGCGTGGCATTGGTCACTATCCCCTCAGCCGAGAAGAAATAGAACATTCGATCAGGCGCGAGCGGACCGCCCAGCACGAACCCTCCGTGGCCAAGCGTGAACGAATCTTTTCCGCCGCTCTGGTTTCTGACGAGAATCGGCTTGCCGTCGAGTTGTACCTGCTGGCCGGTTGCCGTTTGCAGCGGTAAGCCGGCATTTCCGAAAGTGGTGTCAAAGAAGTTGCGCGCATTGAGCTGGCTGGAATTGAAAAAGCCATAAGCCGTGCCATGAATTTTGTTACCGCCGGATTTTGATACGGCATTGACCTGGGCGCCGATGTTGCGCCCGAATTGCGCGGGGGCGAGCAGAGTGATCACCTGATACTCCTGGATCGACTCGATTGGCTGCGGCACCAGCGCTACAAATCCCTGACGGCGAACGCCAATGTCTTCGTCGTTGTTATCCGATCCGTCCACGGTAAAATTGTTCGCGCGCGAACGCAGGCCGTTAACGGCGAACTGGCCTGCTGAGCCAACGCCGGCGCCGACTCCGGGCCCGGCGACGCTGCCCAGCGTCTGCGGCGGCGGTACCACACCAGGCAACAGCAGCGCGAGTTCGTCGAAGGTACGGCTCGAGTGCGTGCGCAGCGGCAGCGTTGAGACCTCTTCTTCGCTAAACGAGCCGCGGCTCGCACCGTCAACTCGGTTCATGCCGGCGCGAGTGTCTGTGTCTTCTACTCCAAGCACCGGCGCAGGTGTTGGTGTGGCTGCCGGCGTGGCTGATGGAGCCGGATCGAGCGCCACGGGAATCGGCACCACTTCACCGGTGTAAGTGATCTTCAAACGCTGCAGCACCTCGCGCGTTTGATAACCCGACAACGCGACGCGAACTCTGTAAATGCCCGGAATCAAGAGGCCTTGATAGAAGCGTCCGCGATTGTCGGTCTGAAGAGTTACGGTCAACCCAGTTTGCTGGTTTATGATTTCGACGGCAGCGCCCTTCAAAACCGCGCCAGTTTGGCTATCGCTGACGATGCCTTCGAAGGCGCCTGTAACTGTATCTTGAGCAAATGCCTGACTGGCATTTACAAGAATGAGAAACAGACAGAGAACCATCAAGCGAGCGAAGGAACAAGGGCGGATGGGCGTATTCACGCGGCACCAACTTTCTTTGCTTTGCTGTGAACTTCTTCTTGGTCTTTCCGCACAAGGAATCGAAGTTACGAGATGAACTAGTATCCTGTCTCGAAAGTTCGCTAACATCGGCGCATGCCAACGGGGCGCTAGCCCGACCGTAAGGGAGGGCTCATGTGTTAGCGACGTGTAAAGACTGAGCCCTCCCTTACCGCCCCCACCCCAGCCGGGCTGCCCGTCCGGGGACCCCGGGTCGGGCTAGTGCCCCGGTGATTGATCAATTAACCGAATTTCTGAGACACCACACTAGCGCAATGCTTGCTGATTGATCGCAATCAATGGAACCGGTATGTCACGCCGGTAAAACGCGCGCGGGCGCTGCAGGCTGCGCTTCAATAACTCGCGCGCTTCCTCGCCTTCGACGAACGCCAGATCATTGCCCGCGTTGCGTCCCTGCCGCATTTTTTCTTCCTGGAGTTGCGGCACTCGCTCGGTTGCATAGTCGAGCCACTCTTGCAACAAGACGCGCCCGTCCTTCGGCGCGCGGTCGGCGGCTGCTTTCTTCAATCCTTCTTCGATCAAGGCATAGGTCAACAGCCCGTGCCCGAACTCGTCTGCTTCCAAGGCCGCCTGATAGCTTTGTGCGGCAGCCAGGATGTACATCCCTTTTTCATAGGCAAGCTGCGCGAGCCCTTTCGAGTTCATCGGACCACGCCGCTTCTCTTCGGCTTCGAGCGCCTGCCCTGAATTACAAGCGTCAATCACGAAAAGGATTTGGCCGGCATTGATCTTCTCGAAAGCCTGTTCCAGTTCTCGGTCCGAGATACTATGCGCCATGATGATTGCGAAGCCGGCTTCATTCAGACGCCGTCGCGAGCCTTCATAACCGAGGTCGTGCGGCAGCATGTAGAAACGCTCCTGGTAAGCCAGACCGTGACCCGCGAAATAGATCACGACGGCATCTTCGGGTTCGGCAGCTTTAAGCTTCGAAAAGTCTGCCGGCGCATCGGCAGGCAAAGGTTCTTCGGCTACTGCGAGTCGATGCAAAGCGGCCAGGATGTTTGCCTTGGTCGCTTGCTGGTCCGCGAGCGCGACGATCTCGACATGGGCAAAGCGGCCCAACAAGTTCTGTTCGTTGCGACGCACTTCTTCGCTAAAGTCATTCGCGTCGGGCACGGCATATTTCAGGTTGTATCCGGCGTTAGCGTAAGTGTTGAGGCCGACGGCAAGGATATAAGCCGTGGCTGGCCGCTTCAGACTGTCGGCTCCATTGACGCCAAGCGAGGCGTCGAGGCTTTTGATATTGTCGCGATTGAAAGCGTAAACAGTTAGTTGATTAGCTCCGGCAATAACGGGAACGGTCGTCTCGAGAATGGCTTTGCTTCCTTTGTCCGGCAGCACGTCACCGCGCCACACCTTGACGAGCGAGCCATTGCGAAACAGTCGCACGTCGCGCACACCGCTGCCCGTCGGGTGATTTTTATCTGGTGGCGCCTCTGTCACCTGTATCTTCAACGCGAGATTGCGCGTCGCGACGCTTTCCGCCGAAACCTTGTCATCACTGAGCGCCACCGTGACCGCAGGTTGGCGGCGATCAATCTGAGAGATATCCTGAGGCGCGCGCGGTTTCTTCCCGGCCAGAATGTCCGCCAGCAAGCCTGGGTAGAAAAACTCGTTGAAGAAGGCTTCGACTGGCCGCACGTTGAAAGAGCTTTGCTCAAAGCGCCAGAGGATCTGATTCCACGCTGCGGGTGAGCCGTCGAATAGACCGTCGGGAGAGACAACCAGCCAGTCTGTTTGTGGAGCGGAGAATCCCGCGGCGCTTTCGCGCAACGAGATAATCGTAGCCGCTGGGTCTCCGGTCCTGGCATCCCACAAGCGCGTGCTGCCGTCATCGCTTCCTGACACAAACCAACGTCCGTCGGAGCTAAAGGCCAGCGCGTAGACCTCGCTGGTATGGCCCAGGAGAGTATTGACCAGTCGTCCCGTGGCTACATCCCAAAGCTTGATCGTGTTGTCCTTGCTGCCTGAAACCAGCAAGCGTCCATCGTTGCTGAAGGCGACAGCTTTAACTTCAGCCGCATGGCCCAAGAGGGTACGCGCCTCTCGTCCTGTTGCTGCTTCCCAAATCTTGATTGCACGGTCAGTACCTGCAGAAGCTATCCATTGCCCGTCGGCGCTGAAGGCAACAGAGAGCACTTCACCCTTGTGACCCGACAGAGTACGCAGCTCGTGTCCGCTGGCCGAGTCCCAAATCTTGCACGTCTTGTCGGCGCTGCCAGAGACGACCCACTTTCCGTCCGGGCTGAAGACAACGGCACTAACTTCGGCGGCGTGATTAGTGGCCGGTCGCACCTCACGCCCGTCGCCTACGTTCCAGACCCTGACCGTGTTATCGCTGCTTCCAGATACGATCCATTTTCCATCAGGGCTGAACGCCACGGCGTTGACGCTGCGACTGTGGCCTCGAAGATCGCGCACCTTCTGTCCGGTCGCTACGTCCCATAGAGTTATAGTTCCGCTCAGGTTGGCCGAGGCCAGCAAGCTTTCCTCGGGACTGAAGGCGACGGCATTAACGAAACCACCGCTGGGGTCGAGCGTGTGCAGCTCGCGTCCGGTCGCAACTTCCCAGAGCTTGACCGTGTTCTCCTTTCCGCCGGTAGCAAACCAGTGACCGCCGGAGCTGAAGGCAGTTGCGTAAACGCCATATGAATGTGTTGTCAGAGTGTGCACGTCGCGTCCCGTTGCGACATCGCGGAGTTCAATCGTTTTGTCTCCGGTGCTCGATGCGAGCCAGTTTCCATCATTGCTGAAAGCGATAGCGATTGCCTCGAGCGCGTCTTCACTGCGGGCGCCGGCAATGGTTCGTAGCTCGCGCCCTGTCGCTACGTCATAAAGCTTGATCGTCTTGTTGAGATCGGCAGAGATCAACGTGTGCCCATCCGGAGTAAAGGCAACGGCGAGGATCCTGGCAGCACCGCCCATCTGGAATTGTTGTTCGCGCCATACGCCAACTTTCCAGAGTTTCACACGAGTATCGAAGCTGCCCGTTGCCAGCAATTGTCCATCCGGACTGAAAGCCACACTCGTGATCCTGTCGGTATGGCCCATCAGAGTACGCACCTCTCGCCCTGTTTCCGTCTCCCAAATCTTGATGGTTTTGTCCGCGCTACCGGAGGCCAGCCAACGTCCGTCATGACTGAAAGCAATGCTCGTGATGAATCCGTTGTGGCCGGTTAGGGTGAGTGGTTCGCGCTTGAGATCCCAGAGCTTGATCACTTTCTCCATATTTCCGGCGGCGAACCAGCGCCCGTCAGAGCTGAAGGCCACGGTGCTCACGCTGCCGTTGCCGCTCAGGTTGCGCAGCTCCTTCCCAGTCGCAACGTCCCAGAATCTGATATTGCCGTCTATCGCGCCAGAGGCTAACCACTGTCCATCCGGTCGAAAGGCGACGGCTTTGATTCCGCCCGTGTGTCCGGCCAAGGTGCGCACCTCGCGCTTGCTCGCCGTATCCCAAAGCTTGATGGTGTTGTCCGCGCTTCCAGAAGCCAGCAACTGACCATCAGGGCTGAAGGCGATGCCGTCCACTCTCATCACATGACCCGTCTGAAGGACCAGTTCCGGTCTGACGATTGGTTCAGCTTTGGCTCTTGAGATTGAACTGGCAGAGTTTGAGATTAAGGCGAAAGTAAGGAGCGAAAAGAAGAGTGCAATACACTGGCGAAGAAGGAGCATTAGTTTGCTTCGGTTTTCAAAGGCTCTAATACAGGCGCGAGTGTCTGGTCTCATAATCCTGATAGTTACGTTTCTAAGATGCCCACGGATTGCACGATTTGCAATTACTGATCACGGGTAAGAAGCGTAGCACAATCGAGCTAACTCAGGACATAAGATGTTGACCAGCGCTCTGACCGGCAATACAATCGCGGCGCTAATGATCGTTTTATTGACTGCGCGCACGAGCGACGGGTGTTGTTCCCGGACAGATGCCGCATCTAACCCATCACTCGGATCGTCTTGGATCCAGAACACGAATGGGCGATTCGATTACATATCAAACAAGAGCTTAAGCAATGCCCCGCAAACGGAAGAAATCATTCGCATCATACGCACTGAGCCGCTGGTACTGGGCGCTTGGCATTTCTCTCGCCTGCCTGGTGTGGGCGGGAGTCGCGTTGGCGCTCCGCCCTTTGAAAGGCGACGGCAGCTACGCATCCAGTCCTTATGGCTTGAGCACTGGCCTGGAAAATAAGGCGCTCGATCTCCTCTTTCAACTGCGCGATGTCCGGCGCACGGACCGGCGCACTCGCGGCGCCAGCGAGCCGATCACGATCATCGAAATTGACGAGCAGGCTATCAAGGCCTCCGGTGTGCGTTTGCAGAAGTGGCGACGCGACTGGTATGCGCGCTTGATTGAGCGCGCGAGTAAAGGTGGAGCAAGCGTCATCGGACTGGATGTGTTTTTGAGCGAAGAGGGCGGGGCATCCGCCGAAGACAAGGCCTATGATCAGCAATTGTCCAAAGCAATGGCGGACGCCGGAAATGTAGTTATCGCCAGCAAGCTTGATGCCGGGGGCTTTCCAGCTATCACTCCCCTGCCCCAGTTTAGCAACGCCGCATACACGGTCGGCTTCGTGGATATTCCGCTTGATAGCGATGGCTTCGTTCGCAGCTCACAACTCCTGCGGGTGCGAACCGATAAAGACACGGACGTTAGTTTTGCGGCCCGGCTGGCTGAAGGTTATCTTGCGGCCCGCGCAGGGGAGACTGAACCGCCTCAGATTCTCACGCCAATGGACGACGAAAACGTCCGGTTGGGGCAACGCATTCTGAGGCTGCGTACTGATCGTAATCTGCAACTGGACTTTCGCGCGCGTACACCGGCCTTTCGTACCATCTCTGCCGGTGAGATCTTGTTTAATAACAATGCGCAGATACCTGACGATCTCTTTCGCGACCGCATCGTGCTGATTGGGGCCAGCAACGTTGATGCTCCCGACCTGTTTCCCACGGCTTTTTATGAGTCGTCCGCGTTAGCTCGCTTGCTCGATCGGAACTTGCCAAATGCACCCGCGCGCACACCGGGAGTGGAACTGCACGCCACGATAGCAGCCACGATGTTGTTCGGCGAGACGCCGGTGCGGCCCCATTACCGCTGGCAGATCATCGCATTGATTCTCCCGCTGGCACTGGCTTCGCTGGCGGTCTTTCGTTTACGCGCGCTGTGGGGTCTGCTGAGCGTACTGTTTGTCGCCGTCATCACGCTCGCTGTCTCGTCCTGGGCCTTTAACGCGCACGGTTTGATTTTACCTCTGGCGAGCACGTGGTTGGGGTTAGCAGTGCTCACTCCCTTTGGCCTCGGCCTGCGTTATGCGCACGAGCGCGTGCTGCACGACGAGACGGAGGCTAACCGCGCCCTGGTGATGGACATTTTTTCTCGTTGCGTTTCAGAAGATGTTGCTGAAGAGCTGTGGCAAAACCGCGATCAGATTATGAGCGGTGAGCGGCGCATTGTGACGCTTATCTTCACCGACATACGCAGCTTCACGACGCTCTCTGAATCCACTCCCTCCGATAAAATCGTGGTCTGGCTCAACGATTACTTCAGCCGGATGCACGCCATCGTCGACGCCCACGGTGGCCACATCAACAAGTTCCTCGGTGATGGGTTGATGATAGTTTTCGGCGCGCCCGCCTCGCGCGGCGACGAAGCAGAAGCGCGCGCAGCAGTGGCCTGCGGCCTGGACATGCTTGCCGCTGTCGAGCGCATGAATGTAGAGTGGCAAGGGACGGGTCGCCCGCTGATCAAAATCGGCGTGGGCATACACACCGGCGAGGCGACCTGCGGCGTGGTTGGAGCAGAACGCAGACTGGAATATACGATCATTGGCGACACAGTTAATTTAGCGTCGCGCTTGGAATCAACGACGAAAGAATACGGCGTGCCGCTGCTAGCCAGCGAGGCCACGGCTCGCCTGCTCGATGACAAGTATGAAGCAGAAGCTCTCGGCGAAGTGAAAGTCAAAGGCAAGCACGCCAGCACCAAGATCTTTGCCGTCACGGAAAAAGGCGCGGAAGCAAAGAGGGCAGCACCAGTCGCTGTGGGTTAAGAAAGCAGACGGCAAAGCGGAAATTCAAATCTCTTTGTGGTCTTGCCCGGTATATTCAAAAAGGAGTTTGTTATGTTCAAAGTACCTGGCTTTGCCCGTCTGTTTTTCAGTATCGGCTTCTTTGTCCTGACGCTGTGCCTTGTCGGCTTCGTTGCAACAGCGTGTGCGCAGAACCCCTCTCCAACACCGACCGCGCAGCGGCGTCCGTTGCCGAAGCCGCCTTCCGGGGCGCGTGGATTCGAGAAGTATGCGGGGCGTGACACTTCATCCAGATTAATTGCCGCCGGCGCGACACGCGAGACAGTCAATCCGCGGCGCCCGGTTGCGCCGCTTGAAGGACGTGCCTACGATGCGCGGCCTTTCTTCGCCTGGGAAATTGCGCCGGGATCAAAGTCGTATCACTTCGCTCTCTACGAGGGAGACCTTGACAAAGATGCGTCAGCGCGGGTTGTTTACCAAACCGACGTGACGCTGACGGAGTTGACTTATCCGAAGGACGCGCCGAAGTTAGAGCCGGGCAAGCTGTATTCATGGAGGGTTTCCACTCCAACCCCAACGGGGAAAGAGGATGGAGTCGTCGCCCGAGTCGTTATCTTGACAGGCGCGGAGGCCGCGGAGGTCAAGCAAGCTCTGGCGGCGGCGGGGTTGACCGCGCCGAAGACTCCGGCAGACCGCCTGGACCAGGCGCAGGTCTTTGAGAATTTTGGTGTCTGGTATGACGCGCTGCGCATTGCCAGCGAACTCGCCCAAAACCCAAATCATAAAGAAGCACTGGCTTATTACGATGCCCTCCTCGATAAGCTTGAAACCAAGCCGGGGCCATAAGCAATGAAACTAAATTTCGCAATGGCCAGGCGCCGACGGAAAAGCATCTGATGGCTTCTGATTACAAGGCGCCTCGCAGGCATCAGCGCGAGGAATTACCTCTTCCGGTGCGCGTGGAGTGCCGCGAGAGCGAGGACCATGAATGGGAGGAGTTAACGCATCTACTCGACGTGGCGCCGTTTGGCGCGCGCTTGCGGATTACCCATCCAACCGAGCCCGGACGACTACTTCATCTCACCCTGCCCATGCCCCGTCGCCTTCGCTGCTACGACCACGAACAGGAACAGTATCGCGTCTGGTCAGTAGTGCGTCATTGCAGACCGCTTCCCTCTACCGACGACGAACTACCGCATTTTGAGATTGGGGTTGCTTTCATCGGGAAGGATTGTCCCGCGACTCATGAAACTGATCCGGCAAAGCGTTACGAAATCGCGGCCGGGCTGACTAAAACTGATCTCTGGAGGACGGCCGAAGCGTCGAGCCCTGACGACTCCGCTTCGAGCAATCGGCGCAGCGAGACGCGCCATGACGTCGCTCATGATGTCGTCATTGAAATCTATGACCCTGACGGGCGTGTATCTAAGAGAGAGACAACAAAGACCGAGAACATCAGTCGGCATGGCATGGCTGTCTTCACAAACCTGAATATCGTGCGCGGACGTTATATACGAGTACGAAGCGCGCAGTATCGAATCGCAGTCATTGCGGCAGTGCGGCGGCTGGCGCCGGTAGGTGATGGACGCAAGCGATTACACCTGGAGTTCGTGGATCAGCAGTGGCCGCCACTCTGAAAACGTCTATTTGCCAGAATCCATGAAAACTGGTTTCCATTCCAATTGAGTGGCGAGAAAGATCTCGTCAATGTGCTGACTGCCAGTTGACTCCCGGACCCGTTAAGCTGCCATCCCAACCTAGCCGGGACTAACGGGGAGCGCGGACATCCTGTCCGCAAAGCCTGCGCAGCGCGCTAACCATTGCGTGCGCCTGAAAGATCAAAGTCAAGCGTGCGACGATTGGGATTCTAAATCAAAGCTCAGCTTTGAATAACATTCGTGCTAAAGTGTCCTCATTGAGGAACCATCAAGGACACGTTACTCGCTGCGAACATGCCATCGGATTCCCTTTATTCACTCCCGCTCGAACAGCAGATCGGACAGTTCTTCTACATTGGACTTCCAGGGACCGAACTGGATACGCAGACGCGTGCGCTCGTAAGCGAAGTCCAGCCCGGTGGGATCATCGTCTTTGGACGCAACGTCGCGAGCCCGGAACAATTGCGCGCGCTGCTTGATGGTGTGCGCGAGCTGCTTCCCGTCGAACCGTTGTTAGGAATCGATCAGGAAGGTGGATTGGTCGATCGACTGCGGCGAATCTTTACCCCGATGCCCGCCGCGCGCGTGATCCGGCAACATGGTGACCTGGCCGCGGCTCGCAGTCTTGGCCGAGTCACGGGTGAAGTCTTACGCCTGCTTGGCTTCAACATGAATTTCGCCCCGGTGATGTCCATCATGACCGACGAACGCGATCTGTTGTCGAATGGTCTTTACTCCCGTTCGTTTGGACGCTCACCTGGCGAAGTGCTCGGTTACACGACCGTATACTTGCGGGGCTTGCAAGGCGCCGGCTGTCTCGGCTGTCTCAAACATTTTCCCGGCATCGGGGCGGGCGAGGTCGATTCGCACGAGCAGATACCGCTGGTTCACCTATCGCACGATGATCTAATCGCGCAGGACCTGGCGCCGTACATCGAGTTGTTTCAGCGCAAGGACGATCGCGTTCGCTGCGTCATGATCAGCCACGGCGGTTTTCCCAACATCGACATTAAGAAGGAAACCACTGGCGGACTTATAGAGCCCGCCTCGCTCAACGAGAGTATCGTGACCAAGCTCTTGCGTGAAGAACTCGGCTACCGGCATCTGGTTGTGACTGATGATCTCGAAATGGGCGCCATCGCAAAACACTGCGAGATCGAAGACGCGGTCGTTCGCGCCTTTCTTGCCGGCGAGGACATGCTGCTTATTTGCGCGCATCCGGAAATCATTCGACGCGGTTACCAGGGACTGCTCAATGCCGCCCGAGATGGTAAAATCCCGAAAGAGCGAATCCGTGCTTCATTGAAGCGGATTGCGGCATCCAAGTCGATCATTCAACCACCCTTGCCGCTTGATCTCGAGCGCTTCAAGTTTCTTTCCGACGAGATCGCCAATCTCAATCGCAAACTCAAATACACCTACGGAGGAGCCGTCTGATGCGATCACTGGGAGCGCGGGCGTGCGGGGTCCCCAGCGGGGCAGCCCCGCTGGGGTGCTGGACCCGCCCGCAGGGCATGCGCAGCATGCTCAAATGGCTCACGTTAATCTCAATCTTTCTAACATCGGTTCTGCTCCCGGCCGGCTGTCGCCGGAAAAACACCGCATTCGTGATCGCGCTTAGCGACAACATCCGCACCATCGATCCAATCGGCTCGACTTCCGTCGATGCCGCCAGCGAACGCGTGCGCACGTTGATGTTCAACTCGCTAGTGAAGAAGGACGACAAGTTTGACTACGTTCCCGAGCTGGCTGCCAACATTCAACGCTCGGACGACGGTCTGACTTACACATTCACGCTTCACGATGGCGTAAAGTTTCACGACGGGCGCGCGTTGACTTCGGCGGACACGAAATACACTTTCGATACAGTTCTGGCCAGGAGCTTTGCGAAATCGGCCAGCTTCTTTGAGGGTTCCGGCGCCGACAAGAAGAGTTACGTCAAGAGCGTTGAAGCTCCCGATCCCAGGACGATGATTGTCCGCCTGAACAAACCCTGGATGGGTCTGCTCTCGAATCTTGTGGCGATTGGCATCATCCCCAAAGACAGCTATGAGACGCAAAAAGATCATCCGCTCGGCACCGGTCCGTTCAAGTTTGTCAGCTACGACAGTTCCCAACAGGTTCTGGACCTCATCGCTAATGCCGATTATTGGGAAGGTGCTCCGCATCTCCAATCAGTTCGCGTGCGCGTGATCAGCGAGATGAATGCTCTCCAGGCTGAGCTGCAAGCCGGCCGCGTGGACATCGCGCCGCTGCCAACCAGTCTCTCGCCCGATGCGATCAAGTCATTGGGCCAGGATCGCAACCTGCAAGTACTACAGTTTGCCGGGTCAAATCTCAATCTGCTGACTCTTAATACGTCGGCTCCTCCGCTCAATGACGCGCGCGTCAGGCAGGCAATCTGTTACGCCATCGATCGCGAAACGATGATTCGCGAGCTGCTGCAAGGCCAGGGCAAGATTGCGCATTCGATCTTGCCGGAAGACTCGTGGGCGTTCACGACCGGACAGAAATACTCGTACGACCCGGGGAAGGCCCGCAAACTTCTCGATGATGCGGGGTATAAGAATCCCCAGATGCGTTTCCCAAAGCCACTCGTCTTCCGGATTATTGGCAGTAGTACAGCGGCCAAGAATTATGCCGGAGTGATCCAGAACGATCTGAAGCAAGTCGGCATTTCCATCGCAATCGAACCGGCGGAATCAAGCGCGCATTTTGACGAGCTGCGAAGAGGAAACTTTGAGATTACGTATGGGCAGTGGGTTGGAGGAAATCAGGATCCGATCTTCTACAAGGACCTGTTTGCCACGTCGGAGATTCCCACCGAAAAACGTCCGGCTAAAAATCGCAGCCGTTACAGCAATCCTCAGTTGGATCCAATGTTGGAAGAAGCCGTCAACACCGCCGACCGGCAAAAAGCTCTTGCGCTTTATACCAAGATCCAGGAAATTGTCAGTCGCGAGGTGCCGCTATTTCCGCTTTGGTATCAGGCAAACATGGTAATTGCGAAGAAGAACGTCGATAACATTCAAGTGAATGCGAGCGGCGATTGGGGCTTTGTACGGAACCTGACGGTGAAGTAGCGACGGGTTAAGTCGATTTATTAATTGTTGGGGCGGACCTACGTGTCCGCCCATTGCGCGAACGTTGTGGCCTTCCACAACCGTAACTTGCCAGGTGCGTTACTTAGGGTGGACACGCAGGTCCGCCCCTACAATCCGAACCGCGCCCTCGCGAATCAGGTGCGGCTGCGGCCCACTCAGATCGAGAACCGTTGATTCGCGCGTCGCCGTGACTTTGCCACCGTCGATGGTCAGGTCGATGCCAACTGGAAAATAGGATTCAACTTCCTGCGCGGTTCGTGCGGCCGGCTGTCCCGAAAGGTTCGCACTGGTTGCCGTCAACGCGCCGCCGCAGGCGCGCACCAAGTCGCGCACGCTTGCATCATCAGGCAGGCGAACGCCGATCGTGCCGGTTCCGGCGATCAATTCGTCCGGGAGTTCAGACCGGGCCTTTCCAACAATTGTTAAGGACCCAGGCCAATGGCGTTCGCAGACGCGATCGAAAAGAGATGACTTTTCCGCGATGAAGCGATCGACATCGGACGCGTCGGCGATCAGCAGCAGAATCGGCTTGGCCCCTTCCCTGCCCTTCAGTTCTCTAATCGCGGTAACTGCAGCTTGATTGAATGGATCGGCACCCAGCCCATAGAACGTGTCAGTGCGAAAGGCGATGATGCCGCCACGTGCGACGATTGCAGCGGCTTGAGCACGCGCCTGTTGACTGTCTTTGAGGATCATTAGGAGAAATCATCTCCGATTTACCTCCGTGTCCTCGGTGTCCTCCGTGGTGAATATTCTGTTCGCATTATTTACCACTGAGGACACAGAGAACACGGAGAAAGACAGAGCTAGATCTTCACGCCGTAACCTAAACCGTCGCCCACCGATAACACTTCGGCGAGCAACTGCGGATGATTCACGAAATGCTGATTGAACTCGCGCAGCGCGTTTGTAGATGATTCCTGATCCGGTGAACGGATCTCGCCCGCGACCTGCCCGCCCCACAAAAGATTGTCGACAATAACCACTCCGCCAGTGCGCAACATGGGCAACGCCAGATCGAGATAGTCGCTGTACTCCTCTTTGACGGCATCGATGAACACCAGATCGAATGTTTCGCTCAATCGCGGCATGACTTCCAGCGCTTTGCCGCGCTCGATGCGAACGCGTTCGCGCACTCCGGCACGCGAAAGGTAGTCTGCAGCAGCTTTGATCATCTCGTCGCTCGGATCAATCGTTACTACCAGACCTTCAGCACCAACCGCGCGCGCGAGATGAATGCTCGTGTAACCGATCGCCATCCCGATCTCCAGCGCTCGCCCCGCCTTGATTCCGCGAGCAGTGATTTCCACAAAGCGCGCGACTTCGCGATCCGCGCTGGGAACGTGGTGCTCCGCGCCGTACGTTTCCATTTCGGCGAGGAGTGGATCGGTCTGGGGCACAAGTTGATCGAGATACTGCGCTTGCTCGCGCTGAATGATTGCGTCGATGCGTGCTTTCATAGCTAATCTCCTCGACTGTCTAGGCTGAGGACACTTATCGCCTGAATTTCGTAACGATCAATTGCTCACACAAGGTAAGGAAAAAGGAAAAGGTTTCAGGCGGCCGCCAAGAGTTTTCTCAGTTTGCGGCTATTCCACCCAAGATATGTTGAAAAATCCGAGAGCGCGTCCTCGGCTTTTCCTCGTGTCGCTGGGTCGGCGTCGTGCAGTAGTTGGCGAACGACCGGGATAACTTCTTCCTCATCAATCTCGCGGTGAATCCTGGCCAGATGTCCGAGACAAGTCGCGGCGACTCCCCGGATGAATGAGTCTTGATGCTGAGCAAACCGGAGACATTGGCTCTGAGCCCAGCGGCGATCAGGCTCGAACATTGCAATGCGCACCAACGTTCGGCACACTAATTCTCGATCGCTACGTGCAAGTAGCTCTTTGGCTTTCTTCTTACTTATCGGTTCAAGCTTTTCGTACTTCATCTTTTTGCCTTGAGTATTCTACCACGGCTCGTTACGAGGCCAAGGCGCTGGAGCACTCGCTGGGCTCTGAGCTCAAGCTCTTTCCATTCAACTACAAACCCGTGAAAGATTCCAGGAAGATGTTCCATCAACACCACGATTTGTTTGTTGGCGTGATCGATACCAACTCGGCGAGAAGAGTTGTCGGAAATCTGGAGCGAATTCTTCAGCGCAGCCTGGCCATCGATTGGTTGAGCGCCAACCCGACCACGTTTCGCGGACCTGTGCTTTGGACTTTGCTCGAAGGTGAAGTTAGCCATTACGTTGAGGAAATCATACTGGCGACATCGCGGTCAATTCCAGCTTAGCAGGTTAAGGGTCCGATTTGTCTTGCGGGTCGTTTCCAACAGAAACGTAGCGGCGGCCCAGTCCGAGTTGCCGCAATTTATGCTGCAGCGACTGGCGGTGCATATCGAGTATCTCAGCGGCGCGCGTGACGTTGCCGTTGGTGTGTTCGAGACAGCGTGAGATGTAGCGTCGTTCAAACTCTCTGCGGTCCTCGCGAAAGTCAGCGGTGAAAGGCACCTTGATGCCGCCGCTATCCCCTTCGGAATCACTCCTGATTACATCCTTCTGTAGGCCGGTAGTGATCTCGTCAGGTAGATCAGCCGCGGTCAATTCCTCACCCTCAGCCATAATCACGGCGCGTTCAATCGTATTTTTTAATTCGCGGACGTTGCCTGGCCACTCGTACTCAAGCAGCCGACGCAGTGTGCCCTGCGCGATTGCCCGGGCGGGTAATTCATAGCGTTCTACCGCGGCGCGTGAAAACTTTTCCGCGAGCACCGGAATGTCTTCGCGCCGTTCGCGCAACGGCGGGATCTCGATCGTGACCACGCGCAAGCGATAAAAAAGGTCGGCGCGAAAATTCCCAGCGGCGATCTCTTCTTCGAGCGGACGATGTGTGGCGCTGATAATCCGCACGTCAACCGGGATCGATTCATTGCCCCCGAGCCGTTCGATGCGCCGCTCTTCGAGCGCGCGCAACAGCTTGGCCTGCACGTTTGCGCTCATGTCGCCAATCTCATCGAGGAAAAGCGTGCCGCCGTCTGCTTGCTCGAATTTCCCTTCTCTTCTGCCTGCGGCGCCCGTAAATGCGCCCTTCTCGTGGCCGAAAAGTTCGGACTCAATCAGTTCTGAAGGAAGCGCCGCGCAGTTAACGGCGACAAACGCCCCGTTGCGACGCGTCGAGTTTCTCTCGTGAATTTCGCGCGCGACCAACTCTTTCCCCGTGCCGGATTCGCCGCGTATCAGAACAGTCGCATCAGTCTCTGCAACTTTCTCGATCATCGCGCGCACGCGCTGCATTCCTTCAGAGTTACCAATGAGCGCGCCGCGTTGCAATCGCTCGATCTCGATTCGTCGCCGCAATGAAAGGTTTTCGCGGCGTAGCTCAACCGTCTCAGCGGCGTTCTTGATCACCAAACGGAGATCGTCCAGCTCGAACGGTTTCGACAGGTAATCATAGGCGCCGGACTTTACTGCCTCGACCGCCATGCGCTCAGACCCGTGCGCCGTAATAATGATCACCAAGGGGCCGTTTCCATTTGCGCCCCGCAGTTCGCGGAGGAAATCGAGCCCGCTCATGCCGGGAAGGTTAACGTCCAAAAGCAGCAGGTCTGGCTCCTGTTGCTTGACCAGCAGCCGAGCGGCTTCCGCTGAGCCTGCTTCTGAAATGTTGTAGCCGAATGCGCTCAGCGCCCGCCGCATGCCGTACCGCGCGGCCTCTTCATCGTCGACAATCAATATTCGCAACGCGTCTTTTCTCACCTTAGCGATGTAGTTTAGAGCTTTCCACCGCAAAATCCCTAGCGCGTGGCGTGCCAAAGTTTGTTAACGTTGAATGATCGGCACGTCGTGATTCCTCTGCCAAAAAAAGCAAAGAAGCGAGACCGTTCCCGCTTCTTCTATTCGTCTTTGAGCTAACGCTGCTTACGGGCAGCGCCCGTGAAACTGTCAGGATTACGCTGCGAGTGTCGGCGAAATTCACCTTAGCGTTCGCTTTGCTGACATGACGAGAATGATCGCGTCGCCAGACGGTCCCACGTTAAGCGTACCCACGACCACCGGCTCGCCTTCACGCATGCTGATGTCGGTCGTCAAACCCGTGTTCTCGTAGTTGATGATCGGGGTAGGAGAGCCGTTGGAAGCGACGGCGCTATAGGTTTGGATCGGAATGCGCGCGCCAAAGTTGAATTGGTTCATGCTAATAACTTTGTGGCCTTCGCCGTCGTCAATCACCCGCACCCTTCCGACACTGAATTCATTGAAGCTCGGCGTACTTGCCGTGCTGGCCGCCGACGAGGCCAGCAGCGGTCCGGCAATCCATTTTAGAATCAAACGTCCATCGCTCTTAACGCGATTAATCAGCGTCGCAGCCAGACGATAATTCTTGAAAGGGAGAGAGGCTCGCAATTGCTTGATCACGGGATCGAGCGCGGCCGGCAACTTCGCATCACCAACATCCTGATCGGTGCCGACCAGCAAGTACAACTGTGTGTCGAGATTAGTCTCATCATCCTTTGCTTGGGCCTTGGAAGCTTGAGACGGTTGGTTATCACCCTGAGCGAGCACTCGCTGAGAATTGGTCACAACGAATACAAGCGTCAAGCATGTAAGCAGGATCGAATTTAAGATCTTGCGCAGTGTCATCATTGTTTCTCCTTCGGGTCTGAACGTTTTCGTTTCAGTATCTCCTACTGCTACTCGGATTGCGAGCTGCTACTCAGCACCGCGATGGGCTGCTCCCGGACTACGCTACTAACACGCACTCAATTGTGGAAAGTTCCAACTAGAAACAACCTGTCGAGTTGCCAGATGCGTTCGCGAGATTTCCCGTTCACGCCAGCTTCGGTAGAGATGTTTCCCACTCTCGGCAGATCATCAAGGCTGGTGAAAACACATCGACAATCAGCCTTTCTTAAAACTTTTCAAGTTCATTCTTATGCTTTTCGTATTCTTCTTCAGGACCAACGAAGTAGGTGATGAGCTCTCTTTCAAGACGTCTGCCATCAGCCTTTCTAACGCACAAGCTAATAAGAGTTGGGCGGCCTAAACGAGAAGTGTCCGCGCCAAAACCGCTACGTAACCGACCCAGCACGCAACATGAATAATCCGTTCGTGAAGCAGAGCGTCGGTGCCACGCGTAGCCGCCAGAACCCATGCCCTTTCAATCTCAACGGGATAGACGCGGAGTTTGGGATCGACCGCGATCACAGCCTCCTTGAGCGGCCATAGGAGATCGAAGAAGAGAAGTACAGACCCAGGCTTCGTCGGCCGGACAGGGTTCCCCTCTTCACTGGCCAGTGCATGCTGAGACTCAGGCAACCACTCCGCAAGTAGCCAGTCACAACCTGCAACCCGAATGGCAGCCCACCTGCGTCGTCGTAGTTGATACCGAAGGTAAACAGCGACGAACACCCAGAGCGCTGAAAAGGCGCCGACGATGAGCCATGGCCGGTTTTGAGAGAATGCCGGAGGCCAATCGCGAGAAGTCAGCGCTGTTGCGACCACGCCGAGAAAGACAGCTAGGCCAGCAAACGCCATTGTTTCTTTGTTGTCGCGGTATGCTGCGAGCCGCGCGTGCACCGCTTCTACATATTCCCGAGTGTGCGATTGCTGCTCTGGGGTCATATCTGAGTAAGACATCAACTCTAAGGATCCTTTGCGCCAGCTGGCCAACACATATTAGACGCCAGCAATCGGCACGCGCAATTCAAAGCGTGCGCCTTGACCGTTTTCCGTGGGCGCCAGCCGCGCAGAGCCGCCGGCTTCTTCCATTCGCTTGCGCACGATGGCGAGGCCTAGTCCAGTGCCGCGTTGTTTCGTGGTGAAGAAGGGCTCCCAGATTCGCTGGCGGATCTCAGTTGGTATGCCGGGACCGCCGTCACGAACGGCAATCAACGCCTGACCATCAACGCGCTTTGCTTCGACGATTACGCGCCCGCCCGCCGGTGTCGCTTGCACTGCATTCAACAGAAGATTTGCCAGCGAGTCGCGCACGGCGGACACAGCAACTCCGTCGAGCTCTTCGTCGGATTCGATCGAACACTCGACCGTGATCCCTTGCTCCTCGGCCTCGGGGCGGAAGAGGCCGACGACCGACGCAATCAACTGTTCAATGCGGCACGGAACCTCTGCCGGACTATCTCGGCGCGCAAAACTCAAAAGCTGAGTCACGCTCTGGCTGAGTCGATCTGTTTCACCAACGATCAGACTGAGATCGCGCGCATACTCTCCGCTCAACCTCTCGTCTTCGCTCATCACCTGCGCAATGGACTTGATGGACGACAGAGGATTCTTGATCTCATGGGCCACCGTCGCGGCCATCTGGCCGAGCGCCGCGAGACGTTCCTGATCGGCGAGCTGACGCTCGAGCCGCACATTCTCTTCCACGAGACGGCAGTCTTCGATGGCGATCGCTATCTGGCCGGCAAGGACTCCGAGCACTGCTCTGGCATCCGGCGTGAGGCTGCCACTTGGGCCATCAACCACCAAAAGGCCGGCAGTTCGATCCTCGCGCCGTAAGGGATACGCGAGCCGATAGCCATGAGTCGTCAACGCAGGCTCGTCTTCAACCGGCGCCCAGTCGTGGTCCCTGGATATGCGCAAAATCTGATCGATCCATTGTTGCGACTCGCTGCGCTTAGAATCATGACTCGGTCCATCCGCTGGCGGCTTTCCGTCTTTGGAATCACCTTGGTCACTGATAATGATTCGCGCATCGCGTAAGCCGAGCGCTTGCGTCGTTCGCTCTTCAACGAAGCGCAACAACTCGGGCAGCTCTTTGTATTGCCCGGCATGCGAGCCGATGCGCGCGACGATCTCTCGAAAGAGGGTAGCCTCGCGCTCGAAAAGTTTATGAAACCCCCTCTCAAGCCAGCGCCGCATCGGCGCTGCTGAGAGTGTTAGCGCGAGAATCAATACGGCCTCGATCACACCGGCTCTGACCCTGAACCTGGCATGCACCCAGCCGTCGAGTGTGCGTATGCCGTAGAGATAGACCGTGAGCACCACGGCAGCGAACGTGAACACGATCAGACTCTCTTCAATAATCAGCTCGAGATACCGATAGCGGTAGATGGAGTAAACCAGCAGCGCGGATGGCAACAGCGAGCTGAGATTGCCGATCGTTTTCAGATACAGTCCGAGTGTTGTCCCCTCGCCGACGCGCAGCACCAGAGTCGCAAAGATCAGGATCAGGATTGCCACAAACGATGCCGCGAGCGTGCGCATGATGCGCTGCTCGCTGGGACTGGCAGACCGGCGCGCGATCAGCAACTCGGTTACGGCGATCCTGCCGAGCACGTAAGCGGCCCAGAAAGCAAACGGCAAAACAAAAAACGATACCTTGACGAACATTGGGGCGTAATCACCAGCCCAGATCCTGGGGATGGCAATCGAAAGAAACACCGCCGGAAGATAGGAAGAATAGATGCCGATGACGTCGCTGCGTTTCAGCGGCTCTCCTGAAGCATTGGCCCGGAGATGAATATGAATGTGCAGGAGAAACGAATATAAGAAAGTAATGCTAATGACTGCGACAGTGTCAGCCAGCCGCAACACCGTGGTCCAACGGTCGTAGCCGAAGCCGAACAAACTGTGAAGAGTGATGACGAGGTTGCTGGCGTGCCACGCGCCCATGCTCAAAGACAGGACGAACAGGACTCGCTCGAGCGGAGTCAGCTTGCGACGGCGTGAGACCAGCAGTGCAGCCAGCCACAGCGGCAACACTGCGCCGATGCTGTAGCCGACTAGTTGGAGGACTTCGAGTGGAGACATGGAATCAGTAGGCAGAATCAGGAGGCAGGCGGCAGGAGCAGGAGGCAGGAAAGCGTTTGTTTGGCGGCTGACAAGACTCGCGGAGTTGGCAGATTGCTAAAAATCGCTTTGCAGGCGACACGATCGTGGCTCCAGCTCCTGCCTGCCTCCTGCTCCTGCCGTCTGCCTCCTGCCTACTGGCTCGCCGCCGTGTTGCGTGTCGGCAGGAACGTGATTTCGATCCGCCGGTTGCGCGATCTGCCGGCGAGCGTTGTGTTCGCGGCCACAGGATTCGATGGGCCCATGCCGTTAGCTTGAATGCGCGCAGCCTCGACACCCGCAGCCTGGAAACGCTCTGAAAGAACACGCGCCCGCTCCTGTGTAAACTGCTGCAGCGAAACTTCGTCGCCTTTGTTATCGCTGTAGGCCTCGATCAGTATCTGGTACTCGGGATTGCTGGCCAGCAGCGCCGCGAGCGGCTCGAGCTTTGTTCCCGCTGCCGCGGTCAACTTGCTCGCGCGCATGCTCGCCCAAATCGAATCCGGCAACACAAGCTGGAACCCTCTTGCCGTGTCACGCACGGTCCCGAATTGCGCGAGGTTCTGCTTGAGCGTTGCTTCCGCGACACGTCTCTGCTGTTCACGGCGTTCGGCTTCACTACGCGCTTGCTCGGCTTGGCGTTCACCTTCCAGCCGAGCGAGTTTGATCTTCGCGTCTTCTCCCTCTGCGCGCACGGTTTGGATCTCGTCACGCAACCGCGCGACTTCAACACGCAACTCGCGCAGTTGATCGTTCGCGGCTGAAGCATCGCGTTCAGCAAGTTCGCGAGCACGTTGTTCGCGATCGAGTGCTACCTGCAATTGTTCAATTCGTTGATTGGCAGTGGCTGCCGATTGTTCCGCCGAACGCAAAGCTTCATCCCGGCGCCGAATATCTTCGCGACGCAAACGAGCCGCGCGTCTTGCCAGCGCCATCTCTTCGGCGTGAGCGCCCGAAGAGGTAGCCTTGCGCGCCTTGACGTCGATCTCCGCCGCCAGTTGTTTCGTGCGCCAGGCCTCTTCCGCCGCCTCGAGATCCGCCTGCGCCTGTTTCAATTCATCCGGCGCATCCTGGTCCGCTCCGGCGAAACGCGCCAGATTCAGGGATTGCCGCGCTCCCAGAAGCGAAACCGGCGTGTCTCGATAATCGCGAGCCGCGACGTCCGGCACCCCGGCGTTCTTGAAGTAATCGCTGCTGTTTCCGATGTACTTGACGTCGGCTGTTTCGATCTGCGCGTTACCGGGTGTTTGCGGTGGGAGATTCTCGAGCACGACCATGCGGCTCGGCACCTTCATCAGAAAGTGCGGCTCGGCAGTGACGATCAGAGCAAAGGTCTGCAGCGGGGTCGTGACGTCGATCTTTGAATCAATAATGCTGTTGCCACTTCTTTTGATCTCACCCAGATTGTCGACCTGACCATTGGGCGAGATGGCCCACAACACATAGGTCGTGTAGATTCCGCCAAGCTCAGACGCGCGCGGCATGTTATCGATGTTCAGTTCGACGCGCGTCCCGCGCCGCCCCGATCGCCGAACCTTTGCTTCGCCTCTCAGTCTGGGTAACAACGTTGTGCCGCGAAATCTGACCGTTATTGTTTCGTCGAGCGGATACGCAACCGCGACAGTTTGTCGCGGCACGTCGCTCTGAGCTAAAACGGATGACAGGGCAAAGGCAAAAAGAAAGGAGAGCGCAGCAAATTTGAAAATAACTCGGCCGAAACTCATACCAAACCTCACCGCCGGATAAAACTAGTCGAGCAGAAGAAGGCTGAGACAATCCCTTGTCAAACTTCTCCCGTTCCTTGATGCCACTTCAACACGCATTGTTGCCGAAGCGACTGAGAGGGTCAAGCTAGGGTCAGGCACCGCGGTTATGGTGTTTTGCCTTTCGGTACGCGGCAACCTGCACCACAAACACAGCAATTGCCGAAAGCAAAATGACGTGGACCATGCCGCCTTTTTGAAGAAAAACGCTCAAAACAAACCAAATGAGGAAAAGGCCCGCTGCGACAAACCAGAGTTCCATGAATATCTCTCCGAGACTTTAGTGGTTGGCTGACTTAGGCATCGCTCGTGGCACTGCCACCGGCCGCAAACCCGACTAATGACGAATCGCCGCCAACCACGAACGATCACCAGACGGCGGTCTGATTCACGCGTCACGGCGATTCGTTTAGCTTGTAACCGACGCCGCGAACGGTCAGCACATAATTTGGATTTTTTGGATCGGACTCGAGTTTTTTCCGCAACCGGTTGATATGCGGATCGATGTTGCGTTGATAGCCTTCGTAGTCAGTGCTCCACACTCGATCAAGCAAATCATTTCGCGACCAGGCTCGGCCCGGTTCCGCGGCCAGCAACTCAAGTATTTGAAATTCGAGCGGAGTCAGGTCGATACGCGCGCCGCCCCTGCTCACTTCATGCCGTCGCTTGTCAATCACCAAATCGCCAACCTCGATTCGCTCGCCATCATCGGCGACCTGAATCTTGCCCGATCGTCTGAGGAGGGCTTCGACGCGATACTCCAGCTCACGCGGGCTAAAAGGCTTGGCAAGGTAATCGTCGGCTCCCGCTTCGAACCCCGCGACCTTGTCGTCCAGGGCATGGTGGCCCGTCAAAAACAATGCGGCCGTTTGGATGCCCCGATCGCGGATGCGCTTGAGCAGCTCAAAGCCGGACATGCCCGGCATCGTGACGTCCAGAATCAGGCAGTCGAAACGTTCAGCCAGCGCGGGCTCGAGCGCGGCGGTTCCACTCTCGCGCTCATCGACCTCAAAGCCCAAACGACGAAAGTACTCAGCCAACAGCAGACGCATGTCCGCATCGTCATCGACGATCAGAAGGCGCTTGCCGGCATACTTCTTTGCTACTTGTTGTTCCAAAACTTATCGTCCTGAAGGAGAATTGGTCCAATCGTCGAAGGATTATACCTCACTTCTCGAACCGAGATCGATGATGATCAAATGAATCCCGCGAGACGAACGGGTTCACCGGCCTCGAGCAGGAGCCTTGACGCCAGCGATAAAGGCTAAGTATAGTCTCGCTTTACCGTTTGGGCCGTCGTTTTCCTTCCTTCTAACAGCGGGTCAGAAACTTTCACAAGGCGATGAACGATCTTCGGCGACTGCTAAAGTACTTAAAGCCTCACTGGGGAACGTTCACGCTGGCGACATTCGCGATGGTCGTTGTCGGCCTGCTGGAAATCGCAATTCGCGGACTCATCGTTCCCATTGTTGATCAGGCCCGCGCGAGCGGGAGCGGGAGCGGTCGTAGCACGCCGACTCTTTTTGGCCTGCAGCGTCTTATTCCCTCCTCTGGCCTGGCCGCGTGGAAGACGATCGCGCTGTTGCTGCTTCTCTTCACGGCGGTGAAAGGAATCGCCGAATACTTCTCAACCTATTTGATGGCCCGCATCGGGCAATCGGCCGTGCTTAGTCTGCGGCAGGACCTCTATCGTCACCTGCTTTCCCAATCAGCCAGCTTCTTTGAGCGGCATCGCACAAACTATCTCGTCTCGCGGCTGGTTTCCAGCGCCGCGGCGATTGAGGCCGCGGTTACCGGTACGCTGCGTGATATGCTGCGCGAGAGCTTCACCCTGATCGCATTTCTCGCCGCTTTGTTCTGGTACAGTTGGCGTCTAACGCTCGGCTCGCTAGCTATTGCGCCAATCATTGCAGTGCTTACGGCCCGCTTTGGCACTGCGCTTCGAAACCTCTCGCGCGAAAGTCTTGAAGGGAACAAACGCCTAACCGATACGGCCCAGGAAGCGCTGGCTAACCACAGCATCGTCAAGGCCTATCGCGCCGAATCACGCGAGGGAACGCGGTTCACCGCGGTCGCAAAGAGCATCGTGCGGGCCAATCTCAGAACGGCAAGCATTGTTGGTTTCGCGTCGCCGACAATCGAGATGATTGCCGTGGTCTCTGTGATGCTTCTGCTTTTTTTCGGCCAGCGTGAGATCTCGTCGGCCCGAATGGAATTGGCGCAATTCGTGGGATTTCTCATCCTCCTCGTCAGCAGCTACGATCCGATGCGCAAACTGTCGCGGTTGCAGAACGCCATGGAGCAGGCGCTCGCCGCCGCGCATCACGTCTGGGAAGTGATGGACGAACACGCGGAGATTCCGGAGAAACAGGACGCTGGCGAGCTGCCCGCACTGCGGCGCGAGATCGAGTTGCGCGCGGTCTCTTTTGGATATGCCAACGAGACGCGATCTGTTTTGCGAAACGTGAGCCTGCATATACCGGCAGGAACGATGGTTGCGCTTGTCGGCGAATCGGGTGGCGGAAAATCCACGCTGACGAAGCTGCTGCCGCGTTTTCATGATCCCGTCTCCGGAAAGGTCCTGTGGGACGGAATCGACCTTCGCGACGTAAAGCTCTCAAGTTTGCGCCGACAGATCGGTCTGGTAACGCAGGAGACAGTGCTGTTCAACGACACCGTTCGGCATAACATCGCGTACGGACGGCCCGATGCCACGGCCGAGCAGATCGAAGAGGCGGCGCGCATCGCTTTCGCGCATGACTTTGTCATGGAGCTGCCCAAAGGTTATGAGACGATCGTTGGAGAGCGCGGCATTTTTCTTTCGGGTGGACAGCGTCAGCGACTGGCAATTGCGCGCGCGATACTAGTGGATGCGCCAGTGTTAATCCTCGACGAAGCAACATCAGCGCTGGATGCCGAGTCGGAGCGCCTGGTCCAGCGCGCAATTGCCAACCTGATCCGGAATCGCACGACGATCGTCATCGCGCACAGGCTGTCGACGATTCGGCGCGCCGACAAGATTGTGGTGATGGAGGGTGGCTGCATTATCGAGACGGGCACGCATTCGGAGCTGCTGGCCCAGGGCGGTCAGTATCGCCGGCTGTACGAGCTGCAGTTTGCCGATGAGGAAGAGGAATTGTTGGTCGTCAGTGGTCAGTAGTCAGTGATTACTGGTCACTTGAAGAATCCACCTAACCACTGACAACTGACTACTGGCCAAGCACAAATCTATGAAATCGATGACAGGATACGGTCGCAGTTCCCTGGTCGGCGAAGAGTTTGCCGTGTCAGTTGATCTGAAGACTGTCAATAACCGCTTCCTCGACGTCCACCTGCGACTTAGCAGCGAAATCTCTTCGCTCGAAGCGACGGTCAAGCGCCACATCACCTCGCGGCTTTCGCGTGGCCGCGTCGATGTGACGATAAACTTCGAGCGAACATCGCAGATTGAATACGAACTGAACCGACCACTTATTGCCGGCTACGTAAATGCTTTGCGAGCGATGCAAAAGGAATTTGACCTCCCGGGTGAGCCGGACATCAACGTGATCGCCCGCCTGCCCGGAGCGCTCCAGCCCGGGCGAGACGGCCTCGATGAGAAGATGGTCGCGGGAGTCGAGCGAGCGGTTGATCAAGCGCTCGACGAGCTGGAAAGAATGCGCGAGCAGGAAGGAACCGCACTCCGTGACGAGATGCGTGAACGCGTGGACAAGATCGAGTCGCTCGTTCCGGTGATCGAACAGGCCGCCAGCGGCCTTGTTGATGTTTATCGCGCGCGGTTGCAGAAAAGGATCGGCGAGTTGGTCAATCGTAATGGGCAGACGATTGAACTCGACCCTACGAGGGTGGCCCAGGAAGTCGCGTATCTCGCTGACAGAAGCGATGTCAGCGAAGAGATGGTGCGACTCAGAAGTCATTTGACCCAGTTTCGCGAAGCGCTGGATTCAACTGCCGAAACGGGAAAGATGCTCGACTTTCTCCTGCAGGAGTTGAATCGCGAAGCGAACACCACCTTGTCGAAGTCCACCGACCTCTCCATCAAGGAGGCAGCGCTAGCGGTCAAAGCCGAAATCGAAAAGCTGCGCGAGCAAGTTCAAAATGTCGAGTGACGTCCAAGAATCGGAACGCCAGTCCGATCTCCAGACTGGGCAGCCGCCGGCGCGCGGCATTCTCTTTGTCGTCAGCTCACCTTCGGGCGGCGGCAAGGGCACTCTAATTAATCGAGTGTTGAATACTGTCCCGGGGGTCAGTTATTCTGTCTCGTATACTACACGAGCACCGCGCGATGGAGAGGTAAATGGCCGCGACTATTTCTTTGTCCCTCCAGACAAGTTCGAAGCGATGGTTGCCGCGAACGAATTCCTGGAATGGGCACGCGTGCATCGCCATCTCTACGGCACCGCGCGCCAGCAAGTGTGGCGCGAGATGTCCGAAGGGCGGGACATCATCCTTGAAGTAGACGTGCAGGGCGCGGCGAGCGTGCGAGAGTTGGTGGCTAATTCGGTCAGCGTATTTATTTTGCCGCCGTCTTTCGACGTGTTGCGCCAACGATTAATCGCGCGGGGAACGGATTCCCGCGAGGAGCTTGAGGTTAGATTGCGCAATGCCCCCGCGGAGTTGCAGCATTACGCCGCGTTCGATTATGTCATTATCAACGACGACGCGGCGCGCGCCGCCGCGCAACTGGTTTCCATCATTTATGCCGAAAGAGCGCGGCGCGAGCGTCAGGAAGACGAAATAAGGCGTGTGGCTGACACTTTTCCATCAAACTGAAAGCACGCATTTTCAAAGTAGGACACGCAAACCATGTCAACGGTTAATGAAGATATCGAGAAGGCAGTCGAAGAAAGTCAGGCGCCGGAACTTGATTCAAAATATCGCCTAATAATCGTGGCTGCGAAGCGAAGCAAACAACTGCAACGGGGCGCGAAACCGCGTATCGACATCGATCCTTTGAAACACAAATCGACTCGCATTGCCCTTGAAGAAGTGATCCGCGGCAAGGTGCCCTTCCGCATCAAGAACGACGACAAGAAGCCTGAGGAAGAGACCTAGCTGTCGCGCGAGTCAGGCATCGACGCACGCCAAATCTCGGGCGTTTGGCCACAAGTGGCTCATGAGCAGAGGCGTCTAGCGCGGAACAATAAAGTTTCTGTTGCTTTCGGCTAGTCACTAAAGGTAGCATGCACGCGATCAAGGCAGGCGCTCAGGGCCGAGTAAAATCGCAGGGGCAACAATCCACCTGCGCGCGCACACTAAGAGCGTTCTGCCATCGCGTCGGGCAGCGGTAGACATTAAGCTTCGGGCGTGTGGTTAGAGGATTGACACGAAAAGCTTTAAGATCGAGATCGCTGTATCTGTAATCGCGTCTGATCCGCTCTCTTGCCCAGTGGTCGCAAAACCAGGGCCCTGCGTCACGCCGGGTTCCGTATCACTAGGTTGAGCAATGCCTGGGCCTTGCATGTCGCCGGCAAAGGCCGTTACCGACAGTGAGAAGGCGAGAACCGAGGCTGCAATTAAGGATTTCAGATGTTTCATCTCTTTTTCCTTTGGAAGGGAGATCGCTGGAAAATCGGGACGATAGCGATCCCTAAGTCTTCTGCTTGAACGACGAGATAATAACAACTATTAGCAAATGCTGCTAGCAGTTAGCAACTCTTTTGGCTATTTCCTGGAAAGGTAGGCCTCACATGAATTTAACTGGGACCGAAAAGCAACTTAAGCTAAGCCAAAACTCGCAGGCTAGGGCGCAGTGCCAACAGGCCAGGGAGCTGGAGAACGCCGGCGACTATGAAGGCGCTCGCTCGGCCCTCTCAGGTCTATGGACGGTAGTAGGCGAGCGGCCCGTGCTGGAAGGGTTGGATCCGGATATACAGGCGGAGCTACTCTTGCGAGTGGGAAGCCTGTCAGGCTGGATCGGCGCCGCCCAACAGATTAGCGGCGCTCAGGACTTTGCGAAGGACCTGGTTGGAGAAAGTATTCACCGGTTTGAGTCTCTGGGTGACCAAGAGAAGGTGGCGGAAGCGGAGACCGATCTGGCCATCTGCTACTGGCGTGAAGGCGGGATGGATGAAGCGCGCGTCTGGTTTAGTGAAGCCCTCTCTCATACAACTGTGCCCTCAAACCGGGCTCGCGTCCTTATCAACAGCACCACTGTTGAGATCTCTTCAAACCGGCTTGACGAAGGATTGAAGCTGTTGGAGCAGGCTGCGGCTTTGCTGGAGCACTTGGATGACCCTGCGACCAAAGGCCGCTATTACATGCAACTAGCTCTTGTTTTCAAGAGAATGGGAGGCATGGAGAATCTCGATCGCGCTCTGATTGAAAATGCCGCCGCCAGCATTCATCTTGAGCAAGCTGGACACACGCGTTACCTGGCGCGGGTTGAGAACAACATTGGTTTCATTCACCTGCAGCTCAAACGGTACGCGGATGCGATGGAACATCTCGATCGAGCGCGTCACATCTTCATCGATCTCAAAGACACCGGCAGTGTTGCCCAGGTCAATGAAACCCGCGCCCGAGTATTTCTGGCGCAGGAACGTTATGCCGACGCCGAGCATGCCGCACTCTCGGCGGTCAACGCACTGGAACACGGCGGAGAGCAATCGCTCCTGGCCGAGGCTCTTACAACTCACGGTACCGCAATAGCACGAACAGGTTCTCATTCTTCCGCGCTCGATACCTTGCTGAGGGCTGCGAACGTGGCAGAGATGGCCGGCGATCCAGCATCTTCGGCTCGTGCGCGGCTAGTCGTCATCGAAGAGCTTCAACGCTTTCTGTCCCCACCGGAGATCTTGGATCTCTACCTGGAAGCGGATCACAAAATAGGCTCGTCGCCGGAAGCTGATTCTGTAGACCGTCTGCGAACTGCTGCGCGCATCACAGTCAACGCCTTGCGCACGGCAGGCTCAACGAAGGCCGATCATCTTTTGAGCGGAGGCTCTTTGAGAGAACAGGTGAGACGTTACGAAGGGGAATTGATCACCCACGCAATGGACCAGGCTGGAGGCCAACTCACTCGCGCAGCGCGGCTACTGGGTACGTCACATCAGGCGCTTGGCGAGATACTCAAGTCGCGACATAAGAATCTGCGCAAGACGCCGCCTAAGCCTCGGCGGCGCTCGATAATAAAAAAGTGGTGAGCCGTCAACGTGCTTGATCCCTTTTAGGTAATGCACTCAATCATTTAAAGACGGCGCGCATGGCGATCGTTGAATTCCTGAATAAAGGCCGCCTCTTCCATTACATTCCCTTGTAGTCTGGCCCCCCACCACCCTCGGGCGTGACCCAGTTGATGATCTGATACGGGTCCATGATGTCGCAGGTCTTGCAGTGGACGCAGTTTGAAAAGTTAATCTGCAAGCGCCGCCTTCCGTTTCCGCCATCGTCGACCATTTCATAAACCGCTGCCGGACAGAACCGCTGGCACGGATTGCCAAACTCTTCCGCACAACGCGTCGAACAGATGTTTGTGTCGAGCACGTGGAGGTGCGCAGGTTGGTCTTCGTCATGGCCCACGGCGGCATGGAAGACGTCCGTCACCTTGTTGAAGGTGAGTTTGCCATCGAAACGCAGGCCGCTGTAGCGCTGCTCAGGATTGTCGCCGCGATAGCCAAAGGCGGATAGCGTCTTCATCTCCTTGTGGCCGGGCTCGGCCTTCGCCCGATCGAAGATTCCCCACGAGCGACCGCCGGTCATGAATTGCAAAGCCGCATTCGCCAGCCCCAGCCAGCGGCCGCGCTGGAACGCAGCGTGAAAGTTTCTTACTTTGCGCAGTTCCGGAATGATCCAGCTATCGTTTATCAATTCTTCGTAACGCTGCAGCTGCTTGGCTGAAAACTCATCGGCGAGCAGTGCTTCAAAGATCGCCTCGGCAGCGAGCATCCCGCTTTTGATTGCCGCGTGAATTCCCTTCAACCGTTGCGAGTTCAGGAAGCCAGCGCAATCGCCAACCAGCAGCACACCGTCTGCATAAATCTTGGGCATCGCAAAATACCCGCCGGCGACTATTGTCTTCGCGCCATAGCGAATCATCTTGCCGCCCTCAAGTAACTTCGCGACAAACGGATGTTGCTTGTAGCGCTGAAACTCGGCGTGGGGATCGAGCAGAGGATCTTGATAATCGAGACCCGTGACGTAGCCGATGTTTAGAATGCGGTTTTGCATGCCATAAATCCAACCGCCGCCATAGGTGCGCGCGTCAGAAGGAAAACCGAGCGTGTGAGTAACGCGTCCCGCGGGGTAGCGATCATCCGGCAACTCCCACAACTCTTTTACGCCGACGCTGTACACCTGCGGCTCACGCCCGTCGTCGAGATTCAAACGTTGGATGAGTTGCTTCGCCAGCGAACCCCGCGGTCCCTCCCCGAGCACCGTCACCTTCGCATGAAGGTCAACGCCTGGTTCGTAATTGGGCTTGCGCTTCCCTTCCTTGTCGATGCCTTTATCGCCGGTGCGTACGCCGATGACCTGATCGTTCTCATCGTAGAGCATCTCCGCGCCCGGAAACTCCGGAAAGATATTCACACCGGCCTCTTCACATTTTTCACCGAGCCAACTCGTCAAACGATTCAGCGACACGATGTAGTAGCCATGATTCTTCAGCGGCGGTGGCGTAATCGGCGAGCGGAGCGCGTACTTTCCCGTCAGAAATAGAAAGTAATCCTCTTTCACCGGTGATTCGAGCGGCGCGCCCTGTTCGACAAAATCCGGCAGCAGCTCCTTCAAGCCTTTCGGATCCATGACGGCACCGGACAGAATGTGCGCGCCAACGGTCGCGCCTTTTTCGACGACCGCAATCTCGATTTCGCCCAGCGTCTTACCCGGACTCTCACCCTTCGCGACCCGGTCGTTGTGGCTCTTAACCAGACGCGCCAGGTGCAAAGCCCCACTCAAGTTCGCCGGCCCCGCGCCTACGAACAGAACATCGAATTCCAGAATTTCCCGTTCCATCAGTCGGTCCTCTTCATCCAGTTTGACGGAAGCGTCTCAGTCGAAAAATGAATGGCCATTCATTTGTGTGGCAGTATAACAAATGCCCTTCCTGTTTCTAAGCCAAAGTTTGCGTGCTATCCGCCAAATTTTCTTTCAGTCATTTGAAGGCCGGGTGTAAACTGCACATTGCATTGGCGCTTCCTCGGATGGAAAAGTTCAAACTCAACAACAAGGCCCTATGGCTGATTGCCCCCCTGGCGTTCATATTGTTGGTCGGCGCAATTCACTCTATCGAACGGAAGGGACTGGGGCGCGCTCGAACAATTGCCGACGCAAAGACACGGCTATCCGCTCTTCCTCCAGTCATTCTCTGGGCTTGGGAGAGACCGGAGAAGCTCGACTTCATCGATCCGCAAAAAGTTGGCGTGGCCTTTCTTTCTCAGACGCTTTACCTCCGCGGTGAAAAGGTAGTCGCGCGCCCGCGAATGCAACCCCTCAACGTCCCCGCAGGCACGACGCTGATTGCCGTCACGCGGATCGAATCAGATCGCTCCGCGCCACCTTCTCTTTCGCAAGAGCAGATGATTCGCGCCCTGTCGGAGATAGCCCAACTCGCCCGGTTGCCGCACGTGGTTGCCGTGCAGGTTGATTTTGATGCCACACGGTCGGAGCGAAACTTCTATCGCGATTTGTTGCTGGCGCTGCGCAGTGAACTCCCGGATTCGACTGGACTGTCAATTACCGCTCTCGCTTCCTGGTGCAAGCGCGATGACTGGTTGAGCGATCTTCCGTTAGACGAAGCAGTGCCGATGTTGTTTCGCATGGGCCTCGAGCGCCGGCAGATTCTCTCGCAGCTTGCGTCAGGAGAAAACTTCAATTCAACCCCCTGCGGCAGCAGCTCCGGAATCTCTATCGACGAGCCGCTATCGTACGTTCCGGCTGGTCAGCATCTTTACATTTTCAATCCCAAGTCCTGGACACAAACCGACGTGCAAAAAGTCATGGAGAATTATCAACGATGAACCGAACGACCTGTAGAACCGTATTCGCCATCGCGTTGATGGCCGTTCTTCTTTTCAGCTCGCATCTTTCGCTCGCCTGTGGGCCGTTCTCCCTGGACTCGATCTTCACTTTCACCGTGCATCCGGAATACCCGCTCGAGAAGTTCGCGCGCGGCGAACTCGGCGTGATTCAACCGAGCTACGCCCGATCGTATCTCTTTGTGGCTTATAGCTATCTGAACGGCGCTGGATTCAATTCGCAGGAGCAGAAGGGGTTGGTCGAGCTTTGGCATGACCGGTTGGAGTTCACGTGGCCCGAATACGACGAGCAATGGCCCAAGCCCTGGTTGGAGGCGCGCCAGAAAGTCCCGGGCGTTGGACCCGCGCCAAAACTCAGCGTTGATCGTCACCGCGAGAAGCCCAACGAATAC
>JBGQJU010000032.1:0-51298 GCA_041499185.1 Pyrinomonadaceae bacterium | reverse complement strand
TTCTTCATGCCTTCCTCCTTCAAGAGAAAGGCTCCGATGATTAACCAACTTCGCGCCAGCCCTTATTCATTACTTGTTTTCAAAGAACTGTAAACGATGTCATGGCACTTCTCGGTGTAAACGATGTCGTGGCACTTATCACTTAGTTTGTAAGAACGACTCTCAGACTTCGCTGGTCCCGGCAAACCGATCGCGCTTTATCACCAGCGTATTCACCCACATTGTCCTGCTGGTGCTGACGTCTGCGTTCGCGTCAACATCAGCCTACGGCAGAGACCTCGGCGGCTTGACCAGGATTCGTCAAGCTTCCGGCGCTGGCGCGACGGTCACGATTAGCCTCGCTGACTACGGAGCGGTTGGCGACGGAGTGGTGGACGACGGCCCCGCTCTACAGAGCGCCCTGAACGGACTCGCCGACGCTGGTGGAGGAAACCTTTTCGTTCCGGACGGGCACTACGCCATTGCCACACCCGTGTCGGTTGATTTCTCGGGCCGCGCCTTTTCCGTCACCATTCAGGGGACGCCGAGTGCGTCGCCGGGTGGTTCGCCGGGGGACTTCGGTCGGGGACTGAATCTGACTGCCGAGTTCCTTATCAAGACGGGCGCGGCCCAGAATGCCATTACGCTGCGGAACCTGACTACGCTTTTGGTGGAGGACCTCGTCCTTATCGGTGATCCCGCGGCCAGAGATGATGCGAAGATCGTGCTCACTCTCTCCGGCATCCACGACGCAACCATTCGCCGTTGCGAGTTTTACGGACTGGCAAGCTTTGTCGAAGGCGGAGCGATAGTCTATGCGGAAGGGAGTGGCTTGCAGATCACGGACTCTGCCTTTCTTGGGTGCGCTGGCAACAGCGGATTCTACACGCCCATCGTCCAGATTTATGACTGGACGCAGATATCCGTCACCGGCACGCGCTTCGTAGACTACGGCACCCGCCCGGGCTTTTATTCAAAAACGACCTACATGTCCCCCTACGCCTGGATCAGCGTGGGCGGCGCCGCTCCCCTGACTAACCTGTCGCCGCGCAGGGACGTCATCATTAAGGACGTCCTCTTTGACGAGGGCGCATACTACGCGCTGGCAGTGAGACCCGGCCTCTTCCCCGTGCCCAACGGCGGGGCCATCTCGTTAGTCTACCTGTCAAAATTGTACGTCAATGTCACCAACCTCGGTGAGGTTGGCATGCGGATCCACTATGTCGACAATGTCTTCATCGAGGATTCGCATTTCGGTTGGAGCCACAACACGCGTGGTGCGATGCAACTCGCCTACGTCAAAAATGCCGTCCTTGATCAGATAGAGTGCGTCGAAAGCGCTAACACGATCATCGCTGACGCCACCGTCGGGGAACTCTCCGTCATCAACTCCGTTTACGAGACGCTCGACTCGCAGGCGCCCGTCACGCGGGTCATCACTAACGCGGACCCGGAAGAAGGCCCCGCCCAGTACGTCAACCAAAAATATCTCGACATCTTAGGCCATGCGCCGGACATTGCAGCTTACGTCTACTGGTCGCAGCAGCGCGCCCGCTGTAGCGATGACGCGCAATGCACGACCGACGAGGAGTTGTTGAATTACTTGAACGGGAATCCGGCCGCGACTTTCTCCATCAGCGGGCGGTTGGTGGACACCGACGGTTCGCCTATCGCGGCGGCGACCGTCTCCCTTGGCGGCACCCACACAGTAGGCACACTCACCGACGCAGTCGGCAAATATACGTTCGCCGGTTTGGCAACTAGCGGCGAGTACACGGTGACGCCATCCAAAAAGTTCTACGCCTTCAACGCTACCGACGGCGCGCCCGGCACTACAACCAAGTCTTTTGTTACACCCGGCGGGGACCAGACAGCCGACTTCACGGGGACGCTGGCCAACTATTCGATCCAAGGTCGATTTAACGATTCGAACCAGCAGTCAATGAGCGGCGCCACCGTAACGTTGGCGGGTGGTCCAAAAGACTTCGAGCCTGAATCACAAACCACCAATGCTGCCGGTGATTATGCTTTTGCGGGCCTGCCCGCCGGCTACACCTACACGTTAACCGCGACCAAAGACTTCTTCACCTTTGCGCCATCGGTGCAAACGCTCTTGCTGGCAGGGGACACTATCAATCTGGATTTTGTCGGCACGCCACTAACTTTCTCGATCGCGGGGCAGGTTACTGACGGCACCGACCCGCTCTCAGACGCCACCGTTACGCTTTCGGGCGATGTCCACAGAGTCACTTCGACTGATTCCGGCGGCAACTATCGCTTCGACGGAGTTGTGGCTGGTGGCAGCTACGTCGTGACAGTTACCAAACCGCACTTCACCTTTGTCAGCCAGGCCTTCGACAACCTGCTCAGTGCCCAAGTTGCGAACTTCACCGGCACCATCATTCGCTACGTTATCACCGGCAATGTCACTAAGGCCGGGAACGGCCTGGGCGGTGTGAGTATCACCCTGAGCGGCGATCAATCGGCGACAGTCGTGACGGCCAGCACGGGCAACTACGCATTTACGGTCGACGCCGGCGGCAACTATACCGTCACCGCAACCAAGTTAGGTTACGTTTTCCTACAGCCTTCAGTTGTTTTTAACGATCTCGGCCAGAACGTCTTTCCGAGTTTCGTTGCTACCCCGCTATCGATCCTTCTGACAGACGGCGACACAAATCAGGCAATCGCTTTCAACTCGGTCACAATGCTGACGGAACCGTTCGACCTGTCGACGCCTTTCAACTTCGGCGGCGACCAACAGACGCGAATCATTCTCTTTGGGTTAATAGCGGAAGGCGCGGAGTCCGTCACTGCACAGGCCGAAGACGCGCAGGGCCACGTGTATCCGCTTACCGTGGAGTATGTGGGACCGCTTGCAGGTGCCCCCGGAATAACACAAATCAATCTCAAGCTCGACGATCAACTCCCGCATGGGCAGGACGTGCGCGTTAGCATTACGGTTAACGGGTCAACGACCAACACAGCTCTCCTCAGAATCAATTAGGTGGAAGTGAGAATGGACTTCGGCCGGCCAAGTTCGAGGTGACCGGCCTGGCTGCCAATTCCTGACGCGCCAGCAACTCCTGACGTTTTCTCTCCTCGCGTTTCTCCCGCATCAGCACATATCCCACCGCGACAAAGATGAAATAGAAAACCAACAGTTGCGCCCGCTGGCGATAGGCAGTGCCCACGTTCCCCTGAAAGACGGAATAAGCCAGCGAGAGCATGATTGAGAAAACAAGAATGGGAGAGATCTGGCGCAGCCGATACTTAATCGAAAACCAAAAGCCCAGCACCAGCATGGGAAAGGACGCCCACCAGACGATCATCTCGGGAAGCGTAATGCTTTGACGCAGAGATGCGAGTTGCCAGGGGAACGGCGCGAAGAGTAGATAAAGCAAGCCCACGGGAATCGTGGAGAGGGCGCCTTCCGTGGTTGATACGTCAACGTCTTTCTGAAAACCCGAGTCTGCCCGTCTCGAAGCGTCCAGCCGGCTGCGCTGTAGCACTTCCAACGTGCCGTATTGTTCCATTTGCACGTTCGCATATCTGGTTACACCCAGGTAAGTGAGCGACAACCCCAAAACAATAATGATCAAAAACTGGCGCAGAAAACTTGTTGCCGTAATGGCGCGCATGCCGATCAGGAATGCTCCTCCGATCGCTACCAGAATCATGTAGAAGACATAAAACCGCAGACTCAACAGGCCGAAGAGCGAGGCAATCAGCACCACCAGATACTTCGTACTAAACTTCTGGCCCAGCTTGAGAGTTGCCAATATCGAGAGCGCCAGCAGGAAAACGATTGGAGCGTCTTTCAATCCCTGCGACGACCAGAGAACCAGCGACGGATAAAACGCCACCGCTATCGCGGCCAGACGAGAGACCCTTGTGTTGCCAAACACCTCCTGGGCAGACAGAAAAATTATCGCAGCAGTGGCCGCGCCCAGCACCGCATTCAGAAACTGAACTGCGAGCATGTTTCGACCAATGATGCCATAGAGGCCGGCAACCAAATACACCATGCCCCAACCTGACCCGAGTCCTTTGCCGATAAATAGATCCACTTGTGACGCGGCGAACCTGTCGCCGCCCCAGGCACCCAACTGATAACGACCAACGAAGTCGTAAGTCGTCGCATCGCCGCCGAAGAAACTCTGTCCGTTAAAGACAAATATGGCCGAGCCAATCAGCACGCGCAGGAGCAAAGCGGACAGGAAGAGTTTCAGCAGGAATGCCCCGTGGGTCTCGGTTCGAGCAACCAGCCAGCCTGTTACCCCCGCCAGGGCGCCACAGAGCAAGACTGCCTTAGAGGCGTCGGTAATGGTGAAAGGACCGTAAACGGGGACGTAAGGCGATACCAGACTGGGCACCAGCAAGATGATGAATGCCGAAAGCAGCAACGCAAAAAATGTCAGAATGCTGTTCACGCCGGTGACTGTTACCTCAAATATTTTCCGGCAAATCTCGGCGCGTCTTGTGCTCGATTAGGAACTTGTCTTCGTCACTCAGTTCCTTGATCGCTTTCGCCGGAACACCCGCGATCAACTGGTCCTCACCGCTGAGTTGGCCCGTAATCACCGAGCCTATCCCGACAATACAACGCGAAGGCACCGAGCCGCCCGGAGCGATGCGAATCTCCGAGCCCACATACGTAAACGAGCCTATTTCGATTGGGCGCGTCCGCTGCCGATTGTGCGTCCACAAGGATGAATTGCGTCCTCCGATGATTGTCCGGCGGCCGATCTCAACTCGATCCGTGAAATCTATCTTGTGGCCCGTCGTGATGATGCTGCCATCACCAAGCAGGAAACGCGGTTCGACCGGATTGACCACTTCGGGATCGGGAATCGAGTTGATCTCGTTCAGCCTGATTATTTCTGAGAAACGCCCGAGGCGCACTTCATCGCCGCCTCTGATGATATTCAAGTGCCCGATCCGCACGTGGTCTCCGATGATCAAGTTCTTGACGCCCACGACTATGTTCAGGTGCCCGATGTGCACGTCATCTTCTATGCGGCATTCTCGCGCATCGATGATACTCAATCCCACGCGGACGCGCTTGCCGATTCGATAACCAAAAAACAGCCGATAGCACGGCCGTTTGAGAAAAGACGGAAGCAGCGCGACGCAGGCGAGCACACCAAGCCTGAATTTACTTGTTCGATGCATTCGCCCGACTGAACCAGTCATGCCCTTTCCGCTGCTTCGCGTAGAGCCTCAGCGAGCTTGTCGGCTTGCGCCGACAGTCCGTAGTGCTCAGTAACGTGACGCCGACCGGCGATACCCATGAATTTCCGTCTTTTAGGATCGCTGATCAGTAACTCTAGCGCAGTACGCCACCCGTTGTTCGTAGCCGCGAACAGATGCGTTGTTCCTTCCTCGCCGATTTCAGCCGATGCGCCAACGGGCGTAGCCACGTACGGAATGCCAACGGCCATGTACTGAATCGCCTTGAAGCCGGATTTTCCCGCCGCCCACTTCCCTGAATAGAGTTCGGCATCGATCGGATACAAACCAACGTCGATTGATTGAAAATCTTCTACTTCGCGATCGAGTTTCCACTCCACGTTCTCAATTTCCACGCCGGGAATATCGATCTCGTTGCGACCGGAGCCGACTACTTTGAGCCGAAAAGCACAGGTCGTGGCCAGATCTTTCAAAGCTGGAAAAATCGATTCCAGGTATGGAAACGTCGAATGCGTTCCGATCCATCCGAGCACCGTTGGATCCCCTGCGGCCGCGCGGCTTGCGGGTCGAAAGATCTCTGTATCGACCACAGTCGGAATGATGCGGGCCGTCGCGCCAAGGCCTGAAACGTATTCGGCAATGGCGCGGTTACCGCAGGTCACTATGGTGGCCCACCGAATCAAATCATCCGTCTTGCCGAACCACTTGAACGCTTTGCCAACGCTGCCGTAGGTTGGACTAGTATAGGAGACGTAGGTTGCGTCGTCCAAATCCAGCACCATCGGGCGCTTGAACACACGAACCGCCAGCCACTCGACGAGCGGCGGTCCAAACGTCATCGCTTCCCTTTGAATAAGAACCACGTCGGCTTTGTTTGCCGCCAGCACCTCTCCCAGGCGCAGCAGGGCAGCCTTGATCAGACCGACCGCCGTGCCTGGCAATGCCCGGCGCCGGTACAACTGCTTGAAAAGTTTCGAGTCGAGAAAGGGATGGATGGTCAACGTGATGCCACGCTGAGAAAGCGGGCCGGCAAACTGTTCCAGACGGTACCGAGTGGCGGCGGCTTCGACCGGATACGACGCTAAGGCCAGAACTTTCATAAGCACCGATCAGCGAGCGGTGACGGAGACGAGAGGCTTGCGCCCCATTGCGACCCAACCGAAGGCTGCGTTTATCTTAGTCTCTTCCAGTCCCGCGCGCTCCAGCCAGCCGGCAACTTCTTCCCTCGTGTAACGATTCTCGATAGGAGCCGAGAAGCGATCGAACTGATCGTTCACACAAACGCGGAACGGAAAACAGGCGTACTGTTTCATCGGAATTCTCGATGCCAGGGCACGGAGGCCAACCTTCCTTAGCAGCTTATACGGCCAAACGAAAAAGAGAAACGCTGCCGGCGCCGCGGGAAACGCCAGGGCGTAAACGACGCTAGGCGGCAATCGAGTCGTGACCCAGCGCGCGGCGGTTATCGCCAGGAGCAGGACGCGCTTGATCCGTTGCCCTTTGCCTTTCCAGTAGAGATAGATCTGAATCTCGCCACCAGGCTTTAAGAATCTCCGCAAGTTCTGAAAAGCATCCTCCGGATCGGACAAATGATGCAACACACCGATCGCGTAGATGAAATCAAAACTCTCAAGCGCGAACGGCGGACGATGAAGATCGGCCTGGATCACCTGCACGTTTCCCGCCGTCTCCGTGTTGCGAAGGGCTACTTCGACCGCTGGACCAAGATCGATGGCCCAAACCTCAGCGCCGTACTTCGCTGCATAATAAGCAAAGCGGCCATTGCCGCAGCCAGCGTCCAAAACTTTCCTGCCGCGAAAAAACTCAGGCCCGTGCGGCTGCATGTAATTCAAGAAGCTTTGACTCCACTCTTCGTACATCTCCGGAAATCGTTGCCACTCGAAACCAAAGCTCAGCGCCGTTTGCACCTGGCGCTGGTCCATGCCGCCGGCCACGCCGTTTCCCAGTAGTGCTTCACGCAACGGCGACAGCAATAGTCGGGGAATAGCGCCGATAACGGGGAATCTTTCGTTGCAGATCGTGCACTGGAGATATGCGTCAGCATCATCGGCGCCGCCGTTGACCGACAGCAATCGCCCCTGACAACCCGGGCAACGAACAGTCTCCACAACTCTTTCAGCCGAGAGGGTCACCGATCAGTTGCGGCCTTCAAAACTCTTTCATACAAACGAGCATAACGCTCAGCTCCGACCGTGCGCACGTCGAAGAGCCGCTCCGCCACATCACGCATTCTCCTCCGTGTTTCTGCCGCGGCCGCCAAGTTCGCGATCGTCGTCAGGGCTTTCTCGTACTCCGCTTCATTGAATTCGCTGACCAACGCACCGGCTCTTTCGCGTGTTACGAGCGCATCAGAATCACCAATGCCTGCGTTAATGATCAATGGCAGACCGCAAGCGAGATACTCGGCATACTTAGTCGGCGACGAAGCAAGCTTGGAAAAGCAGGGCTTGATGAAAGCCAACCCCGCATCGCTTGCCGATAGATACGACGGCACGTCTTGCGGCGCTGCGGCGATCACGGTGTAATTGTCCTCGGGAATCCCCCGTGTTTGCATCAAGCTCCTGATGCGGTCGTGCTTCGTTTGCGTCAGCCACAGAAAATGCGCATCGGGTTTTTGCTTCAACATCTCGACGACGAAGTCAGTCATCTTTTCCGTCAAGTACCAACCATCAATCGAGCCGCTGTACACCACCACAAAGCGATCTGCGAGATTCAACTCGGCTCGTCGCTGCAGGCGACGTTCCCGACTTAACTTGAACAACGCAAGATCCACGCAGCAAGGCACGACCTCGTGAATCACTTCGCGATTGCGCAGTCCGTCCCACTCCTTAATGATCGGCCAGATTCTTTCGCTCAGCGTCACAATGCCGTCGCAGGCAGCCAGCGCGCGGCGCTCCATCGCCTTGGTTAATCGATAGGGGACGCTTCCCTTTCCCCAGTGATTGGCATCGACATATTCGTCGGCCATTAACCCGCGCACATCAAAGATCAGCTTGAGACCGAAGCGCTTCTTCAAGGCGAGCGCAATCGTCGCGGGAATGTGGCTGCGCGCATGGACCAGCTCGATCCTGTTGCGGCGAATGAGCCTTCGCGCATAACGCACACCACTGGCAACGTCATACACCGTGGCCGGCAGCGACGGCGTTTGGTGATAGCGCAGCCAGTGCCACTCGATACCATCTTCCGCGAGTTGCCCGCGCAGCGTTGCGCACGTTGCTTGACCATCTAACCCAAAGGCGCCGGCGCGTTCGAAACTCAGCAAAGTAAACCGCACGCCTCGCTTGCTTAACTCTCGCAAATACGGAATCACCTGACTCTGGCCCAGAGGATCCAGCATCCCATTGTACGAGATGAAGAGCGCGCGTCTGCCTTCAAGTGATCCTGGGAGCGCGGGCATCGCGCCCGCTTCTTCAAGTGCCATGGCCTACGTTCACCGCCTCGCTCTTGAGACCAAGCTTGTCAGTTAGCACCCACTGGATGCTGCCGATGATCGATCCGAGATCCAGCACAGCGATCAGCGGCATGAGTATCGTAAGGCGCAAAAGATTGCGACTGAGACTCGCCGGATAACAGGCCCGGTTTCGCCGGATGGCCACCACGGCGCGGGCCAATAACATCAACAGCCAAAGCCCCACCGGTACGGTTAACCACCACCAACCAAGAAAGAGCGCCGCCACCGCCAGGAGCAGCAGCACCAGATAACGGCTCAGGATCGGTCTTTGCCATTCGCGCCACAATCCCGCGCGAATGTTGTTGCGCGCGTAGATTGTGAATCTCTTGAAGGTGCGCCAGAAGTTTGGTTGCAAATCCCATTGGACCATTGCCCGCGGCGCCAGAGCGATCCGAAAGTCTGCCGCCTCGACCTTGTTCATGAACAAAAGATCTTCAGCCGAGCGGAGATGCTCTGGAAAACCGCCGACGGTTTCCCAAACGCCGCGGCGCATCAGCGCGCAGGCGATGAACCGCTCGCGCATCATCGACCCTTCTACTTCCGTTGGCGGTGAAACATAAGTGATGGCGGCACACTCTTTGAAAAACGTATCGGTCCGGGGCTCGTACGCTCCGTATACAACATCCACCGAAGGCTCGCGCGTCACCGGCTCCGCGAGAAACTCTAACCACCTTTTGTCTGGATGGACTCCTGCGTCCATGAAAGCCAGCCATTCAGAGGAGGAATGAGAAACCGCGAGATTCCGACCCCGACCCGGCAGCGCTCTGGTCGTGCGAATCAACTTCACGGGCGCGCCGCCGTCGATATACTTTTGAATAATCGTTGTGGTCGAGTCAGTCGAGCCGCCGTCCGTGATCACGATCTCGGTTGGCGCCAGCGATTGATTCAGCAGCGCGTCAAGTAGCGAACCAATCGAGTCGGCCTCGTTCCGGACGGGAACTATGACACTGATCTTCACCTGTTCTTCGTTGCGGGCAGAGTCTGGCACGGGGGGATCAACAGAGGAATTCAAGGTTGGCAAATTGGATCAGCCTGCAAGCAACCCATCGCATCAACGCAATTGCATTTTCCGAAGTTCTCTCTGCGGGTTCTCGGCGTTCTGCGCGCCTCTGCGGTGAATAGTACTCACGAAGAAACCCACTGCGGAGACGCAAAGTTCGCAGAGATTGCGCAGAGCATTTTTCCTGACATACTCTTTGCAGGAGCCAACTCAACCGACGCTTAAGCAAAAACGCCACTCAAACTTCAGCCCCAACTGTTGCCGCCCGCTTCGCCAACTCACCAGCGATCCAATGATAGGTGCGCTCAAGACCATCTTCGAGAGAAATGCGCGGCTCCCAGTTTAGCACCTCCCGCAAACGCGTGTTGTCGCTGTTGCGGCCACGAACGCCCTGTGGTTTTGTCAGATCGTAGCGCTTGCGGATCGTCTTGCCGGCGATGCGCGACACGATGTTGACCAACTGGTTGATCGTGATCATGCGATCCTGGCCGAGGTTGATCGGATCGCGATGGTCGCTGCGCATCAAGCGGTAAATGCCTTCGACGCAATCGTTGATGTAACAATAAGAGCGCGTCTGCTCGCCATCGCCCCAAACTTCGATTTCATCGACATTATCTGCCAGCGCCACTTTGCGACAGATTGCCGCTGGTGATTTCTCACGACCGCCGTCGTAAGTCCCCAAGGGTCCAAAAATGTTATGAAAGCGAACCACGCGCGTGTCTAATCCAAAATCTTCCGTGTAGTGGCGGCAGACGCGTTCCATGTAAAGCTTCTCCCAACCGTAGCCGTCCTCGGCATCGGCCGGGTAGGCATGCTCTTCCTTTAACGGCGTCACGTCCGCGTCTTTTTGTAGATAACCGGGATAGATGCAGGCACTCGACGTGTAGAGATAATGCTTCACGCCATTGATGCGCGCCGCCTCGATCGATTGCAGATTCATCAAGGTGTTATCGCGAACAATCTCTGCCTTGTGACTCTCGATGAATCCGATGCCGCCCATGTTGGCTGCCAATCCGTACACTTCGTCGATGCCCTGCGTCGCTTGCAGACAGTTTTCCCACTTCGTCAGATCGAGCAGCTCAAATTCTTCCGCCGAGGTTGGCTCATATTCCGGTTCTTTGACATCAACACCGCGCACCCAGTAGCCGCGCTCAACCAGATATTTCGTCAAATGGTGGCCGATAAATCCACCCGCGCCCGTCACCAACACTCTTACTTTTTCAGACATAAACGTTTCGAAACTCCAGATAATTGAAAACGCTTCTTCGGGATTGAACATTAGTTGATGAGACGGGCGAATTGCAAGTTTAGGGTGACCCGGCTCAAGTTTGGCTGGAACTATCTGAGCGGTAGGAACTCTACGCGATTGCCCATTTCTGCCAGATCACTCGCTTTGGCGATTAATTCCAAATCGGAAACACACTGACCAATGGTAACGCCAAGTTGATGGGCATAAATGATGCCTGGGAAATGTTCGCCAGTCCGGTGCCTCAATGCGGCTTCGCCAAGCAGATCATGATCCATCGTAAAGATCACGCGTCCCAACTCAGTAGCGCGATCCGGCAGTTCCGGGTCAGGTAATTCTCTTGTCCTCCGTCCTCCTGCGCCGTCAGAACGTCGACGTTGCGCATGCGAAGCTGAACTGTTATCACCGGCCTACGACTCTACCGTCGTACCTCGCGGTGCGTCCATTATCGCCGAAGTGCCGGAAGAAAACCCTGAGACTTGGAAGGGAATGCTGTCTTCAGGTCTGTCTACATTGCTTGCTGGTGGTGTTGAGCTTGCCGCAGGCGGTAATTTAGCTTGTCTGCCAATCTAGATCCGCATCAAGACCGTTTGAGACATAAGACCTGGGACTTGACCCACTCTATGGTTGCGGCACGCCCGACAGATGTCCTGCAACCATTTGCCAGCGGTCTTCTCGCTTAACGAATACAACGGTAAATCTTAGCTCTGCTTTTTCCTGAGTCTTTGCCACGCCTCGACCGATTACAACCGCTGCATTCCCGAAAACGCGTACCTTTATGTCTTGACCGGTAACAGAAAGGCCACCCGCCTGCGTCCCTTCAAGCGGAATAACATCGCCCTTGGAAACTGTATTTCCCCCTGGACCTGTCCCCAAAAAATCGTCGGCAATGATCCGATCTAAGGCCGCACGGTCGTGCCGTTCTTCAGCGTCAAGCCAGTCCCGAGTTAGTTTCAAAACCGCCTGCTCAACGCCATTGCTCTGGTCCGGTGTCTTGACCGCGGTTTGGGCCAGGGTCGGAATTGCTGCCGCAACTAGCAACGAAATAACGAGAAGCATTTTTTGCATAATAGTCTCCCGCTCTATCTGTTTGCGTAACTAGACACCGACTGGAGAGAAAAGTTCCCAGAAAGATTTCGCAACTTTCGGGAGGCACAGGTTAAATCCCTGCACCGGTTTTGAGAGGGACATCTTCCGCATGGGCAAAGTTTTCGTAAATTCATTTGTTTGATCTTGAATTGGGATGTACCATATCTGCGGAATTCGCAACAGACCTCTGACTGATATTCAGAGCCCTCTCGCCCTGATGGGAGGAGCGATCTATTCCCGAGGAGCCTGCCCATGGCAAATATGAGAGACGTCGTTGTTGGCATTGGGGGAGCCGCTGGAGACGGGTTAGACAAGGCCGGCGACACGATAGCGAAAACTTGTAGCCGTCTTGGCCTCTACGTGTCCGCTTACAATAGTTACCAATCGGTGATTCGCGGCGGTCACATTTGGCTGCGCGTGCGCATCGCCGAGAAAAAAGTCTGCTCGCATGGTGACCATCTGAATGCCCTGATCGCCCTGAATCAAGACACAATTGAACGCCACGCCCGAGAGGTCGAACCTGGTGGCGCCATCATCTACAACGCAGACAAACTCACCTGCGATCCAATGCTCGTTGGCAGCCAGGTTCTGACTGTCCCATTGCGCGTGAAGGAACTAACCAAGACTTTCGGGCGCCTTCAGCCCGTCATGCAAAACACTGTAGCGCTGGGCGCCCTCCTCTACTTGCTCGGACTGGAGTTTGACATGTTAGCGAGCGTGTTGGCAGATACGTTCCAGCACAAAGGCGAGGCAGTCGTTGAGCAGAACGTCCGTGTTGCTCAAGCTGGCTACGATCACGCAAAAGAAACGGCAGTCCCGCTTGGTTATGAGTGGAATTACACGCGCATCAAGCGACCCTTCATTACCGGCAATGAGGCTTTTGCCTTGGGTGCCGTGGCAGCCGGATGCAAGTTCTACTCAGCATATCCGATGACACCGGCTTCATCTGTCCTGCACTGGATGGCTGCGCATGGAGCCAAGTGCGGCGTGGTGGTCAAGCAATGCGAGGACGAGCTGGCCGTTGCCAACATTGCTATCGGCGCGGGGCATGCCGGGGTGCGGGCGATGTGCGCTACGTCAGGCGGAGGATTTGCTTTGATGACGGAGGCCATCGGAGAGGCAGGAATGATCGAAGCGCCGGTAGTGATTATCGAAGTCCAGCGGGGCGGTCCATCTACCGGTATCCCCACCAAAACCGAGCAAGCCGATCTCAATCAAGTTTTCGGCGCGTCTCAGGGCGATTACCCGCGCGTGATCATTGCGCCGACGGATACAACCGATTGTTACTACACGGCGGTCGAGGCGCACAACCTGGCTGAGAAGTATCAGCTCCCGGTCACGATCATTTCCGACTTGCTGCTCTCAGAGCACCCGGAGACCATCGAGGCTGGCGCTTTGCGCCACGATGTACCGATCGAGCGCGGTGACATCGTCTCCGAATGGTCTGACGGACAGTTCAAGCGATACGCATTCACCCGCTCGGGAGTCTCGCCGCGCGTCCTGCCCGGCACCGAGGGAGGGATGTATGTGGCAGCAACCGACGACCACGACGAAGAAGGTGTAACGATCAGCGATGTCTTCACCAGCCCGCCCGTGCGCCGCAAGATCCAGGAGAAGCGGATGCGTAAGCTTGACAAGGTCTTGGAAGAACTGACTCCGCCCACACTGGAAGGACCACCTGATGCCGAGGTCACCCTGATCGGCTGGGGCTCGACGAAGGGCGTGATCAGTGAAGCCATCGCTTTGCTTGCTGACCAGGGGATCCGCGCCAATCATCTTCAGATTAAATACCTCTACCCTTTTCACTCCAGGGAGGTGAGCGAAATCCTCCGCGGAACGAAGCGCACTGTCTGTGTTGAAGTCAATTACACCGGGCAGTTCGCCCGCCATCTGCGTGCTGAGACCGGGTTCGGCGTTGATGATCTGATCCTGAAGTACGATGGTGAACCGTTCGAGCCACATCACATCGTGGAGCAACTGCGGGCGATCCTTGAAAGCCGGCCGCGTTCGACTGACGTCACACCCGAAGAGGCGCGGGAAATGGCGTATCACTACGTTCGCGTGCATCTGGCGGATAAAGTGCGACCCGGGAAGATTGAGAAGATTGAGCAGAGTGAATACGGCGAGCCGTTGTGGCAAATTGAGATGGTAGCCCGCGATAGTGGCGAAAAGCGCGGCGATCTGTCTATCGGCGTCGATACTGGCTCAACTTACTCATGGCAAAGCCTTGCGACTCTGACGGCCGAGGCGGGCTGACGTACAAAGGCAAAAGTAAAAAGGTAAAAGGCAAAAAAACAGAAAGCGGGAATGCACGACTTTGGCCGATCTCTTTCTTCTTCTAACTTTTTCCTTTTTACTTTTACCTTTTTACTTTTGCCTTTAAGGAGATGCGGATATGTCTACAGTAATTGAATTGCCCATTGCCACTTACGAAAGCGTTGTCGAACCAGACTGGTGTGCGGGATGTGGGGATTTCGGAGTGCTGCGCGCGCTGCAGATCGCTGCCGGCAGGCTGGGCATCAAGCCCAAAGATCTGATGATCGTCTCGGGCATCGGGTGCTCGTCGAACCTGCCTGGCTTCATCCATGCCTATGGAGTGCACAGCTTGCACGGTCGCGCCGTAGCCATCGCCACCGGAATCAAGCTCGCCAATCATGACTTGAAGGTAGTAATTACTGGCGGCGATGGCGATGGTTATGGAATCGGGCTGGGACATTTCATTCACGCCATGCGGCGTAATCTGGATTTGACCTACATTGTGATGAACAACCAGATTTACGGATTGACCACCGGTCAGGCCTCCCCGACGACGATGAAAGACGTGCGCACGAAGTCGACGCCTTTGGGCAATTTTGAACTGCCGATTAACCCGATCGCCCTGGCGCTCGTCTCCGGCGCAACCTATATCGCACGCGGTTTTTCAGGCGAGAACAAACATCTGGCGGAACTTTTTGCTGGGGCCGTCGCCCATAAAGGGTTTTCGCTCGTGGACGTCTTCAGTCCCTGCGTCACTTACAATAAGATCAATACGTACGAATATTTCCGCAAGCGCAACTACAAGCTCGAGGTCGAGCCAGGCTACGACGCGACGAAGGTTGAGCTCGCATTAGAGAAATCATTCGAGTGGGGTGACCGTATCCCTATAGGCCTCTTCTACCGAAACCAACAGCCAACGTATGAGGATCAGGAAGTGGCGCTCCAGGCCGGCCCACTGGTCCAGCAAAAGCTGGGATTGAATAAAGAGACGTTCGATGAACTGATGGAGGAGTTCATGTGAGGCGGATGTCCGACAAACTTCAGTTTGTCGTAGTTTGCGGAAGGCGGCCGCTATGAAAACCGGCGACAAACTGAAGTTTGTCGGACATCGCGCAAAACCGCACTAAAGCACCGCAGGCCGGCGCTCGATTCTGGCGCGATCTAATCGACGTCAAAGGCCCAGCTCTTCGGTAATCATTTCCTTCACGGCGGACAGTGACTCTGCGACGACACAAAGCTCGTAATCCTCGATTCTACGCTCCCAACCCGGGTGGTCTAGCTCTGCCGTTCGCTCCGTCCGAAGGACACGTCCTTCGAATTCACCATCCTCGCGCATTAAGATCAATGCGTGGCCTTTACCATTAGGGCCGACGGCCTCTTCTATCAAAACCGGGAACATCATCTCTTTGCTCCGTCGGTTTGGGTGATGGGTCTTCCGCGGATTCTCAATTGCTCAGGCGATCCGCGCGTTGCAGAAATAAACAGTCCTCTCCTTTGTGGCCGAATAATAATACCGCAATGCTTCATGTTCAAGGCGAGTGGGGGGTTGAGGTCAGATGTTCGCAATTGTGAACACAATACTTTTAGGTTCAAATAGTCGCCGCCCATCACAGGTAATGCACCCACCCACATCCCTCCAACATGGTCAACTTTAACTGACGTTCACACATTGTGAACTATCGACTGTTTATGAACCGAGTCATTGGCCGGCGGTTTCAGGAAGCGCCAGCTCTACTCGTTCTCGCTCGCGCATTACGGCGTCGCCCAATTCGGTGGCGGAAACTGTCGGATATGCGCCGGGGTCCACCTTCAAACAACGCGCAGCGACGAGCGCGTCAATGTAGACCAGGATGTCGTCTTGCCGCATGTCTTTCAATAAGCCGTACGTGGACAGGTCGTTCAAATGCGCCTGCATCACGTTTTTCGCCGCCGAGCCGCGCAGTGTAGCTGCCAGGAGGTGTTTGCCGAAGCGACCCCGCATACGAGTTGCGCACGCCAAAATCTTTCGCACGCGCAGTGTTTCGTCATCAGTGAGAGCACGAGCAGAAACGAGATCAAGCGAGCTGGTGCGGCCTTTGCGACTGGTCTTTGAAACAGATGGGATGTCCATGAGATCTTCTTTGACTTCCCAGTTTCTTGCGGACGTCTGCGGCGCACAGTTTCCGCAAGTGCCGCATTGTCGCGCGTGATGCCGGTCGCCAAAGTAATCGAGGATGTTTGCGCGATAACAAAGTTCGGTGTAGCAAAAATCGATCATCTCGCGCAGCTTACGCCGCTCCAGCGCGGCGCGGCGCGTAATATCGTTTGGGTTGAGACGCAGCTTTGTTCCCGGAACGCTATCCAACATCAGTATCGTCCGAAAACGGCGCGCCTTCTCGCGATTGTCCGCCGCCGCGCCGCGTTCGATGTGCCCTGCGCGCTCAAGCTGGTAGAGCGCGGATTGCACCGCCATCTCGTTGCTGACACCGGCGCGTTTCGCGATCTCTGCCGTTGAAAGCTCAATGTGTTTCAGTCCGGTTGAAACCAACGCGTCAAAAACATTTCGCACTGTGGCCAGGTCGGGATAAGAACCTTCAATGAAGAAGTCGTGCGTATTCTTGTCCGCATAGTTGAACAGCAGCACGCAGTCCGACGGCAGTCCATCGCGACCCGCGCGGCCAATCTCCTGATAATAGGCTTCAATCGATCCGGGCATTTGATAATGCGCGACGAACCGTATGTCCGGCTTGTCGATGCCCATGCCGAACGCGTTGGTCGCAACGATCATCTGTGCGCGCGCGGACATGAAATCTTCCTGCGCTTTGATACGCACCGCATCGCCCATGCCGGCGTGATACGCCGCCACGCGCAACCCTTGTCCCCGCAACTCGCCCGCCACCTGTTCGACGGCTTTGCGCGTAGACGCGTAGATGATCCCCGAGCCATTGTGAGCCAATGCGAGCCGCTTGATGTGCGCGATCTTCTGGCGCTCTCTCTCCGTGTGAACAACATCAATCGAAAGGTTGGGCCGATCGAATCCGCTGACGAAGGTTGGCGGCTTCGCGAGGCCCAGTTGTTGGATGATGTCGGAACGGACGTACGGCGTGGCCGTCGCCGTCAGCGCCAGAGTCTGCACGCCGCCAAGCGCCTCGATCGCGCTCTTCAAGCGCAGATAGTCGGGACGAAAGTCGTGGCCCCAGGTTGAGATGCAATGCGCTTCATCGACCGCGAACAACGAGATGCGAATAGACTGCAGCGCTTCGACAAACCGGTTGCTGCGAAAACGTTCGGGCGCGATGTAGACCAGTTTGAACTCGCCGCGCCGCAGGGCGCCGATGCGCGCATGTTGTTCGCCGGGGGCGATCGAACTGTTAATGAAAGTGGCGGGCAAGCCGCGCGACCGCAGCGCATCGACCTGATCTTTCATCAAGGCTATGAGCGGAGAAACAACCAGCGTCGCGCCGCTGAGCATCATCGCCGGCAGTTGGTAACAGAGAGACTTGCCGCTGCCGGTGGGCATCACGACAACGGCGTCTTTTCCTTCGAGAATAGCGCTGATCACTTCCGTCTGGCCGGCGCGAAAATCATCAAAGCCAAAATGCTCGCGCAGCGAAATGAGGGCGTCGTCAATGGTCGGCATAGGTGCGAGTCTATCGGTTTCGGATTCGATCTTTCAAGTGTGTCTGGATCTGTAATCTGAGATCTCAAATTTGATATCGCGAGGGCCTGGTCCACGCTGATATACTCACGCCCGCTCGTGAGAAGGTTATAGACGTTCCCGGATGGCTCACGACATGCTGGCGCTCATCTACTTAGCGGCGATGATCTATTTTGGCGATCGTATCGGTCGCTGTTTCTATCGCTTCATCTCATTTCAGCAGCGCGTTGCCACCGCATTCCTCGTCGGCTTGCTTCTGAGCACCTGGATTACCTACCTCGGCTCGCTGACTTTTGCCTGGTTTCGGCAGCCGCTCATCATGGGCAACATCATCTTCGTTCTGGCACTCGTTCTGGCGATCTATAAACTGCCGCTTCGTCCCTCAGCGAGCGATTTCAACCCGACGGCTCAGCGGCCTGTGGGATCGAATCGATGGGATTGGATTTGCCTCGCCGCCTTTTTCGTTTTCGCCTGCTGGCTAATGTTTGCGACGCTAAGCTTCAAGGACGGCCAGTTTCAAATCAGCTTCAAAGGCTGGACCGACTTTGGGGCTAATCTCTCACTGGCGCAGAGTTTCGCCTTAGGCCACAATTTCCCCACCGAACATCCTTTCTTCCCCGGCGAAATAATTCGGTATCATTTTCTCTTCTGGTTCCAGGCCGCGAACCTGGAATTCCTCGGTCTCAATCTGGTTTGGAGCGTCAATCTGCTCAGCGTCCTCTCGCTGCTGGCGCTGTTGATTCTGATCATGACCTTGGCCGAAGTTCTGTTTGGTTCTCGCCTGGTAGGACGAATTGCCGCTTCGCTCTTCTTCTTCTCCAGCTCGCTTTCGTATCTTCCTTTCTTACGTACCCAACCGAGTCTGCGCGCGGCGGCGAGCGCAATCCTAAATTCAAATCAATTCCTTGCTTCCGGCTATCCATTCCGTGGGGAAGACTGGGGTGTGTTGACCGTCAGTGTATTCGCTTACCAACGGCAACTCATTAGCGGCGTCGCAATTCTTCTTGTGGTCTTAATCTTTTTGGTTGATCGCTACCGACAAGCAGAGCGTGAAGGTAATCGTGCTCCTGCTTCGACGAAAGACCAACGTGCGTCACTAGAGATATTCGGCGATGCCCGGACCGCGAGTATTTCCTCACCACAGCCTTTTCGACCGCATCTGAAAGCTTTCATCCTCTCTGGAGCTTTAATCGGACTGCTTCCTTACTGGAACAGCGCGGTTTTTGTTTCTGCCCTGGTAGTGCTGGGCTGCATTTTTCTTCTCTTTCCTTACAGAGTTTATTCAGCGATTCTGATCGTCACCTCGTTATTGATTGGTTTGCCCCAGGTACTCATGTTCCGGTCCGGCAATCTCGCGGCAGCGAATCAGTCGGTCTTGCATTGGGGCTATACTCTTGACCATCCAACGCTGGCGCTGGTCGTGAGATATCTCGGTTGGAGCTTTGGCATAAAATGGCTGCTGGTCTTTATCGCGCTCATATTTCTTTCCGGCTTTCAACGGCGATTGTTCATTGCGTTTTCCAGCTTGCTGGTCGTCGTCTTTCTGTTCCAGCTCAGCACGGATCTCTTCAACAATCATAAGCTGCTAAATGTCTGGGCCGTTTTTGCGAGCATCTATGCCGCCTACGCGCTCTGGCACATCGGCAAGATAAAAATCATCGGCGCCGCGCTCGCGATCGTTTTGGCCATCGCAACGATCTTTGGCGGAATCGTCGATCTGTTTCCGCTCCACAACGATCCCGCTCTGGTCGTTCCTTATAAAAATGACCGGCTATCCGATTGGCTGCTGGCGAATACGAAACCTTCGGACGTCTTCCTGACTGACCTGTTGCTCACTCACCCAATTCTGTTTACTGGACGCAAAATTTTTCTCGGGTACACTTTATTCGCCTGGACCGCAGGCTACAACGTCGGCGAGAGAGAAACACTTTACCGTCGATTGTTCCAGGAGCGCGACCCGGTCGAACTCGTTCGTCTGCTCAACGCCAATAAGATCGCTTATGTAGTGATTGATGACGGCGTGCGCGCAAATAAAGCGATAACGCAACTGAACGAGTCTGTTTACCGACTGCGTTTTCAGAAAGTCTTTGAGGACACCGGACATCAGTACGCGAACCTGACCATTTACAAAGTGCCCGGCTGTGGTGAGCTAAGCGTTAAAGAGTCTAGCTTGCCTTGCGATCCGGCTGCGCCTTTATTAAGGTGAGAAACAATCAATCATGCCGACGATATTGAGCGATATTGAGTTGCGAGTGCTTGCGTCTTTGATCGAGAAGCAAGTGACCACGCCGGAATACTACCCGCTGACACTAAACTCGCTAACGCTGGCGTGCAACCAGAAGAACAACCGCCATCCCGTTACCGCGTTCGACGAAAGCGCGGTCGCCCAGGCGTTGGAAACTCTACGCGAGAAGAACCTTACTTACGTTTTCTACGGCAGCAACAGCCGCGTGCCCAAATACAAACACGTCATGCCGGAAATCTTTCACCTCAATCAGCCGGAGCTGGCGCTGATGTGCGTGCTGATGCTCAGAGGAGCACAAACTGTCGGCGAGCTGCGCGAGCGTGCGTCTCGGCTCTACAATTTTTCCGGATTGGAAGAAGTTGAGGAGACGCTTAATTCACTAACCGTAAAAGAGCCGGAGCCACTCGTGATCAGGTTGCCGCGTCAGCCCGGTCAGAAGGAAGCGCGCATTGCGCATCTGCTCGCCGCAGAGATAAACATCGAGCGTCTGACTGAAAGCGAATCGCCGAAAGATGCCGTGTCGAGTAAGCCCAGCGCCGGCGAAAGAATCTCGCGGCTTGAGCAGCAAGTCGAAAACCTCGACGCGGAAATGAAGAGCCTGCAGCAACAGTTCGCGGATTTCAAAAAGCAGTTTGAATAGGGGCGCTTGTCCGGACGCATCACCATTCATCGCTGATTTCAAAACTCGATTCTTCTCTGAGTGCTCGCGAGCAAGCAGCCTGTGCTGTTATAATCACGGCCGCCCCCGTGGGAGTTCGGAAATAGTCGTGCACGTCAGACGTGGGGTATCTGCACCCTATCCTCTCCGTGCCTCGTCATTTTTCTCATGCAGTATGAAAGGAGCAAGCCATGACCAACCTCAAACCTTTAGCTAATAACTACAACTACTACCCGCAAACGACAATCCGTCTATGCGAAATCTCTTACCAGGACATGAGCAGTATTCCCGGGGCCGTCGCGAATCTCGGACTTGAATTAGTCTGGGGGCCCGCGGAACTGGTGAGTTCCTGGGACATCTCCTACAGCCTTATGTACGTCTGCAAACGCAGCCCACTGAACGAGTACTTCGTGGTCATTCGCGGCACGAACATGGAAAGTTGGGAGTCCTGGACTCAGCAGGATTTTGCCATCGGCACTACACAGCCCTTCAACCAGTTGGCGCCGCACGCGCCGGCCGATGCGCTTATCTCTCAAGGCACCTTCAATGGTATGACGGACTTGCTTAAGCTGACTGATCCGAATACCGGACAAGGAGTCGTGGAGTTTCTCAACGGCGCCAATCCAACTTACCTCTACGTCACCGGGCACAGCCTGGGCGGCACGCTGACGCCGCCGCTGTTCGCCTACTTGAACGACGTACTCTACGGCGGCGGCTTCGTGCACAACATGGCATTATGGTCCTTCGCCGGTCTGACGCCAGGCGACGCCGGATTCAATAGTTACTTCAATAGTCTGTTCAACCCGCAGTTTCAGTGGCGTCTACACAACACGCTGGACATCGCGCCTTTTGGCTGGTGGTCTCTGACAGACATCCAAAACATCTATCAGCCCTACGGATTGAGTTGGGGCTGGCCCGAGGACGACTTCATCGAAGATCTGTTCGCGAAAGCCGCGGGCATCGGCTATGCCCAACCGGTAGGCGACCAGGCTCTGCCCGGCGAGTTCGACTACAGCATCATCGATGAGTATGTCTGGACCGCGCAAGCGATGCACCAACACCACTCGTCCACGTACCAGACGTTAGTCGACATCGCCTATCCGCAGGCGCTTGAACAATCGCAGGGTGCGTGATCGCGGACTGGGCTGGGAATTGAGATTTTTTTCAGGACTCGCCCGACAAGATCGGATTGAGTGACGCACGGCGCGGTGGCGCCGCAACGAAAGTGTCTGCCTTTAGCTATACCTCTGACTAGAGGCAGCCCTGACATGCCCCAATTCTTCTCGAAGTCTCGCAAGAGCACGCGTGACCTTCAATCGTGCGCCGGCTAATATCTCTGGCTTCTGCCTCTTTCAATTGCCGCGTTGATGAGCCGAAGCGGTTCGTCCGTAGGTTTGAGATCACCCTCCAAGAATAGCAGGTACAGCTTGAGCGCGGCCCGGTGAGCGTCCGTGTAAACGTACATCAGCTCGATATCATTCTGTAGCGTCTTACTTGCTCGCGCAGGGTCGGGCACACGCCGGCGGATGAAATTGCGCAGCCGGGATCGTTCTTCCGCGACGATTTCGGAGATTTGCCTATCTTGGTCGAAGCGTTGCTCGGTCATCGCGCGTGTCGGCGGCTCATCCATCCATTACTGTAGACGCGTTGGCGCCGCAAATATTGTAGAGAAAGATACAGACGTTGTTGATTGCTTGTAATGTCAGTCCTCGAATGCGGGGCATTAGCCCGACCGTGAGGGAGGGCTCAGGTCAGCGAGCAGTACCGGCCGGGGCATTAGCCCGACCGTGAGGGAGGGCTCGGATCATCAACCCTTGATGGAATGAAGTCAGACTTAACACAAAACCAGCGTCAGGCGTGCGATTCTGCGATTTTCAATAATCAATGTTCCGAACTCCTCGGCGTGACGTGTAATTGATCTTTGCAATTGATGAATGCAGGTACTGGCCGAGGAAATCTTAGCGCCGCTTAGCGTCAAGCAAGATCGCAGAATCGCAGGCCTGACCCCTACTTCCTGAGAAAGGATTGCTGACCATCTCTGCTCGGAATAAAAACTCAGAAGCCATAATGTTAGCGACAGTCGCTGCGGCATCTCCCGGTACGATTACGAGCAATAGCTCGATCAAGAGGCTGGCGCGTCTGATGGTTTCGTCTTCGCACCCCAGATCAAAAGCCAAAAGATGATCGGCACTTCCGCAATCTCAAGAATCATCGCGAACTGGCCAACAGCATGCGCGTACCGTGGCACAACGAGTGAGGCAAAGGAACTGGCGAGATAGGCGGAACCTGCGATGAACAGCAGGATGCCTAATACGCGGGGGATGAACCCCGATCGAATGACAAGAATCCCGAACGGAAATAGCCAGAGCCCCCAGAAGATTGCGGCAACGATAATTCCCTGGCTGTGCAAACGGACGAACAGGTACCGCCAGGGCATCGAGCTGATGTCTTTCGAATACTGACAGGAAATCGGCGCCGCTGACGAGGACGATGGCAGCGATGTTGTTAAGCACATTGAGAAACACAATCGGAACGGAGAGCAAGGAAAAGATCACCATCAGCACAGCGTATTTCTGGTTGACCGCCTTGAATAAGCGGTACAGAGCCAGCACCAGAAAAACACCAATGACCTGGTGGAACAGTTCGCTGCCGATGCCGATGCGGAGAAGGGACTCGGAAGCCCGGAGGTGATCGGCCGTCGCCGTTGCGTTCCCCGGCACGATCAGTTTGGCTGGGACGTACACGAGGCCAATGGGGGCGGTGATTCCGAGCAGTAGATACCAGAGTCCCGCGATTCTTGCTTGTTTCTTGGTTGGGTTCATGTCTTCTCTCCTAAGGCGTTGGCCTGCTCCTTCCACCGTTGAACGTTCACGCCCTTCACGAGAAGCCAAAGGGTCAGCGCTCCTTCTCCGAGGATGCCGGGGAAGAAATTGTAGGGGGACAGATAGTTTGCGAGCGGCGGTGACAGAAAGGTCAGCCAACCCAAACCGGCAAATGCCATCAGCGCACCCAGAATTCGAGGCAGGAAGGTCGACCTGAAAATGAGGTAGCCGATCAGGAGGCAATAGAATCCGAAAAATACCAGGGGATTCACGCTCGTCAATCCAAGTGGCCCAACGATGATTCCCACGAGGCTGACGGACGCCGCGAGCAAAGAGAGGCTCCTGTTCACCGGCTTAAATATGTAATAGAAGAGCAGCGTCACAGCGATATAGCACGCGCCCGCGATGAGGCCGGCTGCGGAACCCAACCTGCCGCGAACGACGAGGGCGAATCCTCCGGTCAGGAAGACGAGCAAATAAAAGACACCGGCAATCCTGGCCTTGAAGAGCGGCGACGCTTCTGCAATCCGTTCGGTCATTTCACCTGCGCTCATATTCGTTCCTCCCTATGCGAGCGATTAATCAAGCGTTCATGCGAATCAGTAGTGACGTGGAGTTGTATGGCTGGTGCATTAGCCCGACCGTCAGGGAGGGCTCAATTGCGATTCTCTGGAGCCCTCCCTTACGGTCGGGCTACCGCCCCGCTCGGTCCAGACGTGCGTAATCCCTTAAGCAGAAGCCAGAGGCCCATTGTTAGTTCGAAGAAAAAGATAGGCGCGCCGTAATAGAACACCGTAAATATCTTCGCGACGTCGGGAAAAATGATGAAAGCGAAAGCAGATGCCCCCATCAGCACCGACGCAAACACGCCCCAGCCAGCTAATGTTTTCGGGATAAAGTTGGACCTGAACCACAGATAGCAAAACACCGTGCTTCGAAGTCCAGCAAACACCAAGCCCACGTTATATCCGGCGCCATGCGCGCCAATCGATAGCCTCGCCAAGGCTTGCAATCGATCTGGTTCGAATACTCGCAAGTAATCAGCGCCGCTCAAGACCCGCAGAACCTCGAAGTCATTGAGCGTCGTGACAACAAGAACTGCAGTCTCGATCAGCCCCCAGAATGCCGCGAGCAAGGCAAGATTCCGATTGACTGGCTTCAGCACCACATAAAGAGCTGTGATCAGTACGACATCAACCGCGAAGACAATCAGATTGCTGGCGGTGCCGAGACGAAACAGCCGCTCGTGCGCCGCGAGATTCCGAGCGGTTTCCGCAGCATTGTTATAGACAATGAGCTGGGCGGGGACATAAAACTCAGCAAAGATTGCGGGCACCAAGGCGAAGAGGTAAGTAAAGCCCACGACTCTTGCAGCCTTGCGTTGTGACTCGTCGATGCTGCTGAATGTCATTTCATTTCGTCCTAATGTAGATGCTTTCTCAGAACGGGCTGAAGCAGCGGGCGTTCTTCGTCTTCATTGCACTGACATGAGGAGCAGGCCGACCAGTCTCCATGTAATGGCACTCGGCGACCCCGCAAGATGGGCAAAACATAGTACCCATAGTACCTACCTCCGCATTAGGCTTGCTTACGTCCTGCGGCTGGAAATGGTTTCTTTTTTGGAGAGGGCGTTTAGAGTACCAACGCTTAGCTCGGGTGCCGGCTTGCGCACTTTGCGACGACTGGGTACAGCGCGGAGGTACTTCAGGAAATCCAAAGTGCGGCGTGGCGTGAACTCCTGATAATGAATGTTTGCGCGCCTGAAGAAACAAAAGAGGTGCCTGAGATCGTGCGCGTAGGCAACGATGGTATTAGGCGAACAGCCTCTTGCACGTAAGTAGTTTGGTCCACTTCTTTTCGTGTCCATCATTCTCGCAGCGACCGCTGTGCGGCCCGCGAAGCCTTGCCGTCGTCCCAAACTTCCTTTGAAAGCTAAACAGAAATGAGTAAACTCTGCTCGGAATGTCGAAGTCGGCCATCGGCGGTTCAGTGTGGGCCGAGATGAGCGAGGCCCAGAGGATCGAATCTGTCCGTGAAGGTCGCGCGACGCTCAAGGAGATGGTTGAAGGGCTGCTTGATGGCCCCGATAAACTGCGAGAGGCGTGTAGACAGTTTCTGATTCGCACGGACGTTTGCCTCCGGGAGTTACAGGTTGAATCAGGAACAGATCACGGGCAGCCTGAGCAGCCGGGGCGCAATCCAGAGGAGGAGGCTGGGCAATCAAAAGAGGAATCGATCCCAGATGACACGCACGGGGTGTTGGTGGACGGTGCCAGAAAGCGGCGACTGGGCCTGCCGGAAGGATATGTGCCGCGGCCGCATCGGCATTAATAAGTTCGGAAACCGGTGACTAAAGACAGACTGCTTCGTGACCACCTGCTTTATCTGCTCCGCGGCGGTGGTGCGCATATTCACTTCGAAGATTTCATTGCCGACTTCCCTATCAATCTCATAAACGGCGAAATTGAGGGCGTGCCCTACACACCATGGCAGGTCGTCGAGCACATGCGTATCGCCCAATGGGACATACTGGAGTTCAGCCGTAATGCCAATCACCTTTCGCCGGAATTTCCAGAAGGCTACTGGCCGCCGGCAGGCGTCGTAGCTGATGCTGACATATGGAACAAGACTGTACAGTCCTTCCGTTCCGATCTACGCGAGTTGGAAAACCTCGTTAGTGACCCATCCATAGATCCTTTTGCTGAGATACCCCATGGCGACGGCCAAACAATCCTTCGCGAGGCTCTTCTCGTTGCGGACCACAATGCTTATCACTTAGGAACACTTGCTGTAATGAAAAGGATTCTCGACAAAAACAGCAGATGACCTTGACATTGGGGCCATCACTGAACACGGGGCGAAGAACGAAAATCTGCTCGGCGGGAAGGAATGGCTGTTTGGGGGAACCTATTCGCAGGAGCCTACTGACGGCACGCGCTAATTTCGTTAAGCAGATTTCACAGCTTGCTTCGAAGGAGACTCTATCAATCCCTGAATCACCTGGGCCACTTGCGACAGCGGTTTCGGCTTTCGGAGAAACGCATCCGCTCCACAATGCCTGGCCTCGTCTTCCATTTCAGCAGAGCCATAGGCGGTCAGGACCACGACGCGAGTTTCCGGGTGTCGTTCGTTAAGGAGTTTAATGATCTCAAGTCCGTCCGCATTGTGCGCTACGCCAAGCCGCAAATCCAGGATTACAACACTATATTCGCCACTCTCGATCAGTTGTTCGGCCTCCTCGAGTTCGCGTGCAGTGTCGACCTTGTAGCCTTGAAGGCCAAAGTACTCGCTCATTGAGAAGCATATGGACTCCTCATCATCGACAATCAGCATTCGCGGCATCTTAGGCTCTTCCGTTCTGGGCTCGCCGTACCCAACCAACATGCGTCGCAACCGCCCAGAGACCTTTCTCAGCTTTCCAAATCGTGTTTGCTTGGCCATTCCCGTTGGCGCGCAAGACGCAGCTGTTTTATGATTTACGAGCTTTACATCAATGGCTTTAGTACTGACAACCCGGCCAAACCTCAGAACCAAGGGTCGGCGCAAAGTGTTTGAAAACGACCAAGTCGGTCCCCGGTTCTTACGCCGATCCAAGCACCCAGAGAAAAATCACCCGATGTCACAACTTGATAAAACAACCAGCATTCGCTGGAGTCAATCAGCTTCAGTCAACCGACCGTTGGCCAAGGATTCATTCTATTAAGTGTTAAAGCGAGCGTATCATTTCTGTAAATCTGAAAAAGCAAGGCTTCAGTCTCAAGGTTATCCTTCGTCAATAGCATGGCGGCGAGCGCGCCGAGATCCGGCGGCATCACCGTGCGTCCACACGGTTCTGCCGCCGAAGGGTATTTTGAGAGCAACTGCAGTTCAGCCGCGCAAAAATCGCAAGTGGCGAGGTGAGAGGTTATCCGTGGCGTTTGCTCGGAAGAGAGATAGGACCGGTGATAAGAAAGCAGAATGTCAGACGACGGACAACACCGCTTCTTCGCAAATGCGCTTCCTAAAGAACCCATCGTTCTTTCTCTCCACCCGGATCGTAAGGTGACAATCGTACCGACACAGCCAGGCAGATAGTTAGGGAATGCGACTGCGAGGGTTCTGACTTTTGCTGCCCGGCCCGCTGCTATATCGCTATAGCAGCCCGCACATTGGGCCTGCGGGTCACATGCACCCGCGTATTACCCGATGAATTCGTTGCTGACGTCTTAGCGATAATGTACATCAGAACCTCGCACACCTCTCTTGTGCCTGTTCCGATAGTATTTCCCTTCTCATCCTGAAGAGCATAAATCTTCCCTTCCAGGTCGAGAGGAAGGATCATTGGATTCGTGTACATAGTGAACCTCTATTGGCCCGCTCATGGGGAAAGCCCATGGCAACTCGATGATTGCGGTCGTGTTTTGGCGCCCTAAACCTGCCGGTTACTTGGAACGGGAGCGTCTAACCTTCCGTCTTCTTCGAAACACTGCGGCTGTGCCTAGTAGTCCCGTACCAAGCAGCAACATAGTTGTTGGCTCAGGAACAGTGACGATGGCGCCACCCACGATATTCGGTTCAATAGAAATCGTGCCCCGACTCGATCTCATGGATTCGATCGATGCGCCGCTTTGGGCCATTCCCGATTTGGCCGGTATGACGCTGAAATTCACGCTGTTCGTGGCGCTAACTTGAGGCCCCAAATCGGCCACCCTAACAGAGGTCGCATCCACCGTGAGACGCGTGCCACTAAACCCCAACAGCGGTATTCCACCCATCAACGTTCCCGGAGCGCAAGCAGCGCCAAAACATCCACCATTGAACGCGACGCGATCTGCCCGCGCCTGAGTGGCGAGGAATCCGACCATCACGGTTGCCAAAGCCATCATAAGCGAAGCCTGTAAGACCCTTTTCATTTTGTTACTCCTTTTGTTACTCCCAAAGAAGATCCTTGAGCCCTTGAGCGGTTCAACTCACTTTGTAGCGAAAGCTTTTTTGGGAAGAGATACTTCCAAATTCTCTCCCCCACTCGCGCTACCTCGCCGTCTTTCGCCAACGGCGAACACTTGCGGCAATACCCACCAGGCCCGTCCCGAGCAGCAGCATGCTGGCCGGCTCCGGCACAGGCGTAGCGCTCACGGAATCTGGTCCAGTTCCAAAGAGGAACACGACATTGCATATCTGAAATCCTGGCGGCAGCGTTTGCGACAGAGTCAGACTAAACACACCCTGCTGGTTGATGAACGGGTTATGCGGGCCGTTACCAGTAATTGAGCTGTTGGGGCTGCTCAGCGCTCCAACTATGGTCTCATCCGGCGGATTCGTGCCGTTACCGGTGAAACCAAGAGCCGTCATGGTAAAGCTCGGACCAGCGCTACTCAATCCCCATCCTGACGCTAACGTTCCCAAGGAGGTAACATTACCGCTGCCATCGACGTTGATCATCGGATTATTCTGAGTAGTTATCGATCCGGTAATGTTAAAGACATGTCCGCTCGCATCGCAGATTTGGAACTGGATTCCGCTAATAGCCTGACCCACATTGGAAGTTGCCTGCAGGTTCTGAAGGGTAATCTGTAGCAGGTTTCCACCGCTCTGGTGAAAAGTCGCCTGAGCGTTTACCTGACCGGTGCCACCGATGTTTGTATTGACCAAAAAAACCTGGTCCGCCCTAACAGCAGACGCAGTCAGTCCGAAAACAACAAGCGCGATCACTGACAAAACAGTTCTCCGAAAGCTAAGTATTATTCCCATTTTCGTTCTCCAAAATCTCAGCCGACCACAGTAGAACCGCAGAAAGCGGGCAAGGTCGTACTGGAAAGAATCAACAGCGAGGCCTGGTCAGCAGAGGGTGCGGGTCAATTGCAGGCTCTGTCCGTCCAGCTAGAAAGCAGTCTCGCGCTAACCCGCGAGAGCCAGAATGTAGATCGGCACGCGAAACAACATAGCAACTACCAAGCCACAAAGGCGAAACGGCTCTTGTTGTGAGAAGCAGCCTGATTTCGTTAATTATTGGCGAAGATGGAAGGGATCTGGAGCACCAGTTGTCTAAAACTCAGACTCACATTCTAGAATTTGGACGTCGTGATGCGGTGTCGCTTGAGCTTTTGATAGAGAGAACTGCGCGGTATTCCGAGCCTCTTGGCGGCTCGCTCAACGCGACCTTTTTCTTCCTGCAAAACGCGTTCGATGTGTTGGCGTTCGAGTTCGAGCAAGGTGACGCGCGAGTCCTGATAGAAGGCCTGCATTCCCGCGCGACCGTCAAAGTGAAGATCTTTCAAGCCGATGGTTTTATGTTCGCTAAGCAGAACCGCTCGCTCGATCACGTTTCGGAGTTCTCTGATATTCCCAGGCCACGAATACGATTGCAGAGCTTCGAGGCAGTCTGGTCCAAGCTGCATCTCTCCACGTCCAAGATCTGCAGCAAATTTTTCAAATAGATACTGAGCCAGAACTGGAATATCCTCGATCCTCTCGCGCAGCGCCGGGAAGGTCAAAGGAATCGTGCTGATGCGAAAGTAGAGGTCGTCCCTGAAAGCTTTTTCTCTTACGAGTTCACTGAGGTCCTGGTGCGTCGCGGCGATCAAACAGACGTCGACCTGGCGGTCTCGCACGTCTCCTACTCGGCGGAATCGTTTCTCTTCGAGCACTTTCAGCAGCTTTGGCTGGATCTGCAAATCAACATCCCCAATTTCGTCGAGAAAGATCGTGCCGCGATGGGCCACTTCAAAAAGTCCCTGCTTGGTAGCGGTGGCACTGGTAAACGCGCCCTTCTCGTGCCCGAAGAGTTCGGTTTCAAGAAGTTCGCGGGACAATCCGGCGCAGTTCAGATCGACAAAGGCTTCTTCCGATCGCGGGCTGTTCGCGTGCAACCATCTGGCGAGAACGCCTTTGCCGGTTCCGGTTTCTCCCAGAATCAGGATCGGGCTCTCGGTAAAGAGAACTTTTCTTGCTTGTTCAGCCAGAGCGCGAATGGCGGGACTCGTTCCGAGAAACGGATCGATGGCTGTGCGCACTTCGCGAGACTTGTTGGCCAGTTGTTTGTGCAGATTGCGCTTATTCTCAAGAATGCGCTGCAGTATGACTAACAGAGCAGGAAGTTCCAGCGGTTTGGTCAGAAATTGCTCGGCGCCTTCCTTTATTGCCCGGACCGCAAGATCGATAGACCCATGTGCAGTGAGAATGAGCAAGGGAATGTCGGGATCGATCTCTTTCAAACGAGGGAGAAGATCGAGTGCGGTTCCGTCTGGTAACAGGTAGTCCGCGATTACAACGTCAGGACGCGAGTTGCGAAAAAGTTGTTGGGCGTCGCGACAGCTTTCAGCTTCGTCGATCTCGTAACCTTGCAGCTCGAGAAAGTCTCGCACGCCAAAGCGAAGGCCCGCTTCATCATCGACGACCAGAATTCTGTTTCTAGTCATCGGCATTGACCTCCCTTTGAACCGGTATCGGGAACCTGGCAATCATGCACGCGCCACCCTCCGGATTATTTCCGGCGATTAACGTCCCTCCGTGTTCTTCCATGATTTTCTTTGCGATGGCCAGCCCCAGGCCGGTGCCGCCGCGTCGCTTTGAAAAGAAGGGCTCGAAGATTCTTGCGACGTCTTCTTCGAGAATACCCGCACCTGAATCCTTGACGGCACAGTCCAGCCAGAGTTGATTACCATCGCGAGTCTCGTGGGCCTCTACTCTTACCGTGTCCTCGTGTGGTGAATGCTGGATCGCGTTTTCTATCAAGTTAACAAAGACTTTAGACAGCCGCCGGCGATCAACCAGGACACTTGGTATCCTTCCATTTACTCTGTTGACGAGTTTTACGCGCGCGACATCGGCCACGGGCACGCATGAACGCAGAGATTTGGTAACCACGTCCTCTAGCGACGACAAATACAGTTCGCCCTTGAAGGGCTTTCCATACTCCAGCAACTCCTCCATCAGGATATTCAGCCGGCCAAGCTCGTCGCGGAGCACGTTTGTGTACCGAAGGTACTCAGTTCGCTCACTGAAGCGAGTTTCAAAGGCGTCCAGTATCGATGAGATACCAAAAAGGGGATTGCGAACTTCGTGAGCAACGCCGGCAACCAGCGATCCTAATAGAGACATCATCTCACTGCGGCGGAGCGAAGCCTCCAGTTCAGCTCTCTTGGTAATATCTTGCGCGATGAGTATCGCACGTTCCCCGAAAGCACCGAACTCGTGGATTAGGTAAAGCGTTATTGCCCAGGTCTTCCCGGTCGTGTCGTCTCTGACTTCGGCAGACCTTGAGGTGCCCTCTTCACGAATCTGGCTTATTAGTTCCGACGCCTTTTGCCAGGGCTGACCTGGCCCTGCTTTGGCAATCTCTCGTCCGATGATCTCTTCGCCTTCGCCCGCTGCGATGTCATGCGCAGCCTGATTCAAACGTCTGATGCGACCGCCGAGATCGACGATCAGCACCGGGAAATCGATCGCATTGAAGGTCTGACGCCACTCAATCGCCGACTGTTGGATTGAGGCGTGCATCCGTTTCTGTTCTTCATCCAGAAGCTTCCGATCAGTGACGTCAGTCGCTATTACTAAACGGGCATTCTTTCCCGCGAATACCAAAGGATGGGAGGTTATTTCAATGTAGATTATCCTTCCATCCTTCTTCCGGTGTCTCCACGGGCTGGTGATGAGTGGCTCGTCGATTCCCGCCGCTCTCTTGATCAGGAGAGCTGGAACATCCTCACTGGGACGGATGTCTTCCGTAGTCATTGACAGGAACTCTTCCCGCGAATAACCGTAAGTGCGAACCGCAGCCTCGTTCACGGCGAGAAAAGATAGCGTCTCCTCGTCGTAGACCCATATTGGTTGCGGCGTCCGCTCAAAGAGCAGGCGATACCGCTCTTCTGAATCTTTCAGAGCTTCTTCAAGTTTTGCGCGTTCAATGAGTCGCGATACTTTTGCGATTAACTTTGCGGAGTCGAACGGCATCTCCAGATAATCATCGGCCCCCGCCGCCAGACCTTCGATCACGCTGCCGGTGTCTTTGCACAACGCGCTAACCAGCAGGATGGGCAGAGTCCGCAGCTCTTCGTCCTGACGAATGAGCCGGCAAAACTCAATTCCGCTAAGTCTGGGCATCATTACATCGCTAATGACGAGATCGGGACGTTCGCGCTTAGCGACCTCAAAAGCCTCGTGGCCGTCTTCCGCGGAGAATACGTAGTATCCGGCCTTGCGTAGCGCGGCATTCATTAAATCGAGTTGGTCACGAAGATCGTTGACCACGAGCACGGTATGTTCGTAGTCATGTCCGTTTTTGGAGTTATTTCCCCTAAGCATGGGGCGCACGACCTCAGTTCAATGGTTTTGCGTACAGAAAAATGAGAACTAGACCAGGAGGTAACCCTCCTGCTTCGCGGACAACTCGACAGACGATAGCGTGGCGCCGGGGGAAAAAGTATCGCCGACCAGGGTTTTTTGAACCCGCAGAGTATACCACAAAGGCCAAGCCTGAAAAGACTTCCGCTCGAGGGAGCCAGCCTTCCGGCCTTCTTCCGGGGAATCCGACCCCCGCCTGCCGTTTCGTCGAGACTCGCACAAAGATATCCGCTTGATCCTTAATCAGTCCGAATAGGCTGTTATTCCCAATAAACCGCTGGTGTCTGCGACTCTCCCGTTGTCTTGTTGGCTGGTTCGAGGATAATCGTCGATTCTCTCCGGCTTGATCGCGAGAAGGCTATTAGGGTAGAACGATAGCTGTTAACGGGTTGCGGAGACCGCGCGTCCAGACGAGGTGTTGCTGCATGCACGACGAAGCTTTGGAAAGATCGCCGAAATTTGATCGCCGACCGTGGGGTTCCTTCACGGTGCTCGATGAAGGAGACAACTTCAAGGTCAAACGCATCGAGGTGCTGCCCGGCAAGCGGCTGAGTTACCAGAAGCACTCGCAGCGAGCGGAACACTGGGTGGTGGTCCAGGGAACGGCGAAGGCTACACTCGATGCGCGCGAGATTATCGTGCCCGTCGGCGCAGCGATCGACGTTGGCGTCGGCGTCGCCCACCGCGTCGAGAATCCCGGCAGCGATTTGCTCGTGTTCATCGAGGTGCAGCGCGGCAGTTATTTAGGCGAAGACGACATCGTACGTTTTCAGGATGATTTTGGGCGAGCGGGTAATAGTGATTAGTAATTCGTGATCGACGAAAAGGAAATGAAATAACCAGCCTACAATACAGCAGCACGCCCTGCCTTCACGATTCCGAAAAAACCGGACGTTTAGCAGAAACCTTACGCCGACGTTCCGCGTAGAGCAGAGGACTATTCGGCGCTATCGCTCAGTTTAAGTAGTCGAAAAACGATTGAGGCCAAGCATGCCTGATTCGAACGAGATATTGCCATCATTGCCAGCCGGCGAAAGCGTCGCAGAGTCTGCATTAATCGCCGCAGCCGAAATTGAGGCTGGAATCGGCGGCGATGAACCAGCGTCTGGTTCAGAATCGAGCGAAGGATTGTGGTCCGCGGTGCGTGAGTCAATCCGCGGCTCCCGCCATCATGACTTCACGGTTGGGCCAATAGGTCGATCGATTCTGTTGTTGGCCGTTCCGATGGTGCTCGAAATGTTGATGGAGAGCACGTTCGCGGTAGTGGACATTTTTTGGGTCTCGCATATTCGTCCCAACGCCGCCGAAGCAGTAACCACTGTTGGACTCACAGAGTCGCTTCTCACCCTGATGTATGCGGTGGCGATTGGGCTGAGCATAGGCGCGACGGCCATGGTCGCGCGCCGCATTGGCGAGCGTAACCCTGAAGGCGCCGCGCGCGCCGCGGTCCAGGCAATCGTGTTGGGTTTGATTGTTGCGGCAATCTTTGCCGCGATAGGCGTGCCGCTGTCGGGAAAACTGCTAAAAGCGATGGGTGGCTCACCTTGGGTGGCTCAGAATGGTGTTGGCTTCACGAGAGTCATGTTCGCCGGCAATGCAACGATCGTCCTGCTCTTCTTGATCAATGCAATCTTTCGCGGCGCGGGCGATGCGGCTATCGCGATGCGTGTGCTCTGGCTCGCCAATTCGATCAATATCGTACTTAATCCGCTTCTGGTCTTTGGCATTGGGCCTTTCCCGAAACTGGGCATCATTGGCGCGGCCATCGGAACAAATATTGGTCGTGGCGTCGGTGTGCTTTACGCACTCAGTCGACTCGTCCGCAAGGGCGGACGATTTGATATCACGCGCGCGCATTTGCAGCTTGAGCCTCAGCTCATGGCGCGACTGCTGCGTCTGTCATCGACCGCGACTTTTCAAGTGTTCATTGGTATGGCGAGCTGGATCGGTCTGGTGCGCACGGTCTCGAGTTTTGGCAGTAATGCGGTTGCCGGCTACACAATCGGCATTCGCACCATCGTTTTTGCGATTCTGCCTTCTTGGGGAATGTCCAACGCCGCCGCAACCATGGTGGGCCAGGCGCTGGGAGCGCGTAACCCGGATCGAGCCGAGCGCGCTGTCTGGAAGGCTGGCTTCTACAACATGTGTTGCCTCGGCGTTGTTGGCCTGATCTTTGTGCTGTTCGCACGGCCGATCATACACATATACACCTCAGACGGAAATGTTGTCCCTTACGGTGTCGACTGCCTGCGCACGGTGGCCTACGGATTTCTCTTCTACGCGTACGGCATGGTGCTGACGCAATCCTTCAACGGCGCGGGTGACACCTGGACGCCGACGATCATCAATCTGTTTGTCTTCTGGCTGTGGGAGTTGCCCCTGGCTTACGCGCTGGCGATTGTCTTTGGGATGGGACCGCGCGGAGTTTTCCTCGCCATCATGATCGCGTTTTCAACTTTGGCCGTAGTCAGCGCGGTGGTTTTCAGGCGCGGCCGCTGGAAAACTCGAATCGTCTGATGCTTGAGTCTGTTCGATACTCGGCTACTTTCTTCTTGCTGGCGTGCTGTTATCTTTTGTCAAGGTGCTCTGAGGACCAGCCAAGTAAGTTTCAAGTTTCGGGTTCCGAGTTTCGAGTTAGAGGGAACCCGTAGCGCTGGGAAGTATTGCGAGGCCAGACAATAGTCCAGACGGAAGGGATCAGTCAATAGCAAAAACCGGGTTGGGGCGCAGGGCAAGTCCAAAGTCCCACGAATGCAGGCAAGACGCCCGTGCTCCCGGCGGCTCGTGGTTCAGGCCTGCCGATTCCTGCCTACTGCTTTCACGGTCTGAGGAGAACTTTCAGCACCCCCTTCTTGCTCGCGCGGTCCATGGCGAGGACGCCTTTGGAGAGGGGGTACTCTTCGCTAATCAGACGATCGAGTTCGATGGCGCCTTTCTTGAAGAGATCGAAGGCGGGTTCGAAGTGGCCGCAGCGTGAGCCGACGATGCTGATCTCGTCGGGCTTGCGGAGCCTGCAAGCTCCTTGAATACCACCGACGGGAGTCGGTGGATTGTTGAGATCCAGCCTACAGGAGCAGCGTGCGAATTCTTTTGGGATACCACCGACCGAAGTCGGTGGAGGTTCCAAGTCCTGCCTATCCGGGGGCGTGCATTCCCTGATGGGCGGGCTCTTGTGATGTGCTGCGTGTAGGCGGGATCTGAACCATCCCCCCCAACTACCGTTGGGAGTATTACAGTGAGCGAGCCGAAGTTTCAGGGAGGAGATGTTATAATCCCTCCCGCCTAAATCTGTGAATAGGTTGAGTTGATATGAGCACCAGGCATGAATCCGAAAGATTACTAGCCAACATGACTCGGGCTGAGAAAGCCCAGTTATTGCAGTCGCTCGTCCGCGACTTGGGCGATGCCTTTCCTGGAATCGAAAGCCGCCCGGGCGTCGCTGGCGGAGACCCTTGCATCGTGCGGACTCGCATTCCTGTGTGGCTGCTTGAGCAGGCCAGACGACTTGGTACAAGCGAGGCCGATCTGCTTAGAGCCTACCCCACCCTGCGGGCCGAAGACCTTGCTAACGCCTGGGCCTATGTAAGCGGCCATCGTGAAGAGATCGAGCGTCAAATAGCCGAGAACGAAAGTGATGAGCCACAATAATGTTGGGGCTCTATGCGGACGAGAATTTTCCTCTCCCGGTAGTTGAGGAGTTGCGCCGTTTGGGCTTTCACGTTGTGACTATGTATGAGGACGGCAAAGCAAATCAATCGCTGTCAGATGAAGAGGTTCTTTCGCTAGCCAGCGACAAAAAGAAAGCACTTCTCACGGCGAACCGCAGACATTTCATCCAGCTCCACCGACAACAAGCTAAACACGCGGGGATCATTGTCTGCACGTTTGATCCGGATTTTGCCGGCCAGGCACAACGTATCGCGGACGCTATAAAACAGGAATCCGATCTCGTGGGACGATTAATCCGCATCTACCGCGTTGCGTAAATCACTTCCCCATCAAGGCTGCGGGTTGATCGGATGTCAAATGCAAATGAATGGGATGAATTCTGCGGTGGTTACATTAGCTAGAGTTTTGAATGTAACGGTTACGGACGACACGCTCTCGGTTGATCTGGAGGATGGTCGTACTGTCTCCGTTCCCATCGGCTGGTTTCCCCGCCTTGCACATGGCACGGACTCCGAACGCAGCAATTTTCAGATCAGCGGCGCGGGTTATGGAATACATTGGCCTGACCTCGACGAAGATATCGGCGTCGAAGGATTGTTGCTGGGCAAACGGTCGTCTGAGAGAGCCACTTCATTTGAGCGTTGGTTGCAACGTCGTAGAGAGAAGCAGCAGCAAGACGCTGCCTGACCTGTCGCAAAAAATGCAGGCAAGATGCCTGCGCTCCCAGCACTTCCCCACTGCCTACTGCTTACTGCCCAGTGTTCTTCACGATCTGAGCAAGACTTTCAGGACCCCCTTCTTGCTCGCGCGGTCCATGGCGAGGACGCCTTTTGCTAATGCGTATTCCTCGCTGATCATGCTGTCGAGTTCGATGGCGCCTTTCTTGAGGAGATCGAGGGCGGGTTCAAAGCGGCCGCAGCGGGAGCCGACGATGCTGATCTCGTCGACGACGAGGCGCGCGGTGTCGATCTCACTGGCGCCGTGAAAGGTTGATTTCAAAACGAGTGTGCCGCGCGGTCGCAGCAGGTTGAGTGCTAACGCAAAGCCGGACGCGACGCCGGAAGCTTCGACGACTACATCGAATTCGCGTTTTCGTTTTTCTGCTTTCTTTACCGTCGATGTCTCAATGCCGCGGCGCTCGGCGATGCGCAGTTTCTCAGCGTGTTTGCCGACGAGTAAGAGCGGCGCGCCGGTCAACGCCAACGCTTGCGCGCACAGCAGACCGAGTTTGCCGTCACCAATTACGGCCACGCGCGTATCGCTGGTGATCCAGGCGCGCTCGGTGATGCCCCAGGCGGCGGCGAGTGGTTCCGTAAAGACTGCGTGCTCGTCGGCAATCTTCGCGGGCACGGGCAAAAGATTTCGGAGCGGCAGACGCAAATACTCGGCGTGCGCGCCATCGCGTCCGACGATGCCAAGCACGGTGCGGCCGGGACAGTGACGCGGATCGCCTGCGCGGCAGAGATCGCAATTCCCACAGCCGGCATTGATCTCCCCGACGACTCGCTGACCAACCTGCAGAAGCCCGGGCTCAGGCGACGTGACAATTGCGTCACTCGGTTGAGCCCTCCCTGACGGTCGGGCTACTGCCCCGACGCTCGGCATGCTCTCAATCACGCCGACGAATTCGTGGCCGATCGTTCCTCGGAAGCCGGCATAGCCGCGCGCGATTTCGAGATCCGTGTTGCAGATGCCGGAGAGAATCACGCGCACCAGCGCCTCGTCGTCACGCTTTGGCTTATCAACCTCGCGGACGGCGATGCCGCGTTTTTCAACTCGTAAGGCTTTCATTGGCTAAGCCGGGGTCGGGTGTCAGGTGCCGGGTGCCGGCAGGAAACCGTCGCACTGACACCCGACACTCATTTCAAAAGCTCTTCGATCTCGTATACGCATTCTGGGGCGTCAGCTCGATGGTCTGTTTGTAGCCGGTGATCTTGACAGGCAGACGCCATTCCAGATTCTCGTCGCCGGCCAGGATGGCATGGACCCACCAGTTGCCGGGTGGAATGGTGACGGAACCCTGGCCCTGTTTGTTGAGTCTGGTAGTAATCAGAGAGCGCCCCTGCATACGCTCGTTGCGAAATTCTTCAAAGCGTTTGCCTGTGTGCGGCTCTGCCTGGTACTCCTGTTTGACGGAAACAAGATCCACCGGCGAGATCTCGATGGGAATGTCCAAAGCGCCCGTTTCCATCTCCGGTGAAGGTCGCAGAACGATCTCTACCGTCGTTTGACCAAAGCCCGTTGCAGCATTACTCGCGCTGTCATTGGGCAGTTTTTTGTAGACAAGCCAACCGGCGCCGACGAGCGCGATTACCAGCGCCGCTCGCAGGATGATGGCTAGAAGGTGATAGGTGATGCTCTGCGAGTTCATGATGCTGACGCAAGCTCCGTGCATTCTCTGTGTTCTCTCCGGTCTCCGTGGCGAGTGCCCTTCGACCATTTATCCGAGACCCAGAGAACACGGAGTTAACACAGAGCGTCATCTCTTAAGACCGCGAACGTAGTTGACGAGCGAGTTGATCTCTTCTTCGGAAAGCTTTTTGCCAAACGCGGGCATTTTCCCCTTGCCGTTGTTTAACGAGTTGAAGAGGCGCTCGTCGCTGACGCTGTCCTGCCACTGAGCGTCTGTCAAGTTGCGCGCATGATTGAATTTCGCTTTAAAGGTTTTTGCCCGCCCATCTTTACCATGACAGGACGCGCAGTCTTTTGCGAAGATTGCCGCCGCGGTCCTCGCGGTATTTACTTTGGTAACTAAGACGGGCGACGAGCGACTGACGGCAGCCGCGCCAACAATCAAGATCGAACTCAACAGGAAAGCAAGGGCCAGAAACTTCTTCATTGATTCATCCTCCGCTGACTCAAGATGCCGGCGCGCAGAGAGTGGTTGCAAACCCGCATTTTGTCCGCACATGATACCGGAACCGCGCGCGTATCTGAAATATTGAAACGCGCTGCGGGTTGAAAGCTTTCACAATGCGAAGTAATCTGAATGTGTAGACGAGCAACGAAGGGCGCCAGGTAGTGTTCTGATTTCGGCTTTTCTCTGCCGCTCTTTGCGTCCTCTGGGTCTGCGGTAAGCAAACCTCGCGAACTAATCACCGCAGAGTCACATAGAACGCAGAGTTAGCGCAGAGGAAATCAAACCAGGATTCGAACCCGCAGGAGACAACCTTGAGCGAAATAATGCCGGACAAGTTTCACGAAGAGTGTGGCGTCTTCGGAATCTACGGTCACACGGACGCGGCACGTCTTACCTATCTCGGTCTTTATGCGTTGCAGCATCGCGGCCAGGAGTCTTGTGGCATAGTCACGTCGGACGGCCGCGAGTTGCGTCTGGAACGCGCGATGGGCCACGTGTCCGAAAGCTTCGATCAATCGAGATTAGATCGTTTGGTTGGCTCGAACGCGATCGGGCACGTGCGTTATTCAACCGCGGGCGAAGTATCGATCCGGGAAGCGCAGCCGTTTCTCGTGACTTGCCAGCACGGCCAGATCGCGGTTTGTCACAACGGCAATCTTCCCTTCGCTAACGAGGAGCGACGAAAACTGGAACGCGAGGGCGCAATCTTTTCGTCAACTTCGGATACGGAAGTTGTGTTGCACGGCGTCGCGCGTTCGCACGCGGCTTCGGTGACAGAAGCGATTCCGGAAGTCTTGCGCGAGACTGAAGGCGCGTTCTCGATGCTATTTCTAACGCCGTCGGAATTGATTGCGATTCGCGATCCTCGTGGTTTTCGTCCGCTGGCGCTCGGCCGGCTCGGTGACGCGTGGGTGATCGCCTCAGAGACCTGCGCGTTCGATCTGATCGAAGCGAAGTACGTTCGCGATGTCGAGCCCGGCGAGATGATCGTCATCAATGAAGATGGATTGCGTTCTTCGCATCCGTTGCCTACGCAGCCGCACTCGATGTGCACGTTCGAGCACGTCTATTTCGCGCGTCCTGATTCGCTGATCTTTGGTCATTCAGTCAACGAATCGCGGCACAAGTTGGGCCAGCAACTGGCGATCGAACAACCCGCCGATGCTGATCTTGTCGTGCCCGTACCCGATTCGGGCACGGTTGCGGCCATCGGCTATTCAGCGCAAAGCGGGATCAGTTTCCGGTTTGGTTTGGTGCGCAATCACTACGTCGGTCGCACGTTTATCGAGCCGAGACAATCAATACGGTCGTTCGGCGTGCGCATCAAACTCAATCCCGTGCGCGATCTGATCGACGGCAGACGCGTCGTCTTGATCGATGATTCGATCGTGCGCGGGACCACTTCGAAGAAGATTGTGCGCATGGTGCGCGAAGCCGGCGCGAAGGAGATCCATGTACGCATCAGTTGCCCGCCGACCATCAGTCCGTGCTATTACGGAGTCGACACGCCAAACAAGGCGGACTTGATCGCGGCGCAAATGTCCGTTGAAGAGATTCGCAAGTTCATCGATGCCGACACGCTCGGCTACCTTTCGCTCGAAGGCATGATGGCGGCGACGGGCATTCCTGCCAGTGAGGCGTGCGTCGCGTGCTGGAACGAACGGTACCCGACGCGCATCACCGAGGATGCCGAAACCTGCTGGTCGCGTGAGCACGAAGCGGTGACGTTTGGTGAAGGATGAATGGCTCGCCCGTTCTCCAAGTCTTCTAAAGTTTTCATTAGGGGTGTCCTGCAGTGGGTCGAGCCGCAAAGGGATGTGGATGCGCGCTGGCAGTGCTGGCAATCGTCTTGGGCGCGGCTGCCTTGGTCGGTTACAAGTACGTCCTGCCCTGGTGGAGAACCAAGCCGCCACCGCCGTCAGGAGAACTTCAAGTTCACATTCTTGACGTGGGACCGATCGACGGCGATGCGATCTTGATCATCTCGCCCACCGGCAAGAATGTGTTGATTGATGCGGGCGATACGAGCAAAAGCAAAGTCGTGCTCGATGCTTTGAAGCGCTACAAGATCCAGCAACTTGATTATTTCATCGCCACGCACCCGCATCCGGATCATATTGGCGGTGCGGCAGCAGTGATTAAAGCAGTCAAAGTTCTTAACGTGATCGATAACGGTCTTGGGCCAGCCGTGCCGGCCACAGGAGTTGCTAAGGCGACGGCGCCGGTTAGTTCTTCGAACAAGGTCGCGCCAAACAGGAAGATCGTAAAGAAGCCGACAGTAACTACCTTCTACGATGATTACGAAGACGCGTTGAAACAAAGTGGCGGTATTTACGAAAAGGCGGAGCCCGGAAAGAAATACGATCTCGGCGGCGGCGCGCGGCTGACGATTCTTGGTCCGACACAACCTTATTTCACGAAAGCGCAATTGAAGACCGGCGGCAACGAGCCGAACGCGAACTCGGTCGTGATGCGTCTGGACTATGGCGACTTCTCGATGCTCCTGCCGGGCGATGCTGAGGAACAGGCTGAGCAGCGAATGCTTAGCAAAGACATCGAGTTGAAGGCAAGGATTCTCAAAGTGGCCCATCATGGATCGAAATACGCCACCGCTGCCGATTTCCTCAAACGCGTTCAGCCTGAAGTCGCGATTATTTCTGACGGAGAATGGAATCGTTATGGACATCCCGCGCAGGCCGTTCTCGATCGACTGAAAACTGCAAAGGTGAAAGTCTACCGCACGGACCTGCAAGGCGAGATCACGATTACTACAAACGGAAAGTTGAAAGGCGATAAGCTCTACGAGATTAAGACTGCAAAAGAGGCAAAGAGCGACGTCTGGACAGGACGCGAAGCGCAGAAAGATGATTCGTCTCGTTCGGGGTTCATTGCTTACGGCGATTTTGGACCGCCGCCAAAAACCGTGAATCGTAATAAGTGAATAGTAAATAGTGAAAACCAAACCGATAAGCTATAGCGACGCGGGCGTTGATATCGACGTGGCCTCGCGGGCGAAAGGAAAGATTAAGGAACTCGCGCGCCGCACCTTCAACGAGCGAACGCTCTCGGAGATAGGCAGCTTCGGCGGGATGTTTGATGGCGCGTTCCCCGAAATGCGACAGCCCGTGCTGGTAGCATCCGCTGACGGAGTAGGGACCAAGCTCAAGATCGCTTTTGCGACCGGTGTTCACAACACAATCGGTCGCGACCTGGTCAATCATTGCGTCAACGACATTCTCGTCCAGGGCGCGCGACCGCTTTTCTTTCTCGATTACATCGCGACGGGAAAACTTTCTACGGAAACAGTGGGCAGCATTGTCGAAGGGATTGCGAACGGTTGTCGCGAAAATGGCTGCGTGTTGCTCGGTGGCGAAACGGCTGAGATGCCGGGTTTTTATGCAGACGGTGAATACGACGTGGCGGGGTTCATTGTCGGCATAGTCGATCGTGAAAAAGTGATCGATGGCAAGCGCATCACGCCAGGCGGTGTTGTGCTCGCGCTTCCCTCGGTCGGTCTGCACACCAACGGGTATTCGCTGGCGCGCAAACTCTTCTTCGAAGTTGCAGGCTTCGACGTGAATAAAAAGCTCGATGAGGTTGGCTTAACGGTCGCACAAGCGCTACTCGAACCGCACGTCAGCTATCTTCGTCCGCTCGAAGGTTTGCTGGATTTGGGAACCATCAAAGGCCTTGCGCACATCACGGGCGGCGGACTCGTCGACAACATCCCGCGCATCTTGCCCGCAGGCACGACCGTCAAGATCGACAAGGGCAATTGGCCAGTGCTGCCGATCTTCGCGCTGATGCAGCAAATTGGGAACGTGTCGGAAGCGGAGATGTATCGCACCTTTAACATGGGCGTTGGAATGGTGATCATTTGTGAGGGCTCCGATGTTCCGCTGATAAAGTTGCACCTGAGGGAACGCGGCGAGAAATGCTATCAGATCGGAAGTGTGATTGAAGGCAATCGAGATGTTTCGATCATTTAGAAGCCTCATCAACGATGCCTCTCAACTCTAACAAAGAAGACGCGCGTCTTGGCATTCTTATCTCCGGCCGCGGCTCGAACATGATCGCGCTTGCGGACGCGATTCGCTGGGGTCGCATTCCCAAGGCGCAGATTGCCATCGTAATAAGCGACCAGCCGGATGCCGCGGGTCTGGCGCGCGCGAAAGAGTGCGGCTTGAACACACTCGTCGTCGAGCGGCTGGGCCGCAGTCGCGAAGAGCACGATCGCGAGATCGTGGCGGCCCTGAAATCACACGAAGTTGACCTGGTCTGCCTTGCGGGTTACATGCGTCTGCTCTCGTCTTACTTCATCGGGTCCTATCGCAATCGCATTCTGAATATCCATCCGAGTCTGCTGCCGTGCTTTCCCGGCCTGGATGCACAAAGACAGGCTCTCGCACACGGCGTTAAGTGGAGCGGCTGCACGGTTCACTTTGTCGACGAAACACTCGACGGCGGCCCAATCGTTGGTCAGCGGATCGTGCCCGTGTTGGACGAGGACACCGAAGAGACTCTTTCCGCGCGCATACTCGAACAAGAGCATCGACTTTACCCGGAAGCGGTCGCGCTGATTGCGGGCGGGAAATATGAGGTTGTCGGGCGACGCGTTTTACGCAAGAATTAGTTCATGACCATTGACGAACAGTTGGCGTACCTGCGTAAAGGCGCAGTCGAGATCATTCGCGAGGACGAACTGCGCGCGAAGCTGGAAAGATCTGCGCGCACCGGCAAGCCGCTGCGCGTGAAACTGGGCGCCGATCCGACCGCGCCCGACATTCACCTGGGCCACACCGTGGTGATTCGCAAACTCCGCGCGTTTCAGGAACTGGGCCACACGGCGATTTTTCTGATTGGGGATTTTACGGGCCTGATTGGCGATCCCTCTGGCAAGAGCGCGACGCGGCCGCAGCTCTCGCGCGAAGAGATCAATGCCAACGCGGAAACTTACAAACAGCAGATCTTCAAACTGCTCGACAGGGACAAAACGGTGATCGATTTCAATTCGCGTTGGATGGATCAGCTTGGCTCTGCCGGGTTTTTGCGTCTGGCATCGCACGTGACCGTCAGGCAGATTCTCGAGCGAGACGATTTTCATCAGCGACTGGCAGACAACCGGCCACTGGCACTGCACGAGGTTATGTATCCGTTGGTGATGGCTTACGACTCGGTCGCGCTCGAAGCGGATGTAGAACTCGGCGGCACGGATCAGAAGTTCAATCTGCTGATGGGCCGCAGTCTGCAACGCGAGTACGGCCAGGAGTCGCAGATCGCCGTCATCACGCCTTTGCTTGAGGGCACAGACGGCGTGCAAAAAATGTCGAAGAGCCTCGACAACTATATTGGCATCAGCGAACCACCGCAGGAGATCTTCGGCAAAGTGATGTCGATCTCGGACGATCTGATGTGGCGGTATTACGAGCTGTGCACGGACCTGACCATCGATCAGATCGCCGCTTTACGTCGTGTCGCGGAGAACGGCGAGCGCAACCCGCGCGACATTAAGGCCGAATTAGCGAAGATGATCGTCGCCGACTTTCACTCGGCCACCGATGCGCAGCGCGCTGAGGACGAATTCATTCGCAGGTTCCGCAATAAAGAGATCCCCGATGATGTCGAGGAGCGCTCCCTTCCTTCTAATTATCCAAAAGGTTGGGATTTATCTCACCTGCTAGTCACAGTCGGATTAGCAAGCTCAAAATCAGAGGCGCGGAGACTGATACAGCAAGGGGGCGTGGGCGTATATGTTGACGGCGAACGGCAAACGATCGTCAATTCTGTGACTCTCTGGAAACCTGGTATGTCGACTCTACTGAAAGTCGGCAAACGAAGGTTTGTTCGTGTCCGATTCATTTGATAGATAGTTGTCTTACCTTGACGCGAGTTCAAACGCCGGTTCAAAATCTACGAGGAACTAAAATCATGATCCACCCAGTTTCAGTTCGCGCACTTGCAAACTACCGTCTCCATCTTGAGTTCTCTGATGGCGTCAAAGGAGAGGTGGATTTATCCGATCTCGCGGGCAAGGGTGTCTTTGAAGATTGGAATAATTACAGCTTTTTCGAGCAGGTGCACATTGGCGATCACCGGGAGATCAAGTGGAATGACGATATTGAACTGTGTGCTGATTCGCTTTATCTGAAGTTAACAGGCAAAACTCCCGAGGAGTTGTTTCCGAAACTTCGGCGCGAGCAACCGCATGCCTGAGCTCTGTTGCTTCTATGGCATTATCATCAGAATGTTTTGGGCCGATCACCCGCCCCCTCACTTCCATGCTATTTATGGTGAGCATGAGGCGCTTATAGAAATCTCATCCTCGGAAATCATTCAAGGTTCTTTGCCTTTGGGCGCGCACAGTTGGGCGAGCCAGTGGATTGCGTTACACCGCTCGGAACTCTCGAACAATGGGAGTTGGCGCGGCAGCTAAAGCCACTTGGTAAAATCGATCCATCACCATGAGAGCATACGTCCTCAATGTCCGTCGCAATCGCCACTGAAGAAACCCTCGTCATCGAAACGCCCGAGCGCGTGCCGTTGCACTTTGCGCTCGCGTCTATAGGCAACCGTTTTCTCGCCTGCGCGATCGATCACGCGATTCAACTTTTCACAATTCTCCTGATGATCCTGGCATTCACTGTGGTCGCCAACTATTCGAGCTTCGGCAATCGACTGACGAACGCGCCAAAGTGGGTCTATGCCGTTTTGATCGTCGTCGTCTTCCTGCTAATCTCAGGTTACTTCGCCTTCTTCGAGTGGATCTGGAGCGGCCAGACGCCGGGAAAGCGCTGGTTGAAGCTGCGCGTGATTCGCGAAGATGGCCGCCCGATCACTTTCTTTGAAGCCGCGGTGCGAAATCTGTTGCGCGATTTCGATATCATGCCCGCGCCGTTTTACTCCGTCGGCCTCATCTCGGTTTTTATCAGCAACAAAGATCAAAGACTGGGCGACATGGTCGCGGGCACTGTCGTAGTGCGTGAACGCGAAGCAGAAGCGCCGGCCTTTGCTCAAGTATTCGCGACACCAGTTACCGATCTGGCGCTGCGGCGCTCTTTCAAACCCGTCCCATTTACAGTCAATCTCAACAGCTTGACAGAATCTGAGATTGAAGTGGTTGAAACTTTTCTGCGGCGCCGCTGGGACCTCGAGGACTTGACGCGTCAGTGGATGGCGTGGCGCGTGGCAATGCCTCTGCTGTACAAACTCAGGCCTGAATATGACCTGGCGACATTCACCTACGAAGGATTCCTCGAAGAAATGCTCCATCGCTATCGCGAACATCATCGCTTTACTGAATAACGAAACGGCCAGGATTCCCAGACTGAATTAACCGCCAAGACGCCAAGAGCGCCAAGACACAGCAAGAACTCTTTGGACCGATGCAGGCTTTTGATCCTTGGCGACCTGGGCGTCTTGGCGGTTATTGGCTGGGCGTACGCCGGAGTGGGGCATTGCGATCATTGTCGAGCGAGTGAGGTAGAAGCCTGAGAGTTGGAGAGCCAGAAGAGAGCAGCAACGCGGTGATATATCTCCTTCCAGGTTCTTCCTACGAGTTCTGAATTGTGATTTTCATATTAAATCCAAAATATTGAGTGGCCGCTCAGAGCTGCAAAAGCGCGCGCTCGCGATTAACTAACGAGAAATACAGTTGTTAATAGAATCGACAATTGAAACCAACCCTTCGGCACAAATCTTGCGACATTGCGCCTGGATTTGTATACGCAGGTCACGCCGGACCAAACAGGGCATTAGCCGAGCATGGTTTTAAAACTCCTATTTCACTTGCCAGTATGATGCCGGGCGTGATAGAAAGTTCAGCGCAACAGCAGGTATCGCTGTCGTTTTTCTTTCCTTTTGAGTTACTTAGTTCAAATTGCTCTCAAATCCCGGGGTGACGGTCGGTCTGCGCTCTGCTTGCGCAAAAGATTTTCAACTCTCAACCTACTAATTAAGGAGTTCGCCGGTATGTCGAAGATTCTACAGTTCTCCCTTGTCGCCTTCTTGGTTCTCTTTCTAAGCGTCATCGCGATGGCGCAGTCACAGGCAAGTACCGGCCAGATCGTCGGTACGGTGAAGAACCCGTCGGGTGAGCTTGTGCCCGGAGCCACAGTCGTGGTGACGAACCCAGCCACTGGTTTGTCTCGAACCGCAACTACCGATGAGCAAGGCGGATTTCGCGCGGTCAGCTTGCCGTCCGGCGAGTATACGATCGACGTGACCGCTCAGGGATTCGGCAAGTTCACGCAGACCGGCTACAAGGTTGAAGTCGGTTCGGCTCTTAATGCGGACATCACACTGAGCGTGCAGGGCGTGAGTGCAACAGTGCTTGTTAGCGCCGGCTCCAGCGTCGAAACCACGCAGGTGCAGACAACGACCAATATCAACGAAAACTCGATCAACAGCGGGCCGATCAACGGGCGACGCTTCCAGGATTTCGTGCTGGCGACGCCGGGAGCCCAGATTGATCCGGCGCGTGGGCAGATTTCACTTGCCGGGCAGCGCGGCATCAATGGTAACGTGCAGATTGACGGCGCCGACTACAACAATCCGTTCTTCGGTGGTCTGCGCGGGGGCGAGCGCTCAAATCAGGCCTTTACCGTTCCGCAGGGCGCGATCAAAGAGTTCCAGGTAGTCTCAACGGGCTATAACGCCGAGTTTGGCCGCTCAACCGGCGGCATTGTGAACGCCGTAACTAAGTCCGGAACGAATGACTTTCACGGCGCCGCCTTCTACGTTGATCGTCCGAAGGATCTGGCCACCAGAAATGCTTTCGGCCAGATCGGAGCACCGACGCAGCAGCAATTTGGCGGCTCGGTCGGAGGACCTTTACCGATACCTCGGTTCGGCGAAGGCGGTCGTAGTACTTATGGCGGTAAAGATAAATCGTTTTTCTTCGTTGCCTACGAGCAACAGAAGCTGCTCCAGTCACGCGCTGTGCTCATGAACAATCTGCGCGCTGCGGGCGTCCTGAGCGGCACGATTGCGTCGGGCATCGACGAAGCGCTCAGCTTCTCGCTAGCCAGGGAAGGTCCCTATGCGCAAACTAACGATGCCAAGGTCTTTCTGATGCGCTATGACTTCAACATCAGCCAGAAGAATCAGTTCAACATTCGTTACAACCATAGTGTCAATGCCGCGCTCAACGCGGTTACGGCGGGCACGTCATTGACGCCGACCACCAACAGCGCCCTCTCTAACAACGGCACTGAGGGTGACAATTCAGATACTGTCGTGGGCCAGTTGACGACATTCCTAAACTCAACGACCATTAACGAAATGCGCGAACAGTATTCGAAGGAGAATCGGCCGCGTCTTGCGAACGAAATCTCGCCGCTGATTCAAGCGCTCTACGGCAACTTCGGCACCGTTAATTTCCTGCCGACTACTGAGTCGGACTACCGCGTGCAATTTGCCGACAATCTGACCCTGATTCGTGGCTCACATACCATTAAGGTCGGAGGCGAGTACAACTTCGCGAAGGCGAGCCAGGTTTTTGCCTTCCGGCAGTTCGGCCAATTTAGCTTCTCCGGTTTCGGTACTGACGCAGGTTCAGTCATTAAGGTTCTCAGAATTCTCTCTACCGGCGGCACCACGACAACAGCCAACGCTAACGCCACCATAGGCTCAGGCGCCGTCGACCCGATCAATCGTTTCGACGACACGAACGTGCGGTATGCCCGAAATATCGGCAATGGACTACTCACACTGCAATCGCCACAGTACGCCGGCTACGGACAGGATTCCTGGCGTGTGCGTCCGAACTTGACGGTCAACTTTGGCCTCCGCTATGAGGCGCAGATAATGCCTCAGCCGGATACCAGTAACACTGCCGTGACTAATGCGGTGCTCAACGCGACTTTGCCTCTCGGAGCTGTCGACCCGCGCGTGATTCCCAACCAGACCAACCAGTGGGCGCCACGTGGCGGCTTTGCCTGGGATCCCTGGAACAACGGCAAGGGTGTTATCCGCGCTTACGGCGGCATCTATTATGCCTCCACGCCCATCTTGACCCTGGCCGCGCCGCTAAATAACTTCCGGACGCCGTTTGGCGACGTTACATTGACCTTGCCGTCGGCGGGTCTGCCAACGAGCCTCAACACCGTCTATAAACAATTCAAGTCTATCGGCGTTGACTTGAATAACTTTCCACTCAACGCCCTGCCAATCCTGTCTGTAGCTCAGGTTAATCAGATTTTGGCGAATATCTCCGCAGCCGGTGGCGCTAGCGTCAACGTGCTGAATGGCCTTCAGGTCATCGCCGGTGGCTCACATTTTAAGAACCCGCGCTCAGTGCAGTTCGGCGCAGGCTTTGAGCGCGAGGTCGCGCGTGGCCTGGTCGTCGGCGCCAACTATGACTACGTCAGGACGACTCGGCTGAACTTTAATCGCGACTATGATCTTCCGACGCCGATTATTCGCGCGAGCGACGTGAGCAAGCGGCCATTTTTCGGGATTGTCTCTTCGACAGTGGTAGGAGCCCAAAGCAGACCAATCAGCACGTTCGGCAACACCGGCTTTGTGCAGTTGCGTGATCCTGGAGCTCGCTCGCAATACCAGGCGCTTACCCTGCGCGCCCAACTGCGCCGCAAGTTCGGCCAGTTCGACGCCTTCTATACGCTTTCAAGGAATCTCGACAACGATTCAACCGAGCGCAACGCCAGCTTCGCCTCGTATGACAACGCCTTCGATCTGAGCCCGGAATACAACTATGGCGCTAATGATCGACGGCACGTCGTGGCTTTTAGCTCGGTGCTCAACTTGCCCTGGGACTTTGAGCTGGGCATGAGCAGCCGATATCTTTCCGGCGCTCCGATCGATGTGACTGTGAGCAGCGTTGTCGCGCCAACGGGTTTGGCCCTGCCAACTGGCATAACAAATGCCAATGGGTATTATTCGACTCTGGTCACTCTTCAAGGCAAAACAGTCGGGTGTACGACGACATCGTGCGGCGGTGCTACAACTGGCGATCTTAATCAGGATGCCGGCAACTTCAATGATCGGCCCTACCTTGCGCCTGGGGTCAGCAGCAAGCGGAACTCGTATCGCAACAATTCGCTCAGATTTTTTGATTTGCGCCTCCAACGCAATTTCAAATTGGGCGAGAGATTTGCGATATCACCGTCCGTCGAGGTTTTCAATGTGCTCAACTTCAAGAACGTCACACTTGGTTCGACGACTGCGACCAACTACGGTAACCCCGGCGTCAACGAGAATACCGGCGAGGTGCTCGCTCCGTCCAACCCGACCTTCCTGGCGCTTCGTGATTCCGCCGGCAATTACTTACTGACCAACAACCCAGGTGCGCCGCGTCAGATACAGCTCGGTCTTCGCCTTAAGTTCTGAGGCCCAGCATAACGCGGTCGCTGGTACAATCGGGTGTGCCCTTTACCAAGGCGCACCCGATTTTTATTCCATCGAACCACCCGGACATTTTCCTAGCGCACCACCTGAATGATCTGGTAGGATGGAAAGGCCAGTTGGGGTTGTCCCGCCTTCTGTTGCTCAAACCTCCCGCAGCTTTTCATGACCAGCGAAACTTCGAATGATGAACTGAAAGCGGTCGCCGCTGATCCGGTACTCAAGTTAGACAGTGCCTCACTCGACGTCTTTGCCGCGACGATTGAGGCGTTGCCTGACGCCCTCTATCTCTTCGACGAGAGCAAGCGCTTGAGCCGGTTCAATCGTGCCGCGTTGGAGCTGCAAGGCGCGCAGGATGTTTCGCTTGAAGGCAGACGTTGCTGCGACATGTTCTGGCGCGTCGATGACGGCGAAGAGTGTGTGGTGGATCGAGCCGTGGCCAGCGGCGCCCGGGTCGAGGTGGAAATGCTGGCCGGCCACGAGGTCAACC
>JBGQJU010000031.1:0-52855 GCA_041499185.1 Pyrinomonadaceae bacterium | reverse complement strand
GCTGATACCCGGCTGGCACTCGACGATCTTTCCACCCTACTTCGTCGCCGGTGCCGTCTTCTCCGGTTTCGCCATGGTAATGACTTTGATGATCCTGGTGCGGAAGTTGATGCATCTGGAAGATTACATAACACCCCAGCACCTCGAAAACATGTGCAAGGTAGCGCTGCTGACTGGCTCGATCGTCGGCTTGGCCTATGTCACGGAGATCTTCACCGGTCTTTATAGCGGCAATCCCAACGAGATTTTCGTGATCATCAATCGCGGCCTAGGTCCTTACGCCTGGGCCTACTGGATCATGTTCAGTTGCAACGCGCTCGTGTCGCAGCTTTTCTGGTTCAAGAAACTTCGTACTTCGATCCCGGCGATCTTTGTGATTTCGATTTTGATCAATGTCGGCATGTGGTTTGAGCGATTCGTGATCATCGTCACGTCATTGCACCGCGATTTCTTGCCGTCGAGCTGGGCGATGTACACGCCCACGATCACGGAAGTGGGCTTGCTGGTGGGCAGCTTCGGATTGTTCTTCACGGCGTTCCTGATCTTTTTGCGGCTTTTTCCGGTGATCTCGATCAACGAAGTGAAGGGAGTGCTGGGTTATGCCAAACATTGAGAGCGCAAAGAGATTCACCGCCGCCTTCTTTGAACGGGAAGAAGATCTGATTGCCGGCGCTGCTGAAGCACGGCTGGCTGGCTTTGAAGTCTACGACGTGTATACGCCGTACCCGGTTCATGGCATGGATCGAGCCGTGGCGCTGCCGCCATCGCGTCTGACGTGGATAGCGTTTCTCGCCGGCGCGCTGGGTTTGGTCTTCGGGTTGACGCTGCAAGTTTGGACCTCAGCCTACGACTGGCCGCTGAATGTCGGCGGCAAGCCCTTCAACTCGTTTCCGCTTTTCATTCCCGTGACTTTCGAGTTGACGGTCCTGTTCTCAGGATTAATTGCGATAGGTGTGTTGTTTGCGCGCAATCGAATGTGGCTATTCAGTAAGCGGAAAGTCTTTGAGCGAGTGACCGACGACCGCTTTGTGCTGGTGCTGAAACAATCCGATGCTTCATTCGATATCGAGAAAGCCTCCCGCGTCTTTGCTCGTCACCATGCAATCAATGTCGTCGAAGGAGACCAGTTCGTATGAAACACTCCCTCTCCCTCTGGGAGAGGGCCGGGGTGAGGGGCGAAGCTAGAGTGAAGGAAAAAAGAAAAAGATGATTCTCGGTACTGCTCCGCGCGTAAGCCCTCACCCTAACCCTCTCCCAAAGGGAGAGGGAACAAAGGCAGTCTGTTCCTTGGAGTAGATGATGAAGCGAAGTTTCACATGGTTAGTTGTAATCCTTCTGCCCGTGCTCGTGATTGGCGGCATGGGCGTGATGAGCCGCGATGTCGGGGTCAGAAACCGCGAGTGGCCCACGCAGATGCAGTACTCGCCTGCCTATCGTTCACAGACTGCGAATCCGGTGCTGCCTAATCAGATGACTCAACAGCCGCCGGTGCCTGGAACGGTGCCACGAGGTTTCAAGCCGTTTCACTACGGACCTGATCAGGCGGAAGCCGATCGCGCTGGCCGAGAATTGAAAAATCCTTTTCAGTCAACCGCGGAGAATCTTGCGCGCGGGCAATACATATTTACGAACTACTGCGCGGTCTGTCATGGCGCGACGGGTGCGGGCGACGGTCCGATCCTTCCGAAGTATCCGAATCCGCCTTCATACCAGACTGAGAAGTCGAAGAGCCTGCCCGATGGGACGATGTTTCATGTGATTACGATGGGCCGAAACAATATGCCTTCACATGCGGCGCAAGTTTCGGCGGACGATCGCTGGAAGGCAATTCTTCACATTCGGAAGTTGCAGGGGAAATAGGAAGACTTCACCACAGAGGACACAGAGGGACACAGAGATTGAACAGAGGTTATGAAAAATAAGGACTTCAGAACCGGTCGCGAACAGAAATTACTCTTTGTCATGCTTGGCATCGGAGTGATTGGGTTCGCCGCCGGCCTTTACACAAACGACGCGCGGTTGTGGCCGAGCGTTCTGCTGAACGCTTTTTTCTTTCTTACACTCGCTCTCGGAGCCGCCGTTTTTGTCAGCATCAATCACGTGGCCAACGCAGGCTGGCCGACCGCCATCCGGCGCGTGCCTGAAGCGATGATGAGTTACTTGCCGCTGGGTTCGGTGGCGATGCTCATGCTCTTCTTTGGCCGGGACACGTTGTACGAAGGGTTACGCACGTTCTTTGGTTACAACGGCAAGCCGATGACTTTCAAGAACGCATATCTCAGCACGCCGTTCTTCTTCTTGCGCATGGCGGTGTTCCTGGGATTGTGGGTGCTGCTCGCGTGGTTGATTAAGAAAGAATCTCGCCGGCAGGATGTCGATGGAGATCCAGGGCACACGAGTAGGAGCAGGACGTATGCAGCGATCTTTCTCGCGGTCTTCGCCCTGACCTTTACGTTCGCCAGTTTCGACTGGTTGATGTCAATCGAGCCGCTTTTCTACAGCACCATCTATGCGTTCTACGTCATCTCTGGTTTATTGCTTAGCGGGTTCGCCTCAATCACAGTCCTCGTGATTCTGTTGCGCCGCCGCGGCTTTCTTCCTGAAGTAAACGAACAGCACCTGCATAACCTCGGCAAGTTGGTCTTTGGTTTCTCGACCTTCTGGGCTTACATCTGGCTGTGCCAGTACCTGCTCATCTACTACGCGAACCTGCCCGAAGAAACTATCTATTACCTGCGCAGAATGCAGACGCCGGGTTGGAAGGCCCTTTTCTTTCTAAACATCTTTCTCAACTGGCTAATACCTTTTGCGTTGTTGCTGTCGCGCGGCGCCAAGCGAAGCGAAGGTTGGCTGTTGCTGGCCTGCGGCATCGTTTTGGTGGGCCACTGGGTCGATCTCTACCAAATGATCTTTCCCGCGTTCGAGCATCCAGCGCTGGTCGGTTTCGTGGACGTCGCGATCGTAATTGGATTTGCGTCGCTTTTCCTGCAATCCTTTCTTGCGGGTCTCAGGAAAGCCGCGCTGTTGCCAAACCGCGACCCTTACCTTGCCGAAAGCTTGTGGCAAGAACCGCGTGAAGCGCCGGATCCGCTGGCCTGGACCGGCGATATGAAGCGTGCGTTGGCTCTGTCCACCATCGGCTTCGCTATCACATTTGCCGTCTGGGGAATGATCGGAGCGTTGGCGCCGAAGTTTCGTGAAATGTATCACCTGTCACCCGTGAAAACATCAATGCTAATCGCGATTCCGGTGCTGCTTGGATCGGTAGGTCGGCTGCCGATGGGCATACTCGCGGACAAGTTCGGTGGCCGCATCGTCTTTGGTCTTTTGCTGCTCTTCTGTTTGCTGCCGGCATTTGGCGTGAGCTTCACTCACTCTTATTGGTCACTGGTTGGCTGGGGATTTTTGATTGGTTGTGCGGGCACGAGTTTCTCAGTTGGCGTGGCGTTCACTTCGAAGTGGTTTCCGGCGGAACAACAGGGAACGGCGCTGGGTATTTATGGCATGGGTAACATCGGCCAATCGATTGCTGTGTTTGGTGCGCCGGTTCTGTTTGCGACGACGGGTGATTGGCGCGTTCCGTTTCGGGTGTTTGGAATTGCTGCCGGCGTGTTTGGCTTGATCTTTCTCTGGCTCGCGCGCAACGCAACGGTAAAAGCACCAGCGAAAAAATTCGGGGAATACTTTGGGATCTTCAAACGCGAGCCGATCGCCTGGGTGCTGTCGCTTTTCTACTTTCTCACGTTCGGCGGTTTCGTCGCACTCGGAATTTATCTGCCGACGCTCTTGAAGGACATTTTTGGTCTGCGGCCAACCGATGCCGGCGCGCGGGTGGCCGGCTTTGTGCTCATGGCGACATTCATGCGTCCCGTCGGAGGCTGGCTCGCGGATCGATACGGAGGCGCGCACGTGCTGGCACTCGTGCTTGGCGGTATTGCCGTGGTGGCCCTCGGCTTAACTTCGGGCGGGATGTTGGTCTTCACCATCGGCGCCCTGGGCACGGCGGCAATGCTGGGCCTGGGCAATGGCGCGGTCTTCAAACTCGTGCCGCAGTACTTTCCGCGCGAAACCGGCACCGTGACCGGACTAGTAGGCGCTGCTGGCGGACTGGGTGGTTTCTTTCCACCGCTGGTCGTCGGCATCATTCGCAGTCAGACAGGCTCGTATGGCCTCGGCTTCGTCTTTCTCTCGGGTTTTGCCTTGATGTGTCTTGCGGTCAACTATCTGGTTTTCTTGCGGCAGGGAACGGGCGACGGCGAAGCACTAATCGCTGAATGAAACCCCTGAAGGCCGAGGAAAACGTCTTCGCGTCTGCCAGAAAGATAACGCGAGTATTATTCACAGACTATCCGTCAGGCAGGCCGGTATTGGCCCGAGACTTTGTCATGAACAGAGACGTGAATCCTGGTGAGTCGGTAACGCAATCGAGGAACTCCGTTTCGAGTGCTTTGAAAGACGAAGTGAAGGGCCTGTCGCCCGCCTATTTCGCAATGGTGATGGCCACGGGAATTGTTTCCATTGCGGGCCACCTGTTGGGGATGAGGCTGATCGCCGTTCCGCTATTCTGGTTCAACATTGGCGCCTACCTTCTGCTTTGGATCCTAAGTGTGCTGCGCCTGATTTTGTATCCGCATCAGTTCCTTGGCGACCTGATCGATCATCAACGTGGTCCCGGCTTCTTCACGGTTGTCGCGGCTTCGTGCATTCTCGGTAGCCAGTTCCTGCTGATTTCAGGAAGCCTACGTTTGGCGGTCTCTCTTTGGATCGTCGGAATCGTTCTTTGGTTAGGTCTGACCTACACGATATTCACGGCATTTACCATTAAGGAGATTAAGCCGCCGCTGGACGAGGGTATCAGCGGAGCGTGGTTGCTGGCGGTCGTGGCCACGCAGTCGGTTGCCGTTCTGAGTGCGCTGATAGCCTCACACTGGCAACAACCATATCGGCTGGAGATGAACTTTTTTGCTCTTTCAATGTGGCTGTGGGGCGGCATGCTTTACATCTGGATGATCTCATTGATCTTTTATCGTTACACGTTTTTCAAATTTTCTCCCGGTGATCTGTCGCCGCCTTACTGGATCAATATGGGCGCGATGGCCATTTCGACATTGGCCGGTGCCCTGCTGATTATTAATGCGCCCGACGCTCCCTTTCTTCGCTCGCTACTGCCGTTCTTAAAAGGCTTCACCGTTTTCTATTGGGCTACGGGAACCTGGTGGATTCCCATGCTGGTTGTCCTCGCCGCCTGGCGGTACGTCTATAAGCGTTTTCCTTTGAGATACGACCCTTTGTACTGGGGCGCGGTCTTTCCCCTGGGCATGTATTCCGTCTGCACGTTCAGAATGGCCCAGGCGATGGAGCTGGATTTTCTGTATTTCATTCCACGCTATTTTATGTACGTCGCACTGCTCGCCTGGTTGGCCGCGTTCGCCGGGCTGCTTTCCAGACTGGGGCGAGGTTTACTAGCCTTCGCGAGCAAACGAGGAACTTTAACTGTTTAGATAGGAGGGCGGCGTGAAGTTTTCAAACACATTTGCATTCATGATTTCGGTTGGATTCTGCTGCGCGGGCGTTTCCGGATCAGCCGTTGCGCAGACGCCCGATGCCTCGCGTGAAAACCTGCAGCAACGCGTGCAACAACTCGAGACGCAAATGGAAGCGATGCGCGCGGAGTTGACGAAGTTGAAAGGCACGCTAGCTGAAAACTCGAATGCAGGCGCGAGTGGAGAAGGGAAGAAGCCGGCGAGGGAATCCGCTAGTGCGCCATCATCGTCGCCGCAGCGAAAAGAGCAGGCGACGGAGATACACCCAACCGGGATCGATCTCGGTCCGGTCCGTGCTGTTCCCTACGGCACAATCTATTTTAATGCATTTGGAAACAGCGGCGGCACGAACAACGCTGACGATCCGCTGTTCGCTACGCCGACGAATCAGGGCAACGTCAGCATGAGTGTGCGTCAGACGCGATTGGGACTGAAGCTCGAAGGACCAACCATTCTGCACGCGAAGAGTCGGGGACAAATTGAAGCCGATTTCTTCGGAGGTTTTCCGGCCATCGGAGTCGGTGACAACTTTGGCATCGTGCGTTTGCGACTTGCGTTCGCTCGACTCGATTGGGAAAAGACTTCGCTCGAAGCGGGACAGGACTGGATGGTATTTGCTCCGAATAATCCAGTCTCAATTGCCGCAGCGGCGATTCCTCAGATGGCCGCGGCGGGAAATGCCTGGGCGCGCCTGCCGCAGATTCGTTTGGAGAGGCGTTGGGCCAGCGGCAGAGTCGTTTGGCAGGGCGCGGTGCTCGCGCCAAGCACCGGCGACTCGCCGGCAGCAACGACGTCGCCTTTCTTTCTGCAGCCAACAACCGGCGCAGCTTCGCGCGTGCCGTTCTTTCAGAGCCGCGTTGCCTTCAGTGATGCAAACTGGCTTGGCGCGAAGAAGACCGGCAGCGTTGGGGTGTCAGCTCATTACGGCCGTGCGCGGGTGGCGAACACAAACGGCAATAATCAAATCGAATCGTTGGGTGTAGCGGCTGACTGGAACTTTCCGATCGTCGCGAGACTAACAATCAATGGCGAAGCCTTTTTGGGTCGCAACCTCGCTGGATTTCAAGCCGGCGACTTCCAGGGATTCAACCCCGACTTCGCATATCGTCGCGGCACGGCATTGATTGGCGGTGGGCCGAGAGCCATCGGGACGCGCGGCGGCTGGACGCAGCTTGGCTTCACACCGCCGACGCTTTCGGATCGACTAACGATCTATGGGACGTATGGAGTGGACGATCCGCGCGATAGCGATCTTATCAGCTTGAGCAAACGCGACTGGCGCCTGCGCAACCAGGCTTACGCTTTCAGTTTCCTCTACAAGCTTTCGCCTCAGCTAACGTGGGGTATTGAGTGGCGCCGTTTTGAAACCGTCTACCTGCAAGACGGTAAGCAGACTGCCAACCACGTCAATCTCGGAGCCGCATTCAGCTTCTAGCAATCAACTGGGTTGAAGCGTATTGAGCGTCCCTCCCGACCAACGCGGATTGAAACCCAAGACAACTGGGGCCGGGGTGAGGCTGCCTGTGCGCAGAAAGCTTCAACTTGAAAACTCATTTTACCACTCTGGGACTCCAGCCATCCGAACCACCGAGCACTTTCTCTAAGGTGATGACTGTGGCTTCGGCTTTGTTTAGCTGCCGCGCCCACGGCACGCGCGCTTTCGGATTCGCGCCACGATCGCGGCTATTGAACTCGGCGTAGCGCACTGTCTTCTCGCGTTCCGGCTGGTTCCAGTTATGCCAACCAACCGGATGGACCACCTCCGACATCTCCGTGTCCAGAAAAATCACGCTGGCAAAAGGACGCCAGGGGCGGCCCAGGTAGGTTCTTACCTCGGCAGATTCCCCGGTGATCTTGCAATGCGAAAAGACAAAGCCGAATGGCTGCTCCAGCGGCGTCGAAGCAGCGGTTATGTACCCGTCGCGGCGACAGTGAATGTGGCATCTCTCAAAGAACGCGGTCGCAGCGCCGAATATGAAATCCACGTGGCCGGCGATGTAACAGCCGACGAAGTACTGGCGGCCATGATTCAACAAGACTGTATCTTGCCAACCCAGAAAGCGGCAGTGGCGAAACACCACGCGGTCGCCGTCAACACGGATGGCGAGCGCCTGACCGACGGGGCCGGCGGAATTCTCAAAGGTTATGTTCTCTGCCGTGAAATCGTCCGCATCGATCACAGTCGAAGGCGTGCGGAATGTGCCGATGGGTTTGCCGTCCGGGCCAGGCATATTCGCATGCAGGTTGTAAGTCAGCACCGTTTTCTCCGCGTCCTCGCCCACCAGGCGAACGAAGCGCTTCTCGCGCTGAACATAAATCAATTCTTTGTAGATGCCGGGCTTGATCTGAATGATCGTCGGATTAGTCGAGCGGGTTGTCTGCGGCACGGCATTGATTGCCTCTTGCACAGACTTGAACTGACTGCTGCCGTCGGCGGCGACGACCAGCTTGGTTTGCGCGGTTACTCGGCTCGTCGCACCAGACGTGAGATGGATCAGTAACGCAAGCACGAGACACAGCGTCGTTTGTGATAAGGGCTTCATCAGGGAGAAATGAAAGATACCAAAGTCCATGTGCGAGAGGAATCGTGCTGATCACTACGGGTCGCAAGCCAGACAGCCTGCGGTACAGTTGTCAGTCGCCGATGAAAAGCGGTTTCAGGTGGCGCTCGTATAAATTCTCCGTTACGTTCCTGGCGACCGTCGCCTCGCACACTTCGAGCATGTTTAGATAGCGATCCCCCATTTTTGCCGCCACTTTATAACCGACATGCAGCAGTTGTCTGAGGTGCGGGTTGTATTGCTGGCACCGAGGATTGTGTCTCAGCGCGCAGACGAATTGCTCCGAAGACCAGCCGCGCACCTCCGCTTTCGAGGGAAGCTGCGCGCGATCAATGTCGATGACTGTCGCGTAAGGCGCGCAGAGCGCGTCGATGTCATCCAAAGCTTTATCGTAAATCTCTTTGGCCAGCTTGAGCGCTTCGCCACCGCTCTCCGCGAGTCCGATCACTTCCTCCAGCCAGTTTGTGCCGGCCGTCTTGACGTGGATCCCCGCGCCGGTTCGGGCCAGCGCCTTGCGTATGGGCGCGTAGATAGAAAACTTGTCGCTGCCGGAATGGACGCTCAGCTTGAGATTCTCAGGAAGATCATACTTGTTCACTGCATAAGCAATCACTGCGAGGTCTTCATTGAACTCTTTCTCGAACTGCGCCACGTCGCCGGCGTAGTCCACGCCCTTGTTGAATCGTCCGGTGAACTTTGGCGCGATCGTCTGCGCCGGTATTTTCTCATCGGCGATGGCAGTTAAGATCACCAGCAGTTCGGGCGGCGTTTGGGGACTGTCAGTCTCGTCCATCGAGACTTCGGTGATGAAGTTGGCCTCGCCTTTCGCCGCTGCGATGTGCCGGTAAAGTCGCCCTGCCTCTTGTACGGCGTAGAGATACTTTCCGGCAATCTTTTCAATATCGCAGCGCGCCGTCACAAAAGGTTCGTCGATACCAGGAATCTCGAGACGGCCGACAAGCTCAGAATGACGATCGACGAAAGCCCACAGCGCTTGAGGCTCAGCGGGCTGACCGATAGCATCAGCCACGTCGAGCGTGTAAAAATCCGACGTTTCAATGAATGGATTCACTGTTTCGAGCCGGATGTGATCGGCGTCTACGTGGAACGGCCTGGTCCAATTCAATTCTTTGACTGCCGCCTCAGCCGCCGCCCGGACGCTTGATGGTGCTGAGCCAACGATGAGGTGTTCGCGATGCGACTTGTTCCAGACCGGGATTACTTCAACGCCTTGCGAGGCGGCCTGCATACACGCGCGTAGTTGCGCCTTTGCCTGATGCGCGAATCGATCCCCAACACCAAAAGAGTATTTCTGCAATCTCAACTCGCTACCCATGACCTTCTCCTTGGCTCTTGACTCAATTATTCGACGACTTTTCCATTGATGCGCACGTTGCGCAACGTCACGTCGTGAACATTCTCTACGACGTTCGGCTTGGCCACATTATCGAAGGCGCAATCCTCGAGAAGAATGTCTGTGATGGGCGCATTCTTGAAGCCACGCAGGTAGAGCGCGTACTTGCTCCTCTTGCTCGTCACGTTGCGGACTCCGACGTTGCGAACGATGGGCGTGAAGCTGCCTTTCTCTCCTTCCTCGTAATAGAAATCGATTGAGATTATTGCTTCGGCGACCTGCCCGACTGCTACATCCCTCATGTAGATGTGTTCGAGAAGACCGCCGCGCATGGCGTTGTTCTTCAAGCGCAGCGCCCGATCCAGATGCGGGCTATCCATCTGACATCTCTCCGCAAACACATTGCGAACCCCACCCGAGATTTCGCTCCCGATGGTAACGCCGCCGTGTCCGTCTTTCATGATGCAGCCCTGGATGATGATGTTCTGCGACGGCGCATTTAGTCGCCGGCCATCCGCATTCCTGCCGGACTTAATGGCAATACAGTCGTCACCGGTATCGAAAGAGCAGTCTTTGATAAGCACATCGGTGCATGACTCAGGATCGCAACCGTCGTTGTTTGGTCCATGACTCACTACGTTGACGTTGTTCACCGTGACGTTCGTACAAAGCACCGGATGTATTTCCCACATCGGCGAATTCGTGATTGTAATTCCTTCGATGAGCACATTCTGGCAACGGTAAGGCTGAATGAACTGCGTTCTCATGAAATGTCCCGCGCCGAAAACTCGGTCGCGCACAGGAACCGCCTTCTCAGCCATCTCCAAAAGCATTTTTCTATCCTGAAGTTGATTCGGGTTGCCATTTTTCCAACCATATTCGGCACGCCCAACCCACGGCCACCAAGTCTCAGTACCGGCCTGACCGTCGAGTGTTCCAGGGCCTGTGATGGCGATGTTTTCCTGCTCGAAGGCATAGATGAATGGTGAGTAATTCATCAGCTCGGTACCCTCAAAGCGAGTAAAGACAACGGGCAAATACTTGTTTGGGTCGCGCCTGAACTTGATCGTGGCGCCGCGCGCGACGTGCAGGTTGACGTTGCTGCGCAGGTGAATCGCGCCGCTGAGAAATAAGCCCGCGGGCATGACGACCCGGCCTCCGCCAGCCTTATTACACGCGGCGATGGCTTTCCGGAAAGGTTCCGTGCAATCCGTCTTGCCGTCACCGACAGCACCGAAGCGCGTGATGTCGAAAACGCGCTTGGGAAAAACGGGAGGCTTGATCCGTTGCAGAATCCGCGGCACTTGGGCCCAGACATCTTCTGGCAAGCGATCTCGCGTGAGGGCTTGATCGAACACCAGTCGCGGCGTCACCAGCACGGCGGCGCCGGCGGCGATAAAGTTCTTAATGAATGCGCGACGGGTAGTAATTAGGCCGCTTCAATTTATCCGTAGCTGAATTGTTTTTAAAGGCCCATTCAGTTTCGCCACTTTTTGCGCCAGGCCGGGTAGTCAACATTGATGAGCTTCGCCGGATCATTGACGTACCATCTGTAGCCGTTCCGCCGCTCTTCTTCTATCTCAGCGACATTGTATCTAACGATGCTATCGCGTCCGACGAAGATCGGACGGTTTGTGTCAATCTCATAGAAACGCGCCCACAGCGGACCGGCGCTTGGATCTTTGATAACTACACGATCGTATCCTTTGCGCTTTGAAGCATCTGGTTTTTCGATCCACTTGATGCCGGTAAGTTTCGATTCTTCGAACCACGCAATCGCTGACTCAACGGCGTCAGTCACTCTCGTGTCGGGATGATCGATGCTCATCAGGAATCGCACGATGCCGACGCTTTCATAACCACTCAGCGAGACCAATTCATATTTTCTTGCCGGCGCGGGCGCGAGCGTGACCTCGTCGTGCTGCGCGCACCAAACCGTCCTTTGGCCGTGAACCACGATCTGAGTTTTCAGAATACACTCAATGCCCTTTTGGATTGCCTTCTCGGCTTTGCGGCGACGGTCTTCATCGACAAAAAGGTAATCAGGTTTCTTCCAGGCAATGTCGCGCAGGAGTTCCATGACTCTGATCATCGCGTCATCATTGTAGGTGATGTGCTGGTAGTAGCCGGCAAGCTTCGGGTAGTACTGAGGCCAACCGCCATTGTCGTATTGCGCTTTGAGCAGATAATCCACGCCCTTGAGAAATGCGTCTTTGTGGCGCTCCAGTTTCCGGGCCGTATAGACCCTGGCGAGAAAAGTTAACTGCGTATAGGTCGCTCGGTTATCAATCGTGGAATCATTTTCCTGCTTCTGCTTAATCAGTTGCGCCTTTTCCTGTTGGGTTAGCACCGTCGCCATGTCGACGTTCTTGGACCAGCCCCCCGAGTCACGCTGGTACAGCAGAACGTTATCAGCGATCCGAGTCGCCTCAACGCCCTGATACCATTCAGAAGTTTGCCTGAGACAATCTCGCCATTTTATTGGAGCGCTCGCCGTATTGCTTCCTATGCACTCGGTCGAACCTACAGCGCTACGCACTGCGTTTCCTGCGCTGACCAGAAACGCTGCCGCGCTAAGAAATGAAATGAAGGCAAAGCAAACCAGTCTTTTCATTCTTCGATTCTCTGCGTGGCGATGTTCCGATGATCGAATGGGATTCTGACGTGAGCCGTCCGGGCTGTTTAGCTTTGGACGGCTCACGTGCGTGATCGGGAAGTTGACACTTGGCCAGGACGTCAGAAGACGAACTTCACGCCCAACTGAATGTCACGCGGGTTGTTTCGCTGCGTGGTTACCAGACCAAACGTTCCCGCGTTGTTCGGGTCGAGGCCTATTCCGTTTCCGAAATACGGATGGTTGAACGCGTTCAGCGCTTCCGCACGGAATTGCAGCTTCTTCTTCTCACCGAAGTTGAAGCTCTTCGAGACAGACAGATTGACATTCAAGAATGGCTGGTTGCGCAAATTGTCCAGCGTGGTGGGAACATTGCGCAGGCCCGTATTGAAATTATTGAGCCTGAGAATGCCCGTGGTAGCAAAAGCCGGGATGTCAATGCCGTACTTCTGTCCTTGCGCATTGTTTTCGCCGGTATGGCTTTTAACCTGAGTTATGTCACCGGCGAAGTACCAGGCTTGAGTCGAGCTGAGCAGGAACGGTTCACCGCTCTGCCACTCGTAGGTGCCATTGAGTTGCCATCCGCCGACGGCCGCGCCAACGAAGCGGTTCATGTGATTGCCAAGTCTCTTGCCGCGACCCAAAGGCAGTTGGTACACGGCGGCGACGGTGAACCGATTCGGTCGATCATCGGAGGAGATGCGATCTTCGAGATCACGATCCGTTGGATTCAAGTAGTCCAACTTCTCCCGCAGCCGCGAGCGAGTGTAAGAAGCAGTTAAGGTAAAGTCTTTCGAGAAACGCTGCGTCAACTGCACCTGAAGCGCCCTGTAGCTATTTGAACCGTTGTATTGTTCAATCCACAGATTAGTGAATTGTGGAAACGGAAGCAACGATTGCGCCCGCGTGATTGTCGATGCTGTGTTGAATGGGCTCCCACCCGGCAGCAGGTTCTTAAACGGATTGGGTATCGTGGCAGAAAGTAAGGTATTCGCCGCCGTGTCAGTCGTCGGATCGGTCCCCAGAAATGATCTCGGAACGAAGTCCAGATTCCTCGCGACTTGCAGGTCGTATCCCCAGGCCGTTACATAGTTGATCTCCGCAACAAAATGGCCGGGCAATTCCCTTTGAATGCCAAAAATCATGCGCGCGAACTTCGCGTTCTTGCGGTTGATGGGAAAGACCGGCGCGGTCGACGAACCGACGTCAATCCCGGTGCTACTCAATAGCCGGAGACTCGCACCGGAAGACGCTGTGGCGCCGTTCGGAAATGGGTTGGTAAGAGTAGCGACAAAAGTCTTTCCGTTGTCGTTGCTCGCCACGAACGGCGTTGTGCCGGCGAAGCCGGTCTGAAGCGGACTGGCCTGAATCTCAATCTGGTGCGGCGCCATGAAGATGCCGAAGCCGCCGTGCAGCACTGTCTTCTGATTCGGCGCGTAGGAAATCCCGACGCGTGGTTGGAGGTTGCGCTTGTCTGTGTCCCAGGCGCTCCGGTTGCTACTGTCCGCGAACGTGTAACCACCCAGCACATGGAACTGATCGGGCGTGAGCAAGAAGTTGCTCGGGTTGGCATCATAGGCTGTGGTGTAAGCCGCGCGCGCCGCCGCCTCGATCGGACTTGGCGTCGCCAGATCGAAACCTCGCTGGATGCGGTTGAAACGCTCAGTCAATGCCCCTTCCCATTCGTACCGCAGCCCCAGATTCAAAGTAAGTCTTGGGGTCACGCGCCAGTCGTCCTGCGCCCAGAAACCGTGATAGACAGACTGCACGGAGTAGTTGATCGAGTTGTCTATCTGACTTGCCGTTGAGCCAGAACCGGTGGTGGCTATGCCGACCAGGAATGCGGCAATGTCGCGCCCGAAAGCATTACGCAGCGTGCTCGAAGAGTTCGAAGCCGGGCTGGTATATGTGCCATCGAAGAAGAGGCGTCCGCCCTGATATCCATTGCTGATGAAGTTCTCACGCACTATGCGTAAATCGTATCCGAGTCTCGCGGTGTGATTCCCAAAAAGCCTGGTTACTGCGGGCTGGACCGACCCCATCATGAATGGGCGGAGTCGGCCCGAGTTCCAATCAGACCGCATCGAACCCAAATCGGAGCGGATTGGCCGCGTCGCATCCAGATTTCTGATTTCGATCATCGGGAAATATTGGTAGCCGCGGAAAGCCGCTAATGCCTGAGCTGAAAAAGGCAACGTCGATGGATCAAGCGAGATCGCCGGATGGCGCTCCTGCGTGAACTTGTTAAAGCTGATGCGTAAATCGAAAACCGTGCTCGACGAGATCATGTTGGTGTAGTCGATGTTGCCGCCGTCGTTGGTTCGGTCTTCAAAGCCCCGAGTGATCGAAGTGCCGTTTACCAGACTGTTAGCTTGGGTCTGCGCCCAATCGTAACGATCTTCCGGGTTGAAGCTGTGGTAATACTTGCCGAAGATTGATTGCTTCCCGCTGATCCGGTGATCGATGCGGGCGAGCCAGGCCCGGTAGTTCTCGTGCCGGACTACGTTTGAGAAATAGTTGTTCTGCGTCCCATTCGCGGTGCCTGCGACATTCGGCAGCGGATAATACTTCATGAGCGCCACTGCTACCTGATTGAACAGGTTCGACGGGATCATGTTGCACGTCGAGTTAGCTGGAACAGCTCCTGAGGTGGGGCAACCAAACGAGGTGCGAACTACGTTGCTGCCGCTTGTTGTTCCCGACAAAGGGTTATAGATCACCGTGTTCGCTGAAGCAGCAATGTTGGTGCGGTCGATAATCAACCCGGAGAAATCGCCGTTTCTCATCGCCGCCGTTGGCACCGTGAAGAGCTGAGGTTCGGCGACGTTGTCTTTCAGGCGTTCGTACGAGAAAAGGAAAAATGTTTTGTCACGCCCGTTGTAAAGCTTGGGGATGTATACGGGCCCATTGAGCACTCCGCCGAAGCGGTGGTACGTCCTTACCGGGCGCGCCTGCCCGCTTCTGTTTGAAAAGAAGTTGTTAGCTGACCGGCTTCTGTCGCGATTGAAGTAGTAGACCGAACCGTGAGGATCGTTCGCCCCGCTCTTGACGGCGACATTTACCGTAGCCCCAGCAGAGTAACCCTGTTGCGCGTCGAAACTGTTTGTCTGGATCTTGAATTCCTGTACGGCATCCGCGGGCGGTGAAAATCCAACCGCGCCGTCGAAAGCGTAATTGGGCGAGCCGTCGAGAGTGATCTGGTTTTGCGGCGGAGCACCGTTCGAGCGAAACGCCGCCAGGTTGCCGTTCGAGATCGGAGCGGTGAACATCGGGTTGCCCGTGTAAGCGATGCCCGGCGCGAGTGTAGCCAGTTGGTAGGCAGTTCCCTCGGTCAAAGGCAGCTCGCTCAACTGCTTGCTTTGAATAGCCGTGCCGGTACTGACGGTGCCGGTTTCCAAAACCGACGTATCCGCTATCGTGACTGTTGCCGACGCGTCGCCTACCTCCATCCGAATGTCCAGCATCAGCTTGTCAGCCACTTGGATCGCAACGTCCTCACGCATTGCGGTTTTGAAGCCCGGATGTGTCACAGTAAGCGTGTACTTTCCAGGCTGCAAAAGCGGAAAGTCAAAGCTGCCATCATCATTAGTAGTGGCAGTATTTTCTACGTTGGTTCCTACGTTCTTGATAGTAACCGTAGCTCCCGGTACCACCGCCCCGTTCGGGTCCGTAACTTTGCCTGTCAGCGAGCCGCGAAACTCTTGCGCGCCCACCGACACAAACATTAATAGCAGGAATAGCACAGCAGTAATTGCACGGCGCATTAGATTTTCACACATAGCGTAATCCTTTCTATTCATCAAGAGGTGTTGGTTGGGAACGGCGATCAAATACGCGAAAGGGGCACCCGTCTGTGCACCAACACACGTATCCAAAATCCCCATTTTTGTTCAACATTGAAAATGGCACTACTGTTATTTCGCAGATGCAAGCGCCGTTCATTTTTCTTTTGCTGATCCTAAAAGGCCTGGCTTCCTGGTCACCACCCGGAGTTCGGTTAACCGCTTAACTCGGCGTATAGTAAGACATGAACCGGGTCCGGTCAAGTCATAAAACTGTTCCCGGCTGCGGTCCGTCAAGTCTTACGACCGTGCGACTGGCTAGTCGGGGTTTTGTTGGGAAGCGCCGTTGTTCCGCGCAAGACAAGATGAGTTTTCACTCGAACCTCTTCACCTGAATGCCCGGACCGTTTGATAGTCGCCATGAGAGCCTCGATGGCTTTCCGGCCAATTTCGATGCGGGGAGAGTGTACAGTCGTCAGCGGGGGCTCGGCGAGTGCTGCGAAGGTAATGTCGTCAAAGCCCACGATGGAAATGTCTCGCGGGATCGCTAGACTCGCCGCCCGAAATTCCTGCATCGCTCCAAGCGCCATCATGTCGTTTGCCACGATCACTGCGGTTGGAAGTTTGCCTGCCTTTAGTATTTCATTCGCTGCGCGACGCCCGCCTTCGAACTTAAAGTCTCCTTCGTAGATCGCCGGTTTCGGCGCACGAGGAAGATGACGTGCAATAGAGTCCAGAAAAGCTTTGCGCCGGATGTTGGCCGAGCGGAAGCGCGTTGGTCCCGCGATATGCACAATTTTTCTATGGCCCAGAGAGACGAGATGTTGCACTGCTTCTTCAATCCCAGCAGAATAATCCACTACGATATCGCTCATGTGCTCGCCGGTAGTTCCGACATTGTGAAGGACCACTGGCACCTGCTTGCGAGCCAGCTCATCAATTAACTTGACGTCAAATTCTGTAGTCATCAACGCGACGCCCGCTACTTTGAGTTCGATCAAACGCCGTACATAATCCGCGGCACGCTTGGCGTCGTAGTTCGTGTTAACGAGAATTACGTTGTAGCCGTGTTCAAAGGCCGCGTGTTCGATACTCTTTACAAGCTCAGGGAAGAATGGGTTGGAGATGTCCGAGACCAAGAGCCCAATTATGTTACTGCGACCCGACGCAAGCGTGCGTGCGTGCGCGTTGGCATAATAGTTACACTGCTTGATAGCGCGCAGAACCTTCTCGCGAGTGACAGCGGTGACGTGCTTTGTGTTGTTGATAACATGAGAGACAGTTGCAGTTGAAACGCCCGCTTGCCGGGCGACGTCTTTAAGGCGCATGGCTTTGTGACGGATGAAGGAAATCAGATTTTTCAGTCTTTGTCATCCTTCGCACCGCTCTTTTACCAGAGATTTCATTTCCGAGTTTGTTGAGTAAACCACCTCGTCGCGTCAATCTCATTGCTCGCCAGCAGGAAAGCCCCGATGCCTTTGGGATCATTGGTCATGACCTTCTCGCTGAGATAATACTGATAACTCCCGTCACGATAAGGAGTCCCGCCTAAACCCCCAACGGTGACGGTGCCTTTGAGGTTCACCTGTCCGTTCGCTTCAGTTTCGATAAACTGATTGGTGATTCCCTGATAACCTTTGTGCGCGACCTTGAGATATGAGACAGGCAAATAACCCTGACGCACACCCTTGGCTAAAGTATAAACGAACATGCAGGAAGCGGAGGCTTCCAGGTAGTTTCCCGGGGCGCCGGCTTTATCCAACACTTCGTACCACAAACCCGATTTCACATCCTGATATTTCTCAATCGCTATCGCCAAACGTTTCAGAATGGCAATCAGTGATTCTCTCTTCACATGATCTTTGGGGAAATAATCCAAAACATCTACCAGGGCCATCGCGTACCAACCCACCGCACGGCCCCAGAAATTCGGCGACTGTCCCGTTTGCGGGTTGGCCCAGCGTTGCTTTTTGGATTCGTCCCAGCCGTGAAAGAGCAGACCGGTCTTCGCATCTCGGGCATGACTCTCCATCAAGATAAACTGCCCGGCAATATCATCAAAGTCGGCCTCTTCGTGGAAAGTCTCCGCATATTCGGCGTAAAATGGCTCGCCCATGTACAAGCCATCCAGCCACATTTGATTCGGATATATTTTCTTATGCCAGAAACCACCATCCGAAGTGCGCGGCTGCGTCTTCAACTGCTCACGCAACAAAGCCGCTGCTTTCCGGTATTTCTCATTTCCCGTAACCTTGTAGAGCAACAGTAAGATTCTTCCGTTGAGAACATTATCGAGGTTGTAGTCTTCGAGTTTATAGGTCTTGATGGTGCCGTCGTCGTTCACAAAACGATCCATGCTGTGCTGGATGTACTTGAAATATTTTCCATCGGCGGTGTTGTGCCAGACACCTTCCAGGCCCTTCAGCACTACGCCCTGATCGTAATTCCACTTCTCGGGTTTGCCGAGTTCGGTTCCCACTGAATCTTTCCAGAGCGTCATCACCGTCGCGGCCATACGTTCAGACCACGATTTAGCTTGCCCTTGCCCCGCGGTTGTGACCGCGGCAAACAGGAAAGAGAAGAGAATGATTTGAAAGCCGGCTTTCATACAAGCGCCTTGCGCCAGAGAGGCGTAGGTTTCCATTCACTTAGCCTGCCGATTATCGTGCTAGTTTGGATAGAATAAGTCAAAAAGGCGTCAACGCGATTAGATCGCTACTGTAAGCGAAAAGAAAACGCCTCTTAGAGCGCTTCCTACCGCTGAGCTGAGCCGTGACAACGCCCTTTCGAGACGAGTCTCCGCTTCGAGCGCTTTCATCTTACTGAATTGAGCACGTCGGCGCCAATGACACGGCAAGCGTACATTCACACAAATACGGTTTCTTCACCTGCGCTTGCGACTTTGATCGAATCGCGTGGGCCCCCGCTGTGGCACGAGCCGTGCCAATGATTGGCCGGCAGTGCGCCCCGGACGCTGAACGAACGTAGTGTGGGCGTTTTGCCGAGGTGAAGCGGCCTTGCGCGACCCATTTCGACCTACATCAATGAGTGTTCACTCACCCACTACGGACGCATGCAAATGATTGACAGAAGAGCCAAACCCAGGACAAATATCTGTCTCGAGGCAAACTGGGACGGAAGATCCGGAGATTATCCTGCCCGAATGACCGACCTGTCCGAGTCTGGTTGCTACATTGATTCTCTTGGTGATGTGACAGGTGGAGAAATATTGGGTTTTGAAATTCAGCTACCTGGGGGCGAATGGCTTTATCGGGAAGGAGAAGTAATGTCTCCAGGTCGTAAACGGTTGGCTCAGGTTCTTTCACCTTGCGCGCGATCCTGGCGCGCACCTCGTCGACATACTCAGGGGCCACGATGCGGACGATGTTCTGCCCGATGGCTTCTTCGCGGGAGTAACCAGTGACCCACGGGACATCACTGAACGCAAGCAGATGGAAAGGGAGTTGCGCGAGTCAGAGCAGCACTACCGTTTGCTCTTTGAAGCCAACCCTCACCCGATGTGGGTTTACGATCTCGAAACGCTCGCTTTTCTGGCGGTCAATGATTCCGCGGTTCGAAGTTACGGATACTCGCGAGAAGAATTTCTCTCGATGACGATTAAAGACATAAGGCCCGTGGAAGAGATTCCCGCATTGCTCAAAAGCGATTTGCAGCGCAAACGGGAGACGCAGCGCGCCGGCATCTGGAGACATGAGAAAAAGGATGGGAGCGAAATTGATGCGGAGATAATTCTCCATCAGTTGCGCTTTTCCGGCCGCGATGCGGTCATCGTGTCAGCCAACAATGTAACCGAGCGTGTCCGGGCCGAAGCAGAGCGCCAAGTCATTCTGGATATCATTCAGAGTGTCAACGTCACTGCACACCTGGATGACTTACTGAAGTTAATCCACGAATCGCTCAAGAAGATTCTTTACGCCGAGAACTGTTTTGTCGCGCTTAACGATCCCATAACCGGCTTGATGCATTTCGAGTTTTGGATCGACAAATTCGACCCCGTACCCGAACCGCGCCCGGTGGGCGTGGGTTTCAGCAGTTACGTCCTGAGCACGGGCCAGCCCTTGTTGCTGACTGAGGAGCTGAAAAGTCGCATGTACGAACGTGGCGAAGTCGAAAAGAGTGGGACGTCTTCGGCTTCCTGGTTGGGCGTACCTTTGCGGACACCCTCGAGCATAATCGGGGTCCTGGTGGTTCAGCATTATGAAAACCCGTGCGCCTACACCCAGCGCGATCTGGAATATCTCTCGTCGGTCGGAGGACAAATTGCGCTGGCCATCGAGCGAAAACGGGCCGAGGAGGCTCTGCAAAAGTCAGAAGAGGAATACCGAAGCATCTTTGACAACGCCACGATGGGTGTCTATCGCTCGACGCTGGATGGGAGTCTAATCAGGCCCAATGGCGCGCTGGCAAGAATGCTCGGTTATGCCTCGATCGAGGAGATCTCGCGCTGCAATCTGGCGCGAGATATCTATCACGATCCTGAAGAGCGTGCCAGACTGATCGCGGAACGCACCCGCAATGGTTCCGCAGAAGGTTTGGAAGTGCTTTGGAAAAAGAAAGACGGCTCTCCAATCTGGGTACACCTCAATGCGCGCGCTGTAAGCGATGACGACGGAAACATTATTTGCTTCGATGGGTTTGTTCACGACATCACCCAGCGCGTCCAGGCCAAAGAGGCGCAGCGCGACTCTGAGCGACGATTCTCGCAGGCCTTCAATGCGAGTCCGCAACCGATGAGTATCACGACGCTTGCCGAGGGCCGCTATGTCAATGTCAACGACAGTTTCGTTTCCGTAAGCGGCTACAAGCGCGAAGAGTTGATAGGCCACACGTCGGCGGAACTTAACATCTGGCCTACTCCCAAAGCCAGAAGCGAGCTGGTCAGCTTGCTTATCGAGCGGGGATCGGTGCGCAACGCCGAGACCCAATTGCGCACCAGGTCCGGCGAATTCCGCGTCTTGCTGTCGTCGGCCGAACTGATCGAGCTTGACGGCATTCGGTGCATCCTGATTGCCTCGAGCGACATCACGGAACGCAAACGCGCTGAAGAAGCATTGCGTGAAAGTGAAGAGCGCTATCACCGATTGGTCGAGATGTCTCCTGACGGAATCATCATTCACCGGGACGGAGAAATAGATTTTGTAAACAGCGCCGGTGTGAAGCTTATCGGAGCGGCTTGCGAGAGCGAAGTGATCGGGAAGAGTGTTTACGATCTGATTCAGCCTGAATACGGCGCGCTGCTCAAGGAACGCATCACCAGACTTCAGGAAGGTCAATTTCTGCCTCCCGTCGAAATAAAGGGCAGACGCCTTGACGGCTTCCAGATTGAATGCGAAGTGTTGTCCGTTCCTTTCACTCACAAAGACCAACCTGCCGTCCAGGTAGTTGTGCGCGACATCACCGAGCGCAAACGAGCCGAGCAGGCCTTACAGGCGGCCAACAAGCGCGCGCTAACGGAATACGAGCGGCTGGTCGAAAGAATCGCGGCGCTGGGACAAACACTGGGAAGCGCTCGCGACCTGACAGTTATTTTCCGCGCATTGCGTGACTTTGCGGTGGTGTCCGTACCTTGCGATGGATTGGTGATCTCGCTCTACGAGGAGGAAAAAGAAACGCGCAGACCCGCTTATTGCTGGGTCGACCAGAAGGAGTTTGATCCCGAGGATTTGGTTGACATACCGGTCAGAGACGGAATGACTGGACGCGCGATCAAATCGGGCTCCGTGGTTATCGACAACGACTACCAGGAACATCTGAGAACGGCAAAGCCCGTGATGATCGGTCAGTGCACTGAATGCGAGACCCCCCGATCTGCTCTGTGCGCACCAATGACTGTGATGGGCCGGACTGTTGGCTGCGTCGAGGTCCAGAGTTATCAAGCCGGCGTCTACACGCAGGAGCACGCGACGGCGATGCGTATGGCAGCGAACCTCGCGGCGAATGCGGTCGAAAACGTGACCCTGATCGAGCGCGAACGCGACCGCGAAGAGCAATTGCGTCAGTCGCAAAAGATGGAGGCGATCGGCAAGCTTGCCGGAGGTATCGCACACGATTTCAATAACCTGCTTACCGGCATAACCGGATACAGCGAGCTTGCGCTGAGAAAGTTGGAGGCAGACAACCCGGTGCGCAAGAACATTGAGGAAATTAGAAAAGCCGGGGCGCGCGCCGCTTCGCTCACCGGCCAGCTCCTGGCATTTAGTCGCAGGCAGATGTTGCAAGCAAAAGTGCTTGATCTGAACGCCGTGGTCGGCGAAATGGACAAGTTGCTGCGACGGTTGATCGGCGAAGACATAGACCTGATCACGCTCTTGAAACCCGGCCTGGGACAGATCAAGGCCGACCCTGGTCAGATCGAGCAGGTGTTGATGAACCTGGTCGTGAACGCGCGTGATGCGATGCCCAAAGGGGGCAAGATCACGATTGAGACGGAACACGCGTATCTGGACGAGGCGTACGCCCGCAACCATCTTGCAGTGCAGCCCGGGCGCTACGTTGCGCTAACCGTCAGCGACACCGGCACAGGCATGGATACGGAAATTCAAAAGCGGATCTTTGATCCCTTCTTTACAACCAAAGAAGTCGGCAAAGGCACGGGCCTCGGATTGTCCACGGTCTACGGCATCGTCAAACAAAGCGGCGGAAACATCTGGGTGTACAGCGAAGTGGACAAGGGCACAACTTTCAAAGTTTACCTGCCGAGATTCGCCGAAGCCCTGGAAGAGGCGGAGGCAGAAGACGCTTTGAGCCATGGGTCAATGGGACGAGAAACAGTATTACTGGTTGAAGACGAAGAGATGGTGCGCTCTTTGGCGAAAGAGGTACTTGAAGAAAATGGCTATGCCGTGATCACTGCTTTGAATGGTCAGGAAGGGTTGCAGCTAAGCAGAGATTTTGACGGACGAATTGATCTGCTGATCACGGATGTGGTGATGCCGCAAATGGGCGGACGTGAACTTGCGGAGGCTCTCTCCGCGCTGCGACCAGACACGAGAGTGCTCTACATGTCCGGTTACACGGACGATGCGATCGTGCGCCACGGTATCCTGGACGACAACACGTTCTTTCTGCAAAAGCCCTTCACGCCTAATACACTGGCCCTGAAGACGCGGGAGGCGCTGGACCAGTCGCTCACAGGGCGGTAGGGTCTAAGGATGAACCCAGCCGGGTCATCAGCGTTTATCTTGACCGCAGAATGAAAGGTAAATGGGGTGTTGTCATGCCACAACACTATCTCAAAGGCGAATTCTCAGTGCGATAGTCGGGCCTCAGACTCAAAAGCAAAAGGTCAATTTAGCGCGCGCTGTCTGACCGGTTGAAGATCCCGCGACTCCGAGTCGGCGTGAGACCAACGCTCAGGCGCATCGACTTGGGAATAGGTCTCTGCCGTTAAAGCCAAGCCAGCGTTGAGCACATGGAGTCCCGCCCGCAACGTTTCTGGCTGCCATCCTCATCTCTTGCGCTAAAAACAGTTGCACCATTGGGCCGCGAGCGTTAGAATCCCTCCTCAGCAAGAGGTCTCACGATGTTGATGCGTATTTCAGATACTATCGCCCCCGATTTTCCGTACTCCGTTACTTCACGCACCGATTCGCACCTCTCGCCTTTGCTAATTGATATTCGTGGTGTGATGAGCGGCACCAACGTGCTCGCTTCGTCAGCCTCTTTTTAGTGGTGTTGGCTGGCCATCCATCCAGGAGTGCGTCGATTTCCCGTTCTCTTAACTGGGTACTTAGTGCTCGGAGGGTTAGAGTATCGGAGACTGGCAGAAAAAAGAATCACGTCCTGTTGGCGGGTTCGGATCCGCTCGAGAGACTGCCGAGAGTCACGACATAACCAGTTCCCAACTGGCGGAAGCTGCGTCGCGCCAAAGCGAAGAGTTGTTCAGAGCCTCTTTTGCGCATGCCGCAGTTGGTTTGGCCATTAACGACTTGCAGGGCCGTTTTCTCGAAGTCAACCCGGCATACTGCTCGATCACCGGCTACACAGAAGCTGAACTTCACTCGCTCGATTTCCAAACCATCACGCACCCTGACGATCTACCCAAAACTATGGAGCAGGTTCGAGCACTGCTGGCCGGCGAGATTCCGGCCTTTGTGAGGGAAAAGCGTTATGTCAGAAAAGACGGCAGCATCGTCTGGGTACAAAACAGCGTTTCGCTGGTCCGCGATAACGACGGGCTGCCAATCAACTTTGTGCGGCTTAGCCAGGACATCACGGAGCGCAAGCGTGTGGAAGAGGCGTTGCGGGAAGCCGAGCGTAAGTACCGCGAGATCTTTGAGAACGCCGGAGAGGGCATCTTTCAAACGACCGCAGAGGGTAGAACTATCACCGCAAATCCAGCATTGGCGCGCATGCTGGGATTCGAATCTTCCGAGGAACTAATTCGCGAGCGAACCGATATCGCTGGGCAGCAGTATTCTGACCCGCAACGGCGCGAAGAGTTCAAGCGACTGTTGGAAGAGCATGACTTCGTGCGCGGCTTCGAATATCAGGGCCGCCGGAAAGACGGAAGTGAGATCTGGTTATCAGATAGCGTTCGTGCGGTGAGAGCTGAAAATGGGACTGTGTTGTACTACGAAGGAATTGCCGAAGACATCACCGAACGAAAGCGGGCCGAGGCTCTCAGTGTCGCCTTCGCCGCCTTGGCGCGTAAGCTGAGCGGGGCGAGAACTCCGCTCGACGCGGCCCAGGTTATCGCCGACACCGCGCATGAGCTGTTTGGCTGGGATTCCTGTACGCTCGATCTTTATGATGCCGACCGCGACCTCGTCAATCCGATACTGACCATCGATACTATCGGGGGCCGGTGCGTGGATGTCACCCCTTTTGTTGCCGGCATTCCGCCTACCCCCAAGGGTCGGCGCGTTATCGATCGCGGCGCTGAGCTAATTCTCCGTGAAGAGCCTTACAAGTTTGCTGAAGACTCGGTCCCCTTCGGCGACAGATCGCGCCCTTCCGCCGCCATTATGAGTGTCCCCGTTCGTCATGCCTCAAAGGTAATCGGCATTCTCTCCATACAGAGCTACACACCACGTGCTTATGACGACGATGCACTGAATAATTTTCAGGCGCTGGCAGACCATTGCGGCGAAGCTTTGAATCGCATTCGCGCGGAGGAAGAACTGCGCGACAGCGAGGAACGCTACCGCGATTTGGTCGAGAATAGCCGGGAGTTGATCTGCACGCACGCCCTGGATGGGCTGATACTTTCGGCTAACCGCGCCGCCGCCGAGGTGTTGGGCTACGACCCAAAAGATTACACCGGAAAGAGAAACTTGCGCGAGATTCTGGCGCCCGAAGTCTGTGACCAGTTTGATGACTACCTCGCCAGGCTACGCAAGGATGGATACGCCAGTGGCCTCATGCTGGTGCAGACCAACACCGGCGAACGCCGTTTGTGGGAATATTACAACACGCTTCGCACTGAAGGAGTCGCCACCCCCATCGTGCGCGGCATGGCGCGCGATATCACGGATAGCAAACGGGCGGAAGAAGCCATGTCAGCGCTCCGTCGCGAACTTGAACTGACGATGAACTCAATGGAGGAAGGCGTCCATCGCGTGGACCTCCAGGGGAAAATCGTTTTTGAAAATCCCGCGGCAGCCCGCATGTTGGGTTGGGAAGCCGCCGAATTGTTGGGGAGACCCGCGCATTCGACGATGCACCACACGAGGCAGGATGGAACGCCTTACCCGACAGAGGAATGTCCGATCTACGCCACGTTCCGCGATGGCATTTCCCGCCAGGTGGCTGACGAAGTGTTTTGGCGGCAGGATGGAACGAGCTTTCCGGTGGAATACATGACCGCTCCGATGCGGAATGATCGAAATGAGATTGTCGCGACAGTAGTTACTTTCCGCGATATCACTGAGCGCAAGCGAGCGGAAGAGGCGTTGCTGGCGTCGGAGCGAAGATACCGAGATATTTTCACCCTGGCCCCCGTGGGTATCTATCAATCGTTGCGCGATGGCACGCTGCTTACTGCCAACAAAGCTCTTGCAGAAATGCTCGCGTACGACTCGGTTGAAGAATTCTTAAGAGTTAATCTTCATCGGGTATATCTTGACGGCGAGCGCGAGCGGCTGATCAGGGAATATGAAGATCGTGGCTACACAGGCGATCTCAAGATCCAATGGAAGAGAAAGGATGGCTCTCCCATCTGGGTCCAACTGACCGCGCACGCAATCAAGGGAGCTGACGGCGCTGTCCAGTACTTTGAAGGATTTGTGCACGACGTTACCGAACAGAAGCGAGCGGAAGCCGCACTGCGGGAAAGCGAAGAACGCTATCGCGAGTTGTTTGAGAATGCCAAGGATGCAATCTATGTCCACGACCTCGGCGGGAGATACACTTCGGTAAACCGGGCCGCGGAGAAACTCTCGGGTTACACGCGCGGAGAGATCCTCGGAAAAAACTTTACCGACTTTGTGGCTCCGGATGCCCTGAAGTACGTGCGCGAGAATCTGTGCAAGAAACTAAGGGAAGAGGGTGAGACAACATACGAGGTTGACGTGATTTCCAAAGATGGCCGCCGCGTGCCCGTGGAGGTTAGCAGCCGCCTGATCTTTGAGAACGGCGTGACCGTGGGCGTACAGGGTACGGCACGGGACATCACCGACCGCAAGCTCGCCGAGGAAGCGACGCGGACGTACTCCAGACGTTTAGTCGAAGCGCAGGAAGCAGAGCGCCAGAGTATTGCCCGCGAACTCCACGACCAGATTGGCCAGGTGCTGACGGCGGTGAAAATCAATTTGCATTCGCTTCAGCCTTCAGGCGAGACCGCGAGTTTGCCGCGCATAGCGGAAAGCATCGCTATCGTTGATGAAGCGCTTGGTCGGGTGCGCGATCTTTCGCTCGAGCTGCGACCGGCGTTGCTCGATGATCTTGGCCTTGCCGCGGCGCTGCGCTGGTATGTGGATCGTTACTCGCAACGCACTTCGATTTCTGCCGAAGTCGCAAGCAATTTGCAGACGGACGAGCGCCTCCGGCGCGAACTCGAAACGGCGTGTTTCAGGATAGCCCAGGAGGCACTAACAAATATCGCTCGCCACGCGCGAGCGACGCGAGTATCCGTGCAATTGAAGCTTTCCAAAAACGAGCTGTTGCTCGTAGTCAGAGACGACGGGGTAGGGTTCGATGCCCGCAGATTGCTTAAGAACGGGTTCTCCCTTTCTACCATGGGCCTGCGAGGAATGGAGGAGCGCGCCCTCGCGGTCGGCGGAGATCTCAAAATCGGTTCGGCTCCGACTCGAGGCACCGAGATTCGCGTTAGCTTTCCGCTGAAGTCCAAGAGGTAGTTGTCGTGGAGCCAATCCGAGTCTTAATTGCTGACGATCACAGACTCGTGCGCGCTGGCATTCGGGCACTATTGGAAAGACTGCCAGGCATAAGTGTCATAGCTGAAGCCAATGACGGCCGAGAGGTACTGCGCTTTGTCAAGCAGCATAAACCGCATTTGGTGTTGATGGACATTGCCATGCCTGCTCTGAACGGATTGGAAGCAACCAGACACGTAGCCAAGAAATTCCCGAATGTGCGGGTTATCATTTTGTCGACATATGGGGATGAGGAGCATGTATGTCAGGCCCTGCACGCTGGGGCGGCGGGCTACCTGCTCAAAGGCGCGGATCTTGAAGAGCTCGAGCTGGCCATTAGATCAGTCGCTCAAGGCGAGACATATCTTAGCCCACCTGTCTCAAAGGCAGTCATCATGGAATATCTTCGACGTACAAATGCTGACCTCAGTCCGCGTGAAAGACTTTCGCCGCGCCAGGCAGAGATCCTACAGTTAATTGCGGAAGGCAACACGGCAAAGCAGATCGCCCTTGAGTTGAACATTAGCGTGAAAACCGTCGAGACGCACCGCACGGTGTTGATGAGGCGCATTGGCGTGCGGGACCTCGCCGGGTTGATTCGCTACGCCGTGAAGATCGGCCTTTAAGTCTGCACCTGTCGATCTTTTGTCTTACGATCCTCTCCCTCATGGGTTAAGGTATTTTGCCCGCGTTTCTCAGGTTTTTCCTGATTGTCGGGCAGCCTGTTGTTTCGTAGAGTCTTAAGCTGGAGTACCAGCCGGCTGCATTCCATTTCGTGCGGCAGAGGAACCCAACCGGATCGTTGTCGGGTTTTTTGACCGTGCGTGTGGGATCTCACAGGAAGCCCCAATCCTTGACCTCGCACCGCATACCAAGTTCATGAGTCTAGAGTGAAACCAACTCGCGTTTTGCTGGCAGACGATCATGCGCTCGTGCGGGCGGGTATTCGTGCGCTTCTCGAAAGAATAGAAGGGGTCGAAGTGGTAGGGGAAGCCGGAGACGGCCTCCAGACCCTGGAACTGATCAAGGAACACCAGCCCGATGTAGTGTTGCTCGACCTCACGATGCCGAAATTGAGCGGATTAGAGGTTTTGAAGGAGACTAAGGCGAAGTTTCCCAGCGTACGTGCCATTGTGCTTACGGTTCACAAAACCGAAGAGTACGCAGTTCACGCATTACGCTCCGGGGCTGCGGGATTTCTTCCGAAGAGCGCTGCCAGCACGGAGCTTGAGAACGCGATCAAGGCGGTTGTCTGCGGAGAAGACTATTTGTCACCAGAAATATCAAGCCAAGCCATCTTTAAGTACTTGCGAGATGCGGCTTCCGGCTCACTCCTCCAGCTCACGACCCGACAACGAGAAGTCCTGCAAATGATCGCGGAAGGCGTTTCTACGAAAATGATCGCGCAACGTCTGAACCTCAGTGCGAAGACGGTTGAGACCCACCGCGCGCAACTAATGGAGCGGCTGAATATTCACGACATCGCCGGCTTGGTTCGATACGCGATCAAGATGGGCCTGATCTCAATTGAGGAAGAGCGACCAACCAGGGCCGGCAGCGGGGCCTGATTCCCCATTTTAATCCCCAGACCAAGTCAGGATTCTTCTGATCCAAACTCAGGTTCTTCCCGATTGTGTCATTTGCCGATTCGGAATAGTCTTGCCGCCACGGATTCGATGCTCTCTTTCTCCGCGTAAGGGTTACGCGCCCAAACTGCACGTCCCATCCGCGCGTTCATCGGCTTGTCATTACGGGTGTTTCTTAATCAAGTGCTCCCGACAACACGTTCACCGGCGATCTTTTGAATCCAGATTTTGGAATTGGCATTTGCCTCTCCCGGCCGCCCCCGCCAAAAGGGAACACGTGGATGCTGAACCAGCCGTGGTGATTGCTACCAACCACCGCGCTGACAAACTTCCCCACGCGCAAACTCCCAGGCAAGCCACTCGTTGACAACTGAAATTTTCAGGTGGGTGAAGAGTCTCTCATCGAGCGAAGGGACACACGAGCCGCTTGGCGGAACGTCGTCTTTGCGAGGCGGTAAAGCCGGCGGCTCGTGACGGGCAATGTTCGTCAGATGCGTACTCGAGTTACCTGAGCGTTCCTATCCGACAAGGAGTCAAGTATGGAAGAACAGAATCTGGCCACCGTCGAGGAGACATACGAGGCTTTATTCCATAACGATATTCCAACCCTGCTGGACACGCTGGCGGACGGGGTGGATTGGCTGATGCCTGGCCCCCCAAACATTCTTTCTTATGCCGGACCGCGCCGGGGTCGCCGGCAGGTCGCGGCTTTCTTTGAGGCCCTTCACGAAAACGAAGAGATCGAGTTGTTCAGGGCAAATGAGTTTATCGAAGGGGAAAACAAGATCATCGTTTTGGGAGACTATCGCGCCCGAGTGAAGTCGACGGGACAAATGATTTCGTTTCAATGGGCGCACGTTCTTACGATTTGCAACGGAAAGATCGATCGTTGGCGCGGCTTCTTTGATACGGCGGCCGTCGTTGCGGCGCACACCCAGACCGCCGCGCAAAAAGTCGCAGCGGCTGGTTCGCACGGCCGAGGTTGGGGAGTTCCCCGACTCTTATGACCGCTGGGTCGCAAGAAGGATACTGACTCGATGTGGAAGCTCTTTAAACGACGAAACCGACACTGGCTGACTTTTGATGAGTTTTACCGTGAGCGTCAACGCCTGAAGCGAGAGGACCCGAAAGAATATGAAGAGGAGCAAAGACGCGCGCGCGAGTGGGCCCTTAGGTTATTGAATTCGAGAAAACGAAACAACGAGAAAGAGAGCAATGGCCTGGCGCGCGGCAAATCTGGTTCCTGAAAACGGGCGAGATGACCAATGCGAGATGACCAATGATTGAGACTCCCCAGAAATCGACTCAAGCATCATCGGACCTGGTATTCCTGTTATCGCGGAAAGTCGTGGGCCAGTCCACCGCGACAAAGGCGATCGTGCCTTACGTCTACATGTACCAGTCGGGTCTGGCGCCTGAAGGCCGGCCGGCCGGTGTCTTTCTCCTGCTCGGTCCAACGGGTACCGGCAAGACGAAGACCGTTGAGGCGATTGCCGAGTTGTTGCACGGCAGCGAGAAAAAGATCGTCAAGGTTGATTGCGGCGAATTCCAGATGGAACACGAGATGGCCAAGCTGATCGGCGCGCCCCCAGGCTATCTGGGACATCGCGAAACAGTGCCGATGTTGACGCAGCAACAGCTAATCGAGGCAACCAGTGAGGACTGCGATCTGGCCCTGGTTCTATTCGACGAGATCGAAAAGGCGGCGCACTCATTGACCAAATTGTTACTGGGAATTCTCGACAGAGGGACCTTGCGCCTCGGCGATAATTCGACAGTCAACTTTGAAAAGAGCCTGATCTTTTTCACGAGCAACCTCGGCGCGCGCGAGATGATGAAGGAGATCAACCCCGATATCGGCTTCCAGTCGGCCTTGCCCAAATCACGCACCGACCTTTCTCAGAAACTGGAAAGCATCGCGCTCGGCGCGGTGAGGAAAAGGTTCTCGCCGGAGTTTGTCAACCGCATCGATGCCATCGTTACTTACCAGCCGCTCGACACCGAATCTCTGGAAACGATTCTCGATCACGACATGAGGGCGCTACAGGAGCACGTGAACTCGCGGCTCGGCGATCGTGGTTTTGGGATTGAGGTGCTGCCGGAAAGCCGCCAGTTGTTGCTCAGCAAAGGCGTCAGCCAGGAGTATGGCGCCCGCGAGCTGAAACGCACAATCCATCGCGAGCTGACGCAGCCTTTGGCCACCATGGTGGCGCGGGGCGAGATTCAGCCCGGCGCGCAGGTGAGCGTCTCATTGAACGATGACCGCCAACATCTTGTCATACGCGCCGGTGAGCTCAAGCCGGCGGTGGCTGCTCCGCAGCCGAAGATTCTTATTGTCGACGACAATCGCGATCTGCTTCTGTTCCTCGCCAGTCAATTGTCCCTGGAGGGTTGGGCGATGCTGACGGCCGAAACTGCCCAAGAAGCCCGCGCTCTCTTTCTCGAGCAGCGGCCAAGTACTGTGTTGTTGGATTACATGTTGGGGGAAGACGACGGATTCAAGCTCGGGTTGGAGTTTCAGGCAAAGAATCCCGAAACGCAACTCATTCTCATGACCGGTGGCGGCCTGACGCACGATGAATTGATGCTTTGCGCCGAGCGAAACCTGCCGGTGCTCTATAAACCGTTTTTGACTGATGAAGTTTTGAATTTGATTAAAGGTCGGTATCGTCGCGCGTCGGCGGCCGCTACTGTCGCGAGACAGCAAAGTGGCTAAGCCATTGCGACGGTGCCCGGCGAGAACGCGGAACGCACTCTGTGGGGAAGCGCTATCCGCGTCACCGAGAAGGACGCCGCTATTGGGGGCGATAAGCGGCGTCCTTCTTACACCTAAGCTGCGCCAGGGCGATTCTGATGCGCCCTGGCGCGGCATATCCGTCTCTCCAGGAACAGGCGACGATATTGACAATCCCAAGACTGTCGTTGCTTTGCAGTTGTTGGCCGGACGACGTGGTTGGAGGTATTTAGAAATCATTCGCAATTGTGATCGCCCGAGGAAGGCAAGCGGTCGCCCTGCCCGCGACGATCGCGCAAGCCGGGCAAGGCGGGCCGCGAATCTTTAGCGGAGAAGGAGACAGATCATGAGTACAAACTATGCCACTGAAAAAGTGACCACAGCAATCATGCGCCACTTAATGAATGTGGATTTTATTCCGCCAACTACTGCGGGCGTGTCACAACTGGCGAGTGAAATCACTGAAGTAGTGTGGACTGAACTAAGCAATGCCGGTTTGAGCAAAGGAGCCGTGGAGCATCTCTTTGCACCGGCTTCGGCAAAAACAAAGGCGCAGGGCACGTCGTGAAGCTGGCGCATCGTCCAGCAGCGGGCGAGCGGGAAAAGTTGGCCCGCCTTACCTGCGAAGAAGTCGTCCTTATCTGGGACGACCCAGAAGATGGCGCCGTACCGGTGGCGAGATCGTCCTTGTTCTGACCTATTGAATGGAGCAAGTCGCGGACAATGCTGCCGGGCACGATGCTTGCCATGTCCATCGGCGGAAAGCCCCGGCGATCCGCCCGGCCGTTTTTCCCCGATCGGTTCCAGTTGTCCCGAGAGTCCCTCACCTGTCTTTGGATGGAGGAAGGAAATGTCAGACAAGTTATTCGATAGTTCGATTCTCGCCAGCACGCAGGACTCGCTGGATTTCATCACCAACGTCCTCCAGGCCTCGACTGAGTACTCGATCATCGGCAAGGGCATGGATGGCACTATCCTGTTGTGGAACGAGGGCGCGCGCCGGCTTTACGGTTATGAGCCCGACGAGGTAGTCGGCAAGGCCAACGCGGACATTCTGCACACGCCTGAAGACGTTGCGACGGGCAGGCCTGAAGAGATCAGGGAAGCCGCGCTGCGCGACGGCTCGTGGGAAGGTGTTATTGAGCGCTTGCGCCAGGACGGCCGGCGTTTCATGGCGCGCGTGGTAATGACTCCACGCCATGACGCGTCGGGGAAGCAAGTCGGTTTTTTGCTGATCTCGAAAGACATCAGCAATGACCTGCGCTTCACTGAAGAATTAAGGAAGGCCAAGCTCTTCGATAGCGAGATCGTCGGCAACGCCCAGGAGGCCGTAGATTTCATCACCAACATCCTCGAGTCTTCAACCGAATACTCAATCATCGGCAAGGACCTCGAAGGCAAGATTCTATTGTGGAACGAGGGCGCGCGCCGCCTGTACGGCTATGAGCCCGAGGAAGTAGTCGGCAAAGCCAACTCCTCGATCCTGCATACCCCCGAAGACGTCAAAGCCTGCAAGCCGCGAGAGATACTGGAAGCGGCGCTGCGTGAAGGCAAGTGGGAAGGTACGGTTACGCGCGTGCGCAAGAACGGCGAGCACTTCACCGCGCGCATGGTGTTGACGCCGCGGCGTGACGCCGAAGGCCACGTCATTGGTTTCCTGCTGATCTCCAAAGACATCTCGGACGAGATTCGCCTGACTGAAGAGTTACAGGCGACGCAGCTCTACACCCGCAGCCTGATCGAATCAAACATCGACGCGCTGATGACGACCGATCCGCTCGGGATCGTCACGGACGTCAATCAGCAGATGGAATTGCTGACCGGCTATGCGCGTGACGAGTTGATCGGCTCGGCTTTCAAGAATTACTTCACCGACCCCAAACGCGCCGAAGCGGGCATCAAGCAGGCGTTGCAACAGGGCCGGGTCACCAACTACGAGCTGACGGCCATCGCGAAAGACGGCCGCACCACGGTTGTTTCCTACAACGCCACCACGTTCCGCGACGCCGAAGGCAAACTTCAGGGCGTTTTTGCTGCCGCGCGCGACATCACCGAGCAGAAGAAACTCGAACAGCAACTGCGTGACTCCGAGGCGTACAACCGCGGATTGATCGAAGCTTCGGTTGACGGACTGATCACGGTCGATCCTTCGGCGACGATCACTGACGTTAACGAGCAGATGTGCCGTATGACCGGCTACACCCGCGAAGAGCTGATTGGCACTCCGTTCACCGATTATTTTGTGCATCCAGAGAGCGCCCTGGCGGGAGTCAACGAAACTTTCGAGAAGGGCATAGTCACCGATTATGTATTGACCCTGGCGCCACGCGCCGGCAAGCCGCTCCAGGTTTCCTTCAACGCATCGATCTTTCGCGATCAGTCCGGCGATGTGCGCGGCATCTTCGCTTCAGCGCGAGACATTACCGATCAAGCGCACTTGCAATCGCAGCTTGCGGAAGAGCGCGCTTACAACCGCGGCCTGATCGAAGCCTCGCTGGACGGATTGATTACCGTCGATTCTTCGATGACGATCACGGACGTCAATGAGACGATGTGCCGGATGTCCGGCTACACGCGCGAGAAGCTGATCGGCTCACAGTTTCCCGAATACTTCACCAATTCCAAGTATGCCGCGGACGGTGTGCGCCTGACGCTCGACAAGGGCGCCGTGACTAATTACGAACTGACCCTGCGCCGCGAGGATGACCGCCAGATTCTGGTGTCGTTCAATGCGGCGATCTTCAAGGACCAGGCCGGCAAAGTGCGCGGCATTTTTGCCTCGGCGCGCGACGTTACCGATCAGGCGCAACTGCAATCGCAGCTGGCGGAAGAGCGCGCCTACAACCGCGGCTTGATCGAAGCTTCCGTTGACGGCCTGGTCACCGTTGACGAAGCGATGGCCATCACCGACGTCAACGAAACCATGTGCCGCATGGTCGGTCGTCCGCGCCGCCAGTTGGTGGGCTCAGCCTTCACTACGTATTTCACCGAACCCGAGAAAGCCGCCGAAGGCGTGCGGCTGACTTTCCGCGAAGGCTCGGCGCGCAACTATGTATTGACGTTACAGGCCGCGGACGGCCGTGAGCTTCCGGTTTCATTCAACGCCGCCGTCTTTAGAGACACGACCGGCAACGTGCGCGGCATCTTTGCCTCGGCCCGCGACATCGCCGATCAGAAAGCTCTCGAAGGTCAATTGCAGGCTTCGCAGTTCTACACCCGAAGCTTGATCGAATCGAACATCGACGCGCTGATGACCACCGACCCGCTGGGTATTATCACCGACGTCAATCAGCAGATGGAGACGCTCACCGGCCACTCGCGCGAGGACCTGATCGGCACGCCCTTCAAGAAATACTTCACCGATCCGGCTCTGGCCGAGGAAGGCATTCGGCTCGTGCTGCGCGAAGGCCGGGTGACTAACTACGAGTTAACGGCCAGCGCGAAAGACGGCGCTGAAAGGGTGGTCAGCTATAACGCGACCACCTTCAACGATCAGTCCGGCAACCTTCAGGGCGTGTTTGCGGCCGCGCGCGACATCACCGAGCAGAAGAAGCTGGAGCAGCAACTGCGCGAATCGCAGGACTACAACCGCGGCCTGATCGAATCATCCGTTGACGGCCTGATTACCGTCGATGGGATAGGGACGATCAGCGACGTGAACGATCGGATGTGCCAGATGACCGGCTACACCCGCACCGAGCTTATCGGCACGCCGTTCGCCGACTATTTCACGGAACCCGATCGCGCGCGTTCCGGAGTAGAGGAGACTTTCGAAATTGGTTTTGTGACTGAGTACGCATTGACGCTGATCTCGCGCACTCGCCGTCAGTTGCAGGTTTCTTTTAACGCTTCGGTCTTTCGCGATCCGCAGGGCGAGGTCAAAGGCATCTTTGCTTCGGCCCGCGATATCACCGACCGCGTGCGCCTGGAAGAGCAACTCCGCGAGCAGCAAACCTACCTGCGCGGTCTGATCGAGTCGTCGGTGGACGGATTGATCACGGTCGATCCCGAAGGCTTCATCACCGACGTCAATGAACAGATGTGCCGCATGACCGGCTATTCGCGCGACGAGCTGATCGGTTCGGCGTTCAAGCGCTACTTCACCGAACCTGATCGCGCTGACGCTGGCGTAAAGCGAACATTAGCCGAAGGCGTGGTGACGAATTACGAGCTAGTGCTGCAATCGAAAACAGGTCGTAAGGCCACGGTATCTTTCAACGCGTCGGTATTCCGGGCGGTGGACGGCGCCATGCAGGGAATCTTTGCTTCGGCGCGCGACATTTCCGAACAGGCGCGCCTGCAAACACAGCTCGGCGAGCAGCAGGCCTACAACCGTTCGCTGATCGAAGCTTCACCCGACGCGCAGTTCGCGATTGCTCCGGACGGAACCATCACTGACGTGAACGAAGAAGCGACGCGTCTGACCGGCTACTCGCGCAAGCACCTGGTTAACTCGCGCTTCTCGGAATACTTCACCGATCCCGAACGAGCTCGCGCCGGCGTGCTGCAAACCCTAAAAGAGCGCCGCGTGATTGGCTACGAACTAAATCTAATCACACGCTTTGGCCGGCGCATTACAGTTTCATTCAACGCCGGCGTATTTACCGACGCGACCGGCAATCCGCTGGGAATTCTGGCGGCCGCCCGCGACGCGACTCAACAGAAACAGCTCGAAGAACAATTGCGCGCTTCGCAGCTCTACACGCGCTCGCTGATTGAATCGAACATCGACGCCTTGATGACCACCGATCCGCTCGGGATCATCACGGACGTCAATCAGCAGATGGAAGTCCTGACCGGGCACACCCGCGAGGAACTGGTCAGCACGCCCTTCAAACAGTACTTCACTGACACTCTGCGGGCGGAAGACGGCATCCGTTCGGTCTTGCGTGAAGGCCGCGTCACCAATTACGAGTTGACCGCGCGCGCGAAAGACGGTACGGAAACGGTGGTCAGCTATAACGCCACCACCTTCAACGATCAATCCGGCAATTTGCAAGGCGTGTTCGCGGCCGCGCGCGACGTGACCGAGCGCAAACGTTTCGAACAGACGCTGCAAGAGAAGAACATCGAACTCGAGAGCGCCAACCTGGCCAAGGATCGCTTCCTCGCCAGCATGAGCCACGAGCTGCGGACGCCGCTGAACGCCATCATCGGCTTTACCGGCACGCTGCTGATGAAACTACCCGGCCCTCTGAATGGAGATCAGGAGCACCAACTCTCGACGGTCCAGGGCAGCGCCAAACATTTGCTTTCGCTTATCAACGACTTGCTGGACCTCGCCAAGATCGACTCTGGCAAAGTCGAATTGAGGTACGAATCGATTGTTTGTCAGACGGTGGTCGAAGAAGTCGCGGCGGCGCTCAAGCCGCTGGCTGAGAACAAGGGCCTCGACTTCAAGGTGAAAACGCCAAAGGGCAGCGTACGGGTCGAATCTGATCGGCGCATTCTCAGTCAGATTCTGATCAACCTTACTAACAACGCAATCAAGTTTACCGACAAAGGGAAAGTACAGATCGAGCTGAGTACCCGGCCATCGAATGGGCACACGCTCGCTTCGATCGACGTGATCGACACTGGCATAGGCATTCGCCCCGCGGACAGAGAGAAACTGTTCCAGGCATTTCAGCAGGTCGATATCGATCATCGGGGCGAAGGCACGGGCCTGGGCCTGTATCTCAGCCAGAAGCTGGCGGTGCTGATCAAAGGACGCATCGAGCTGGAAAGCGAGTATGGGAAGGGGAGTGTATTTCGGCTGCTGATTCCGAAGGATTAGGAATGAGCCCGCGATAGCGGGCGTCAGCATAAAGCCCTGGGGCGTAAGCCCCAGGATCAAGTGGGACCGGATTATTGAGCCCGTGGAACGGGCGAAAGCTGACAAGATCAAGAATGGAAAGGTTGAGTAAGAAAACGATGAACGAAACTTGTAGTCCCCTGTCGCCCGTGTTACGGGCTCATGCTTCTTTGGGCTCTTGTTCCTGGGGTTCCGCTGCGCTTCACCCCGGGCTTTATGCTGCCGCCTGCTCCGCAGGCTAGGAGAATGAAATGGCGCGTGTGCTGGTCGTCGAGGACAATCCCGCCAGCCTCGACTTGATGGTTTACCTGTTGAAGGCTTTTGGCCACACGCCTCTCTCTGCGCGCGATGGGCTTGAGGGAATCGACGTTGCCCGTCGCGAGCATCCCGATCTGATCCTCTGCGATATACAGTTGCCGGGCGCTGATGGTGTCGAGGTTTGTCGTCAACTCAAGCAGGATCCCGCCACGCAGAAAATTCCCATGGTTGCGGTGACTGCCTATGCGATGGTCGGCGATCGGGAAAAGCTGCTCGGCGAAGGCTTCAATGGGTATCTGAGTAAACCGATCAATCCGCAAACATTCATCGAGGAGATGGCGCCTTATCTTCGCACCGCGACGGTGGAGCCCACAGTCTCGGCGACGACGAAAAACCAGACGCCGGCAAACGCCACCCAGGGAACCATCCTGGTGGTCGACAACTCGCCGGTCAACATCAAGCTATCGCGCAGCATACTCGAGCCGTTCGGCTACAAGATTATTGGGGCGAAAAGTGTCGATGAAGCCATGAAGGTGTTGGCAGAGGAAAGTCCCGACGTGATTCTTTCGGATCTACACATGCCGGTGAAAGACGGTTTTGATTTCATTCAGGAAGTCAAAGCTGATGCCGAGCTGAGAAGGATACCATTCATGTTTATCTCGTCAACAGTTAGAGGTGGCACAGAACGCGAGTATGGGCTTTCCCTGGGCGCTGATCAGTTCATTATTCGGCCCATTGAACCGCTCGCCTTGATTGACGAGATTGAAACCTGCCGATCCAAAACCAAAGTCCCCTAACTATGAAATGCATTCTAACCATCGACGATCGACCTATCAACCGCCAATTCCTGGTGTCGCTGTTGGGCTATGCCGGCGCTTTCCAAAAGCCATTCGATAGCGAACAACTAATGAATGCGATCCAGCGTGCTCTGATTAAGTAGTATGGCAAAGATTCTCATCATCGACGACCGCCAACTTAACCGGCAGTTTCTTACGACGCTGCTCGGTTACCAGCACCATGATTTGCATGAGGCTTCGGACGGCGCTGAGGGCTTGCGCATCGCGCGCCAACAACATCCCGATCTGATCATTAGTGACGTGCTGATGCCGACGATGGATGGCTATGAGTTCGTACGACGCCTGCGGGAAGAGCCTGAAATCGGCAAAACGCCCGTCATCTTCAGCACCGCTCACTACCTGAGTCGCGAAGCGCAGTCGTTGGCGGAAAAGTGTGGCGTGACCTCAATCATCTATAAGCCGTGCGAACCTCAAGTTGTGTTGGATACAGTCGCCGCCGCTCTCACTGAACAAGTGGAACCCAAACCGGAGGATCCGGTACAGCCGGAAGAGTTTGATCGCGAGCATCTGCAACTGCTGACCGACAAGCTGGCTGAAAAGACTGGCCAGCTACGTGACGCCCACGGAAAACTCACGGCGCTGATCGAGCTTAGCACCGAACTCGCCGAAGAACGCGATCCGGCGGTACTCCTCGACCGTTACTGTTCCGTGGCCCGCGAGGTCATCGGAGCTCGGTGGACGCTGGTCGTGTTGTTGGACCGAAACCGAAAGAAAGTTCAGCACCTGGGGATCGTCGGGATCGACCTGAAAGACACTCCGGAGCTGCGATCAGCTTTGCTGAAAACCGGAGTCTTCAAGACCCTGATGAACGAGGGCCGGACAATTTGCCTCAGCGACGTGACTTCGGCTCCCGCTGCGCTGCGGCTCCCCGACAGTCTGCCGCGCGTCGGATCTCTGATTGTCGCGCCCCTTGCGATGCGCGGACACATCGACGGCTGGATCTGTTTGGCCGACAAGCTCGGCCTCAACGCTTTCAGTGAACAGGACGAGCGCTTAGCGATGGCCCTGGCCGCAAAGATGGCCGTGGCCTACGACAACGCGTGCTTGTACAGCGACAGTATGAAGTACGCGGGCAAGTTGGAAACAGAGATTTCCGAGCGCGCGAAAGCCGAGCGGAAGTTGAGCGAAAGCAGGACACGGCTGGCGGGGATCATTAACTCGGCGATGGATTCCATCATCACCATCGACAGTGACCAGCGGATAGTGATGTTCAACGGTGCGGCTGAAAAGATGTTTCGCTGCACCGCCGCTGAGGCCATTGGGCAGTCGCTCGATCGCTTCATCCCCGAACGGTTCCGCGCTAAGCACAAAGGACACGTACAGGATTTTGGCAAGACGCATGTGACCAGACGTTCGATGGGGGCGGTCGGCGCTCTTTACGGGCTGCGCGCCGATGGCGAGGAGTTCCCGATTGAGGCTTCGATTTCACAGATCGATTCCGAGGGGCGAAAGCTCTACACCGTGATCTTGCGCGACGTTACTGAGCGCAAGCACGTCGAAGAATCCCTTCGTGAAAACCAGGAACGCACACATGCCATCATTCAAACCACTCTTGACGGCATCATCACGATGGACCACAAGGGACAGATTGTCGATTTCAATCCGGCTGCCGAGCGCATTTTCGGGTATCGCAGCAGCGATGTGATCGGCCGCGAGCTTGGCGACGTGATCATCCCTCCGGATCTGCGAGAGCAACATCGTCGCGGTCTCGATCACTACCTGGCCACTGGCGAAGGCCCCGTCTTGGGTAAGCGAATCGAAATTAACGGCTGGCGGGCTGATGGTTCGCTCGTTTTACTTGAGTTGAGCATTACGCGTATGCCCGGCGGTGACCTTCCTGTGTTCACCGGGTTCGTGCGCGACATTAGCGAACGCAAACGGGCAGAGGAAGAACTGCGCGAATCTGCGGAGCGATACCGCCTGCTGTTTGAGAATAACCCCCATCCGATGTGGGTCTATGACCTCGAGACGCTCTCGTTTTCAGCCATCAACGAGGCCGCCACTCAGCACTATGGCTATTCGCGTGAAGAATTCCTATCTATGACCATCAAGGATATTCGCCCGCGAGAAGACGTGCCGGCTTTGCTGGAACATTTATCGAAGCTGAGCGGCGGGATAGATGAGGCCGACATTTGGAGACACCGGAAAAAGGACGGCAGCATTATTGACGTGGAGATCACCTCGCACGAATTTGTCTTCGCCGGAAGACGTGCGGAGCTTGTGCTGGCAAACGACATCACTGAGCGCAAGCAGGCGGAGAAAGAGATTCGCAGACTCAACAAAGAACTAGAGCAACGGGTCGCCCAACGCACCGCGGAACTCTCTGCCGTCAACAAAGAGCTCGAAGCGTTTTCGTATTCAGTCTCGCATGACCTGCGGGCTCCGCTACGTCACATCAATGGATTCAGCCAGGCTTTGCTTGAAGATTACGAGGACAAACTCGATGAGGTAGGGAAGGGTTATCTCAACGAAGTGCGCCAGGCGAGTCATGAGATGGCGCAACTGATCGATGACTTGTTGCAACTTGCGCGTGTGACGCGCAGCGAGATGCGACGGGAAGAAGTTAGCCTGAGCGAGCTGGCGAATAAAGTGGTGCAGGGACTGCAAGAAATGAACGGGCATCGATCAGTAGCCGTCAACATCGAAGCTGGCCTGACGGCGCGCGGTGATAAGCGCCTGCTAAAAATCGTGCTCACCAACCTACTCGGGAATGCCTGGAAATTTACCTCGCGGCGAAAAGCCGCAGAGGTCGCTTTTGGTGAGGCAGAAAAGAACGGCGAGAACTTTTATTTCGTCCGCGACAACGGCGCGGGGTTCGACATGACTTACGTCAATAAATTATTCGGCGCGTTCCAGCGCCTCCATACCACCGCTGAGTTCGAGGGCACCGGCATCGGGTTGGCGACCGTGCAGCGCATCATCAGTCGTCACGGAGGCCGCGTATGGGCTGAAGGAATGGTGGATGAAGGGGCAGCCTTTTACTTCACTCTCCCAAGTTTGAAGGAGATTAGAAATGGAAAACAAAGTGATCTTACTGGTTGAGGATAACCCCAGAGATGAGGCCTTAACTCTGCGCGCTTTGAAGAAAGGCAACATCGTCAACGAGGTCATCGTCGCGCGCGACGGGGTCGAAGCGCTGGATTATCTCTTCGGTACCGGCATGCATGCCGGTCGAGACATGACGGTAATGCCGCAACTTGTCTTGCTGGATTTGAAATTGCCCAGGGTGGACGGCCTTCAGGTCCTGCAAAAGATACGGGCTAACGAACGCACCAAGCGCCTGGCGGTCGTGATCTTCACATCTTCAAGCGAAGAAGAAGACCTCATCAAGAGCTACGACCTGGGAGCGAACAGTTATGTACGCAAGCCTGTAGAGTTCGAGCAGTTTTTGGAAGCAACGAGGCAACTGGGGTTGTACTGGTTGGTGCTGAATCAGATTGCACCCACTGAGTAAGCGTTCGAGTATGAATAGAACCCTACGAGTATTACATGTCGAAGATTCGGAGCGGGACGCGGCGTTGCTCACGCGCCACCTGTCGCGCGCCGGCTATGAACTGATCTCCGAACGTGTCGAAGGGCCCGAAGCGATGAGAGCCGCACTTGAGTCGCAGGAGTGCGATGTCATTCTCTGCGACTATTCGATGCCTCACTTCAACGCGCTGTCGGCGCTGGCGCTCCTGAAAGAGATGGAGGTGGACCTTCCTTTCATCATCATTTCCGGCACGGTGGGCGAGGCGGTGGCGGTCGAGGCCATGCGCTCCGGGGCGCACGATTATTTGATGAAAGATAATCTGGTGCGGCTGGCGCCCGCGATTGAGCGCGAGCGGCACGAGGCGGAAAACCGGCGCGCGCGGCGACATGCCGAAGAGCAGTTGCGCGGTTCACAGCTTTACACGCGGTTGTTGATGGAATCGAACATTGATGCGCTGATGACCACCGACCCACTGGGAATTATCACGGACGTGAACCAGCCGATGGAAATTCTCAGCGGCCACTCCCGAGAAGAACTGATCGGCACGCTCTTCAAACAGCACTTCACGCAGCCCGAACGGGCCGAAGATGGCATCCGTTCGGTTTTGCGCGAGGGGCGGGTGACCAACTACGAATTGACCGTACGTTCAAAGGACGGCGACGAAACGGTCGTCAGCTATAACGCGACCACCTTCAACGATCAATCCGGCAATCTTCAGGGCGTATTCGGAGCGGCGCGCGACGTGACTGAGCGCAAGCGCTTCGAACAGGAACTGCAAGAGAAAAACCTCCAACTCGAAAAGGCGAACGAAGCTGGGGAAGCTCGCGAAGAGGCCCTGCAGGCGACCGGTTTGAAACTCTCGGCGCTGGTCGAGCTGGGAATGCAACTTGGCTCTGAACGCGATGCCAAGCAACTTCTCAGCCGTTTTTGCTCGACCGCCCGACGCATCATCGGCGCGCGCAAATCCATGCTGGGAATTCTTTCGGAAAATGGCGACGAGCTGAGGCATTTCCTCATTAACGGCCTCAAGGACGCTAAGCCAATTGTGTATGACCGCCCGCCAGTTCATCAGTCCGTGCTTGAGACCATCATCAACGATAGGAAGGTAGTGCGAATCAATCATGCGGAGGCCAACCCGCGCCTCGAACAACTCTCTCCGGATAACTCGCTCATTAATTCGTTGCTGGGTGTGCCGTTGATATCCGCCAACGAGCTTTACGGCTGGCTGGTGCTGTTGGAAAAGCAGGACGACGGCGAGTTCAGCGAAGAAGATGAACGAATGGCCATTACGCTCGCCGCCCAGGCGGCCATTGCCTACGAGAACGCGGTGCTCTCTGAGCGTTTGCAACGGAACGCGGAAGAGTTGGATAGAACGCGCAGCGAGCAACTCGAGATGAAGGATCAGTTCATCTCGCACGTATCGCACGAATTGCGATCGCCGCTGTCTGCGATCCATCAATTCACTACGATCCTGCTGGACGGACTGGCAGGAGAGCTTAGCAGCGAACAGCGGGAATACCTGGAAATAGTCTTGAGAAACTCGCTGCAGCTTCGCGACATGATCGGCGATCTGTTGGAGGTAACGGGCGCGCAAGCCGGGAAGCTCACGATTGAGCCGCAGCCAACTTCACTCTGCGATCTTTTCGATCCCATGATCAAAACATACGAACGGCGCGCGGCAGAGAAAGGAATTGCTTTTCGGATCACTTGTCCGTCCGAGCTGCCGCTGGTTTCTGCCGATCCAAATCGCATTGGGCAAGTTTTTTCAAATCTGCTGGACAATGCCCTGAAATTCACCACCCACGGCGCGATTTCCGTCAGCGGCCGCAGAGACGAGGACGACGAATTTGTGCGCATCGCGGTGGCCGACACCGGATGTGGAATTAGCGCGGACTCGTTGCCGAAGATTTTTGATCGACTGTATCAATCACCAAACACCTTGGAATCGAGCCGGAAAGGTTTAGGCCTGGGACTGCACATTTGCCAGCATTTGGTCGAGCTGCACGGCGGCAGGATTTGGGTCGAAAGCAAAGAAGGCGAAGGCGCCACGGTCTTTTTCACAGTGCCCGTCAGAACTATCCAGAAAGGAACAACTAATTTTGAAAGGGAACAAAATCTTAATCATTGAGGACGACGCGGACCTGCGTCGTGCCCTCAACGTGCGCCTGAGAGCGAGCGAATACGAAACGGCGTTTGCTTCAGACGCCGTCATGGCCCTGAGTATCGCGAAGAAAGAAGCGCCAGATCTGATCTTGCTCGATCTTGGTCTGCCTGGCGGCGGCGGATTCTCCGTACTCGAACGTATGAGGAACATCGCTTCGCTGGCTTGTACGCCGGTAATTGTAGTCAGCGCCAGCGATCCGAAAACCAATGAAAAACGGGCGTTGGCCGCCGGCGCCGAAGCGTTTTTCCAAAAGCCGGTTGATAACGATCAACTAATGAGAGCGATTCAGCGCGCCTTGTTAAATTAGTAGGCAAAGATCCGGTAATTACGTGATCCGTCGCGTGGTTTCGATGAAGCTTAATGGTATGCCGGCCATCGGCTGCTTCTGTGCCTGATTAACTAGTTACAGCAACTAAGCAAATCTCGATTATGAATAGAGCTCTAAGAGTTTTACACATCGAAGATTCAGAGCAGGACGTGGCATTGATCGCGCGTCATCTGTCGCTTGCCGGCTATGACCTCGTCTCAGAACGTGTGGAGACAGCTGAGGCGATGAAGGCCGCTCTCGAAACGAAGCAGTGGAATGTGATTCTTTGTGACTACTCGTTGCCTCAATTCAACGCGCTGGAAGCTTTGGCGCTGGTGAAAGAAATGGAGGTGGACATTCCGTTCATCATCATTTCAGGCACTATCGGAGAACCAGTGGCGGTCGAGGCCATGCGCGCCGGGGCGCACGATTATCTGATGAAAAATAATCTGGTGCGCCTGGTCCCAACCATCGAACGGGAGTTGCAGGAGGCCGAAAACCGTCGCGCGCGACGAGAAGCCGAAGAGCAGTTGCATCTGCAAAGTGTCGCCATGGAATCTGCCGCCAACGCCATCATGATCACGGATGAAAAGGGCGCGATCATATGGGTCAACTTTGCCTTTACTGAAACTACCGGTTACTCCAAAGAGGAGGTCCTGGGCAGGAACCCCAGATTTCTCAAGTCGGGGAAACAGGACCAGGCCTTTTATCAAAACATGTGGGACACAATACTTGCGGGCAAAATCTGGCATGACACCCTGATTAACCGTCGCAAGGATGGCACCTTCAATCATGAAGATATGACCATCACGCCGATCCGTGACAACTCCAGAAAGGGTACTCATTTTGTTGCGATAAAACACGACATTACTGAGAAGACTCTGGCGCAGGAAGCACTACAGGCTTCCGAGCTTCGCTACCGGCGGCTGTTTGAATCTGCGAAGGACGGCATTCTTATTCTCGACGCGGACACCGGGCAGATCATTGACGTGAACCCCTATCTCAGCGAGATGTTGGGCTTTTCCAAAGAGGAGCTTGCAGGCAAGGAACTCTGGGAGATCGGCCCTTTCAAAGACATCGTCGCTTCAAAGGTAGCCTTCGCCCAATTGCGGGAGCGAGGATACATTCGCTACGAAAACCTGCCGCTCGAAAGTCGCACCGGACTCATAAGACAAGTGGAATTTGTGAGCAATAGCTATCTCGCGGGTAGCCGCGTGATCCAGTGCAACGTCCGCGACATCACCGAGCGCAAGCTGGCTGAAGAGGAGTTGCGGCGGACAAACCAAAGCCTTGAGGGGGCGCTTGCCGAGCTACAAACCAAGAGCCACGAGCTGTCGTCGATGACTCAACAACTTTGGCAAGCCTCAAAACTCGCCACTATGGGTGAGTTAGCTGCCAGCGTCGCACATGAACTGAACAATCCGCTGGCGACCCTCGCGCTGCATGCCGAGTTTCTTCTTGAGAGACTGCCTAGTGACGACCCCAAACGCCGAGCGGTGAAGGTGATTGAGCAGGAAATCGAACGCATGGCCACTTTGGTTAGTAACCTCTTGCTCTTTAGCCGGCGCACTCAGCCGCAAATTTCAACCATAAACATGGCTGAAGAATTGCAAGATTCACTTGAATTCATTCGCTACCATTTGCGTACTCACAACATAACTCTCGCGACGGACTTTGCTAGCGACTTACCCGGTGTTCAGGCTGATCGACAACAGTTGCGGCAAGTGTTTCTGAACCTTCTGACGAATGCGAGCGATGCCATGCCTGAGGGTGGAAGTCTCACCATTCGCGCGAGGCACGGGGTTGTCGAAAATGGCGGGCCGACTCTCATGGTCGAATTCTCAGATACCGGCATCGGCATAAAGCCTGAAGACCTGCCAAAACTCTGGGAGTCTTTCTTCACTACAAAACCAGAAGGCGAGGGAACCGGGCTGGGACTACCGATCTGCCGTCGCACGATAGAAGAGCACCGGGGAACTATTGATATTGAAAGCCTGCCGGGCAAAGGCACAACCGTGCGGATTATTTTGCCGGCGATGGAAACGGGAGCCATCAAAGCGTGAGCGATCAAGTCGAACAACTTGAAATGAAAGCGGAAGCGAAATGGAGCGCGCTATCGAATTCGCCGGCAGGGAAAATAATCGTCGTCGATGACGAGCCGGAGTTGAAGAACATTTTGGTTGAGGCCCTATCAGCGCAGGGCTTTGATGTCGCTGGCTTTGGCTCCGGACACCAGGCTTTGGAAGAGTTGCGCCAGCGAGACTTCGATCTGCTCCTTACTGATCTAATGATGCCGGAGATGGATGGCACAGCCTTGCTGGAGGCCGCGCTCCGGATTGATCCGCAACTTATCGGCATCATCATGACGGGCCAGGGCACGATTCAAACGGCCGTCGACGCGATGAAGGTCGGCGCCTTCGACTACGTCCTCAAGCCTTTCCAACTACAGACCGTGATGCCCGCGTTGACCCGCGCCATCGGCACGCGGCGGCTGCGCATGGAGAATTTGCAACTCCGCGAAACGGTCGGCATTTTCAGTTTGTGCCAAACGATTGCTTTCACCCTCGATCCGCAAACCGTGATCAGCAAGCTGGCCGACGCCGCGCTGCAACAAACCGACGCAGATGAGGTGTCGGTGCTGTTGCCCGCCAGTGACGGCAGTGACGAACTGTATGTGGCCGCCGTGCGTGGACAGCATCGGGAGAAGCTACTCGGCGAGCAGGTGCCGCTGGAAGAGAGCATCTCGGGTTGGGTAGCGCGCGAGCGAGAACCCCTGATGTTGGAAGGCGAAATTAACGACGATCGCTTTCGTTCATTGTGGCCGCACCCTGAGATTCGTTCCGCCATTTCCATTCCCATGGAGGTGGGCAGCAAGCTCGTCGGCACTATCAACATCAACGCCGTAAGCCGGCTGCGTCCCTTCACTCTTGGTCAGATGAAAGCGTTGACAATTCTGGCCGGCACGGCGGCCGCGGCGCTGGAAAGCGCGTCGCTTTACACGCAGGCGCAGCAGGCGGAAGAGAAGTATAGATCGATATTTGAAAATGCAGTTGATGGAATCTTTCGCGCCACGCCCGATGCCACCAGATTCATTTCGGTGAACCCGGTCATGGCGCAAATGTTTGGCTATGAATCGCCCGCTGAAATGGTCAAAGCTGTGGTTGACATCGCGCAGCAACTTGGCGTCAGGCCCGAGCGGCGCGACGAGGCTCTCCACAGGCTCAGCGAACAAGGCGTGCTCGAAAACTTTGAAGCGCTTGTCCGGCGCAAGGACGGATCGCAAATCTGGACTTCGGCGAATGTGCGCGCGGTCCGCGATGGCAAAGGAGAGTTCGAGTATCTTGACGGAATTGTTCAGGACATAACCGGACGCAAGCATGCCGAAAAGGAGCAAGCCCGTCTGACCGCGATTCTCCAGGCGACGACCGACATGGTTGCTTCTGCCGACCTGAAAGGGTTTGTGCAGTATATCAATCGTGCCGGTCGGAAGATGCTGGGACTCGGTGAAGATGAAGATGTCACTAGCACGCGCATCCCTGATTATCACCCCGAATGGGCTACCTCGATTGTGACGAATGTTGGCATCCCTGCGGCCATCGAGCGTGGCTTCTGGAGCGGGGAAACAGCACTTCTGAGCCGCGACGGGCGAGAGATACCCCTATCGCAAGTCATCATCGCACACCCAGCGCCCGATGGAACCATTGAGTACCTCTCGACCATCGGGCGTGACATTACCGAACGCAAGCGGACCGAAGCGGCGGTGCGCGAAAGCGAGGAACGCTATCGCGACCTGGTCGAGAACGCCCACGACATCATCTTCTCTCACGATCTCCTGGGCAACTACACATCGGTAAACCGGGCCGGCGAACAAATCACCGGCTACACTCACGAAGAGTGTCTGGCGTTGAATATTACCGACACGATCGCGCCGGAACATGTGAATAAGGCGCGGTATATGATGGCCAAGAAACTCGCGGGCGAGAACGTCACCGCATATGAAGTTGACCTCCTGGCTAAGGATGGCAAACGAATCGCCGTGGAGGTCAACACCAAACTTGTCCTGCAGGATGGTGTTCCGGTCGCGGTGCAGGGGATTGCCCGGGACGTTACCGAGCGAAAGCAACTCGAGGAACAACTTCGCCAGTCGCAGAAGATGGACGCTATCGGTCAACTGGCCGGTGGCGTGGCGCACGACTTCAACAATCTGCTCACCGCCATCAACGGTTATAGCAGTCTTGGGTTGCAACGAATCGAAGGCAATCCTACGGTCAAAAATTACCTGGAAGAAATCAAGAAGGCCGGCGATCGTGCCGCGAACCTCACGCGTCAGTTACTGGCCTTCGGGCGGAAGCAAATTCTGCAACCGTTGCCGCTCAGTCTGAACGACATAATCACGGACATGAACAAGATGCTGCGGCGATTGATTGGCGAAGACATTCAGCTCAGCGCGAAACTGACACCCGATCTGAAGCGCGTCAAAGCAGATCCCGGCCAGATCGAGCAGGTGCTGGTTAACCTGGTGGTCAACGCGCGGGATGCGATGCCGAAGGGCGGCAGCCTGACCATCGAAACCGCGAACGCCGAGTTGGGCCGGGAATATGCGAGCACGCACGCCGGCGTTAATGCCGGCGCCTTCGTTGTGCTCGCGGTCAGCGACACCGGTACAGGCATGGACGAAGAAGTGAGGCGACACATCTTTGAACCCTTCTTTACGACCAAGGAAAAAGGCAAGGGAACCGGACTCGGTCTGTCGACCGTTTACGGCATCGTGAAGCAAAGCGGGGGGAATATCTCGATCTACAGCGAGCCGAATCATGGAACGACGTTCAAGGTTTATCTGCCGGCGCTCGACTCGATCGTCAAATCATCCGAGGCCCGAGCCGAGGAAAGCGTAATTCTCAGGGGATCAGAGACCGTCCTGCTGGTCGAAGACGAAGAGGTGGTGCGCGGGTTGGCGCGCCAAATTCTGGAAGAGGCCGGCTATCAGGTTCTGGTCGCGCCGCAGGGCGAAGAAGCCGTTCGCTTGTGTAATGAGCACGCGCAGGAAATTCATCTGTTGCTCACCGATATCGTGATGCCCGGCGCCGGCGGCAAAGAGGTTGCCGACCGCTTGAGTCTGCTGCATCCGGGGATCAAGGTGCTGTTCATGTCAGGCTACACCGACGAAGCCATCGTCCATCATGGCGTGTTGGATTCGGATGTGAAGTTTATTCAGAAGCCCTTCACGCCGGCCGCGCTCGCCAGAAAGGTGCGCGAGGTTCTGGATTCTGAGTTGGTGATGAGTGATTGAATCTCCCTTCTCCCGCTGGGAGAGGGGCCGGGAAAGAGGGGATGAAGGTGGGACCGAGATGTCGATCCCGATGGCGGAGAAGAGACGGCTCGCGTGATTAACGAAAGCGCGCTCGGAGTAGGTATATGACTCAACAGAAGAAGCTCGTTGCAAAGCCAAAGATTCAAAGGCCGAAAGCAGAAAAGCCAGTATCAGCGGAGGAAGCGGAGCTGGAAACAGCGTCGAGCGTCCGGTCGGAATCAAGCTTTCCCATCGTCGGCATCGGCTCCTCGGCGGGCGGACTGGAGGCGCTGGAATTGTTCCTCGCCAACGTGCTGACAAAGAGCGGCATGGCGTTTGTGATCGTCCAACACCTTGACCCGACGCACAAAGGTATCATGGTGGAACTGCTCCAGCGCGGCACCGCCATGCCGGTCGCGCAAGTGAAGGATCTGACGCGCGTCGAACCGGACTGTGTCTATGTCATCCCGCCCAACAAGGACATGTCCATCCTGCATGGCGTGCTGCACCTGCTCGATCCGGCGGCGCCGCGCGGACTGCGCCTGCCGATTGATTTCTTCTTCCGTTCGCTGGCCGATGATCGGCAGGAAAAGAGCATTGGTGTGATCCTTTCGGGCATGGGCTCGGACGGCACGCTGGGCTTGCGCGCCATCAAGGAAAAAGCGGGCGTGGTCTTTGTGCAGGATCCGGCTTCCGCCAAATTCGACGGCATGCCACGCAGCGCCATTGACGCCGGGCTCGCCGATGTGATCGCCCCGGTCGAGACCCTGCCGGGCAAGATCAGCGCGTATCTCCATCACGTGCCGCTCATCACCAAACCTGGACGCCTGGACGAATACACAGCCCAGAGCGCCCTCGAAAAAGTCGTGATCTTATTGCGTAGTCGGACGGGCCACGACTTTTCGCTGTACAAAAAAAGCACGGTCTATCGCCGCATCGAGCGGCGCATGGGACTGCACCAAATCGACAAGATCGCCAACTATGTGGGCTTCCTGCAGGAGGATCCGCGGGAGGTAGATTTGTTGTTTCGCGAGTTGTTGATCGGGGTGACGAGCTTTTTCCGCGACCCGGAAGCCTGGGAGCAGTTGAAGGCCGAAGTCTTGCCGGCGTTGCTGGCTGGGCGCGATTCTAATCAGGCGCTGCGGGCGTGGATACCCGCCTGTGCCACCGGTGAGGAAGCCTATTCCCTGGCGATCCTTTTCAAAGAGACGCTGGCAGAACTCAAACTTGCCAGGAACATGACCCTGCAAATTTTCGCCACCGATCTGGACAAGCACGCCATCGAGAAGGCGCGCGAAGGTGTGTTCCCAGCGAACATCGCCGCCGACGTTCCGGCCAAGCGGCTGGATCGCTTCTTTGACAAGATGGAGCGCGGCTATCAGGTGGCAAAATCCATCCGCGAGATGATCATGTTTGCCCCGCAAAACATCATCATGGATCCGCCCTTTACCAAACTTGACCTCGTGAGCTGCCGCAACCTGCTCATTTATCTGTCGCCCGAATTGCAAAAGAAACTCCTGCCGCTCTTTCATTACAGCCTGAACCCGGGCGGCTTCTTATTTTTGGGGAACGCCGAGACCGTTGGCAACTTTACCAACTTGTTTGCGCCGCTGGCTGGAAAAACACGGCTGTACCGGCGGCTGGATTCGGCGCTGGCTACGCAGCCGATTGAGTTCCCGACCACCTTTGCCGGCGCCCAGGCCGGCGTGCCAGCCAAGCCAGTGAAACCAACAACCAACCTCCAGACGCAAGCCGATCAACTGCTCTTGCAAACGTATTCCCCGGCGGCGGCGCTGACCAACGACAAAGGCGACATTCTCTACATCAGCGGACGCACGGGAAAATATTTGGAACCCGCGGCCGGCAAAGCCAATTGGAATATCTTCGTCATGGCGCGCGAAGGTCTGCGCTACCGGCTGACGGTCGCGTTCCAAAAAGCGCTACGTCAAAAGGAGACCGTTACGCTCAAGAATGTAGTGCTGGGCACCGACGGCGGAAAGCAGCAAGTGAATGTCTCCATCCAGCCCCTCAGTGGACCAAACGCCCTGGACGGGATGGCGATGATCGTCTTTACCGATGTAGCTACGACCTCCAAAACAAAAGCGATCGGCGGCCAGCGACGCGGGGACACCACGCGCGTGGTGGAACTCGAGCAGGAACTCGAACACGCCCGTCAAGAAGCGCAGAGCATACGTGAAGAAATGCAGACTTCGCAGGAGGAAACCAAATCTGCCAACGAGGAACTGCAATCCATGAACGAAGAGCTACAGTCCACCAACGAAGAGTTGAACACTTCGAAGGAGGAGATGCAGTCCATGAACGAAGAACTGCATACGGTGAACCTGGAACTGCAAACCAGACTGGATGAACTCTCGCGCACGAACAACGACATGAAGAATCTGCTGGATAGTACCGACATCGCGACGCTGTTTCTGGATAACAGTCTGTGCGTGCGGCGCTTTACCAGCGAGACGAGCAAAGTCACCAAGTTGATCGCCACTGACGTAGGGCGGCCGATCACCGACATCGCCTCGGCTTTGCTCTACCCGGAGCTGGCTGATGACACGCACCAGGTCCTGCGGACGCTGATCAAAGTGGAGAGACAGATTCCCGCCCCCGACGGGAATTGGTTCGCGGCGTGCATCCTGCCGTACCGCACGCTGGACAATATGATTGACGGGGTCGTGATCACGTTTACAGACATTACCGTTTCCAAGAAGTTAGAGGCCGAGTTGCGCGCCACCGAAGCGCGCTTGCGCAAGATGCTGGACCGAAAGTAGTGAAAGGATCAGGCAATGAAAAGGAATACCACTTCCGACGCGACTGAACTGCGCCGCCAGGCGGAAGCGAAGTTGCGCGAGCGCCACGAGAAAGGCGTGGCGCCTCCGGCGACGGAAGCCGATACCCGGCGTCTGGTGCAGGAACTGGAAGTGCACCAGATCGAACTGGAGATGCAGAATGCGGAACTGGTGCAATCGCGCGCCGAGGTAGAAGCGCTGCTTCTTCAATATACCCTCTTGTACGATTTTGCCCCCGTCGGTTATTTCACGCTGGCGAGTGACGGCGCGATCCGAAAGACGAATTTGGCCGGGGCGGACCTGCTGGGTGTGAAACGCGTTGAGTTGATTGGCCGGCGCTTCGGACTGTTCGTTTCCGTTGAGTCCCGTCCTGCCTTCAGCACGTTTCTTGAGAAAGTATTTTCG
>JBGQJU010000030.1:0-53357 GCA_041499185.1 Pyrinomonadaceae bacterium | reverse complement strand
GAGCACTGGGACCACATCAAGCCCTTCGGATTCAATAGCGCGGATCAATTGATCGTAATGTTTGGTTGTCTTGCTGATCACCTGCGGCCGCATCAGCAGCAAACCGATCGTCGCATCGGAGTGTAGGGTCGGACCGGCGTGTCCGGCCACCCCATTTTTCGCGTCTCGCCTTTGTCCTACAGCCTTCTTCTTCGCGCGCTGCGTGTACCATTTCCTATAGACATCGAATGATTCGAACAACGACGGCGCGTCGGGATGATAGATCGCTACCGAAGGCATTTTCTCTGGCGGCGGGATCTTGATCCGCGTCAGCCGCGCGTCGGGCAAATAATGTTTCAGGGCGTACAGAATCATTGCGCGGATGTTTGCGGGCGTGGGCTGCAGGAAATAACAAAAGAGGTAAAGATAATTCTTGACGTCACGCAGTGTCCCCGTCGAGGGCACAAACCTGAGGATGCCCGGCAAACGATCGACGAGCTTCAGATACTGATGGCCGTGCCCGTTCTTCCGCCCATTGCGCCCCCGCGCCTGGCGTCCTACCCACGAACCGACGGTGCTTAGCAAACGGGCGGGCTCGCTTTGCGTCTTTGCGTCTTTGCGGGAAATGTTTTTACCTAACAGATTCCCCAGATCCAAACGCCCCATTCGCGTTCGGCGCATCAAATCCGGCATGCAGTTGATAACGATCACCGCACGATGCCTTGAGCGATATTTCTCAAGAGCAGGCAGCAAACGCGCAGCGTTCTCACCATCCATCACGTGAATGACGAAAACGATGTCTGCATCGCTCAGATCACCTTCAACCGTGTGCCACTCGTCTTCGTTCAACGTTGCGCCGAAGTTGTGCGCCGCAATACGCAGATCGAGCGCGTGCGAGCGATTGACCTCCCGCTCCGCACTCTTCAGCGGCGCCAGCAGGCTGGATCCGACATAAAAGAAGGTTACGTTCACTTTAATTCGCAAGCTGACGCTGCAGGCTGTCCACGAGATCGCGCAACTTTTCTAGAATCTCCTCGTCGGGATTCCAGTATCCGCGATCGTGCGCCTCGAGTAGACGCTTCGTGAGCGAACGTGCGGAATGCGGATTCAATTCGCATAACCGCTTGAACATCATTTCATCCAACAAGAAAGTCTTAACAATATCGGTGTAGATCCACGGATCGACAGCATCTGCCGTCGCGCTCCAGCCAAACGTGTTCGCCACATGATTCTCGATTTCAGCAACGCCGCGAAAGCCGTGCTGCAACATCCCTTCGTACCATTTTGGATTGAGAGTCTTCGCGCGCGTCTCAAGCCGAACCGTCTCTTCCAACGATCGAATCTTAGTCTGCGGCGAAAGCGAATCAGACAAATAGATCGCGGGCCGAGATTTAGCGCGCATTTCAACAGCTTTGGAAATTCCGCCGAGATATTCGAAGTAATGATCGACGTCGGTGATCCCGACCTCGAACGAGTCAATGTTCTGGTAGGTTGCTTCGACTCGTGACAGCGCGTCATCAATCAAGTGCCGCGCTTCGCGACCTTCAACGCTGCGTCCTTTCGAGTCGCGCGTGTACGCAAAGCACTTGCGCGTCACGAAGAGATCTCCGAGCGTCTCCTCGTTCTCCCATTGCGAATCCATCACCATGAAATTTACATTCGTCCCGTAGTTACCCGGCGCGTTTGAAAACACTCGCGTGACTGCGTCGTCAAACTCCGAAGCGCCCGCATCCATCCTTTCAGAAACGTTGCGCCGCACGTAATTCAGGTCGAGGGGTTCTTCGAGCGTCGCAACTCGCCGCACTGCTTTATCGAGTAAGGCCATCGTCGGCGCAAACAGATCGCGAAAGATGCCCGAGACCGTCATCACCACATCGATTCGCGGACGCTTCAATTCTTCCAAGGGTATGACTTCGATTTCAGTAGCTCGATTAAGCGCATCACGAACGGGACGCACGCCAAGCAACCAGAGAGCTTGCGCCACGCCTTCGCCTTGCGTCTTGATGTTGTCCAAACCCCAAAGCACCAGTGCCAGCGCGCGCGGATAGCGGCCATGTTCGTCCCGGTAACGACGAAGCAAAGCGTCGGCAGTGTGCTTTGCGCGCGCGAAGGCCATTTGCGAAGGCACTGAATAGGGATTGACCGCGTGCGTGTTGCGGCCCGTTGGCAGGACGAGCGGATTCTGCACGATATCAGCGCCGGGTCCGGGCGCAATGTATTCGCCGCGCAAGGCCCGCGTTAGCGACTCAATTTCGTAGTTGGAATCAAGCTGTTTAGAAATCTCCGCGAGCAGCAAGAGAGTGGGAAGCGACTTTTCGCTGTCAAGCTCGGCCCGGGAATCCAACCATCTGGCGGCCGCGTCCGCGCCGCCTTCGCAAAACCGCCGAACTGCTTCCGAGACGATTGAATCGATTAACTCCGTCGTCTCGTTTGCCGATGTCTCGTGAAGCAACGCGTCGTAGCCATCGATGCCCAGCCCTTCCGCGACCAGTTTCGGCAATGCGCGCGCGCCGTGCTCCGGCCTGTCAAATGACGCGACCATACGTAGCAGATCTGCCTTTTCCTGTAGCTCCGACGCGCGACCAAATACGTGCAGGCCCGTAGGAATCAACCGCTGCTCGATCTCGAGGAGCTGTTGATATAGCTGCATCACACACGCGTCGCGTTCCGCCGTAGTGATTCCCGATTGCTTATTATTGTTAGGCATAGGCTAGGAAATACTTATTGAGAGGCCCTTTCGCGCGAACTCCGCTTGTGAGAGCTTGTCGTCGGGAGCAGAACGATTGCGGCCTGCAGAGGAATTCGATTTCTTCATGATTCGCTGAACTCTTTTAACTGAAAAGGTGGACAGGGGCAAGGCTGGGCGCTGAGTCGGCTGTTATCACAGCTTGATCCAGCCTTCATTATTCGCATTCGCGGATTCAACTCTTGCGATTTAGTTCATACGAATCACAGCCAAAAATTCTGATTGACATTGGCGGCCGACAGGAATAAAGTCTGCGCACCTCCCAACAATCTCTTGCCCAGTGTTGTTTTCCAATCATACCTGGCTGTGATCAGTTAGGCAGAATCAGTCTGTTTCAGCCGGGTTTTGCGAACACTCAAGGTCTCAAAGCGGGTTCAAGGAATCTCTGCAGTTTGCTAATTGGCAATTGCCGTTTTTTCCCGCACGAAAGTGCGTTCCAAAACTCCGAGGAGGTGAGACTCAAATGACGAAAGTCGTAAAGGTTTTCGCGTTACTCTTGTTCGCGGCGGCGCTCGCATTACCAATGTGGATGTCGAGAACCGTCGAAAGTCAATCTGCAACCGAAGCGCCTACGGGCATGGATACGTTAACCAACGGCATGGTTACCCAAGCCGTCCATGATGGCGACCGGGCAACATTCGAAGAGCGAGACGACGTGACCAAAGGTCTTGGTCCTGTCTACAATGCTCAATCGTGCGCTGAATGCCACCAGAATCCGGTCTCCGGCGGCATCAGCCAGATCTCAGAATTAAGAGCCGGCCATAATGATGGCTCTGGTAACTTCGTGCCGGCAACACTGACCATTAACGACGGCGGCGGATTATCGGGTGGCGTAACTATTGCCAACAGGTCCCTCATCAACCAACGAGCGACTTGTCCCGGCGTGGTAACAGACAACGATCCAACCAACAACATCGCCGACGGTACAATCATCTACAATCACCCGAACGAGCAGGCTCAGGAGCGCGTGCCTGGGGCCGAAACCGTTCGCACCCGACGCATGACCACCAATCTGCTCGGCCTCGGATTTGTCGAGGCTATTTCGAATACCACGCTCCAGAACATCCCCAACGGTCAGCCTAACGGCATGAAGGGCCAGTTAGCGACTGTACCGGTGGCCGAAGCGCCGGGCCAATTTCGCATTGGCCGCTTCGGTTGGAAAGATCAGGATGCCAGCCTGCTGAGCTTCGCAGGCGGCGCCTATCTGAACGAGCAAGGCATCACGAACCGGCTCAACCGGACCGAAATTACTACGCTGTGCGATGACGTGCCTGACAACACGCCCTGCGAGAACAACCCTAACGTGATCTGTGCTGAGGATCCGGAGAATGATATCGACGCCTTTGCAGAGTTTATACGAGCTACCAAGGCGCCGGCGCGCGATGCCAGGTTAGCAGCCACTGCGGACGCCCAAACCGGCGCCTCGCTTTTCCACTCGATAGGCTGCGATATCTGTCACATAACGACGCTCACCACGGCCGCTCCGGGGACGCTGATTAATGGTGGGGCATTTACTGTACCAGCCGCTTTGGGAAGCAAGATCATTCACCCGTACAGCGATTTCCTGCTACACGACGTGGGGACGGGCGATGGCATTGCCCAAGTCAACATCCCGGGTACTAACACGCTGGACCAGTCAATGAAGAACAAGATGCGCACTGCTCCGCTTTGGGGCATACGCACGCGGAACGAGTTGATGCACGACGGCGAGAACTACACGCGTAACGAAGCCATTCTTCGCCATGCGAACGAGGCCAACGGCGTCATCAACAATTATCGCGCGCTGAGCACAACGCAAAAGAACCAGCTAGTCACGTTCCTTAATTCGTTGTGATTAGCCGCGGCGTTGGCTGTTTTGCAGTCGGCGAGGTTGGCGGCATTCCGCGGCCGGCCTCGCTGACTTTTTCTTGCTGCTTTCACTTTTGGCATCTGGCCTCATACTGATTGCTTCGGTGTCTAGTCTTGTGAGTCGGAGGATTATCATGTTAGGTCAAGGAATGAACGCACTGCCGATGTGCGTCCTAATAGCGGCGACAAGCTTTGGGTTTTGTGGGTGCACAAGACCACCGGAGGAACCAAAGCGCACCGAAATGCAGCCGCGCACGGAATCCGCGGAGGCGGTGGTCACACCATCGCCGCAAAGCTCCCAATCCCCGCAGCCGGCCAAGGACCAAGCTGCGAAAGAGTCACCGGCGCTGCCGCCCAAACCAGATGAGGTTAAGGAAGTCGTGGCGCGCGTGTTTGAAAAGGCGGCAAGCCCGGACACCGCGCATAACCCCAGTTTCGTTGTTGGTGATTTCAATGGAGACGGCTCAGAGGACCTCGCGGTTGTAGTGAAGCCGGGCGACGGCAAGCTCGCCGACCTCAACAATGAGCTTGCCAACTGGACCTTCGAGGACCCCAACAAGGTTTCCATCCCCGGACGAGACACGACTCCGCGACCTCCCGGGAAACCCATTCGTGCAGAAAAGGGAGAAACACTGCTGGCGATTATTCACGGCGTTGGCCCGAAGGGGTGGCGTAACCCGGAAGCGAAACAAACCTTCCTGCTCAAAAACGGGGTGGGGACCGACATGACGTCGCAGGCGGCGAAGACCCTGAGAAGGAATAAAGACCAACAGAAGTTTCTGCCGCTTAGAGGCGACGCAATACGCCAAACGATCAGCGGCAGACCTGGTCTGCTCTTTTGGACGGGTGCGAAGTATGCATGGTATTCAACCGGCGTGGAGTAAGGAAACTGGAAATCCATCCGCCCTCCCCATGACAACCCTACTCCAGGTCAGCTATGATGCGGAGTTCCAGTTGCGACCGTTCTGATTTTTTCTTGTGGCGATCATTTGGGTTTGGTTTCCTCTAACGACAAGGCAATGTTGGAAGTAACAATGCTCGGTTGCGTGCGCGGGGATCGCAGGCTCTTCAGTGACCTGAACTTTTCTTTGAGGCCGGGAGAGTTGATGCAGTTGACTGGGCTGAATGGCAGCGGCAAGACGAGTCTGTTGCGCATGATCTGCGGATTGTTGGCTCCCGCGGAAGGTCAGATTCTTTGGCAGGGTGGGAATATTCGCTCCCTTGGTGAGGAATATTTCCTAAGCATCACCTACATTGGCCATCGCAACGGCGTGAAAGACGAGCTGACCGCAATGGAGAATCTTCGGGTTGCGAGCGGGCTCGGTGGCGTCGAGGTTAGCCGCGCACAGGCCGCTGATGTTCTCGATAAAATGGGCCTCGCCGGTCGCGAGACCTTGCCTGCGCGCCTGCTTTCAGAAGGTCAGCGACGCAGGGTGGCGCTGGCGCGGCTCATGGTTTGCACGACGGCACTTTGGCTGCTTGATGAAGTGCTCACTTCTTTGGACACCGCCGCTGTAACGTTGGTGAAGCGCGTGATCGAGGAGCACTTGAGCAACGGCGGGATGGCCATCATCGCAACGCACCAGGAACTCAATTTATCCGCAGGTTCGTTTCAGCGGCTCGAACTTGCATCGTGAGCGAACCGTCGACCTTATCAATGCTGCGCTGGGTCGTCTGGCGCGATCTCATCCTGGCGTGGCGGCGCCGCGCGGATGTTTTGTCGACGCTCTTTTTCTTTGTCATTGTGGTCAGCCTGTTCCCGCTGGGCATCGGACCAGAGACGCAGTTGTTGCGCTCGATTGCGCCCGGCGTGGTATGGGTGGCGGCGCTTTTGGCCTCGATGCTTTCTTTGGGTAGGCTCTTTGCAAACGATCACCAGGACGGCACACTGGAACAGATGCTGTTGACGCCCCAGCCGGTCTACTTGATTGTGCTTGGCAAGGTTTTTGCTCAGTGGCTGGTGTCGGAGGTGCCGCTGGTTTTGATTGCGCCGCTGCTGGGAGTACAGTTCGGTTTGTCGCAGGATACCCTGCTTGTTCTTTTCGCATCGCTGCTGATTGGCACGCCCATTCTGAGTTTGATCGGTTCGATCGGCGCGGCTTTGACGCTGGGTCTGCGGGGGGGCGGCGTTTTGATTTCGCTGCTAGTGTTGCCGCTGTACATCCCGGTACTGATCTTTGGCGCGGGAGCAGTCGACGCCAGCATCATCGGCACGAGCCCGCTGGCGAATGTCGAGTTGCTGGCTGCTTTTCTGGTAGTGACTTTGGTGTTCGCGCCGTGGGCGACTTCTGCTGGCCTGCGCATATCTTTGGAATGAAGTGTCCGACAAACTTCAGTTTGTCGCCTGCGACTAAAGGTGGAACAAGTTACGACAAACTGAAGTTTGTCGGACATCAGGATAATGGCCAAACGAAAGATCAACTGGTACAAGTATGCTTCGCCGGCTAACTTCTATCCGTTGGCGGGAAAGATGATTCCCTGGTTCGCAATTCCCGCGGCGCTCCTTTTCGTTGTGGGCATGTATGTCGGCTTTTTTGTTGCGCCCACCGATTTTCAACAGGGCGACGCGTATCGGATAATATTCATTCACGTGCCGGCTGCCTGGATGGGAATGTTTCTGTATGTGCTGATGGCTTTATACGCAGGAGTTGGCTGGGCGTTCAATGCTCGACTGTCATCGATGATGGCGTCGTCGCTGTCGTTCACTGGCGCCATGTTTACTTTTCTGTCTTTGGTTACGGGTTCATTGTGGGGCAAGCCGACATGGGGCACGTGGTGGGTGTGGGATGCGCGCATGACCTCGACACTGATTCTACTGTTTCTTTACATCGGTTTTATTTCATTGCAGTCGGCGATCGATGACCCGCGACGCGCTGACCGCGCCGGCGCTGTGTTGGCTCTGGTCGGTGTGATCAATGTTCCCATTATCTATTTTTCGGTGCAGTGGTGGAACACACTTCATCAAGGCGCGACGATCAGGCTCTTGAACAAACCAACGATGGCGCCGCCGATGCTGGCCGCAATGCTGATCATGCTGGCTGCTTGTTGGCTCTATTCAATCGCAGTTGTCCTGATGCGCCTGCGCTGTATCATTCTTGAAAGGGAGCAGAACGCCGCCTGGCTAACTGAACTGGCGGCCTAAAACGCAATGAACTGGTCGAGGCTTTTTTCTCAAGGCGGTTACGCCTTCTACGTTTGGGGCTCTTATGGCCTGGCGCTGCTGGCTATGGGCGGTGAAGTGATCTTTTTGCTGCGACGCAAGAAATCACTAACCGGAACGCATCGAACAGGAAAGCAGTAAGAAAGTGAAATGAAAACACGACATAAACGAATGGGCTTTATTGGTTTGGGCGTGGCTGGTCTCGGCATCGCCGCCGCTTTGGTACTCAACGCTTTCCAAAAGAACCTTGTCTTCTTTTTCAGTCCGTCGCAGGTGGTTGCGAAAGAGGCGCCCGTGGGGCGAAATTTTAGAATTGGCGGATTGGTCGAGAAGGGCACGTTGAAACGCGACAACGACGGCTTGACCGTGCGCTTCAGTGTGAGTGACACAGTTAACAACATCCCGGTGGTTTACAAGGGCATCCTTCCGGATTTGTTCAAAGAAGGCCGCGGCTGCGTAGCGCAGGGTCACGTCGGCAACGATGGCGTGTTCTATGCGGAATCAGTGCTAGCGAAGCACGATGAGAACTACATGCCACCGGAAGCGGCGCAATCGATTGAAAAGGCAAAGCGATCGGCGAACGAAGCGAGCAAGACGCTGGTAGACAAATGAGGCGCGAACTTTGAGATCCATGAACGCCACGCGGCTAATCGGGTACAATATGTTTCAGTGATCCGGGAGAATATCTTATGAAAGCAGTAACCCTGAACGATGCAAAACAGAACCTGGAACAGTTAATTAAGCAAGTGATCGCGGATGCCGAACCAGCGATTGTTTGCACGGAGACGGGACAACAGGTTGTATTGATTTCGCTAGCTGAGTTCAACTCCTGGAAGGAAACGATTTATCTGCTCTCCAATCCCGCAAATGCGGCTCATCTCCGGAAGTCCCTTTCGGAAGCGAGCGCTGGCCAGATCCAGGAAAAGGAATTGGTCGATGCATGAAAATCGCTTTTACTGAGTCGGCGTGGAATGACTATATCTGGATCCAGGAACACGATCGGAAGTTGCTCAAACGCATCAACCTGCTAATAAGAGACGCCAGCCGTACGCCTTTCGAAGGGATTGGCAAACCCGAACCGCTCAGGGGTGATCTATCTGGCTGCTGGTCGCGAAGGATTACCGACGAACACCGCTTTGTTTATAAGACAACGGCCACCGAATTGATCGTTATTGCTTGTCGGTTTCATTATGCGGCGTGAAGCCTTGATGATCGAGAGGAAATACTAGGAGTTTTATGGTTCCAGAAATCGGCCAATTCGCACTAATCATCGCGCTGTTGCTGGCGCTGACGCAGGCGAGCATTCCAATGATCGGCGCGGCGCGTGGCAACCGATCCTGGATGGCCGTAGCGGCGCCCGCCGGTCAGGCCCAATTCATTTTTGTGGCGATCGCGTTTAGCTGCCTCGCGTATTCGTTCATCACTAATGACTTTTCGGTACTGAATGTAGCGACTAACTCAAACTCCCAGTTGCCCCTGCATTACCGCCTCGCTGCGACGTGGGGTTCACACGAAGGCTCGCTGCTGCTTTGGACTTTGATGTTGGGAGTCTGGACCACGGCCGTTACGCTGTTCAGCCGCCATCTTCCGGAAGAAATGATTGCGCGCGTGTTGAGCGTGATGGGTCTGATCAGTGTCGGCTTCTTGCTATTCATGCTGCTGACGTCGGATCCATTTATCCGTCTGATCCCCGCGGCGCCCGACGGACGCGATCTCAATCCCCTGCTGCAGGATCCGGCGATGGTCGCGCATCCGCCAATGCTCTACATGGGCTACGTTGGTTTTTCCGTCGCGTTTGCGTTCGCCATCTCCGCGTTGATTGGCGGGCGGCTGGATGCCACGTGGGCGCGGTGGTCGCGTCCCTGGACCACTGTGGCGTGGATGTTTCTGACCTGTGGCATTGCGCTGGGTAGTTGGTGGGCCTACTACGAACTCGGCTGGGGCGGTTGGTGGTTCTGGGATCCGGTCGAGAACGCTTCGTTCATGCCGTGGCTCGTGGGCACTGCGCTGATCCATTCGCTGGCGGTCACTGAAAAGCGTGGCGGCTTTAAGAGTTGGACTGTGCTGCTGGCGATCGCCGCCTTCTCGTTAAGTCTGCTCGGAACTTTTCTGGTTCGTTCCGGAGTTTTGACTTCCGTCCATGCGTTTGCGACCGATCCGAAACGCGGTATCTTCATTCTCTGTTTTCTGGGCATCGTGATCGGAGGCTCGCTGCTGCTTTACGCTTGGCGCGCTAAGCAAGTCGGGCTGGGCGGCAAATTCGATCTCGTCTCCCGCGAGTCGTTTCTGCTCTCAAACAATGTCTTGCTGGCGACGGCGGCGGGTTCGGTCTTGCTTGGCACGCTCTATCCGCTCTTCATCGATGCGCTAGGTTTGGGCAAGCTGTCGGTGGGACCGCCATACTTCAACACGGTCTTCGCTGCGGTGATGGTACCGGCAGTCTTCCTGATGGGCGTGGGTCCGATTGCGCGTTGGAAAAAAGCAAGCTTGCCTGAGCTGGCCGTGCGACTGCGCTGGGCTTTTCTGGCCAGCGCGGTTACGGCTGTGTTACTGCCTTTCGTTGTCGGCGGATGGAAACCGCTGGCCAGTCTGGGACTGTTGCTGGCGCTCTGGATCGTCACGACGACAGCGCTGAATATCTGGGAGCGAGTAAGAATCACTACTGGCCAGGTCGGCATCCTGCAAAAACTCCGCAGCCAAACACGCAGCTATTATGGAATGCAAGTGGCGCACCTGGGCGTGGCTGTGTTTATCTTAGGTGTGACGTTAGTCACTCAATATCAAAGTGAGAAAGACGTGCGCATGGATGTGGGTGACACCGTCACTGTCGGCGGTTACGATTTCAGATTCAACGGCGCGACCGATGTCGTCGGGCCCAACTATCAAGGCGCGCGCGCAGACATCAGCATCAGCAAGGATGGTAAATTCCTGCGCACGATGAATCCTGAAAAGCGGGTTTACAACGCGACTCAAAACGCGATGACCGAGACCGCTATTGACACCGGACTGTTTCGCGATCTCTATCTCTCGCTCGGCGAGCCGGTCGGAAACAGCGGGGCCTGGAGCGTGCGTGTACACTACAAACCGTTCGTCGATTGGATTTGGGGCGGCGCGTTGCTGATGGCTATCGGCGGTGGCTTAGCGGTCAGCGATCGACGCTATGCCCTCGCGGCTAGAAAGCAACGTGAAGCGCTTGAAGCAGCGACAAAAGAGCGTCGCGCGCCGGCGCTGGCCACTGTTTCGGTTAAGGAATCATGACGAAGTTCGCAATTCCGCTCGTACTCTTTATTATCATCGTCGTCTTTCTCGCCACCGGTCTGCGCGGTGGCTACGACCCGCACAAGATACCCTCGGCGCTCATTAACAAACCAGCGCCCGATTTTCAATTGCCGCAACTGCGCGAGCCAACGAAAACTTTCTCGCCCCAGCAAATGCGGGGCAAAGTTTGGCTTTTGAATGTCTGGGGTTCGTGGTGCGTCGCGTGTCGCGAGGAACATCCTTTTCTGCTTCAGATTTCTCGCTCAGGCGCCGTCCCAATCTACGGGCTTGATTGGAAAGACAAACGCGAAGACGGTCTCTCAGTACTCGACGAATTGGGCGATCCTTATGTTCTCAGCGCGTCTGATTTCGACGGACGCGTGGCGATTGACTATGGAATCTCCGGAGCGCCGGAAACCTACTTAATTGATAAGAACGGCGTCATTCGTTACAAGGAGGTCGGGCAATTAAACCCCGACATTTTTCAGAACAAGATTCTCCCGCTGGTTAGGGACCTGAACAAATGACTGCGCGCGCGCTGATATTATTTCTGCTTCTATCTTGTGTTTCGTCCCTCGTACTCGCGAAGGAGGCGAAACCTCTCGCTGACGATCCCGATCTGGACAAGCGGATGATGGCACTGTCGCAGCAACTGCGCTGTCTGGTCTGCCAGAACGAGACGCTGGCTGACTCGCAAGCCGATCTCGCCGCCGACCTGCGCAACCAAATCAAAGAGCAGATGAAAGCTGGCAAGACCGACGCGGAGATCATCGCTTTCCTGACCGATCGCTACGGCGACTTTGTGCTCTACAAGCCGCCGGTGAAGCCTCGGACTTATTTGCTGTGGTTCGGCCCTTTTATTCTGCTTGGCGGCGGACTCTTTGCGCTGTATCGGGTCATTAGCCGTCGCCGCGAGGCAATTGCCGATTCCCCGCTCTCTCCAGAGGAGCATCGCCGCGCCGAGAAGCTGCTGGAAAGCGAGAACGTGAAGGAGCTGGCATGATTGCTCTGTGGCTGGTCTTTGCCGTTCTGATTGTCATTGCTCTGGCATTCATCCTCCCGCCTTTGTTGCAGCGCGCGGAAACAAGCAACGCGACAGAAGTTAAGGAAGCCAACATCGCGGTCTATCGCGATCAGATGCGGGAACTTGAAGCCGATTTGAGCAACGGCATCGTGAGCAAGGAGCAGTATGAACAGGATCGCGACGAACTGGAGCGAAGACTGTTGGAAGATGTTTCCCGCGGAAGTGGAAGCGAGGCAAAGAATTCGAAACCTCCGATCGCCGCACGGAATCTGGCGTTTGGATTGGCGATAGGCATTCCCTTAATCGCAACATTGTTTTATTTGAAGACTGGCAATCAAAACGCTCGTTCCGAGACGGTTGCTCCTGCTGAAGCTCAGGAAAGCTCGCCCTCAGCGCCGTTCGCCAGCCAACCCGGCGAAATGACTTCGCAACAGATCGAGGCGAATGTTGCGACGCTCGCTAAGCGGCTTGAGCAGAATCCAAATGACGCGCAAGGATGGACGATGCTGGCTCGCTCTTACAGTCAGATGCAAAGATACAAAGACGCAGCCGAGGCCTTCGAGCACGCGACTGTTTTGGTTGGCAGCGACGCCGATCTGTGGGCCGACTACGCGTACGCGGTAGCTATGATCAATGGCAAAGAAATGCAGGGTAAGCCCATGGAGTTAGTCAATAAAGCCCTGCAGATCGACGAAAACAATCGGAAGGCTCTGGTGCTCGCGGGCGAGGCGGCGTTCAAACAGAAAAACTACAATCAAGCCATCGAGTATTGGCAGAGACTGTTGAAGGCGCTGCCGCCGAACTCTTCAGAAGTCGCGCAGCCGCTCAATGAAAAAATTGCGGAGGCGAAGAGGTTGGCGAAAAACGAGACATCCAAGTAAAGTAACGGCAACGCAGTTGCGCCAGATCATTTCAAGGAACTGACAAAGGAGACCAAAAAGAAATGTCACAGAGGAAAGTGATCGATTGCCGCCTGTATCCAAGCGACAAGGGTTGCACGTTGAGCATCGAGGGTACCGAGGATGAGGTGCTCGAAACGGCAATGCTCCACGCCATCACCGCCCATGGCCATACCGATGGCCCGGAGTTGCGCGAACAACTGCGAGCGGTTATGAAAGACGTCGGTGAAGCATCCGGTGCAAGCTAAAGCAATCAGTATGGCGATGACGAGAGATAATCTTCTTTTTGCGATCATCGGACTGCTGCTGGGATTCATCGTTGGCTTCATCTTTGCCAGCACGATGAGCCAGCGCCAGGCCACGCCCGCCGCGACGGCGCGGAATCAGACCATGCCGGCCGATCATCCGCCGATCGGGTCCGAAGGCGCCGCGGCGAATCCGGGAGGGATGCAAGCAGAGGTTTCCTCGGCATTAGAAAAGGCGCGTAAGGAGCCAACCAATTTCGAAGCGCAATTGAAGGCAGCCGAACTTTACTATCAGATTCAGCGCTATGATGACGCGATCGGGTATCTGCTAAAAGCCAATCAGCTCAAGCCCGACAACTATGAGACGATCGCTAATCTCGGTATGGTTAATCTCGATGCCGGTCACTATGAAACGGCCGTCAAGTGGTACAAGGCCGCGCAGATGAAGAAGGCCGACGATGTTAGAGTGTTGGATGGACTTTGCGCGGCGTTACTCGGCCAGGGCGACGCTAAAGCGGCCGAAGCCGCCATTAACGAACTGGAAAAGCTCGATCCTAACAATCAGGACCTCGCGCAGTTTCGTGAGAAGTTGGCGAATTTGAAATCAGGCAGCAAAGCGAAATAATCCGAAAGCACCTTTGCCGTTTATCTGTCTGAATTGTCTGGCTGACTCTCAAGGCCCGATCGACATACGGACTACGTTTGACATTGACACTCGCTCGACCTTTCCGTCTTTGCCAACAATGACAATCTGACCGCCATAGATCGTAACGCTTCGCACGGTGTTCATTAAGAACTCGATACGCGTTCCGTCTTTGATCTCGATCACCAGGCGCTGACCACTTTCGGGCTCAGGCTCAGCCGCGGGCTTAGTCTTTGGCGTTCTTCTGGTGGCGCCTCCGCGGACGGGTTTCGGCTTGCTCTCAGTCTTAGAAATCTCCTTAGGCGTTTCAGCAGCCGGTGCCGGCGTCTCCTTCGTCGCCTCTTCTTTCTTTTCAGTGTCAGTTCCCGGCTTGCTGGCGTCTGACTTTTCGCCGGTGGCCGTGTTCGCTGTTTCCGACGGAGCAGCCGGCTTGGGGGGTGTTCTGCGCGCGGACGCGCGTCCTCTTCTCGTGGTTTTGCTGGGCGCAGGTTTTGGGGTCTCAGCCGGTTCTTCGGGCGTTGGAGTTGGCGCCGCCGCTACCTCCGCCGGCGGCTCTTCGATGCGGGCTCCTACGGACGACACCCTGGTCACTTTTCTGTCACTCGATCTTGAGGTTGCCTTGCTCGGTTCAACAGTTCGACTCTCAGTATCGTCGGCGAGTGCACTCATTGGCTCAAATGATCCGCTGAAGCGAATTTGATAGATCCCTTCATTGTCATTCGGCGTTCGGGCTTCTACGCGCAGGATCAAGCTCTCACGTTTTCGGAAATAAATGTTCTTGGTTACAGTCGAAGTGCTCTCGGCGTAGACGCTAATCTTCAGCAGCGGACGCAGCTCGCCGGCAGTGAAGATATCGAGATCGCCATTCAGGTTTTTGCTTTCAATAGTGATTAGCAGATCGCCGGGAACGCCGATGAACGTGTAGAAATAATTCGTTAACCGCGCGTCACCGATATCACGGGCAGCGATCGTGCCCACCACTTCGTTTGTCTGCACGGGCGTGGGAAACCTTACGTCCGTCGACTGCGCCTGGACGCTGCCGACAACCAGCAGCGAGAAGGCGACCGCACAAGGGAGCGTTACTATTGATAGCAGTCTTCGAGACAAAGAAACAAGCAGCGGCATTAGAACTCCTCGGAGCAGAAGAGCGATACAAACAAACGTGGAAAGAGTTCACACTATGCGAATCCAACGCCGGTAAGAATATCAGATTTGGACGCGGAATCGAACACAGTTCAGGAAGGTTGCGCAATAACGCCTGCGCCGGACGATTCGCAAGAACGTAAGCTGCAGGAAGTTTAGATACCCCATAGGTGCCTTGCGAAAGTCTACCGGACCAACTCAGTGCCGAAGCCGCTGAAGTTCCCAATCGCGACGGCAGTCATAGCAGCAACAACGCCGACGGTCTTGGAGCGAATACGAAACAGAATGAAACTCGGCTTTACTAGGGAGTGGCCTGCGTTCTTCGGGCCGCGCGGCGCTCTACCCACTCGTAGACCATTGGTAGAATCAGGATCTTAATCGGGCTCATCAGCATTCCCCCGACCACCACGATCGCCAGCGGCTTCTCGATTTCGGCTCCGGTCCCGGACGAAATGATGAATGGTATCAGGCTGACGCTCCCTATCAACGCGCTTAGTAACTCGGCCCGCAGACGCACGCTCGCGCCGGTAATCACGGCTTCGTGCAGCTCTAGGCCCTTATTGCGAAGCTTGTTGATGTAAGACACCATCACCATTCCGTTTTGCACCGCGATCCCAAAGACCGCAATGAATCCAACTATCGCGGGGACGCTCAACGGGAATCCTGAGATCAGCAGGAACATTGTGCTGCCAACAAGCGCGATTGGTATGTTGAAGATGATCGTCAGCGTGTTGCGCAACGAATTGAAGCAGGTATAGACAAAGACGAACACCAGCAGCAGCGAAATCGGTATGGCAATCAACAGCCTTCGCGTTGCCTGCTGCGCGTTTTCGAATTGCCCGCCCCAGGTGATGAAGTAGCCGGGTGGGGTCTTGACCTGAGCAGCCACCAGCGCCTGCGCGTCGTGAACGAAGCCACCGATGTCCCGCCCTGTGACATTGCACATCACCACGACGCGGCGCAGAGCGTTCTCGCGGCTGACGACCGAATCGCCGCTCGAAAGTCGAAACGTCGCTAACTGTCCAAGCGGCACTCGTCCGCCAACCGGCGCGGCGATCAAAATGTCGTTGAGCTTTTCAATCTGGTTGCGGTAGTCTTCCTTCAGCCGTACGAATATTGCAAAGCGGCGCTGGCCTTCGAGCACGTCGGTCGCCTCGTCTCCGCCGATGGCAATCTTGGCGACTTCGAGCACGTCGGCGATGTTGAGTCCGTAGCGCGCCAGCTTATCGCGATCCAGCGCGATTTCCAGATGCTCCTCACCCGCGGACTGCTCGACCGCCAGGTCTTTGACTCCGCGAACGTGAGACATGGCGTCGCGAATGTCGTCGCCCAGCTTGCGCAAGGCGTCCTGGTCTTCGCCAAAAATCTTAACGGCAATCTGCGCATTGATGCCCGATATGAGTTCGTCGTTGCGGGTTTGAATAACCTGCGAAAAGTTGAACCGCACGCCTGGGAAACCTTCCACGCGACGGCGCATGGCATCCACTAATTCATCTTTCGACTTTGCCGTCGTCCATCGCTCCTTGGGTTTCAAACGCACGTACAGCTCGTCGTTGCTAACGCTTTCGGGATCGCCGCCCAGCTCAGCGCGGCCGATCTTGGCGACGACGGTTTCGACTTCGGGAAACTCGCGCAGTGACTTTTCAATCTGGGACGAGACTTCGATGGCCCGCGAAAGCGAGATGCTTGCCGGCATAGTGGCGCGCACCAGCATATTGCCCTCATCAATCGTCGGCAGAAACTCGCTGCCAAGGATGTAGACGTCGGCAACGCTCCAGACGATCAATGCCGCAGCCAGGATCAGCGTGAGATACCGGTGAGCGATGGTCCACTTGAGCACCGGAACATAAATCCCCTTGAAGAATGCGATGATCGGATTTGTGCGAACCTTGCCTTTCTTCATCCGCAACCACAAAGCGCAGAGCATCGGGGCGATGCATAAGGCCATCAACATCGAGCCGATCATGGCGAATGTAACGGCATAAGCGAGCGGCTTAAACAGCTTGCCTTCGATGCCCTGTAACGTGAACACCGGCAGAAAGACGGCGATGACTATCAGGATTGCAAAAAACATGGGCCGCCCGATTTCCTGGGCCGCGACCAGTATCGCTTCGCGCGTGGAGTGTTCGCGGTGCTCCTCGAGGTGGCGATAAATGTTCTCGACCATCACGACCGTCGCATCGACCATCATGCCGATGCTGATGGCCAGACCGCCCAGCGAGGTGAGGTTGGCCGACAGCCCCGAGTACCACATCAGTATGAATGCGACCAGCATGCAAAACGGTATTGCGGCGGCGGTAATAAACGAGCTGCGAAAGTCACCCAGCAGCAGCACAAGAATCAACAGCACCAACGCCTCGCCTTCGATCAGCGACTTGACCACCGTGTGTATGCTGTTATCGACAAGCTCCGATTGATCGTAATAATCGACGATGCGCACGCCTTCGGGGAGCGCCTTGTTGATCTCGACTACTTTTTCTTTGATCCGCTCGATCACCTGCTTGGTGTTTTCGTTGATTCGTTTCAGGACGATTCCGGTCACGACTTCGCCCTGGCCGTCTTTGGTCACCGCACCCTGGCGTATCTCGTTTCCCACTTCAACCCTCGCAACGTCGCTTATGCGAATAGGCGTTCCGCCGCGCGAGTCGAGCACGATGTTCTTGATGTCCCCGACGTCCTTGACCAGTCCGATTCCCCGAACGATGTACTGATCGTCGCCATGCTCGATGAAGTTCGCGCCGGCGTTTTGATTGTTTGCCTGAACGGCTTCGAAGAGCGATTTGAGCGGGATGTTGTAATTCACCAGCGCCTGCTGATCGACGATGACGTGATACTGCTTGACTTCTCCGCCGAAGCTCAGCACATCGGCGACGCCGGGCACTGTTCGCAGTTGCAGTTTGACTATCCAGTCCTGAATGGTGCGCAATTCCTGAGTGCTCTTGCCACGACCGACGATCTCGTAAAGATAGATCTGGCCGGTTCCGGTGGTGATGGGTCCCATCCCGGGATCGAACCCCGCCGGAATGCGATCCTTCGCGAGTGAGAGCCGCTCGAAGACCTGCTGCCGCGCAAAGTATATGTCGATGTCATCGCGAAAATAGACCACCACCACCGACAGACCGAATTTTGAAATCGACTGCACCCGCACTACTCCCGGGATACCGTTCATCACATTCTCGATGGGAAAGGTTATGAGTTGCTCGACTTCCTGTGGCGCCAGTCCCTGAGCTTCAGTGTCGATTTCTACCTGCACGGGGGTGACGTCCGGAAAGGCATCGACGTTCAACCTGCCAAGCGCCAGAATTCCGCCGGCCACGATGAGCATCGAGACGACGGCCACAAGCAATCGCTCGCGATAAAAGAAGGCAATGAGATTGTCGGTCATAGCTGGATCTGTGTGAAATCTCTGATGTCGTTGCGTTCTGACTGCCCCAACGGGGCCGCGCCCTCCAGCCCAGGGTTGCCGCTTCGGCTACCCTGGGAAAAGAGAGCAATCAATCCCTCAACCGCCACGCGGTTGCGCTAAGCTCTGTTTATTTCTCCGATGCAATTGACGCAACCGCGTTGCGGTTGAAGATTATTCTCCCCTCGTTCCCAGGGTAGCCGAAGCAGCAACCCTGGGCTGGAGGACGCAGCCCCCTTGGGGCATCAACAGCCTACGATTTCCTGGCACACTTCTATTGCTCAGGCTTGCTTTGTTGAAGCAACAGATAGTTACCCTTCACCACCACTTTGTCGCCTGCCTGAAGCCCGTCGAGAATTTCAACCCGGTCGCTGCTTTGTATCCCCGCAGTCACCGCGCGCTTTTCATAGCCGCTGCCCGCCGCTACGAAGACAACCGTATGCCCACCCTCGTTGAGCAAAGCTGATTGGGGGATCGAAATCGCCGTGCGATGCACGTCGGTGATTATCTCCACATTGGCAAACATATCCGGTTTCAGCTTGCCGTCCCGGTTTGGCACTTCTGTGCGAACCTTCACACTTCGGGTCTCCGGATCCACCACGCTGGCAATCAGAATGACCCTGCCTGAGAAGCTCGATCCAGGAAAGGCCGGGACTGAAACCTTGACCTCCTGGCCGCGCCTTACTCGCTCGAGGTCCTTCTCAAATACGTTCGCGTCGATCCAGACACTCGAGATATCGATTATCTTGAAGAGGTTCGCGTCCGTGCCCACGGTGGCGCCTATGGTGGCATTCCGCTCGACTACTATGCCGGCGATTGGAGAGGTGAGGGAAAAGACTGCGGCCAAGCCCGGTTTGCTTGCCAGCGCATCAATATCTGACTCTTTCAGACCGAGGATGAGCAAATGACGGCGGGCGGCCGTGAGCGCCGCTCTCGTTCCCGCAACGGAGCTTTCCGCCGAAGCCTTCGCCACCTCAAGGTCATGCTCGGCAGCCTGGAGATTTTTTCCTGCGGTGATGGTCTTCTCATAGAGCATCCTGGTGCGGTCGTAAGTGGCCTGGGCGAGCTTGACCTCGGCCACCGATGTGCGACGAGCATTCTCGTAGTCCGCGAGCGCTTTGAGATAATCGGCTTCGGCCTGATCGATGTCTGCCGATTCAAGGTCGGCCAGCTTCTGCCCTTTCTTCACATTGCTGCCCTGGCCTGCGTAAAGACGCACGAGCCTACCTTCGTGGACGGGGCCGATGTTTGCCATGCGGTCCTCCGGGACGAGGATCTTCCCCGTGGCAAGTATTGCCCCCGCGATGGACTGCGGTGCGACTGTTTCAGTCTCTATGGCCTGGCTCTGCGCTGACGGCGCGCTCTGCTGTGGGCTGGAAGCATTCGCGGGCACATCCGCAGCCCTCTTGCAGGCTGCACACACCCCCACCATGAGAAGCGGCGGAATCAAGAGGGCATGAATTATTCTTCGGTTGAACATATCGGGCATCCTTTCGGCTGCGCACTTACTTTTGCAGAGGCGTTGCGGTCGCCAGTTCAAGATCAAGCAGCGACACCTGGTAGTCAAAAAGCGTCTGGTAATAACTGGCCACCGTCTCCCGCCGCGTGCGGATCGCATCCAGCAAGTCAATCGTAGAGCTTTCACCGGCCTTCAAAGAAAACTCCGTCAGGTTCTGAATGTCATCGACCTTGGTAAGCACGCCTGTGCGGTAAAGCTCAACGCGTCGCTTCTGAATCTCGAACGCAACCAGTGCCTTGTCCACATCGCTCAGCACTTGATTGGTAATAAGCTGCCGCTCGTTTTGCGCCCTCCTTTTTTCGATGAGGGCCTTAGCTCGCTCGCCCTGATTGCGATTGGATACCGGCAGCGAGATGCCGACACCAAACGTGTAGGTGCTGGTGCCTAGCGGAACCTGGTCGATGCCCGCTCCTAACGTGAGATCAGGGACGCGCTGAGCGTCTTGCAAGCGGATGGACGCGTCGGCGGCGCGCTCACTGAGCTGCACGGCCTTCAAGTCAGGTCGAGCAGCCAACGCCTGGTCGCGCAGCTCGGCAAGCGAGAACTGGTAAGGCTGATAGTCCAGCGTCCCGGCGACATCTATTTCCATAGCTCGATAATCTCCGCCCAGCGTGACCCGCAAGTCGCGCACGGCTACCTCGTAATCCCTTTCCGAGTTGGCCACGTCCGTATCGAACTTGAGCTTCTCAACTTCCAGCCGTTTCAGATCCAGCCCTGAAATCTCACCAGCCTGATAAAGCTCGGTCGTGCGTTTGATCGTTTCAGCAAACGTTTTCTGATTCTCTGTTGCCAGCTTGAGCAGCACCTCGGCCAGGAGCACGGTGTAGAACTTTTTCTTCAGATCGTTGGTCAGTTGCCACACGACCGTTTGAAACTCTCCCCGCGCCAGATCGGAATTTGCGTTGGCGGCATCGATTCGCTTGCGTCGCTTCCCGCCCAGCTCGAAGGTCTGCGAGATGCCGTAGGAGTACGTCTGCTGTTTGAAAAAGTCCCCACTTAAATTGAGAGGGAGATCCGCAGAGCTTACGCTTAACCCAGGGTTCGGACGGAGCCGCGCAGTCAGTTTTTCCGCGTCGGCCGTATCGATGTCATAGCGGGCTGCCACCAACTGAAGATTCTGCTGCAAGAAAATCGACACGGCGTCCGAGATCGTAATAGACCGTTTCGCAGAAGCCGCCGGCGTTTGCTGCTGAGGGTGGAAGGTCGCGGCGATGTTGGCATTGAATCCCTTCAAAGGTTCGGGCGACTTTTCTTGCGCCAGGATCGGATGAACGCACACGCATAGAATGAGCGTCACAAGCGAGCCTGCGACTGCTTGAATTCTTGTTTGAATCATCATCGACTTGCCTCTCTGGAAATCATCGTGATGGGAAAGCTCAAGCCCTCGCCTGAGACGTCCGAGGTATCGGAACGACCTAACGGAATGGATCGGGTGGCGAGTGGCTACTGGCTTGATTACAGCAGAGAGGCGGGAGGTGGCGCGCGACCGCGTCGCGGGCTAGTTGAGATTGCAGGGTAAACAACTGTCGGTGCGGAGGCAGCCGCAATCTGCGCCGAAGGCGTGAGGGCGAACAGCGGCGCATGGACCAGGCCATTGAAAAGTTGTTGCTGGAATTGGCACATCACGCATTCTCTATGGTGAGAATGGCTCGTGCGCGAGGAGTGTGACTGGCCCGCGTCGCTTATGGCAACCACCCCGGGACGATCCGGCGAAACGCGGCCATGACTATGCACCGCCTCGACCGTCGCCCCGTAAGCGATCAGGAGAAGCAACACGTAGCCTAGAGCGCGGCGCCAGTTCGCGCGTCCACAGCTCAGTGCTGATGTGGTCCTGCTAATCACGTTCGCGTATCTTAATACAATTCGTGGACTCAAGCCTATGCGCTTCCGCGCGAGACTCAATTCTTTGGGAACGTTGGTGCCGAAGGGGGGACTCGAACCCCCACGAGTTACCTCACACGCCCCTCAAACGTGCGCGTCTGCCAGTTCCGCCACTTCGGCTCGGGTAGCGATTATAACCTGAATCTTTTCGAGTAGCACAGACCTAAGTCTGCGATCCACAGGACGAAAGCCCCGGCTACTTCTTTGGCGATTTCGTCGCCTCAGCGCTCGCCGAGGGTGAAGCCAGCGGTCGAGTTGTTGCGGATGCCGCCGCACCCCCATCGCTTACTGAATTCCGCGATCTCGTGGCGGATCGTATTTCTTTATCGCTACTGCTAACGTCTACCCACAAAATAGATGGCGAAGCGCGTACCTCACCCCGCGACGCTAGCTCTGGCACTATTGCTCACCGGCCCGATACGACAATCTTATTGTCGATGGATTTCACGCCTCGAACCGCCTTTACCAACTTCTCCGCCTTCGCCTTTGCAACCGCGGAATTGACGGTCCCGGTCAACACCCCTCGGGCATCGCTGACCGTTACACAAACTGAGGCCATGTCCAGGTCCTCGCTCAGCTTCTTTGCGGCAACTTGCTGCATGGTTACATCATCAGGCGCGGTGCTGTTTTCTCCCCCGCTTTGCTGAATGGGTTGGCCAGTGATCACGAACGCCTGCTGCGAAGCCGGCTGTTGCACCGTGGTTGTCGACGGCGCTTGCCTGGTTGTCTCTTCAGCAGCAAGCGCATTGGGTAGGTGTGGCAGCTCGATTCTCACGATTTGCCCCGCCCCCGGAGGTGCGCCCAAGCCGAAATTCGAGACATAGAGCGCGCCGTCCGGGCCGAATGTCATCCCGGTCGGGAAGCTCAGCCCGCTTGCGATCACGGTCTGGGCGCCCGAAGGATCAATCCGTACGACCTTGCCGGAGCCCAATTGGCCTGGCCCCGGGAAGCCTGGATTCGTCATCGACTCAAGTGCGTACAAGCGGTCACGATTATCGAAGGCAAGTCCGAGGACTGTCGTGAGCCCGGTGGCCCACGTCTTGTGTTGGCCGCTCGGCGTCAGCTTTCGAATCTGCTGACTGCCTGGCACGATCGGAAATGTACCGAGGTTGCCGACGAAGAAGTTGCCCTTGTAAGTGATTGCAGTCGGCACGATGTGACCCTGGCTCGCAGAGATATCCACCACTCGCGTAATCTGCCCGCCGGTCGTGATCTTGTCCACTTCTCCGTGGTTTGGCTCGACCGCATAGAGGTCACCGCGAACAGCCACCATGCTGTACCAGGTGCCATCCGGTTCGAAATCGTCCGGTTCCGGATTCGCAACGGGATTAGCCTGCTGGAATGCGCTGAGGTCCGCGATCAAGGTGAAGGTTCCGTTTGAGTTAATACGGACAATGCCGTTGGGGAGGCTTGGAACACCGTGCGAGCAACCAGCCCCGGCAAGCAGTGCGTACAGCGTATCACCGATGAACGCGACATCTGCGACACCAGAGATCAATGAGCCCAATGCAGCATTGGTCTGACTGGATGGGAGGTTGTCTAAAACGGTGGTGCGGATACCGTTCTGATCGATCTTGGAAATGCGCCCACCGGTCGCGCTACCTGTGTAAGGGCCGACAGGAGCCGGTACCTGAACGCAGATGGGGGGCGGCCCCGCGGTAGAGTTCGATCCACCTGTTCCGCCCTCAGCCACGTAGAGGTTGCCATCCGGCCCAAACTTCAGGCCACGCGGATTGTTCAAGCCGGTGGCAAACACTGTAACGGTGGCGGAAGTGCTTAGGAATCTAGAGCCACTAGCTGCGACTCTCTTCGATGATCCAAGCGGTGATCCTAAAAGCACCGCGAATACACTTGCTAGCGCGGCTAAGCTTAGATAGTTCCTCTTCAGTCTTCTCATTTCGTTCTACTCCTTTACGACGGGTTGTGCTGGCAAGCAATGTTGCCAGAAAACATAACTGCTCTCTAGAAGGGGGAGGCGGTGGTTCTGCGGGTTTTCACTCACTGGATCATTGTCGGGCTAGTGATCCAACCCACACTCTTCGACGCTCTGCCGCACGGAGAGGAACGCACTCTACTCCCACTCGAAGTTGTGAGTCAATAGCAGATGCGTGAGATTTCTCCATTTCAGCCAACCAAAAAGCCGCTTTCGAAGTCCGTACACTTGGGTGAAAGCCCGTTGGTGACTAACCAATGGTTCCGAAGAAAATTAATATCGGTTTGCCGAAGGTGGGAGAGCTACCTCTTTGGCGATTTCGCCGCCTCCGGGCTGGGCGAAGGTGAAGCCGCCTGCGACGATGTTGGGGATGGAGCTGGCGTCACTGACGCTGAAGGCGAAGGCTGCGGCGATGACGATGACCCGGCCCCTGATCGCAGCACCGAACGCGATCCGGTGATCGCCGGCTGCGAAAGCATCAACGCAATCAGCATGAAGGCGACTGCCGCCCCAATCGTAATCTTGGCCAGGATGCTCGCCGTGCCACGAGGACCAAATGCCGTGCTCGAAACGCTGCTGCTAAACATCGCGCCGGCGTCGGACTTGCCCGGTTGCAAAAGCACTACAACTACGAGCACAACGCAAGCCAGGATAAAGAAGCCGTATAAGAGATAAATTAACAAATCAATTCTCCGCAGTGCTGTCAGTGGTCAGTGGTCAGTTTTTGGTTGATAGGTAAGCCGATCCGCCACTGACAACTAACAACTGACAACTAACCACTGACCGTTTCACCTTCTATTGTAATTCACAATCCGCGCAAAGTTCTCAGCTTCAAGACTCGCTCCACCTACAAGTGCGCCATCAATGTCCGGCTGGGCCATCAGACCTGAGATGTTATCTGGCTTGACCGAACCGCCATAAAGAACTCTCAGCGCCTGCGCCGCGTTTTCAGAGTGCCTTCCCGCGAAAACGCGCCGGATAAACGCGTGCATTTCCTGCGCTTGCTCCGGCGTCGCTGTACGTCCCGTGCCGATTGCCCAAACCGGTTCGTAGGCAACGATAATACGGTCGAGATCAGAGGCTGTCAACCCGCTGAGTCCGCCGCTTAATTGACCGCTAACGACTCTTTCGGCGATTCACTGGTCGCGCTGTTCGAGGCTTTCGCCCACGCACATGATCGCGGTCAGGCCCGAAGTGATCGCCGCCTGAACTTTCCGCCGGACCATCGTGTCTGTTTCGAAATAAAACTGGCGCCGCTCCGAATGGCCAACGATAACATAGCTGACACCCACATCGCGCAGCATGAACGCGGCAACTTCGCCCGTGTGCGCACCTTCCTCCATCTCCGTCGAGCAGTCCTGCGCGGCGATTCCGATGTTCGAGCCCTCAAGCCGATCGGCAACGGTCTTCAGTGCCGTAAACACCGGGGCGATCACGACCTCGCAATGGTTGGCATTGGCCACCAAAGATTTCAGGGCGAGCGCGGTGTCAACCGATTCGCCGACAGTCTTGTACATTTTCCAGTTTCCAGCAATGACAGGTTTACGCATGATAATTAAGTGGTTTCAGGTATCCTGTTTGACCTTACAACTTTGGATTTGAAGATCGATTGATTACTTTAACACGTTTGGGCGGCGGTCCTGCCACTGTTTCGAGCCAATGTGTTAGCTCTCCTTGATTCCCAATGCTGGTGATAAAGGAACTCAGTACTGTCGCAACTCGCGTTGCGACTAATTGATGATTGCAGGACAAATCGAAATGGAAAATCCCATCCGGCGTGAAAGGTAGTTAGCCGTTTGCGGGTGCGCAACACATAGCGGAGTTAGCGGCCGCATGCTAACGTTTTATTGCTCAGGGATAAAGTGTTGTACTACAATGAGCCTCGCATTTAGGCTTTTGAACTAAGCACACCACTGGCGTCCCCACCAGCAGACGGTGCTCTTGGATCGCGGCGGACGTTTTTCCAATGGCATGCTTCGGCGCACCAGCCTCATGCCGTAAGCCCGGGAGAAGCGATGATCGCGAGAGGAGCAGTTACTTCCCTTTTAGCTTTTGCCTTTCTCTTCCCCCTTATCAGTGTGCCTGCGTTTGCTCAAACCCAGACCACGGGCCGCATCGCCGGAACCGTCAAGGATCAAACCGGAGCGGTGGTCGCCGGCGCCCAAGCCGCTGTAGTCAGCCGCGCTACGGGAGAGGAGCGAAAAGCCACCACCGATGAGGCCGGGAACTATGCCGTGTCGTTCTTGCCGCCCGGCAGATATCAGGCGAGTATCACTGCTAGCGGCTTCAAGAAAGTAGTCTTTGATAATGTCACGGTGGCTATTACTGAGACTACTCAGGTCAATGCCGATCTGGAAGTTGGCCCGGTGATCGAGTCGGTTACTATCCTCGATGCACCGCCGCTCATTCAGGCTGATGGGCCACGACTCGGCCGCATAGTTGATTCTCGCGCTGTCTCTGAACTGCCGCTGGCGACGCGCAACTTTACTCAGATTCTCGGGCTCTCGCCAGGCGCCGATGTCGGTCTCGCCGATAACACCGGCGTCGGCCGCAACTCGCAAAACGTCTCGGTCAACGGCGCGCGCAGGACACAAAACAACTTTCAGATCAACGGCATTGACGCCAATACGACAGGCACCAACAGCGCATTGTTCATTGCAGTTCCAGCGCCTGAGACCATCCAGGAATTCAAAGTGCAGACCTCGCTCTACGACGCCACGTTTGGCCGCTCAGGTGGCGGCAACGTCCAGGCGGTTACCAAGAGCGGTAGTAACTTCTTTCACGGCGCCGCATATGAATACTTTCGTAATGACGCACTCAATGCCAACAATCCTTTCCTGAAGGCGGCGGGCGTGGAACGACCGCTGCTCAAACGCAACGTATTCGGCGCGACGCTCGGCGGGCCTATCAAGAAGGAGAATGCGTTCTTCTTTATCGCCTACCAGGGCACACGAGAGCGCAACGGTGCGTCCCCCAATAGCCTATCGTCGCGTGTTCTGATAGCGCCAGGTCTAACAGATGACCGTTCGGAGCTGACGCTGCGCAACACATTCAATGTGCCCTCAATCAACCCGGTGGCGCTGGCGCTGCTGAATGTGAGGCTGCCCAATGGCCAGTTCCCGATCCCAACACCGCAGGCGGACGGACGATACTCTGGCTCAGCCCCGTCGAGTTTCCAGGAAGACCAGTTCAACAGCAACATTGAGTATCGGATTAATGAGAAGAACTGGCTGGCAGCGAGGTTCTTCTTCGCAAACGCGCCCTGGATGCTCGCGTTATTCAGCGGTCCGAACGTTCCCGGCTTCGGCGATGACCGACAGCTTAATCATCGATTGATCTCTATTCAGGAGGTTCACACCTTCAGCTCGAAAGTGGTGAACGAGGCACGGCTCGGCTACAACTTCGTTCGCAATAACTCTGCTCCTCAAGAGCCGGTGAAGGTTTCTGACGTCGGAATCAGCCGGGCCAACGCCGGAACCTTCCCGGGTCTGCCGCAGATTCGCATTGCGGCTAACGCTCGAGGGGTTGTTTTCGGCACGCAAGCCGGAACCATAGACTTGCGGGCCGTCCATAATTCTGCAACCGCTGCTGATGTTCTCTCGATCATGCGCGGCGAGCACACAATTCGCACGGGCGCTGAAATCATCCAGTATCAAGTGCCGATAGCACTGCCTTTTTTCCGCCGTGGTCTGATAGATTTCAACAACTTCATAGATTTTCTGACCGGCGCTCCTGCTGTCTCGTTCCTCGGCTCCGGGATCAGCGACCGCAACCTGCGCACGACAGATTACAGTTTCTTTATTCAGGACGATTGGAAGCTATCGCCTCGATGGGCGATCAATCTCGGATTGCGCTACGAATTGGATCTGCCGTTCTACGACACGCGCGGGCGCATCTCGACTTTCGACCCGTTGCTCTACAAACCGCGAACGCAGGTGGACCTTAGCGGCCGTCCGGTTGGCCCGCCCAGCGGCGGATTCGTGCAGCCTCAAAATGTGATTGCGCAATATGATTTGAGTGAGGCGCCAAATGTCGGCAAGCGCGTTCTCACTAGCATCGACCCAAACAATTTCGCGCCGCGCGTGGGTTTCGCCTACTCACCACTCAAATCGTTCCGACTGGTGGTGCGTGGGGGCTACGGGATCTTCTATTCGCGCGGATCGAGCGGCTACCTCAACAACACGCAAACTCCGCCGACTTACATCGTGGGAACGAGGGTTAATCCGCCGCTGAGCGACCCTTTCTTTGCTGCGCCCTCGCTGGATAAGTTTCCCATTTTTGTGCCGGGCATTGCTCTGACTGGCGTGTTCTTTGACCGCGACATGCGCACGCCTTACCTTCACCAATACAACGCGAGCGTCCAATACGCGGTAGACAAGGACCTACTGCTCGAAGTGGCTTATGTCGGCACGCGTGGGCTCAATCTGGTTCGCACCGTCGCACTCAATCAAGCGCGACTTGCCAGCGCGCTTCATCCGATCGTCAATCAAGTCACCGGGGTAGCCATCACGACTAATACTCCGGCGAACGCACAGCTTCGAGCGCCATTTCAAGGAGTCTCGATCACAGCCTTCAGCCAGAATCAAACCGCTGCGCAGTCCACCTACAACTCGCTGCAAGTGAGTTTGAGCCGGCAGCTTCCCAGGGGCCTGCGATTTCTCGCCTCATATACTTATGCCAAGGCGATTGATAATGCCTCAGGCAGGGACGAGTTCGATTCCAGCGCGATTCTCGGTAATCAGCTTGATAATCGCGCCAATCGTGGCGTGTCGGACTTTGACCGCACTCATCGCTTTGTCTTGAGTTACCTTTGGGATCTACCTCAACCAGCTTTTGCTGGAAATTCCAAGGCCGCTCAATTGCTGTTATCGAATTGGGAAGTCGCAGGCATTGTGGTAGCGATGTCTGGCCAGCCGATTGACATTGTAGACACCGGCGCAGGCTCGTTCTACGGATTGAACGGGGGGCTCAGTCCAATGGCGCGACCGAGTTGGGCAAGCGGCGCAAGTCGCAGCACGGCGACCAGCAACATTCCGACTGGCTACTTCTTCAAGCCGTCCGCGTTTGCCCGACCAGTAGTGAGAGCCGGTCAGGTGATACCCAGCTCAAATGGCGCCGCTATTGCGGACGCGCTGGGAACCGACTTCGGCAACGTCGGTCGCAATGTTCTCCGCGGGCCGCGCCAGAACAACATAGATTTTTCAATCATCAAGCGCTTTCGCGTCAGTGAATCGAAGAACCTCGAATTCCACGCGGAGTTTTTCAACCTCTTCAACCAAGTCAATCTCGCCAATCCGATTAGCGACTTCAATGCAATCCTCGCAACCGGTGGAGACATTGACCCAAACACCGGCCAGATCATAAAGGCTGGCGACTTTGGGCGCATCACCTCCACGAGCAACAACCCACGATTGATTCAGTTCGTCGTGAAGTTCAACTACTAAGCCTGCTTCAAAAAACAGCGCCGTAGGCGCGCAATGTTCATAGCAGCGAGGTTGAACCATTCATCCAAGCTCCGCGGAGCGGGATGTAGAACATTTCGCCCCTGACGGAGCTTTGAATGAATTTGAAGGATTCGATCTATAAAGATTTCGTCCCTAACGGGACTTTGAGGCCGGAGGCGCGGCAACCTAATCCGACCGCTTTACTGCGGCAGCCCGATACGCCGCAGCAGATCTGCGAATCGCGAGTCTGAGCGAAGACTGTCCCACGAAGGATTTACTTTCAAAGCCCACAATCGGCGAGCGCGCTCCTGGTAGGCTTTTTCCAACCAGGCAAACGCTTGCTCCTTGTCTCCCAAGCCAACGTAGATCAGTGCTATGTCATACGGCGAAACGTAACGTTGGCCGGCAAGGGCCTTCAACTCCGACAAGCTGTTCTCTGCTTCGGCTCTTCTTCCGGCAACCGCGTAAGCGTGTCCAAGTTGCGCCTTCATTAATGTGGCGCCCCGCGAAAGACTTGCAGCTTTCTGCAACTCGGCGATCGCCTCTGCGTGCATCCCCTTTTCACTATAAGCGACGCCCATCCAAGAATGAAGATAGGCGTTCGGCTCCATCTTCCGGCCCTCTTCTATTAACCGATCGTACTGGTGCGCCCCTGCAAGCGCGAATAACAAACCGGTGGCCGACGGTGGATCACCAAGCTCCTGGCTTCGCTTCATCTCTGCTAAAGCCTCGACATTCCGGCCTGTGACGGTTAAATAGCGGCCATATGCGCTGTGAGCCTCAGGAGAGTTCGGGTTGAGGTCGATGGCTCGCTTGAATTCCTGCTCAGCACCTGCCCAGTCCCACTCGTAATAGGCTTTAACGATCCCCAACGAACGGTGCGAGTCGGAGAGCGTGTCGTCAATCCGCAGCGCCTTCAACGCTGCTTCCTTTGCTTTGGGCATCGTTTCTGTCGGCGGTGCGTCGCTGGCAAGGTCCATGTAGGTGTCGGCCAGCGCAGAGTAGGCAAGCGCGAAATCGGGATCTTTCTCTATTGCCTGATTGAAAAACTTTATCGCCCTTTCTTTCTTCGCAGGATCAGTGGCGCTTGTGTACCACTGGTAACGGCCCCTCATATAGAGATCGTGAGCTTCAGGGTTCTGAGTGTAGTGTTTCGCCAGCAGATTCTTTTCGTTGCCGGTCAACTGCGGCACCAATGCTCGTGCTACTTGTTCTGCGACGCGGTCCTGTACCGCGAAAGTGTCATTGACTTGTTCCTCGACCTTTCCAGTCCATAGCGAAGATCCATCGCTTACTCTGACAAGCCGCAGGTTCACTCTAATCCTGTCGCCGACTCTCTGCATGCTTGTCTCTAACACCGCATCTACCTTAAGTTCTCGACCAGCGGCCACAGGGTCTTGGTCAGGCGATATGAACTTTCGCACTGCGCTAGTTTGACGCACCACGATCTGATTCATGCTGCTCAGCCTGGTTATTAATGTATCTGCCATCCCCAGCCCCAGATAGTCGTCGCTGGCATCTGAACTCAAGGATTTGAACGGAAGCACAGCGATTGATCTGACTGGCGCCGCGCTCGTTTCAGGTTGCTTTGGCGGCCGCGAAATCCACGAGTGGGAAGCGATCGAGAGGACAACCACTACTGTCACGAGGGCGAGCACTGTTGTGACAAGGCCGACTACGACACCTCGCTTGTGGCGTTTGATTTCGCTGACCAAATACTCAGCGCTCGATGTTGGATGGGCAACCCCAACATCAGCAGTGCGCGCAGCGGATTCGCGGCCAATTGCAGCCGCTGCTGCTTGACCGCCACTATCGGTCGCAGCCTCTCGCCCGCTTGCGTGTGACTGGAGAGAGCGCTCCAATCGAGCCTCGACTTCAAGCTCCTGCTTCAAGTTCCGCAAATCCAAATACAGGTCCTTGACTGTCTGGTATCGCTCCTCCCTGTTTTTGCGCAGCGCCTTGTCGACGATCCGCTCCAGCTCTGCCGGCACTTCTGCTGAGTAGCATGCGAGCGGCGGCGATTCCCTTTCCAGAGTCGAAACGATCACGTCGCTGGGCGTTTCCCCCGCGAACGGCACGCGCCCGGCCACCATCTCGTAAAGCACAACACCCAGGCTCCAGATGTCCGTGCGTGCATCTACCGCGCGCCCGCGCGCCTGTTCCGGTGACATATAGGTAACGGTCCCGATCACCATGCCCGGATGCGTCTGGACCAGCGCTCGCGTGGCTGCTTCCGTATCCACTGCGAATGCCTGTCGCTCTGTGAGCTTGGCGAGGCCGAAGTCCAGCACCTTAACGTAGCCGTCTGTGCGCACCATGATGTTTTCCGGCTTGATGTCCCGGTGCACGATCCCGGCGGCGTGGGCTGCGGCCAGAGCCGAAGCGACTTGCGCAGCTATGTCCAGCACTTCGCCGAGCTTCATTCGCGCGGCCGTCATGTGCTGGCGCAGCGTCACGCCTTCGATGAACTCCGTTGCGATGAAATGTGACGAGTCTACTTGCGCGATCTCGTGAATGGTGACGATGTTGGGGTGATTGAGCGCCGAGGCCGCGCGAGCTTCCTGCTCGAAGCGACGCACCCGCTCGGCATCCCTGGTGAACTGTGCGGGTAGCAGCTTGAGCGCAATCTGGCGGCCAAGCCTGGTGTCCTGGGCCAGATAAACTTCTCCCATACCGCCCTCGCCCAGTTGCTCGATAATCCGGTAGTGGCTGATCGATTGTCCCGCAATCAATGCCGCTGCTCGCTTCACGGAATCATCTGTCGCTTGCCGCGCCTCGTCTGCAAGATCACGCGCTTCCACTTCGAAGGCCGGGCTCTCAATGAAACTTCCGGCTTTCTCGTGAGCCGCGATCAGAACCTCGACTTCTCGACGCAGTGACTGATCGCCAGCGCACGCTTGATCCAGAAACCCGGACCGCTCCGCCGAGTCGTGCTCAAGCGCGCGTTGAAACAATGCCTCAATCTGTTGCCAGCGCTCAGGTTTCATTGCTCAGTTCGTTGTAGAGCCAGGCCTTGGCCATGCGCCAATCGCGCATTACTGTTACAGCAGAAATGGCGAGCGCTTCCGCAGTTTCCTCGACGCTCAATCCGCCAAAAAAGCGCAGCTCCACAACTTCCGCCTTTCGCGGATCGATCGCCGCCAACTGGTTCAATGCCTCATCCAGCTCGATCAGGTCGGCCCTTCGCTCTGGGGACACCATCATTGTTTCCTCGAGTAGCATCTTGCGCGCGCCGCCGCCTCGCTTCGCGTATTGCCGGCTACGGGCGTGATCGACAAGGATGCGCCGCATCAACTGCGCAGCAATGGCGAAAAAGTGGGCTCGGTTCTTCCAATGAGCGTGCGTCTGATCAACGAGCCGGAGATACGCTTCGTTAACCAGCGCGGTCGTTTGCAACGTGTGTCCAGGATTCTCACGCCGCATGTAGTGATGGGCCAGGCGGTGCAATTCAGCGTCGACGAGCGGCATCAACTTGTCGAGCGCCGCCTTGTTTCCGTTGCTCCAATCGATGAGCAGTTGGGTCACTTCATGTGTCGGGGCCACGGGTGTCATGACATCAACCCACTTGGGAAAGGCAGCCGAGCGGGTTCGGCTACATCTGACCGATAGTCAGTGCATTATACCGCTTTTCTATGCCGCTTCTCGCGCGTGGCGGATTCATCTAGTCCAACGGTTCAAAAAATCTTCAGATGGCTTGATAGGTTTTCGCCTCACTTCTCGCGGTATGTGGTGAAGGCAGCAACGGACTGCACGCCTGCGACAAAGGAGGTCCTCTATGAGAAAACCAAGAAACCGCCACATCCGATATCTCTTCGCTTCGTTGCTGATGCTGGCGGGTTTGACGAGTTGGTTTGCCCGGCCCGGTTTGAGTTCGAGCCGGTCGGCGCCTTCAGTCTCTGCCGCCAAGTTCGGCCCACCATCCATCCCAGGAGATTCTGCCACCGGAAGAGGCACTCTGGACGCGGCGTACGGCGACCTGTTGATTGATGATTTCACAACTGGACCTCATCAAGTGACTCTACCTCATGGAATGAGTTCGCGCTCTGAAGATGAGACCGATGTCCAGAGCGGCTCGATGATCGGCGGTTTCCGGAAAACAGCCTTTCTCATCCCTTCTAACCCGTTTAACCAACATGGCACTCTCGATATCCGACGCGGTGGGCCGATGCTTGTCGATATGGGCACAAGGGTCTCTCACCGGCTGGAGTTAGTGTATGGCTTTGATAGCAAAGGCGAAGTCGTCGCCCCACTGAATCTTAACCTTAGCGACTACGACCGGTTCCGTTTGAATTTCGATTCCAATGACCTCGATTTGAACTTCAACATGCTTGTGCACTCGAATTCGGGCGCAACCCATTCCGTCTACAAGACGACTATCCATGCGAATACCAATCCCTTCGCTGTCGGCATTCCCTTCGGGGAATTTACCGGGGCGGCCGATTTCACAGATGTTGACCTGATCGTCCTTGTTTTCCAGTCCTCCAGTGCGATGGGGTCGAACGACTTCGCTGTCAGGTCGCTTGTCGCCACGCATCCGTAGCTAAGGGAAGCGACATCGCCAGATGGTACTCCGTCTAATTCGATTTATGGATTACAGAAAGAGGTGACTTATGTTGCAGTCAATCACAAAAACTTTCGCGTCTTTTCTTCTCACTGTGGGATTGTTGCTTTCCCTGGCGCTGCCGTCTGCCGCGCAGGACTTCCGTGTGGAAGGGGCAGGTCTCGAAGCGGATCCCGTAAACTACAGCGGTCCGTGCCCCGGCGTGATTACGTTCAAGGGCAAGATTCAGGCGAGCGGCGCCGGACGGGTCAAGTACACATACTTTTACAGCGACGGGGCTACAGGCCCGGAAGGGTTCGTGGACTTTGAAGGGCCGGGCGTCAAGCACATCGAAACGAGTTGGCGCCTGGGCGGCGCAAGCTTGACGCACTACGAAGGCTGGGCCGCGATCAGGATACTGTCGCCGAACAGCTATGAATCCAATAAGGCCAAACTCGTGCTCGACTGTAAGGCGGAAAATGAGAGACAAACGAACCTGAATGACAAGCAACCGAGTCCGCAGTCGAATCCCCCGGCGCCCAACTTTCAAGCTGACAATCTCGCCGCGCTTTACCTGACCGAGTTGCCAAGATTGTCCGCGCCACAGAAGAACAAGCTCGACGCCGAACTGTCGCGCCTGCAGACCTACGCGGAAAACATTCAGCCCGCGTTAGCGGAAGCGCAAAAGAAGTCTGCCTTCGATTCTGACGCGATGCGCACCGACTTTCAGGCGATCGCCGAAGAACAAGATGTTGGTCGGCGCGCACAGCGCCAGGCAGATTTTAAAGCTAAATACGAGCCGCAATTCTTTGATCTTGCTAAAACCGCCGGTTTTGATCTAGCGGCGCAACGTCAGCAGATGATTTCGGTGTTTGACCTCTCGAACGCGCGGCCCAAAGAAGGCAAGATCCTGGCTCTCGAGATTGAAGATGATCCACAACCAACGCCACCGCCGGCACCGCCACCGCCGGATGTGACTATGCAGGTTCTTGCTGCACCGTTTACTTCCGGCGGGACGCTGGGCGAGCATTCCTACGTAGCGGCTGAGCGAGGCGAGATGAGCTTACTCAGCTACGTTAATTATGCAGGTTCAACTCAACGTCTCGCGTTCACTTCCCAAGCTCTAACCGCTGAGGCAGGAGTGCGGCGGGTTCGTGTGTTCGCCACGCTCGATCCGGTCCACTTCAACACTTTGGCAGGTGCGTTTCTCGCTGGCTACGCATCGTCAGAAGCGATTGTCAATCTGCGCGTGATGGAAGGCTCGCGGGTCGTCGCCTCTGACCGCGTCAGCCTGGGGCGCGCCATCGCCGCTGTGTTTGGCGTAGGGGGGCCGTACGGCACACGTTCAGTGACTCTGCAGTGCGAGTTCACGCGAGCCACGCCGGATGATGCGACTACCTACAACCTCATCGCTGAAATCGAGGGCTGGGCAGGCGCTGGCGCTATTGCGGAGGCACAGGTTTCCATGGAGGCTACGCTTCAGCGATTTCAAGTCTATCTGCACCGGCACTGACGAGATGATTGTCCCGGCCAATAGGGCGGCGCTCGGTGGATCAGCCACCGCTGGCTGGACAAAGGTGGGTCGCAGAGTGGCGGCTCCCAACGGCCTCAAAGTTTACTCAAGCTACTGAAAGGAGATACTTGCATGAAACGCACAATCACGATGACGCTACTCTTTACCTTAGCCGTCTTTCCACTCGCAGCAGGCCAGACAAACTCGGGTAAGCAGAAGTTTCCCCTTAACCCGTGCATTATCGATACGCTGCGCGCGCGGGGCAACTTTGTAGTGCTTCTGAGGGGATTGGAAGCAGCCGGACTGGACAAGACCATCAGACAGTCCAAGGCTGTTACCATCTTTGCACCCAACGACGCAGCGTTCGCCAAGCTACCACAGGAAACGCTGGAGTCGTTGATGAAGGAGCCTGGCGGGATGAAGCAGCTACTGGCGAATCACATTCTGGTCGGCAGGGTGTCGCTTAAGGAGATGGTGGCCGGTAGGTTTTCATCTGTCACTAATCTGGGGGGTGCGGCGATCCTGAAGATACACGTCTCCTGCGACGCAGAAGGCTGCCTGCTCGGGACTGAGAAAGAGGCCCAGGTCGTTAATGACGACATCGTCGCCAGCAATGGTCTAATCATTGAGACTGACCACGTCATGTTTCGGCCGATCTTTAATCCCCCGTCCCGGTGGTAGGCACTGCTTCTGAGGCGGGTAGCGGGCGTATCACGTTCGACCTGATTCGAGGTGGGGGCGCGGCGACGCGCCTTCAGCTAACTGCCGCCTCATGAGGCGGCGAGATTGAGATAAAAAGGAAAGGGGATTGCTCAGATGAAAACCATCAACCGTCGTGACTGTCTAACCAGTCTTACTCTCATAACGTTCGCGGGACTGATTCTCTTTGGTAACCTGCATCCTGCTCAATCCGCAAGCGCCGGCGTCGCTCCTAATGCAAGTCATGGTGTGATCCGTGCCTCTACGACAATTCAGGCCGCAGTCGATGTAGCGCAACCGGGTGACACCATCGTGATTCCACCGGGTCTGTATCGTGAAAACGTGCGCGTCACAAAGGACCACATCACCATCCGAGGCAGCCGCGGTGCTGTGATGGATGGAGCGGGTCTAAGCGGAAATTCTGGGATCAGAGTCGCACCTGTGGCTCCGGCCAGTAGGATCAATGGTTTTGTCCTCTTCGGCCTCACGATCCAGAACTACAGCAAGAACGGTGTGCTGCTCTCAAGGGTTGACAACTTCCAGATCAGCCACGGGAGCTATGTAGATAACGATGAATACGGGATATTCCCGATTCTCTCCTCCCACGGGCTGATCGATTTCAACCACGTGTCAGGATCGAATGACACAGGAATCTACGTCGGCCAGTCCAGCGAGGTGGTAGTGGAGAAGAACCACACGCGGGATTGCACGATCGGCATCGATATTGAGAACAGCTCCCACATCCTCGTGCGGGAGAACACGGCCGTGGAAAACTCAGTCGGGATGACGATTCACATTCTTCCCAGCCTCGAGGTGACAGTCACTTCAGATGTCCAAGTGATCAGGAATACGTGGATCAGCAACAACCGGCCGAATCCAGCGACCGATCCGGACGACCTCATATCGCGCCTTCCGAGCGGGCTCGGGTTCCTCAACCTTGGCGGCGACGATGTGACAGTGAAGAAGAACATCGCCATTTATAACAAGAGCGCCGGCATAGCTGTTTCTCAACTTCCGCCGGACGTCGCGGCGCTCGATGCGCGGATCAACCCGTTTCCCGACAACAACCATATCGTTGACAACCTGGTGTTGCAGAACGGCGATGATCCAGATCCAAAGCTTAGTCCTTTTCCGGGTCGCGATTTGCTCTGGGATTTTTCAGGAACCGGCAACTGCTGGGCAGGTAACGTCTTCAAGACTTCCTTTCCAATGCTGCCAGCCTGCCCGTAGGCGAGATCATGTCTTCTAACCTCATGCGTCGGTTAGTGCCGCCACTCCCGGCAACTCTTTGCCGGCTAAAAACTCGAGCGTGGCGCCGCCGCCGGTGGAGATGTGCGTGATGCGATCGGCGACGCCGGCCTTTGTGACCGCCGCGACTGAGTCGCCGCCGCCGACCACGACCGTTGCTCCGCGATCGGCGGCTTCGGCCACTGCCTTGGCGATGCCGATCGTGCCTTGATCGAACGGAGGTTCTTCAAAGACTCCCATTGGACCGTTCCAGATGATTGTCTTTGCGTCAAGCAAAGCATTGGCGAAGTGAGCTACCGTTTCGACGCCAATGTCCATCCCTGCATGGCCTGCATTCGTGAACTCGATCGGGATCGTCTTCGCAAGGATCTGCTGGCCCTTTACTGGTTCATAACTGTCAACCACTTGATGATCCGTAGGCAACAACAATTCGACGCCGAGGGCTTCGGCGCGTTTCCTGATCTCCAGCGCCGTTTGCAACATGTCGTTTTCGACCAGTGATTTTCCGACTGTGAAGCCTTCAGCCTTGAAGAACGTGTAAGCCATTGCGCCGCCAAGCAGAATCTTATCTATCTTGCGGTCGATGAGAGCGTTGATTACGGGAATCTTGTCTGAAACTTTTGCGCCGCCAAGGATCGCCACGAAAGGATGTTCGGGATTATTGATTACGCGGCCGAGGTATTCGAGTTCCTTCTCCATCAACAAACCCGCCGCGGCCTGTGATACATACCTTGTGATGCCTGCGGTCGATGCATGCGCTCGATGCGCCGCGCCAAAAGCATCGTCGACGTAAACATCGCAGAGGCTGGCAAGCTGTTGCGCGAACGCATCGTCGTTCTTCACTTCTTCCGGATGAAAACGGAGATTCTCGAGCAACAAGACGTCGCCGTCTTGCAGCGCCTTAACTTTGCTCTGCGCCATCTCGCCGATGCAATCGTCCGCGAACGCCACCGGTTTGCCGAGCAAGTTCGCTAGATGTTCCGCAACAGGCCGGAGCGTGTACTTATCGACTCGCTGTCCTTTGGGCCGGCCCAGATGAGAGGCAAGAATCACTCGCGCGCCTTGTTCGATCGCGTACTGGATGGTCGGCAACGTAGCGCGGACGCGCGTATCGTCCTGGACCTTTCCATCCTTGACTGGGACGTTGAAATCAACTCGGATGAAAACGCGCTTACCGGAGAGATCGAGGTCTTTGATGGAAAGCTTGTTCATGAAACAGTGATGAGTAATGAGTGATGAGTAATGAGTGAAGCTAGATGAGGTAATGCGCACCGACTAGCGGGCTAACTCATCACGCATAACTCATCACTCATAACTGTTTTACAGTCCTTTCCCCGCAATGTACTTGATCAGATCGCGGACGCGGCAAGAGTAGCCCCACTCGTTGTCGTACCACGACAGCACTTTGATCATGCGGCCGTTGATGACTTTGGTGTATTCGGCGTCGACGATCGAAGAATGCGAATTCCCTTTAAAGTCGGATGAAACCAGCGGCTCTTCCGAAAACGCCAGGATGCCGCGCAGCTCTTCATTCGCCGCGTTCTTCAGCGCGCGATTCACTTCTTCACTACTCGTTTCTTTTTCGACGTCCATCACAACGTCCACTAGCGATACATTGGGCGTCGGCACGCGTACAGAGATGCCGTCGAATTTTCCCTTCAATTCGGGTAATACGAGCGCCACGGCTTTCGCGGCCCCGGTCGAAGTCGGAATCATCGACAGCGCGGCGGCGCGCGCGCGGCGCAAGTCTTTATGCGGCAGATCAAGCAACTGCTGATCGTTCGTGTACGAGTGGATCGTCGTCATCTGCGCTGAAACGATCCCAAAATTCTCGTGTATAACCTTCGCCACAGGCGCGAGGCAGTTGGTCGTGCATGACGCGTTCGAGATGATGTGGTGTTCGGCTGGATTGTATTTGTCCTCGTTCACCCCGAGCACGATCGTGATATCTTCATTCTTCGCCGGTGCGGAGATGATCACTTTCTTGACGGCGCCACGCAGGTGCTTGCGCGCGTCTTCGGCTTTGGTAAAAAGTCCGGTCGACTCGATCACGATCTCCGCGCCAACTGATTCCCAGTCGATGGCCGCTGGATCTCTTTGCGAGAACACGCGAAACTCCCGGCCCTCAACCTTGATGCCGCTTTCCGTGGCGCTGATCTCGTGATGCAAATTGCCGAGGACGGAATCGTATTTGAGCAAGTGCGCGAGCGTCTTTGTATCCGTCAAATCGTTTACGGCCACAAAGTCAATATCCGCGTCGCCGATTGAAGTACGAAATACGTTACGTCCGATGCGACCGAATCCGTTGATGCCAACCTTCACCGCCATTCCCTTATCTCCTTATCGATCTATTTATCGCTCGCTGGGCGCGCGATAATGTTTGTCCAGGCATGCTCTCCGCACAAGTAAAAGACTGAAGCGAGAACCTCTATAACTTGAATCAGTAGAATCCCTCGATGAGATCCAACATCTCAGGATCGGGATCTGCGATCCCAATTCTGAGACTTGAAATCCAGGTGGGCCGATCTCCATAAGAGAAGGAAGATTATTCGGCACATCTGCGAGTGTCAAGCGAGGCACCAGTGTTCGTGGCTGCAGTGCGTAAGTTGGCACCGACATCACGAAGGCGAAGCAGATGGCACACATCCTGCCTTGAAAGCTCCCGGCGCGGCATGTTTTTGAAACCGCAATCCTGCAAATCGCGTAGTACCAACTTGATCAAGTAGAGTCTGTTCGGCAACTATAGTGGACCGGCAGTAACGCTAATTCAAGAATTCAACTCAAGGAGCTTTTAATCTGATGCTTACCTTTTATGCTCGCAAAATGATTCGCGTGCTCGCGCTTTGCGCGGTTCTCTGTGCGTCGAGCGTGTTTGTCTTCGCGCAAACGCCATCGCCGTCGCCCACGCCGCCGTTCAGTCCCACTCAGCGCGAGGCAACGCGCCCACCGGGATCTGAGCAGAATCCGCCGAGTCCGACGGCGCCGCCGGGAGCACAGCAAACTTCGCCAACGGCGCCTCCGGGAACGAATGCGCCGACAACGCAGAACCCGCAACAAAACGCGAACCCACCTGCCGCGAATCAGGAGCCTCGCGAGCCATCCATGCCGCCGGTGCAGCCCAAGCCGTTACCGCCCATGCCGAATCTCACGCGCCTCGGCGTGACGAGCGACAACGCGCTGACGCTATCGCTCAACGACGCGATCAAGCGCGCGTTGGCAAACAACAATGACATCGAAGTGGCCCGCGACGATGTGCGCTATGCTGAAACTCAACTGCGCTCGTTAGAAGGAGTTTACCAACCGGTATTTTCCATCACGCCGCAGATCGATAAGCGCATCACGCCACAGACAAGTATATTTAGCGGCGCGGTTGGAGGCACTACCACGAGTACGGTGTATTCGCTAAGCCCGTCGATCAACAAGTCGTTCGCTACAGGTGGAGGAAATTATCAGCTCAGCTTTAGCAACACCAAGACGATCACCAGCGCCACCAGCAGCACTCTGAATCCCTTCTACTCGTCAAACCTCGCTTTGTCGTTTGCCCAGCCGCTGTTGCGTAATCGATCGATTGACAGCAACCGTCATGCGATCCGCGTCCAGAAGAAGCGGCTCGAACAATCGGACGCCGACTTTCGCCGCAAGACGATCGACGTCATCTCTCAGGTGCAGAGTGCTTACTGGGATCTGGTATTCGCACTGCGAGACCAGCAGATTCAAACTGAGAATCTCAACCTCTCGCGCGAGAACCTAAAACGCGTCGAGGCTCAAATCGCCGCCGGCGCCGCAGCGCCCCTGGCCCGCGCCGAGGTGCAAACCGAATTGGCGAATCGCGAATCGACCTTGCTGGTAGCTGTCCAGGCCGTGTCAATCGCTGAGAACAATCTCAAGCAGTTGATTCTGAAAGATTCGACTGCTCCTGAATGGATGGCGGCGCTCACGCCAACTGACACACCCAGCTTTGACTCAACACCGGTTAACCTGAACGACGCGATCGCCGAGGCGCGCAAGAATCGTCCGGAGTTGCACCGGTTGCGCTCGCAACGTGATATTAATGGTCTCGATCTTCAGTTTTTCAGGAATCAGGCTAAACCGCAGGTTGATTTGCAGGCGACGTTGGCGACGACTGGCTTGGCGGGAACTCCCTGTGATCCTGTTACAAACAATCGATGCTCGCCGCCACCAACGAATCTGGTCGGCGGTTACGGACAGGATCTCAGCAACCTCGCCGGATTGAGCACGCGCAACATTACAATCGGCGTTGCGATACAGATCCCGCTAAGGAACAAGACCGCGCAAGCTAACCTGGCCGGCGCGCAGATCCAGAAGGAGCAACTCGAAGCTTCGGTGCGCTCAACCGAGCTGTTGGTTGAAGTTGACGTCCGCAATGCCGCGCAGTCCGTGGAAACATCGCGGCGGCGAGTCCTGACGGCGCGTGAAGCGCGCGCGAATGCCGAGCTCCAGCTCGAAGGCGAGCAACGCCTGTATTCTGTAGGACGCTCAACCACCTTCCTTCTGTTTCAGCGCGAGAACGCTTTGGCGAATGCCCGGGACGCCGAGCTGCGAGCTGAGACTGACTACAACAAAGCGCTTGCCGCGCTGCAACACGCAACTTCTACGACGCTGCACGCCAATAACGTGATCGTCGAGAGCCGCACGGCTCCGTAGAACATTTTCGACTTCCGCTTGCCGATTGCCAATTTGTACCTAATGGATCTCAAGGACTTGAATTACAATTGGCAATTGGCAATCGGAAATCGGCAATGAGAATCACTGCGGCGATCATCACCTTCAACGAAGAACAGCATATCCGCGCAGCCTGCGAATCGGCCGCCTGGGCCGATGAGCTCATCGTCGTGGATTCGCAGTCTCCCGACAAGACTCGCGAGATCGCCGCCGAGTGCGGCGCCCGCGTGATCAATCAGCCGTGGCCAGGCTTTGCCGCGCAAAAACAGTTTGCTACCGATCAGGCCTCGCAGGAGTGGGTTTTCAGCCTGGATGCCGACGAGCGCGTGTCCGAAGAATTAAAGACTTCGATCCACAAGCTTCGTGAAAAGAACGATGACGAACTCGCCGATGGGTACCTTATTGCTCGGCGCTCTTACTACATGGGCCGTTGGATCCGCGGCGGCGGCTGGTACCCGGATCGACAGTTGCGGCTCTTCAGGAAAGCTCTTGCGCGCTGGGAAGGACCATACATTCACGAATCGGTAAAGATGAACTCTGGTGCGCGCATCACAATGCTGTCCGGCGATATTTTGCACTACCCGGGGCGCAACGCCGCTTATGACCACCGGATGATTGGCGAACGCTACGCGCCGCTTGCCGCTCGTCAAATGTTCGAAGCGGGTCGACGCACTTCTCCTTTCAAGATTGCCACCGCGGGTCCGGCGGCTTTCGTGCGAAGTCTGATCCTCAAAGGCGGCTGGCGCGATGGGCTCGCCGGCTTGAGCATCGCCAGCTTTGCCGCGCATCACGCGTTTCTGAAGCATCTGATGCTCTGGGAGATGCAGACGGGCAAAGAGCTAAGAGCTAAGAGCTAAGAGCGCTTGGCCCCTTGCCCCTGGCTCTTTGCCCTTTGCGCGTTGCCCTTGGCTCTTTGCTCTTTGCCCTCATACAATGCTATTAGCATGAATGTCATCCTGGTATCGCTCCTGCCAGACATTTCGGCAGCACTTCCCTCGCCTGTTCCTTACATCATCATCGGCGTTTTTGGCGCAATCATCGGCAGCTTTCTCAATGTCGTCGTTCATCGATTGCCACGCGAGGAGTCTGTAGTCCTGCCGCATTCACGCTGTCCCTCGTGCGGCGTCGCCATTGCTTTCTATGACAACGTTCCGGTTCTGAGTTATCTGATGCTCCGCGGGCGCTGTCGTTCATGTCACGCGGCTATCTCGGCTCGTTACCCGGCGGTGGAGTTGCTGACTGCGCTGCTCTACGTCGCGGTCACCTGGCGTGATGGTCTGACGCCGGCGCTGCCCTTCGATCTTGTTTTCGTGAGCGCGCTAATCGCGTTGATCTTTATCGATGCGGAGCACATGCTCCTGCCAAACGCGATTACTTATCCGGGTATCGTGTTCGCGCTCGTCGCTCGCGTTGCGATTCCCTATTTTACAGCGACGGCATACTTCGACGATTTGCCGTCGCTGATGAATGGGATTCTCCACGGAATGCCGGTTTTGGCGTCGTCTCTTGTTGGCGCGCTAATTGGCGGGCTGATTGGCGGCGGTTCGTTGTGGTTGATGGGTTGGACGTGGGAAAAACTTCGTGGCATTGAAGCCATGGGCCTCGGCGACGTCAAGATGATGTTTATGGTCGGTGTGTACTTCGGCTGGCGACTAACGGTGCTGACGATCTTTCTCGGCGTTCTGTCAGGCTCGATCATCGGCATCGCGTTGATGCTCCGACAGGGCAAGCGAGACTTGCAGATGATGCTGCCCTTCGGTGTCTTTCTTGGTATCGGCGCCATCGTTGCGCTGCTGGTGGGCTCGCATATCATTGAGTGGTATGCATCTCAATTTAAGTGAGTTGGTCTTTGATCTTTGTTCTTGGCACTTTGTGCTTATCTCTTTGCTCTTCGCCCTTTTATGGCTCGTAATCGTCTCCAATTTGGTCTCTCGCTGTTAACCGGCTTCTTCCTGCTGGCGACGCTGTTTGCCATTTTGGTCTATGCCCTGACGCCGGCACTGCCCGCGGCGCGCGGGCCGATTTTGCTGACAGCATTCATCGCGATCCTGATTGGCAGCCTCCTCTGCATTCTCTTCCTGCTACGCTGGTTAGTGCGTCCTTACCGCCAGCTTGTCGGTGAAGCCGAACGCGCCTCGGTTGCGGCCCATACTCTGAAGTCGACAGACGAGGCCCAGTTTGTTCTCGAGACATTTCAATCGGTCGTCGCTAAGCTTCAAGCGCAGCAAAAAGAGCTTGAAAGACTAAGCGCGCAGGCCAGCGAGCGCGCGGATTCCGCCGAACGGTTCAGCGAACGCATCGTCGCGAGCGTTCCCTCGGGTCTGATCGCGTTCGACGGCAATGGGCGATCGATGGTCATCAATGGACCCGGCCGGGCCCTGTTGGAGATCGATGGCCAGACGCTGGGCCAACCGGTCCGAACGTTACTGGCCAAGTTGCCGCGCCTGGCCGAGACGGTTGAAGAGTGTTTGGCAACGGGAAGACTGTATCGCCGCGAAGAAATTGAAACAGTCACCGGCGGCGGAGCGGTGCGTAGGCTGGGAGCGACCATTGCGCCGATCGACCTTTCAGAGGAGCTCGGCGGGCGCGGCGCTTTATGTCTGCTGATGGACATCACTGAAGTCATGCAATTGCGCGAGCAGGTGGCGCTCAAGCGAAACCTGGAAAGCCTGGGCGAGATGTCCGCCGGGCTGGCACACGAATTTAAGAACGCGATCGCGACCCTTCATGGCTACGCGCAGCTATTGCAGAACCTCGACCTCGACGAACGTGGCCACGTAGTAACGGTGTCCCTGCTCAACGAGGTGCGCAATCTTTCGGAGATGGTCACTGCTTTTCTCAACTTCGCTCGGCCGCAACCACTGCAACTTGAGGAAGTCTCGCTCGACGAGTTAATCGACGAGTGTGCGCTGGAGCTGGCACCGCTATTTGAGGAACGCAAGGTCAAACTGATCGTCCAGGATCCGCGTGTTTTCTCTGCGCCTCCTCAGCCCGCTCGGGAGCGGGGCAGAAGCCCGACCGTAAGGGAGGGCTCAGGGGCACCCAAGGAAACGCAGAGAGTCGAAATCCGCGCCGACGAACGGATGCTGCGCCAAGCCCTTCTAAATCTAATTCGCAACGCCGCCGAGGCGATTTCAGAAAATAAAGAAACTCGAGAGGTTCACGTTCGCGTGTTCAATGACCAGGATGCAAGTGGCAAGCAATGGGCTGTCGTCGAGATCAAAGACACGGGCGAAGGAATTCCCCCAACGGATCTACAGCGCATCTTTATTCCCTTCTTCACCACCAAAGCGACGGGCCACGGCGTCGGGCTCGCTCTCGCTCATCGCGTCATTACCGAACACGGCGGAACGCTCTCGGCTGGGAATACGCCGGAGGGCGGCGCTCTGTTCACGCTTCGGCTGCCATGCTGAATTCTCACGCTCGATACCGAAGGAGCAGACAACCTTGACCCCACAGACCATCGATGAAGTTATCGCGGAACTCGGTCAAATCATTCTTCGCGCGCGCAACGAGCGCAGTCGTCTCGGTTTTTTCGCCGCGCTCTACCGAAACGTGACTATCAAAGTCAAAGAAGGCATTGTGGCCGATCTGTTTGAAGACGGCGCGCGGATGGAAAAGCTCGACGTGACGTTTGCGAATCGGTATCTCGCGGCGCTCGGAAGCTTTCGCCGCGGTGAACCGTTGAGCAAGTGCTGGCTCGTTTCTTTTCAGATGGCTACCAAATGGCCGCCGATAATTCTTCAGCACCTTCTCACCGGAACGAACGCGCACGTCAACTTTGACCTGGGCATCGCCGCGCAAGCAGTCGCGCCGGGGTCCGAGCTGCCTTCGCTCGAACATGATTTCAATCAGATAAACGATATTCTCAGCAGCATGATCATAAAAGTCCGGTCGGACATTGAAGAAGTTTCGCCGTGGATCAAGCTCCTCCATCACTACGCCTCGCAAACCGAAGGACGGTTGATCAACTTCAGTTTGGGGAAAGCGCGCGCCAGCGCGTGGCTGGTAGCGAATATGATCAATTCAACACTGCCGGATCGACTGGCCCGCGAGCTGAATATTCTTGATGAAGGCGTAGCCACACTCGGCTCGTTGATCGGCAGTCCGAACGAATGGCTGATCAATCTCGGCCTGCGCGTCATACGCATCCGCGAAAGCAGCGACGTCCCGCACATCATCCATGTGCTGAGTCAGATGTGATGCACAACACCACGTTTGGCGGTATTATGGGGCGGCTTTGATAGATACTTAGGATGTTGGGCGGCTCCGCCCATTCAACGGAAAGGACAATTCATTAGTGGACACACCAACTAGAGAGATCGTTGCGAGCAATTTGGCCGCTGCTTACTGTGCTAACCACAAGGAACCTCTGAGCGAAGCGGACATCATTGAAATCTATCGCGGCTTCGTAAAGCTACTTGAAGAGCCGCCGGGAGAGTTTAAATTCACGCCCGGATTGCCGTGGCAACGTCTGACTCAAGGTTGAGGAAAAACAGTGAACGTGATGCTCGCACCCTGCACGTTATTAGCCACGCACGATACCATGTTGAGGCCGGATATACCCAAGCCGCCTCTTGCTAACGCATCTGACGCCGCACGGACGCTGCCCAACAAGTCGTTGAAGCCGACACGCCGACTGCCGGTTGAATGGCTTTCCTTCAAATCCCCAACCATTGAAGGGCTTTCTACCGTGTCTCCGGCGTGCGACTTAACTCTTTCGTTCGGCGGCTTATAATCGGCTTACTCTTGAAGGAGAGGGAAAATGAAGAAACCACACAAATTGACACGACGTCGCATGCTCGCGGCCATGGCTGTATCTTCGCTGGGTGGAGTCACAAGCGGATCAGTAATCACTCAAGCAAACACTGCATCCCATTTCTTTCATTCCACGAAAGGCAGGATTATCAGGATCGATGCAAAGCCTGACCCGATCACGATCGATATCGCAAGGACGGCGGTGATCGTCGTTGACATGCAGAACGATTTCGGCTCGAAGGGCGGCATGTTCGACCGCGCTGGAATTGATATATCCGGCATTCAAAAGGCCGTCGGCCCCACCGCAAAAGTCCTGGCGTCGGCTCGCGAGGCGGGCATCAAGATTGTTTATCTCAAAATGGCCTTTCGTCCGGATCTCTCGGACCTGGGCGCTCCCGACTCTGTGAATCGCGTGAGGCATCTGCAATTCGGCGTCGGGAAGACCATTCGTGCCCCTGACGGCAGAGAAAGTCGAATTCTGATCCGCGACACCTGGGACACAGATATTCTCCCTGAACTCAAACCGCATGCGGACGATGTTGTTATCTATAAACATAGATTCAGCGGCTTCTATCAAACCGACCTGGATGCCACGCTAAAAAAGCTGGGGATCAAACACCTCATCATCACTGGCTGTACTACGAGTGTATGCGTAGAGGCGACGGTCAGAGACGCCATGTACAGAGACTATTCTTGTGTGTTGCTAACGGATTGCATGAGCCAACCGACCCTCGGCCACAGTTTGCCAGGAAGTAATCACGACGCCTCTCTCGTGCTCGTTTCCGAAGCGGGATTCGGCTGGGTCTCAAGCTCAAACGGATTGATAAAAGCTCTCGCAGACGCTTAGTTTCTCTAACGCGCCGCCGAACAATTCGTTGCAGGTGAGCGCGGGATAGCGCTTTTCTCAACTAGCTTTGTCCGGCGCGGGTTGCGTGTCACCGCCCGCGCCACCTGAACTCAAACGTTAGACCGGCGCTCAATCCGAGGCCTCGGGCTTCAAAGAGGAGAATCAGAAAATGCTGCTCAAAAGAACACTACGCGCGATCGGCTGGCTCATCGTCGGCGTCGCTGTTGGCATGTCCAACACGCAACTTGCTGCGACTGCACCCGAGCCCTCATCGCAAGGGACGAGACTTACACTGGTTCGAACCGGCTTCAAATCTGGTGACGCGGAAACCGTCTTCGTCCGCGATTCGAAGAGCGGCGGATGTTGGATCGCGAGGTTAAGGTCGGACGGATACTTTTTGGGAGTTGAGGCACAAGCGCCAGCAGCCGCCTGTAATTAGGCGTTTCGTCCGCGCGCTCGGAGCCGGTCTAACAATTCGTTGCAGGTGAGCGCGGGATAGCGCCTTTCTAAACTAGCTTTGTCCGGCGCGGCTTGCGTGTCACCGCCCGCGCCACCTGAACTCAAACGTTAGCCAGCCCGTGGACGAATCCCGCGTTATCCGTCGGACGCGACACTCGTGAGGGGACGCAAGGAGGCAATAAGCAATGAGAGCTGCAAGGGTCCTCTTTGGTGATTCCCACTACATCACTTCCACGCCACACCCCGTGATCTTCCTTCAAGATCACATCCTCACATACTTCCGCGGATTTAGCTGGGAAGGTTCTGGCAATGTGGGACCAGGCCAGTTCGTGTTGGTTCTTTACGGGGTAGGGCATGTGGGAGGTGGGTATTACGCCGTAGATCGACTGTATGCGTTCGATCTGCCGCTACAAGAGGCCATCAACCTCCCTACCGGGCACGACCCCGAAGTCGTGGATGCATTGCTGCGCTTGGCGGGCCACTCCGTCCAACTGTCCGAAGGTCAGCGTTCCGAACTCATTACTCATATCAAAGGTTGGCGCAGCTACGAGTGGGACAACGCAGCCAGAGATGTGAAGGAAATGCTTACCGGCCGGGAGGAGGAGGTCCCGGACAGGGCACGACGCCTCCTTCGTGAAGCTACTGCCACTTGGGACGGATCGGAGGAGCAAGAGCGCCCGTGCGCTCTTATCCGAGAGGCTCTAATCCTTTACCCTGCCTTGCCCAATGCGCACTTCGAGCTCGCAAGGATGGCGATCGTGCGAGGAGACGTCGCGGACGCCATTAGGCAATGCGAAGCCGAACTCAGCGAGGCAGAGGAGCCAGACGCCCTTAATGCGCATTCCTACCTTTCTTTGATCTACGCTGCGAAGGGAGACCACGAGTCGTCCCGTCGCCATGCTCAGGCCGCAATGGCCGTTCCCACGGCCGTGCCGACACAGCTACTGCCAGAAGTGGCTCGGAAGATTCGCAATGCCGTTGATCGAGAGCGAACCAAGTAGGGATCAGACTGGCCTTCTGCTGGCAGCATCAGTGGGGAAGAAAAGTGGCGGGAGTGAAGAAGTATACGGCTGGCTAACAACCGGCCGTCGTCCTCGGGATGCTTCTCGCAGGCAAAGTACATCGCTGCCAAGGGCGAACTGGTCCAAAAATCATCATTGTTGGCGGTGGCATCGGGGGTCTTGCCACAGCTATCGCACTGAGACAGCGGGGCTGTGAGGTCGCCGTCTTCGAGCAAGCGCCAGAGTTGCGAGAAATCGGCGCCGGCCTAGTGTGCTGTCTCAGGAGTTTGCTTAATTGATCGATCACCGGGGCGCTAGCCCGACCGTAAGGGGGGGCTCAGTCTTTATAAGCCGCTAACACATGAGCCCTCCCTTACGGTGGGGCTAGCGCCCCGTTGGCATGCCGCGATTTTGTCAACGAACTTTAGAGACAGGACACTAGCACTTCGTGGGCGCTACCAATGTTGTACGAGGTTAATGCTTGGTTCAAAATGTAGCAATGTTGATCTCAGTTGTCATCCCTGCCTTCAACGAAGAAGGTTACCTTGGTGAAACGCTCGCCAGTCTCAACCGAGCAAAAGCATGCCTACAAGGCGAACGGAGTTTTCAAGCAGAGATTATTGTGGTTGATAACGACAGCGATGATTCGACGGCAGATGTCGCACGCGCTCTGGGTGCTACGGTCGCACGAGAGACGCAGCACAACGTCGCGAAGGTCCGCAATACCGGAGCGAAACTTTGTAATGGTGATGTCCTCGTTTTTATTGACGCTGACACGATCGTGCCGGACAAATTGTTGTCGCGCATTGTTGAGGCGATGTCAGACGCCACTTGTTTTGGCGGAGCAGTAGATCCGGATTACCGGCCGATGAAGCTCACGGTAAAGGCTTACCTGCAATTTTGGCGAGTCCTCGGCAAGCTAATAGGAATGGCGCAGGGGGCAACTCAGTTTTGCCGGCGGGATCTGTTCTTTGCGTTGAACGGCTACGATGAAACCCTGTTTATGGGAGAAGATGTAGATTTTTATTGGCGCCTGAAGCGAATTGCGAAGCGGCAGAATGGCAGCGTCGTCTTTATCGAGGACTTAAGAGTAGTTCCCTCTACGCGCCGCTTTGATCAGTGGCGACTCTGGCGCACGCTGATCTGGACAAATCCGCTGTTTATTTTGCTGTTTCGGCGAAGAAGGACATGCTGGCACGGCTGGTACAAAGCAGCGCCGCGATGAAGTTGCCGGCAACAGCAAGTCAAAGGCGAGCGGTGAGCTTCCCTTACCTCCTACTATTTGATTGTCAAAATCACAATCTCTGGCGTGACGCGAAACCGAATGGGAAGAATGCTGGTGCCGATGCCGGTGGTTACGAACATGTGATGGCCATTCTCAAAGACGTGCCCAGCGGTATATTTTTGCCCGTACTGAGAAGGCACGATCGGAGTGCCAATCAGCGGAATGTTCACCTGTCCGCCGTGAGTGTGAGCGGCGAGCAGCAGTGGCACGCTCTGCGGAACGCGCGGAAAGATGTCAGGATTGTGAGTCAGGGCAAACATCGTCGCGCCCCGCGGCACTTTCGCGATCGTCTCGTTGATGTGTTGCGGGCGCGTCCACAGATCCGCCAGGCCGACGAGCCAGAACGAGCTGTTGCGCCACTTGATTTCCGCCACCTCGTCTTCCAGCACGGGAATACCGTTCTGTTCGAAAGCGCGGCGAACCTTCTCGCCGTTGTACCACCAATCGTGATTGCCAAGGACGGAATAAACACCCAGCGGCGCGTGCAGATCCTTTAACGCCGCTGCCGTTACTTCCGGCTCAACCCGATGGCTATGCCAACTGTTCGGTGATATGTAATCGCCGAGCAGAACGATCAAATCGGGATTGAGTTGATTCGTCCGTTCGACAATCTGTCGCAGCTTCTTATCGTCGATGAACGGTCCACCGGTGTGAAGGTCAGCGATCATGGCAATGCGTAAGCCGCTGAGTTCTTTCGGCCAGTTGTCGATCTGAATAGTTTCCCGGTGGACGACAAGACGGTTGGGCTCAATGAAGAACGACCAAACCGCGCAAAAGAGGATCAGAAGGAGAACAATTCCAAGCGTGACTTTAATGTTCTTCTTCCAGAATTGACGCATGTTGGCTTCTCGCCGCTTTCCGCCCACCCAGTGACTCTGGTCGTGAGAGAGAAGGAACGCCGACAAGACGCAAAGAGTTCCGTTAGGAACGCAATATTCATAGCAGCCGTAGCTACTGTCTTTGTTTCTCTGTTTGTTCTGATTCCCTCTCCCTTTGAAGAGGGTTGGGGGAGGGCTGAGTATCGAGCGCCGCCAGCTAAGCCCCTTTTCCCCGGCCCTTCTCCCAGCGGGAGAAGGGAGAAACCGAAAGCCTACAGCCCATCCGGAAAATATTCACGCCAGCGGTTATCCACTAGTTGCGAAATGTCCTCGCGCACGATCAACTCGTCCGGAAGGCTGGGTTTCTTTCGGGCATCGACTACCACCGGCCCGCTGTAGGCGAGATGATGCCGCGCAACTTTGGTTTCGGCGGCGTGAATGTCACTGGCCGGCTCAAAGCGGGTCCAGGTGGACCAGAGAAAGTCCGTTGTCGAGCGCGCGACACTCGCATCGTCGTGCAAAACAATCAGCGGCCAATCTGCGAACACCTGCTCGCGCGCCAGCCGTGCCGCTTGTTCCGGCTCCTGTGAATACGGCGCCCCTTGCAAGACGAGACAGCCGCCGCAGAACACTTCCGCTCTCGTCACGTTGCCCGGCAAACTCCCACGAAACTCGCGCGGCAGCTCACGGACTGCATCCCCCAGCCCAAGCATGATGGCTTTGCTGCCCTCGTTGACTTTCCCGCTGGTGTAGTCGAGCGTGTCCATCGAGACGTTTGAGAAGACAAACAAATCCGACTCCCAATGCACGCGCGCCAGCACGTGCTCGAACACTTTCGGAAAGTCATGAAGGTCCTGTGGTGTGTCGGTTAGGATCAAAAACTTCGTCAGCGAGAGCTGGCCCTCACCCAGAATGCGAAAGCCCGACACCAGCGCCTCGCGCGTGTAACGTTCCCTTACCACGGCTGCACACAGAGAATGAAAACCCGTCTCGCCGTAAGTCCACAAGTCGCGGACGCTCGGCATCACCAGCGGAAACAGCGGCGACAGCAATTGCTGCAAATAGTCCCCAAGAAAAAAATCTTCCTGCTTCGGTTTCCCAACGACCGTAGCGGGATAGATCGCATCGCGGCGATGAAAGACGGCATTGACGTGAAAGACCGGATACTCATGCTGCAACGAATAGTAACCATAATGATCACCAAATGGTCCTTCCGCTCGTCGCTCGTGCGGCGACGCCTGGCCAGCTAAAGCAAACTCGGCTTCCGCTGCTAAGCGATGCATGCCGCCAAGCGCGTTCCTGGTCATCTTGATCTTTTCGCCGGCGACCAAGGACGCAAGCATCAGCTCAGGAACGTCTTCGGGTAACGGCGCGATGGCGGCGAGAATCAACGCCGGCGGCCCACCGAGAAAGACTGTTATCGGCAAAGGCTGCGATAGGGCTTCGGCTTCTTTGTAATGAAAGCCGCCGCCCTTTTGAATCTGCCAGTGCAGACCGGTCGATTGCGCATCGTAGACCTGCAGGCGATAGATACCGAGATTGTGTTTTTTGGTGACCGGGTTCTCCGTGTAAACCAACGGCAGCGTGATGAATGGCCCACCATCTTCGTGCCAGGTCGTTAGCACCGGCAACTCATCAAGTCGCGCGGGACGATCGATCACTTCCGTCACCGGCGCGCGGCTGGTGTTGCGCGTTCCCAGCTTCAGAAAGTCAAGCGCCAGCGTACGGTGATGCCACAACTCGACGGCTCGCGGCGGCAGCAACGCTTCCGCGACACGAACCAGTTCGCGCACGACTCTTTCCGGCTTTGGGCCAAAGGCCAGCTCGATTCGCCGCTCGGTGCCAAACAGATTGGTAACGACGCGGTAACGACTTCCCTTCACTCGTTGGAACAGCAGTGCCGGACCACCACGCTCGATCACGCGGCGATGGATTTCGGCAACTTCGAGATACGGATCGACCTCAGCCTCGATGGTGATCAAATCCTTTTCACGTGTCAGCAGATCGAGGAATGTGCGGAGGTTGCGGTGCATGTTCGCGTCAGGGAGTATAACCTCTCCCAAGTGTATCGAGAAAGACTCGTCTCTGCTTGCTTGTCGATTAGTCTCGTTGGTGGTCCAGTTCGACGAGTCCGAGGCGGAGTCTGTCGGAAAAAGAATCGTCGGAGCCTTATTCGCTTCTCTGCGCGTACTCGGCGTCCTGTGCGCCTCGGCGGTGAACTAAGTTGCAAGAAGACTCAACGCAGAGCAACTGTGTTTGAAGTCAAGCTGATATTGACTCAGGGTTAAGTTGCCAACGAGCATTGTTGCGGATCATGACGTTAACGATCGAAAGCAGTTTGCGCATGCAAGCGACGATGGCCACTTTGAACGGTTTGTGCG
>JBGQJU010000029.1:0-54228 GCA_041499185.1 Pyrinomonadaceae bacterium | reverse complement strand
GCCGCTCGCGCGCAGTGTGGTCAACCCTCTCGGCGGTGAACCACCAACTGGAGAGCCGGATGCGGGAGAACCGCCCGTCCGGTTCGGAGGGAGGGGGAACGACTCGTTCTCCCTACCCCTATTGGGCGGCGGCAAAGCCGCTAACAGTGGATTCAATAGAACTCTATTGGACATCAATACTCCAGGTACTATCGCGCAAATCCTCGACCAGTGCCGCACAATCGCAGTCGTCGGGCTTTCTTCGGATCCAAATCGTCCTTCGCACGGTGTCGCCTCATTCATGCAACGCCACGGCTATCGAGTAATTCCCGTCAATCCTAATGAGTCAGAAGTGCTCGGCGAGAAGGCGTATCCAGCGCTTGCCGACGTGCCGGAAGAGATTGATCTGGTTGATATCTTTCGCCGATCTGATGAGGCCGGCAAAGCCGTGGACGAAGCAATCGCAGTTGGCGCTAAGGCTGTCTGGCTGCAGGAAGGCGTCATCGACTACGCTGCCGCGCAACGCGCGCTCGATGCCAGATTGTTAGTCGTAATGGATCGTTGCTGGTTGAAAGAGTATGTGCGACGATAGAAGCCGAAAGGATTGGTATAAGCGATGGTTGCGGTTTTGAATGAAGTTGAGGCGCCGATGTCGCTGGAACCAGCAGAGTCTCGCGTAGTGCTGCGCGAGGTCAGTTGGGAGACTTATGAGCGCCTGCTCGCTGATCTCGAGGATTGCAGCGCACCGCGTCTCACCTACGATCGTGGAGACTTGGAAATCATGAGCCCCACCGCGAAACATGAGGCAATAAATGAAGCCTTGAAACTGATGCTAAGCGCGCTTGGCGAAGAATGGAATGTGGAGGTTTACGGACTAGGTTCCACAACGTTCAAGCGGAAGTTGTTCAAGCGCGGCTTTGAGCCGGATTCTTGCTTTTACCTGAAGCATGCTTCTCGAATAAGAGGGAAAGATCGAATCGACCTGGCCGTAGATCCTCCGCCTGAATTGGTTGTCGAAGTCGAGATTACCAGTCCCGCCATTAAGAAGCTTCCTATCTTTGCCAAACTGGGTGTTCCCGAAGTCTGGCGCTATGACGGTAGTCGGACAACCGTTCACCTACTAAAAGGCGAGGTCTATGTTCAACAAGAGCGTAGTCGCGCACTGCCGCGCCTGACCGGTGAGATCATAACAACGTTTCTTAATGAGAGCCGCACTCTCGACCGGTTGACCTGGTTGCGGAAGATACGCAAATGGGCTCGGCCCTCCAAGCAGTCGAAGTAGAGCATGGCCGGTACAATTCACGCCGTAGTCATCACAGTCAGCGATGCCTGCTCACGCGGCGAACGCAAGGACGAGTCGGGCGAGGCGCTGGTGCAATTGCTGACCGACCTCGGCGCAGAGATCATTGCGAAGGAAATCGTTAATGACGATCTGGAACCGTTGTCTCACAAGCTGCGTGCCTATGCTGATCTGAAGCACGTTAATCTGATTGTGACTACGGGCGGCACGGGCTTCGGTCCGCGCGATAACACGCCGGAAGCAACGCTCGCGGTCATTGAGAGAGAAGCCTCAGGTCTGGTTGAAGCGATGCGCATGGAGACTCTCAAACACACACCGATGGCCATGATCTCACGCGGCGTCTGCGGCATTCGCTCCGGCACACTGATCGTCAACCTGCCCGGCTCACCCAAAGGCGTGCGCGACAGCTTTGCGGTGATCAAGCCAGTACTCGATCACGCGATCGCCTTGCTTGCCGGTCAGACCCAGCACAGTTGACTGTCTATCTCGAACGGAGGAAACGTGCGCAACAGACCAAACTGGCTCACGCATCGTTTGTTAGGATCTAGACCGACGAAAAGTGCGCTTTTTGCCTTCGCTTGTCTGGCTCTATTTGCCGCGCCAATCACTGTCCGGTCGCAAGGTGACGGGAATGAAATGCGGACCGCGGCCACAAACAATTCTAAAGATCAATCGATTGGCAAAGGAATCGAGAAGCGTTGGAACGAGTTCGGGATTTGGGGCGCCATCTCGTTTGATGCGACGACGCTAATCGGCAAAACGCCAGACGCGAGGTTTGGGAACGTTGGCTTGCGTTACGGTCGTGTGCTCGCCGCGAGCAAAACAGTCGCGTTTGAATGGACCATCGATGCGGTGCCACTGGCGATCCTGGCAAACGATAGATTCAGCTTTGTTCCCACAGGCTCGGGCGGCTTCGTGGTCCAGAAGACCCGCAAGAGTGTTTACGCCGCCGGTCTTTCGCCAATCGGTTTGAAGTTCAATTTCAGACGGCAACATCGTGTCCAGCCATTCGCGAGCGGTACGGGAGGCTTTCTCTATTTTCGCGAGGATGTGCCGGTTGACGGAGCCACACGATTCAACTTCGCCTTCGACTTCGGCGGCGGAGTTCAGATCGTCAATAGCTCCCGGCGCGCGTTCACCGTCGGTTATAAATACCAGCACATCTCCAACGGCGACAGATCGCCAATCAATCCCGGCGTGGATGTGCAGATGATCTATGCAGGGTTTTCGGTCTTTAGGTAAGATGTCCGCATGAACGGACACATGCAAATGCTTTCGTCAGGCGCCCGCTAAAGGTCAACCCCATGGAATTTGACGTCTTCCTCTCCCACAACAGCAGTGACAAGCCCGCAGTCCGCGAATTGAACCGGCTGCTCGCGGCAAGTGGGCTGATGGTGCGGTTGGAGGGAGACGAACTTCAGCCGGCATATCGCGGCAGCAGTTGCTCGAAGGAAGTGCGAAAAACTTAGACGAGCATGTCCTATCTCGCCGACACAAAGTCCAATAGGAGTTGATTATGCCAAAGAAGGCAAGAGCCAAAGCGACCGGCAACAAGGAAACGAACGCCGGCGGAGATCGCTGAAGAGCGAATCGCTGAATGGAAACGAGCGCCTTGGGAGAATCGGTTGTTAGTGAGGCAGTCAGCGAGATATGGCGGGAAGACCGGTATTCTTGTCCTGAATGGGCTCAAGTTAGAGTCGGTTCCAGAGAGTTTGCGAGAAATTCGCAACCTTGACGTTCTGGCTTTGACATACAACAGACTTCGGGAGCTACCTGAATGGATTGCCGAACTCTCATCACTGAAAGCGATCGGTCTAGGCAAAAACCAACTCCGAACGGTGCCTCCCGAGATTGGCTCATTACCCGAACTCACACACTTGTATTTGGACGACAATAAACTTGACGCTTCCCGAAACGCTTCGCGGCTTACCACTCAAAAAGCTGGGCTTGCACGGAAACCCGAAGTTGCACATACCCGAGAGCGTACTGGCGAGACCTCCAGAGGAAATCCTAAGATACTATTTCGAGTCTCGCGACCAGAAAGGCAGACCGCTTCTTGAATTGAAGCTGGGGAAGTCGAGGTCGTGACCGTCAAACTCGAGGCGTGTGCCTGCGACGACGATCCGTTCCTTGGTAGGCTGCAGAGGCTAGCCCGAAAATTCGCCAGCATCTCGAAAGCGCGGAGATCCGAGGGTTGGGAGCAGGTTCGGAAAGACTTGCTGCCCGTGATTAAGCGCGTGCGGGACAGAAAGAATGCCAACAAATGATTACGCCTGCCGGATGGCCCGATGAGTTGTTCATGGCGGACGTTCACCTTTACCGCGCGCGCCTTTTTTGGGCAGTGAAGCCGTATCCGTGGACGAGTCCGCAAGAAGATCTCGCCGCCGCACGCAAGCTCATCGAAGCCTGCGGCTATTGGCGTCGCAAAGAAGAACTCGAAGATGCCGAAGCCGCCGCGAAGAATTGGTAGGCTGGTTGTTAGTGCTTCAGGAGGTTGGTCACCTGTCGACATCAAGATGTTGAAAATGAGCAGAGGCGAAGTCCGCGCAGCGGACGACTCGGAAATAGCCCAGCGATTTATCGCTGGGTAACGATAGCCAATCATGGATTTGAAGTCCGCGAAGCGGACGGCTCGGTACAGAACCCCGAGCGGTAGCGAGGGGGTCGCTGCGCGCAAAAAGATTCGTCATGACCAAACATCATGAACCCGGTCACTACCCGGTCGCTACCGCTCCCGGTTCTGTAACTGTCGCCCGCTTCGCGGACTTTTCTTTTTTATTTACTCGTTTACCCAGCACTGAAGTGCTGGGCTATTGTCGTTCGTCCGCTTCGCGGACTGCATCTTGAAGTCGATCCAATTTGCCTAGCGACGGATCGCCGATCCACTTGAGGACGGACTGCTCGTTGACATTGATCTTGCGCGGCACTTAATATCTTTGCGAGCGGATTAATTTTCGGATTCTTTTGAGCGCGATGCTGCTTCAAACGACAGCGACCGGACCAAACGTCGGTGGGCCAATCACGGCTTACTGGCCGGTGATGATCTTTTTCGTGGTGGCGATCGTCTTTCCGGTGCTGCCGATCGTCCTTGGGCGTTTTCTGCGGCCCATCAAGTTTGAAAAGAATAAGATGCGGCCGTATGAGTGCGGCATCGATCCGACGACCGAGGCGCACGATCGCTTTACGGTGCGCTATTACATTGTCGCGATGCTCTTTTTGATTTTCGACGTGGAAACGATCTTTCTGCTGCCGTGGGCGATCATCTTCATGGGCAAGGATTTCTCGTTCACCAAGCTCGCGCTCGTCGAGATGTTCGTTTTCATCGGTATCCTGGTCGTCGGTTACTACTACGCCTGGCGGAAAGGCGCTTTAGAGTGGGCCTAAGAACAGTGATGAGTGATGAGTGATGAGTGATGAGAAAAAAACTGAGGCTCATTCGTCGCTGATCGCGCATTACTTGCGGTTACTCATCACTCATCACTCATCACTTTTCACTGATTATCATGGCTGAACACGAAGAAGGATTTGTTTTAACGACGGTCGATTCGATCATGAATTCGCTGCGACGAAGCGTCGGGGCGAAGGCGGTCGACCTGGCGGCGCCCGTCGTCAACTGGGCGCGCAAATCTGCGCTATGGCCGATGACGTTTGGTTTGGCGTGTTGCGCGATCGAGATGATTGCCACGGGCGCGGGACGTTTCGACATCGATCGTTTCGGCGCCGGCGTGTTTCGGCCCAGTCCGCGACAGAGCGATCTGATTATCATCGCGGGCACCGTGACGTTGAAGATGGGTCCGGTGGTGCGACGCGTTTACGAACAGATGCCCGAGCCAAAATGGGCTATCGCGATGGGCGCGTGCGCTTCGACCGGCGGTCCGTTTGATTCCTACTCGACGATGCAGGGTGTGGATCGCTGCATTCCAGTTGACGTTTACATTCCGGGTTGCCCACCACGGCCGGAAGCTTTGCTGTACGGGTTGATGCGTTTGCAGGACATCATCATGCGCGAAGCGCCTTCGGCCTACATCTTCGACTCCGACGGCGCCGTACACCGGCAGCGGCAGTTGGAGAGCGACGATGAGATGCAGGCTCGCGAAGCGAAGGAAGTGGTGACAGCAGGCTCCTGACTTTTGTTCTTGAGATAGGGAAGAGATTGAAAGCCGCCTTGCTGTCGGGCGGCTTTGTCATCTTTACAGGTTGTATTGGAGGCTGAAATAATTGGCGAACCTAAACGATCTTGCGGCAAACTAAGGCAAGTTCATCTCGAAAATGTGCAGGGGAGGAAGATGATGAGAAAAGACTCAGCAAAAAGATTTTCGTTGGCGTTGTTAACGGCTGGAATGTTGCTCTCGCTCTCGGCCGTAGCTTATTCCCAGGAAAGCAAACCGCAACTGAAGCGTCCGGTCCACAGAAGACCGACGTTGGCGGTGGTGCCGGTGGGCACAAACTTGAAAGTACGCATCAACGACACGCTATCGAGCAAGACATCGCGTGTCGGGGACAAGTTCACGGTGACCGTGATCGATCCCGCGAAGTACAACGAAGCGACGGTAAATGGGCACATCCGCTCGATTATAAAGTCGGGCAAGATTAAGGGCCGGACGACGATGAATCTTGCCTTTGACTCGATCCAGTTGAGCAACGGCAGGAAGGGAACGCTGCATGGCTACGTCACGCGCGTTTATGGTTCGGATTCGGGGCAGGCCGATTCCGAAGGTGGCGTCCAATCCAAGAGCCGAGGCAAGCAGGCCATCAAGCGCGGCGGTATCGGGGCGGCGGCGGGCGCGATCATCGGCGGCATCGCCGGTGGCGGCAAAGGCGCGGCTATCGGGTTGATCATCGGTGGCGCAGGCGGCGCGGGCTCGCTGGCAATCCAGGGCAGTAAAGAATTAAAGATCGAGAACGGCACAGAGATGCTGGTCCACGTGACGCGGTAACGCACCTCGACCTTTTTGCCACTGGCTAAAGGCAACCGTTTCTCGCAAAGGCGCAAAGTCAAAAGCTCAAGGCGCAAAGGATTCCTGCCGCCCCGAGTTTGACTTCGCGCCTTTGTGCTTTTCTTTGATGCTTCTTGCGTGAGCCGTTGTTCGGCAACAGACGAGTTTGGAAGAAAAGTAGAGCCACCTCCGTCTAATGGTCGTTGCTAGCGGATGGAGGACGGGATGGAGCAGCGCGCTGTAATGGCACAGCAGACCGTAGACGAGCGGGTTATCGAAGCCTGTCAGCACGGCGACCGGGAAGCATTCCGTCTGCTCTTTGAAGCCTACAAAGATCGGGTCTTTTCCATCGCGGTCTATTCTTTTAGGGGCGACGACACGGCGGCCGGCGACGTTACGCAGCAGGTATTCTTGAAGTTGATGACGACGATCACACAATTCCGCGGCAACTCGGAGTTCACGACCTGGCTGTACCGTCTGGTGGTCAATACCTGCATCGATGAGCAGCGCAGACGAAGACGCTTCCTTCCTTTTGGAGAATCGGATCCGGTCAGCAGAATGAAAGATCGCAGACCGCAAGAGAAACATTACGCGCGGCTCGAGATCGCCGACTCGGTGAAGGTCGCCATCAGCGAGCTGAAGCCGAAGTTTCGCTTGCCGATTCTGCTGCGGTACATCGAGGATCTGTCGTACGAGGAGATCGCGAGCGTGCTCGGCTGCTCGAAGGGCACAGTCGCCTCGCGTCTCAATCGCGGCCACAAAGCGCTGGCGAAGCGTCTGGCTCATCTGCGAGGCCAGGTTGTTTTGGGAGATTAGCGATGTTTACAAAGCACGTTTACAAAGAATTATCGGCTTACTGCCATGGCGAGCTGCCGGCGGCAGAGTCGCGACACGTGGCGGAACACTTGATTGGTTGTCACCGCTGTCGCGCGGAGTTTGAAGAAGTAAAGCTGGGCGTGAAACTAGCCGAACACCTGCCACAGATTTCCGCGCCGGATTCTCTCTGGAATGATCTGCAACCGCTCCGGGCGGCGCAGACTGAGCACGGTCGAACCGGGGAAGGGAAACGATCAAGGTTTGGATTCCTTCTTCAACCGCGCTTTGCGATGGCGGCGACGATCGCTCTGGCGATCGGCTTTACGGCTTTCTGGCTTTACACGCACGAGGCGCGTCCTTTCTGGGAAGTCGCGCGCCTCGATGGCGCGCCGCGAATTGGCTCAGCGCGAATCGGCGACAAAGGAAAGCTGGAGCTTGGACAGTGGCTTGAGACAGACAGTGGCTCGCGCGCGAGAATTGATGTGGGCAGCATCGGGCAAGTCGAAATCGATCCAAATACGCGCGTGCGTCTGCTGCAAACAAAACCAACTGAACATCGTCTTGAGCTGGCGCGCGGTCGCATGAGCGCAAGAATCTGGGCGCCGCCTAAATTGTTCTTCGTGGACACCCCGTCCGGCGTTGCAGCGGATTTGGGTTGCGCCTACATTCTCGAAGTTGATGACGCAGGTGGCAGTCTGTTACGCGTTACCTCCGGCTGGGTGGCGTTGCAGTTGAAAGATCGCGAATCGATGGTGCCGGCGGGAGCTGCTTGCATTACGAGGCCGGGCATCGGACCAGGCACACCGTATTTCGAGGATGCTTCCGAAAGCTTCCGGGTGGCGTTAACTAAGCTCGATTTTGATCCCAAAGCAGCGCCCGATTCAAAAACCGGCCCGCTTGACGTCTTACTAACTGAAGCGCGCGTGCGCGACACATTAACCCTCTGGCACCTGCTCGCGCGCCTTGATGCCAGTGATCGCGCGCGGGTCTTCGACGCAATGGCTGCGCTTGTTCCGCCCCCTGACGGCGTAACGCGCGATGGAGTGCTGCAACTCAACGAGCAGATGCTTCAACTCTGGAAAGACAAGTTAGAGAAAAGCTGGAGCGGCGATTCAGGGTTGCGCAAGGCTTGGATCAAGGTTTGGACGCAAGGACTGGGAAAGATTAACGGCTGGCAAGGAAAGAAATGATAGTGTCCGACAAACTTGAGTTTGTCGTGCCTGGCAATAGAAGTTGGCAGAAGCCCGCGTGTAAGCAAGGGCTCATAAGCTACGTGACGAGCCCTCCCTAACCGTCCCACCCCAGCCGAGCCGCTCGGCTGGGGACCCCGGGTCGGGCTTCTGTCTCGCGATCAGCGACAAACTTCAAAGTTTGTGGGACATCACTGAGGAGAAACTGAGATGAATACGCGCATCACGTCAAGAATCATCGTGGCTTGCCTTGTGGCTTTCGCCATTGCAACGATTGTCGGAATCAAGATCTCGGCTTGGAATAGTCCAAGCAAAATTGGTCAGAAGATTCCTCCGGGCGAGAACCGCCTCGTCGTTCACGAGTGGGGCACGTTCACGTCAATTGCCGGCAAGGATGGCGTTGCTCTGGAATGGCGGCCGTTGAATGGCGCAACCGATCTGCCGAAATTTGTCCACACAATCCAGGAGGGAGACAAAGGTCTGCGCCATCCTTCGCTCAAGGCCGACCTGGCAGCAACGGTGCGGATGGAAACGCCTGTTCTCTATTTTTACTCCGGCAGCGAAATCGATGTGTCCGTCAAAGTCGATTTCCCGAATGGCAAGATTACAGAATGGTATCCGCAGGCGCGCTCCGTCGGCGTCGGCATTGACTGGGGGCGACTGAAAGTGATGCCGGGTGCAGCGCTAAATCTTCCGGTCGAGTACTCACCCAGTCATTATTATCCGGCGCGTGAAACGGACGCCGCTCCAGTTCAAGTGTGCGGCACCGCGGGCCAAGCGGTGCAGCAGGAGAAGTTTCTCTTCTATCGCGGTGTGGGAACTTTCGATCTGCCGCTTTCGGTCCAGCTCGCAGGTAACAACGTGGTAGCGAAGAATCTCAGCAAGGATCAGATCTCGCATCTCATCATCTTTGAGAATCGCGGCGGGAAGATCGGTTATCGCTTGCTTGACGCTTTCACCGGCGAGTCAACGTACGAGCGGCCGGCGCTTGATAAGAACCTGGAGTCACTTCTTGAAGAGCTGAAACAGACTCTGGTTGCTTCGGGCCTCTACGAAAAAGAGGCCGTAGCGATGATTAAGACGTGGCGCGATAGTTGGTTTGAGGAAGGCCTGCGCGTCTTCTACATCCTGCCGCGCCAAACGACGGATGCCGTGCTTCCGGTAACGATTGAACCGCGTCCGGCCGAACTCATCCGCGTGCTCGTGGGTCGCGCGGAAGTCATCACGCCGGAAATGGAGAAATCGGTTCAACGGCAAGTCAGTCTGCTCGGCGATCATTCGGCGGAAGTGCGTGAGATGGCGATGCAAACGATTCGGAAGTACGGACGATTCTCTGAACCGATCCTCAAGCGTATTCTCGAAAACGAGAGGGATAGCGTAGCCCGCGAACGCATCCGGCAGTTGATCGAAACACCAGCGAAAAAATCGGAATAGACAAAAGCAGCCCGGCGAAAAAGGAAAGAATAGGGAATGAGTCCAGGAATGAACTCGCTGAAACGCAAGGTCTTTCTTGCGACACTGATGGTCATCTGTCTATGCGCACTGACCGCCGACAAAGCTGAGGCGCATCCGGCAAGCGGCATCGTCGTTGACACCAAAGGTCAAGTCTATTTTAGCGATCTTGAGACAGTTTGGAAGATCGATAGGCAAGGCAAACTCTCCGTTTTTCGCGCGGGCGTGCGTGGCCGGCATGTTCACGAGCTGACCATCGACCAGCAAGATAACATTTACGGCGCCGACATAAGCTACGAGTCGGCGACCCAGAAGTGGATCAGTGATGTTTGGAAGATGACGCCCGAAGGGACGTTTACTTACCTGCTCGCGCCCACAGCCGATCCGCCGCGCGGCATGAGCATCTGGCGCGACCGCGAAGGCAATATGTACTTCGTCGATCAGAACAACCACTTGAAACAGCAAACTCTTCTATTGCGCCGAACCCCGGATGGGAACGTGATCACATTTGCCGGCGGCGCATATGGGCATGCTGATGGCAAGGGCACACAAGCCAAATTCAGCAGTGTTGGCGGCATGGCTTTCGGACCCGACGGCAGCTTATACGTTGCGGACGGACCCTACGTGCGCAAGGTCAGCATGGACGGAACAGTTACTACGATTGCCAGTAGTCTCAACTTCAAAACCGCCGAGGACAAGCCCACTCTGTTTGGTGGGTTGTATAGCGACCTTGCAGGTTTGACCGTGGACGCGAGCGGCAATGTTTATGTCGCCGATGGTGGCAGGCGGCGGCTGATCAAGATCAATGGCGACGGGAAGGTTGAAGTTGTATTGCGCGTTGAGCCGCCGTACTTTCCCAACGGTGTCGTGGCCACGCCGGCTGGTGACCTCTACGTGTTGGAAGTCGGATTCACGCCGCCAAACATCTCGAGCGGACCGCGCGTGCGCAAGATCTCCCGCGATGGAAAAAGTACGGTGGTCGCAGTCGTCGGGTCTGAAAACGGCACTCAAAACTTTAAGGCCGCGCTGGTCCAGAGAGTGGAAGTGTCGCTCGAGAGCATCCTTGAGTTCTTCTTAGGCGAGGGAGGAAGCAAACGTGTCGCCATTCTTAGCGCCGTCATCCTTGCGCTCTTCGGGCTCGTCTGGCAGCATCGCCGGAGGCGAAAGGCGCGCATATGAAGCTGGCGCTCAAAATCCTGAAGTGGTTGGCTATTGCCTTGGCGGTTGTCCTTCTTGGACTGCAGTTTGTGCGACCAGCAAAGACCAATCCGCCCGTCGATGAGTCACAGACGATTCAGGCTCATACGAAAATGACGCCGCAGGTGGCCGCGATCTTCGATCGCTCCTGCCGCGATTGTCATTCGAACAAGACCGTGTGGCCCTGGTACAGCAACGTCGCGCCGGTGTCGTGGTTCGTCATTGGGCACGTAAACGACGGGCGGGAGAAGATGAACCTATCCGAGTGGGGCCGCTTCGACCAGCGGAAACAGGAGAAGAAACTACTGCAGATCTGCGACGAGGTTACCGATGGCGCAATGCCGCTGAGTGTGTACACGCCCTTGCATCCGGGCTCGAAACTTACGCCCGCTGATGTCAAGACGCTTTGCGATTGGACTCAGGCGGAGAGCGAGCGAATTGCCTCACGATAAAGGTCCGGTTAGTTTGAGTCTCCGATGAAGAAGCACGTCTCAGGACGCTAAACCGTTGAGAGGGCCTCGGCCGGTGTCTTTTTTCCGCGAGCCGTGCGATCGAAGTCGCCGTCAAAGCTTATGATTATTAGATTATTCTGCTCGGCGGCGATGTATTGATAGGCATCGTCGAAGTCTAACTTAAATCCATCCATCGCTGATGTCACGCTAGTCGTGTCTTCAGGGCGAACGGAAACGATGCCAACGGCCCCCTCGATGAATACGTCCTTAACGAAGTCGACGAGAGTTGGCGTGCGTCTGAGCCTGGCAAGAATCACGCAGATTGAGTGAAACGAAAAATCAGACATGACCAGTTGATCCGAGGGTACTTGATTCAGAAGTTTACCAACATCATCGGAATGTTCCTGTTCGAGCAGACGCTCAAGCCACACGTTGGTATCCACGAGATACATCAGTCACCTCGCCAGTCCAACGCCTTCTGTTGAAGTTCCAACGAAGTGTACTCTCCGCGGTAATCGCGCAATGCTCCAGCCCAGTTCTGGCTCAGTTTCCTGTTTGCCTTCTGCTTTCGCTTTTCGAGGGATTCGAGGAACTCTCTAACTTCAGCCTGAGAATCCGGAGGCAAGTCGCGAAGCAGTTCTTCGAGAGGTTTCTGGTTTGTGCTCATTGGCCCGTTCCTCGATAACTGCCGAAGTGTAACCCTCGGTCCTTTACGCCGCAACCATTTCCGACTTCAGTTTCTCCGCCTGATAGTGAGTGGTTAGGGCCTGAATGAAATCGTCGAGGTTGCCTTCCATCACCTGATCGAGTTGATGAATCGTGAGGCCGATGCGGTGATCGGTAACGCGGTTCTCTTTGAAGTTGTAGGTGCGGATTTTCTCTGAACGATCGCCCGACCCAACCATTGAGCGTCGCTCGCTGGCAACGGCTTCGTGCTGCTTCTGTTCTTCGATCTCCTGCAGACGCGCGCGCAGCACGCGCATAGCTTTTTCACGATTCTTGATCTGCGATTTTTCGTCCTGCATCGAGACGACGACGTTCGTCGGTAAGTGAGTGATGCGCACTGCCGAGTAAGTCGTGTTAACTGACTGACCGCCTGGACCGGAAGAGCAGAACGTATCGATGCGCAGGTCTTTCGGATCGATTCTTACGTCGACTTCTTCGGCCTCCGGAAGCACTGCCACGGTGATTGCGGAAGTGTGAATGCGTCCGCTGGCTTCGGTCTGTGGCACGCGCTGGACGCGATGGACGCCGGATTCGTGCTTGAGTTTTGAAAAGACCTTGTCGCCCTCGATCAACACCACCGCCTCCTTGATGCCGCCGATGCCGGACTCCGAAGCATCGAGCACCTCAAAGCGCCAGCGATTCTTTTCGGCGTAGCGCGAATACATCCGCAACATCTCGCCGGCAAATAGCGTCGCTTCGTCGCCTCCAGTGCCCGCGCGAATTTCCAGAATCACGTTCTTCTCGTCATTTGGATCGGAAGGGACCAGCAATAGCTTGAGTTCGTTTTCGGCTGCCAGGATTCGCTCTTCCAGAGAGGCGATCTCGCTGTACGCCATCTGGCGCATCTCTTCGTCTTCGCCGGTGTCCAGCAGCTCGCGCGCGCCGGCTAACTCTTCCTTCAGAGACTTCCATTGACGATACTTGCCGACCATCTCGCCCAGCGAGCGATGTTGCTTCGCAGCTTTGCCGTAGGCCGAAGGGTTCGCCAGCAGCTCTGGGGAAGACAGCTGATTCGTCAGCTCTTCGTAACGAGCTTCAATTTGTTCGAGTCTTTCTAACATGCTCTTTTGTCCGACAAACTAAAGGAAGCTCTGAACAACTTATTTCAGGGGCAGAAGCCCGCGCGTAAGCAAGGGCTCTTAAGCCAAGTGACCAGCCCTCCCTAACGGTCGGGCTTCTGCCTCGCAGTGAACGACAAACTGAAGTTTGTCGGACACTCACGACAGTGGCGCGAGCGCTGCTCCCTCAGCTTGCGGTTCGAGCTTCAGTGATTCCTTCAATGCTTCGAGGGCCACTTCAAGCTGCGAATCGTCGGGCTCTTGCGTCGTAATGTTTTGCAGCCAGACGCCTGGGCGCGTGACCAGCTTGAAAAAAGTGCCGCTCTCTTTTCTGGCGGACAAGCGAATGATCTCGTACGAGAAACCGGCCACGAAGGGAATCAAGGCGATGCGCACGAGAAAGTTGTACGCAAGCGAATCAAACTTGATCACCGAGAACAACAGGATCGAAACGAGCATTACAATCATCAGGAAACTCGTGCCGCAGCGCGGATGCTGGCGCGGTTGTGGCCGCGCGTTCTCGACAGTCAGCGCCAAACCGGCTTCCCAGGTGAACACCGTCTTGTGTTCTGCTCCGTGGTATTCAAAGACTCGCCTGATGTCCTTCAAGAGCGAGAAGCTGAAGATCATGATCAAGAAGAACGACATGCGGATCAGCCCATCGATCAAGTTGAAACCGACAGATGGCCGCACCGGTCGCAGATAGGTGCGAACGCTCCGCCACGAGCGCGCGTACCACGCATCGTTCTCCGCTGCGACAGCGGGCGCATTGGTCGCGTTCTGCACTGTGTTGCCCGGCTGAACAGTGGAAACCGCAGCGGGCTTAGTCGACGGCACCCACCCGGCGGCAATGAACAGCGCGTTCGTCAATAACAATGGCGCGGCGATGAAGATCAGCACGTTAAAGAAAAGCGCGAAGATGATCGAGCCGGCGGCAGCGGTGGTTCCGCCTTGCTTCATTTCATCTTTCGATCGTTTCTGTGTCGGCACGGGAAACAGACCCGGAACCGCCCCGGTCAGTCCAGCGAAGTCACCTTCGCCCTCGATCATTGCGGGCGTCAGCGCGATTTTCACTTCTTCTGTTTCCTCTGCTTGAGCATCGGCGAATGCCTCGTTGGCGGAATAGTTCAGCGCTTTGATCCCGAGTCCCATCGATTGCAGCAGTACTGCGCCGCCCCGCAAGACAGGCAGCTTGAGCAGCGGATGCTTGTCACTCCATTTCGGCAGACGCGCGGCCGTGTTCACAATCGTGCCGTCTGCTTTGCGCACGGCGATAGCATAGGCGTTGGGCGTCCGCATCATTACGCCTTCGATAACGGCCTGGCCGCCGACGATCAAGTCTCTTTCGTTTGTGCTCACGTGGTTAGCCTCTTTAGGGGTATCAGGTGTCGGGTGCCAGGTATCGGTTTAGAAGGTCAATTCTGGCACCCGGCACCCGGAACCTGACACCTGACAAACAATAATGCCGACGTTTGCGGCAGTCGCTTGTGCTTGTGATGCACGAATAGCGACCGACGATATTACGCCGGCATCTGGTTCGCGAATTCCGCTAGTGCTGATTTAGTTCTTTGTTCTTCATTCGCCCCTGGTGTTCATTGTGCGACCGTTGTCTCGGTCACCGTCTTCTTTCCGTAGCGCTTGTTAAAGCGATCGACGCGTCCTGCCGTATCGACCAGCTTCTGCTTGCCTGTGAAAAACGGGTGGCAGGCCGAGCAAATCTCCACGTGTAGATCGCCCTTCTTCGTCGAACGGGTCTGAAAAGTCTCGCCGCAGGCGCAAGTGACTGTGATTTCGTGATACTCCGGATGAATTCCTGGTTTCATTATCTTTGGGTTACCTCACTACATAGAGCGCGCCAAGCCGCTCGTTTCAAACACACAATGATAGGGTTCGCATGCTCGCATCGTCAAGTTCAACTGGCACTTGCCTGTTCATTCCGGTCTCTAAAACGCCGAAACAAGTTGGTTGACAGCAACCGAAATCGCATGCTTAAATCGAGTTTGACCGTCCTTCTGTTACTTAGCACTAACACCCAGGCGCGATGTTTGCGCGACTGAGGCGAAGTCGCATTGCGATTTTAGTGTGGGTGTAACCGAACTTTATGGCAGAAGACACTAAGCAGCCTGACATCCCTCAAGCAAGCGAACCAGATCCATCCAAGCCGGCTGACGTGTCTAAAGGTCAGCAAGTAACGGGCGCTTCGCAAGCCGACGCCGAGAAGGAGTCAAAGGTAGAAGAGGCAAAAGCCCGCGTCGCGGCCGCCAAAGAATCTATCAGCGAGAAAGCAGCGGCTGCCCAGCCTCCGGGCGCGCCCAAAGCCCCCGTAAAAAAGAAAGAAGAAGGCCCGAAACCGACGGACGCTTCAGGCCATCGGCTCGTCAGGAGGTTGAAAGGGAAACTCAACGGCGCCGTGATCGAGGCGACCGAGTTTCTCGGCCAACTCTCGATACGCATCGAGCGTTCGCGCATCGTTGAAACTTGCGATCTGCTCAAGGGCGAATCCGATACGCCTTTTAATTATCTTTCCGATGTCACGTGCGTGCATTTTCCGGATCGATCGGAAGCGCCCTTTGAAGTTGTCTACAATCTTTACTCGATTCCTGGGAATGAGCGTGTGCGGCTAAAAGTTGCGACTACCGACGCGGAGGGAGTCGAAAGTGTTACCAGCGTTTGGCCGGCGGCAAACTGGATGGAGCGCGAAGTTTACGATCTTTTCGGCGTAACTTTCCGGAATCATCCTGACTTGCGTCGGCTCTTGTTGCCGCCAGATTGGGAAGGCCATCCGTTAAGAAAAGACTATCCGCTGGAGTTCGTGGAAAACGAGTGGACCAAAAAACATCTGCCGGAGATGACCGACGTCCAGCGCGAGCAGTTGGAGCAGCGACGCGCTTACGGCCTTGAGGTTTTGTCGGTGCCGCAAGAGCGCATGATGCGCGAGATTTTCCAGGGCGGTAAGGAAGTGATGCCGAAAGATAAATGACTAGGTGTCGGGTGCCAGGTGCCGGGTGACAGGAAGGAAAAGTTGCCGACACCTGACACCCGATACCCGACACCTGCTATGACTCCGAAAGAGATTGCCGCGCATTACGAAGCCAAAGTCTTCGACACGCCCGAGGCCGCAAAAGTGGCGGGCTTCGTATTGACCGAGACGCTGGCGCCGCGCAACGTTTGGAATAAAGCGAGCGCCGCACAGGCACTCGTGCTCAAACTCGTCGAGAAGCGAACTAAAGGCGAAGTTGAGGAGATTGGACTGGTAATCGAACCCTGGAGTGTTACCGGCTGTTATCAACCGGTCGAGGCGGAGACCCCCGCGACATAGCGGGATTGGCAATGTCCGACAAACTTCAGTTTGTCGTGCACTGTCCCGATGAACGACTCTAGAAGGATCAGCGACAAACTGAAGTTTGTCGGACATTCTTATGCATCAGGTAGAGATAGCTACAACTCAAGAGTCGCTGCTCGATAACCCCCAGATGGTGCTCAACATGGGGCCGCAGCATCCGTCTACGCACGGCGTGCTGCGCGTGATCCTGAAGCTCGACGGCGAAACAGTCATCGATCTCGATTGCGACATTGGTTACCTGCATCGCGGCATGGAGAAGATTGCCGAGAATCGGCAGTACGCGATGATCGCGCCTTACTGGGACCGCTTGGATTACATTGCCGCAGTCTCGAACGGGTTGGTTTGGGTCGAGACGGTCGAGCAGATGATGGGCCTGGCCGTGCCCCCACGCGCTCATTACCTGCGCACGATCCTGACGGAGCTGAATCGGATCGCTTCGCACTTGTTGTGGCTCGCTACGCACGCGCTGGACATTGGCGCGGTGACGGTGCTGCTTTGGGCTTTACGAGAACGCGAAGAGATTCTGAAAATCTTTGAACGACAATTTGGCGCGCGCCTGACTTGTCATGCCTGGCGCGTCGGCGGCATGCCTAACGACGCCTACGACGATTTCGAAGCAGACGTGCGCCGCTTCACCAACAATTTTCCAACACGCCTGAATGAATACGAAACCGTGCTGTCGGAGAATCGGATCTGGTTGAGCCGCACCGTAGGCATCGGAGTGATCTCGGCTGACGACGCGATCGCGATCGGATTATCGGGTCCGGCGCTGCGCGGCTCCGGTGTTGCCTGGGACGTGCGCAAAGCGAGGCCGTACGCTGCCTATGCGGACATGGATTTTGATATTCCACTCGGTGAGAACGGTGACACGTACGATCGGTATCTGGTCCGTCTTGAGGAGATGAGACAGTCGCGGCGCATCGTTCAGCAAGCGCTGGACAATTTGCCGGACGGCCCAGTGAACGCAAAACTTCCAAAAGTAATCAAGCTCCCGGTCGGTGATTACTATCACTCGATCGAAGCGCCGAAAGGCGAGATCGGTTGTTATCTGGTTTCGGATGGTACGGCCCAGCCGTATCGCGTGCGCGTGCGGCCGCCATCATTGATCAATCTGCAAGCGCTTAGGAAGATGTGCGAAGGACATCTGGTCGCGGATGTGGTGGCTATCATTGGGACGCTGGACATTGTGCTCGGCGAAATTGATCGGTAGATACATGACAACACTCGCACTATTTGCGCCAGTCGATTTCATAAACCAGCTTTTGCTGAAGTTTTTTGGTCCTGGCACGATCAATTACGTCATCTGGCCGTTCATTCAGATCGGGCTCGTCGTTACCATCGTCGCGTTGTGGGTTGCCTATGCAACTTATCTGGAAAGAAAGATCTCCGCCTTCATGCAGGCCAGGCTCGGTCCAATGCGCGTTGGCCCATGGGGTTTGCTGCAACCGATCGCGGACGGCTTGAAGCTGCTTACGAAAGAAGATTTCATTCCCGAGAAAGCGGATCGTTGGGTCTTCTTTTTTGCGCCCTACATCGCGGTGGCGGCGGCCTTCATCGTGTTCTCCGTGATTCCGTTCGGGCCTGACTGGGCGGTCATCACTGACATCAATATCGGGCTGCTATTTGTGCTCGCGGTTTCCAGCGTCGGCGTGCTGGCGCTGATTCTCGCCGGCTGGTCGTCAAACTCGAAATACTCGCTGCTCGGGGCCCTGCGTTCCAGCGCGCAGATGGTTTCTTACGAAGTCTCGATGGGCCTCGCGCTTATTGGTGCGTTGTTCTTTGCGCGCACGCTCTCTCTGTCAGGTATTGTCGCGGCACAAGGATCGGATTCGATCTGGTACATCGTTTATCAACCGGTCGGGTTTCTGATTTTCCTGATCAGTGGCATTGCCGAAAACAATCGCGCGCCCTTCGATCTGCCGGAAGCCGAGTCGGAACTCGTTGCGGGTTTTCACACCGAATATTCCGGCTTTCGTTGGTCGCTCTTTTTCATGGCCGAGTATGCCGGGATGGTGGTGATCGCGGGCGTAGCAACGACGCTCTATCTCGGCGGCTGGTATTTCCCCGGTGTCTACCGCTTGATCGGCAGCCACCATGATCTTTATGTGGTGGTTAGCCTTTTGGTCTTCCTCGCGAAAATGTCCGTTATACTGTATCTGTATTTCTGGTTGCGCTGGACGCTGCCGCGGTTTCGTTACGATCAGTTGATGGACATTGGTTGGAAGTGGCTGATTCCCTCGTCGCTGGTGAACATCGCGCTTTCGGCTTTAGGGATCTTTTTGGTCCAGGCGATCGATGGCTGGCATAACCTCAAAACAATTGAGTCGATGGACCAGGGTCTAAACCTGACGGGCACGGGCAAAGTGTTGATGATTGTGATGGGCCTTGCCGGTTTGTTAATTACCGGCCTAATTTTGTCGATGATTAACTGGCGCTCGCGCGATTTTCATTTGAAGAGTCAGCGGCGAAATATTCGGTTAGTAAATCCGCCAAAAGGAAAGCCCGCCGTGGCGCCGGCGGTCGCACCGAACGAAGGATGAAGCATTGCCGATTTTCGATTGCCAATTGCCGATTGAGAAAAAAGGCTTTCTGTCGCCAATTTGGCAAATCCCAGGAATTACGGGGGTACGCTTAACAAGCGCTCGAGGATCGGAAAATCGGCAATCGGCAATTGGCAATCGGAGATGACTTATGCCATTGGTTAAAGTTCCCAAACCCGCGTTCATACTGAAGCTGAAACGCTTCTTCATGATCGATCTCTTGAAAGGTCTTGGGTTGACGCTCAAGTTCAACATCGGCGCGGCCACTGATAAAGATTCCGTTGCCGGCAAAGGCATCTACACTGAGCAATATCCTAAGGTGCGGCCCGATGTTGCGCCGCGTTTTCACGGCGCGCCGCGTCTGAACATGGATCCGGAAACGCACGACACCCTTTGTATCGCCTGCAACCTCTGCGCGCTTGCGTGCCCCGAAGACTGTATCGATGTGCTGGCGATGGACGTCGAGATCGTCGTCGCCGGCAAGCCGCGCCGAAAGAAAGTCCTGGACGAGTTTATCTTCGATACTTCGCGCTGCATGTTCTGCGCGCTGTGCCAGGAGGCGTGTCCGACTTACTGTTTGGAATTGACGCAGGATTTTGAACTGGCGACTTACTCGCGTGCGGGTTTTGTTTGGAATCGCGAGATGCTCGAGCAAGGACGGGAAACGATTAAGTATGAACGATGAACGCGGAACGATGAACCAAGGTGGCCCGTTCGATCTGGTTCTTCGAACGCGTTCTTTTGCCCTTCGAGTCGTTCGATTGTATGCAAGATTACCCAAGACAGTCGAAGCCCAAGTTATTGGGAAACAGCTATTACGAAGTGGAACATCCGTTGGTGCGCATTACCGAGAAGCGAAAAGATCGAGGTCAACCGCGGAGTTTATCAGTAAAGTGGAAGGTGGTTTGCAGGAGTTAGAGGAAACGATGTACTGGCTGGAGCTCCTTACCGAAAGCGGAATCGTCAAGCAGGAACGCTTGACGGATATCTGCCATGAGGCCGACGAACTCGCGGCGATCCTGGTTGCGTCAGTCAAGACTGCTAAGAAACGCAAGTAGATTATATATGTTGCATTCATCGTTCATCGTTCATCGTTCATCATTATGATTCTCTCCGGTTGGGAAGCAGTCTTCTTCTGGGTTTTCTCGATCGCCGCCATCCTGGCGGGTCTTTTGACCGTGATGGCGCGGAACGCGGTTCATAGCGCGCTGTTTCTGATCTCAACTTTGCTTTCCGTTGCCGCGCTCTTCCTTCTGTTGGGGGCGGAGTTCATCGCCGGCGTGCAAATCCTCGTGTACGTCGGCGGGGTGATGGTTCTGTTCTTATTCGTGATCATGTTGGTGAATGTTGGAGCCGAGGAACGCGGCGCAACGAACATCTTTAACAACAGCCGCCAGGTTGCCGCCGGCCTGATCTTTTGTTTTCTTCTCGTATTTGGTTTGCTCTATGCCGTCGGCGCCGGTCCGCAAGGTCTGGAAGAGCGGGACAAGAAAAAGGGGGGCGAAGCGATCGCCGAACAGCGCCTGGCGCAACAGCAGGCGCTGGCTACAGCCGCAACGGGCACGTCGAAGATCACAACCGCGACTGAGCTCGTCGGTGGCAGTCTCTATCGTTACGCGTCGCTGCCGTTTGAGATCGCCAGCGTGTTGTTGCTGGTGGCGATCATCGGCTCAGTGATGCTGGCGCGCACGCTCAAACAGGAAGCGGCTGTAGACGATGTGCCCCCAGAAGTCTTGAAAGAAGAGATTCAGCGCGAACTGGAACTTGCTGAGGTCATTGAGAACGTGCGGGAGGTCTCTCCAGACAAGAAAAAATGACGAACCTTTTCACTCCAGCTCTGTTGTTTTTGCTCCAGGAATCAGGAGGCGGGCGGCTCACATTGGCGTGGGACAAGGTGCAACATCCCGACCTTTCCAAGTTTCTGGTCATCGGCGCGTTGCTCTTCATCATCGGCGTTGCAGGCGTACTAACGCGCCGCAACATCATCGTCATCTTCATGTCGGTCGAGCTGATCCTGAACGCCGCGAATCTGAACTTCATCGCGTTCTCGCGTTACCTGCAGGACACAGGAAACCCCAATGCTCTAGCGGGGCAAGTTTTTACGGTCTTCATTATCGTCGTGGCCGCGGCCGAAGCGGCGATCGGCTTGGGAATCGTCATCGCGCTCTATCGCAACAAAGAGACGATTTGGATGGATGAGATTGATCTTCTGAAATGGTGACGGGTATCGGGTGCCGGGTGCCGGATAAGAACCGGTTTTGCCTGGCACCTGGCACCTGGCGCCTGACACCCATATGTATCGTTACATCTGGCTCGTTCCGCTTCTACCGCTTATCGGCGCCGCAATTAACGGCCTGCTGGGACGGCGTTTCAGTTTTTCCGAGAAACTAATTGGCGGCATCGCGGTCGGTTCCGTTGCGCTTTCATTCTTGATCAGCATCGCCGCCGTTTATTCCTACGGCTTCAGCAATCAATCGATCTGGCCAAACACTTACGTGACCAGTCAGTTCAAATACAACTGGATTCCGGGTGGCGCGGTTCGTATTACGCAGGGATCGAAAGAGCGGATCAGCGCTGCGGCCATCCAGGAAGCGGAGCGACAACGGGCCGCGTTGCCGCCAGAGGAGCGAAGTAAACCCGTGTCGGTTCTCACCAGTGATTCGGAAGCGCCTCGTAGTTCAATTCTCAACGTCGAATGGAGCTACCAACTCGATCCACTCTCCTCGATCTTTATGCTGATCGTTACAGGCGTGGGCTTGTGCATCTTTGTTTTCGCGACGGGTTACATGCACGGCGACTCGGGGTTCTATCGTTTCTTCGCCTACATGGGCCTGTTCATGTTCATGATGCTCGTGCTGGTGATGGGCTCGAACTTCCTGATGATGTTTGTCGGCTGGGAAGGTGTCGGACTCTGTTCGTATCTTTTGATCGGTTACTACTTCGATCGACAGGAAGCGGCGGACGCATCACGCAAAGCATTCATCACGAATCGCATCGGCGACTTTGGTTTCGCCCTGGCTGTGTTCGCGGTGATCGCGACGTTTGGCACCAGTCAGTACACCGACGTGATCACGCAGGCGAAGTCGTATCCGATCGAGATTATCGGCCACTGGGGCATCATGTCGTGGATCGCGCTTGGACTCTTCATTGGCGCTTGCGGCAAATCGGCGCAACTGCCGCTGCATGTGTGGTTGCCAGACGCGATGGCGGGTCCGACTCCCGTGTCCGCTTTGATCCACGCGGCGACGATGGTGACCGCCGGTCTCTATATGGTGACGCGCACCAATGTTATCTTTCAGCATTCGCAGACGATGATGCTGGTGGTGGCTTTGGTGGGCGCGGCAACGGCGATCTTCGCCGCGACCATCGGCATCACGCAGAACGACATCAAGAAAGTTCTCGCCTACTCGACCGTTTCGCAGCTTGGCTTCATGTTCATGGCCTGCGGCGTCGGCGCGTTTGTCATCGGCATCTTTCACGTGATGACGCACGCGTTCTTCAAAGCGCTGATGTTTCTCGGGGCGGGCAGCGTTATTCATGGGCTCCATCACGAGCAGGACCTGCGACGCATGGGCGGATTGAAGAAATACATGCCGTACACGTACTGGACTTTTCTCGCGGGCTGGCTGGCGATCTGCGGCATCATTCCGTTCAGCGGCTTCTGGTCGAAAGATGAGATTCTGTGGAGCGCTGCCTCGACCAATTACGTTCCCGTCGGCTGGTTGGTTTGGTTGGTTGGAACGATCGCGGCGACCGGCACGGCTTTTTACATGACGCGGCTGGTCGCGATGACTTTCTGGGGAAAAGAGAAATTCCGCGAGACGCATGAACACACGCCTGGGCACGAGTCGCACACGGCAGATCATTCAACGCCCAAACATCACGCGCACATCCCGCAGGAATCACCAAAGTCGATGTGGATCCCGCTGGTTGCTCTTGCGGTGCTGGCAACCATAGGAGGTTTCGTCGGTGTTGGCCCGGCTTGGAAGTTTATTACCCGCACGGAGCATCCCGGCAAGCGCATGAACATTGTTAACTTCATGGATCCGATTATCTGGAATCCGTCGACGCGCGAGTTTGGAAAGGGAGGAGAGGGCAGTAAGCAGGAGGCAGTAGGCAGTGGGCAGGAGGCAGGAGGACGCGCGATTTCGTCGCCTGAGGCAGCCTCTGCTGAAGCTAGAAGCGGAGGTGCAGAGAATCCCGCACCTTATGGCAAGACGGGATTCAACCTGGCGCACGCGGCAGCAGGAAAACTGGGAAGTGAAACCGCGACCGAGTGGCTGTTCATCATCATCTCGCTTTTGGCTGCCGGCATCGGTATCGGTTTGGGTTGGCTTTTTTATGTCAAGGATACACGTCTGCCTGATCTGTGGGCGGCGCGGCTGCGGCCACTCTACGAAGCCAGTTACAACAAGTACCGGGTTGACGAGTTTTACGGTTGGGCGATTACGCGCCGTACGATGGACGCAGCGCGAGCGGTTTTTGCTTTCGATTCCAAAGTTGTAGACGGCGCTGTGAACGGCTCGGCGTGGCTCACGCGATTGTCGAGCCGCATCAGCGGCGGCTTCGATAAATACGTTGTGGACGGAATCGTCAACACGATTGCCGCGTTCGTCATTCGGCTGATGTCGCCGCTAATTCGCGCCGCGCAGACGGGCCTGGCCCCGAACTATGCGTTGGTGATGGTAATCGGACTGGTTGTTGCCGTCGCCATGTTCTTTGCGTCAGACATCGTGAAAGCGGTGAAGGCGATTTTTGCAATCGCGTTTTGAAACAGAGTGTCCGTAGTCCGTTGTCAGTAGTCAGTTGCATTAACGACAACGAACAACGGACCACGAACAACTGACAACAGACTATTATGATTAGTCAGAACATTCTTTCGATTATCACCTGGCTGCCGGTGGTGGGCGGGATCGTGATCATCGCGCTCATGAAGAAGGAGCAGTCGAACCTGATCAAGCGGTTTGCCACCGCCTGGTTTGCGCTCGATTTCGTCGCGTCGTTGTATCTCCTTTACTACAACCGCACGCTCGGCGGGATGCAGTTCATCGAGGATCACTCGTGGATTCCGGTGATCGGCGCGCGCTATCAGATGGGCGTTGACGGCGTTTCGGTTTTGCTGATTCTGTTGACGACGTTGCTCGGCGTCATCTCGGCTCTCTCATCTTGGAAATACATCGAGAAGCGCGAGAAGGAATACTACGCGTTGCTGCTCTTTTTGCAGGCTGCCGTCATCGGCGTCTTCGCCTCGATGGACTTGTTTCTCTTCTATCTGTTCTTCGAAATCGGGCTCGTGCCAATGTATTTCCTGATCGGCATCTGGGGTGGCGAGAACCGGCTTTATGCAGCGATCAAATTCTTTCTCTACACGCTGGTCGGCTCGGTCGTGATGCTGCTCGGAATTTTGAAGATGTATTTCCTGACGCAGGACTCAACGCTCGCCGCCGGCATCAACACTGCAGTTCTTTCGAACCTCGCCGGAAACGGCGACCCGAAAGCAATGCTAATCCTCAACAACGCGGTGGCGTTGGCGAAGAGCGGAACCGGAACCTTCAACATAATGTACCTGCAGGCGTTGGGATCTGTAATGCCGATGGGCACGATGCAGGTGCTGCTCTTCTTCTCGTTTGCGATTGGTTTCGCGATCAAGGTCCCAATGTTTCCATTTCATACCTGGCTGCCCGACGCGCACGTCGAGGCGCCAACCGCTGGCTCAGTGATCCTTGCCGGCATCTTGCTGAAACTTGGCACCTACGGATTCTACCGCTTCAATCTGCCGATGTTTCCGAAGGCGTCGATGGACGAAAAATACTTCGGGTCATTCGGAGTCCGTAGTGTGATGGTGCTGCTGGCCATAATCAGCATCATCTACGGCGCCCTGGCCGCGATGTACTTTGTGGTGAAGAAGGACGGCGACATCAAAAAGCTCGTCGCTTATTCGTCCGTCTCGTCGATGGGCGTTGTGATGCTGGGGCTGTTTGCGTTGAATCCCAATGGCGTCAACGGTGCGGTGATGCAGATGGTCAGCCACGGCATCTACTCGGGCGCGCTCTTCCTTCTGGTCGGCATCATCTATGAGCGGCGTCACACGCGCAGCGTCGCGGAGTTTGGCGGGCTGTCGCACGTCATGCCCGGCTATGCCGCCGTGTTCTTAGCGATGGTGCTGACGGCGATTGGTCTGCCGCTCCTGGCTGTTTTCATCTCTGAGTTTCTTGCGTTCAGGGGCGCTTTCGAGGCCAATCCGGTTTGGGCGGGATGGGGCTCGCTGGGAATTATTCTGAACGCCGGCTATTTCCTGTGGCTTTATCAGCGAATGTTTTTCGGTAACATCGAGAATCCGAAGAACGAGAAGCTGCCGGATCTGAACTGGCGCGAGTGGGTTTACATGACGCCGCTCGTGATCATGTCACTGTGGATTGGCGTCTATCCAAAGGCTTTCATGGATTACATCGACCAGCCCGTGAACGCACTAGTGAGACAAGCGCGCCCGACGTATCCGCTGCCCGGGGTAGCAACAACTCCCGGCCCGATAGTTAATCAACAGCCGAAGGTCACCGTTCGAACAGTCCCATAGTCATTCATCCGGGTAAACATGATTCTGCTACTTCAAGCCAACACCACCGCGCTGTTCAGCGTCAGCGATCTGCAATTGATCGCCCCAGAGTTGATCCTGACCGTCTGCGGCTGCGTCGCGCTGGTGATGGAAGTCATCCTGCCGTACAAGAAGAGCAAGTGGACGGCTTACTTCGCGCTAGCCGGTATCGCATTGGCTGCCGTGTCGCTGGGCTTGCTATGGTCGTTCAACCAGAATGCTTTGCCGCTCGACGGCTTTTACGGCATGGTGCGCATCGACGGGTTCGCTCTTCTCTTCAAAGCAATCTTCCTGGTTACCGCCGCGCTGGCGATCTCCATTTCGACGCGGTTTCTGGATATTGAAGGCGAACAGCACGGTGAATACTACGCGCTGGTTCTGTTTGCGACCGTCGGCATGATGTTTCTGGCGTGCGGTTATGATCTGATCGCGCTCTACATCAGTCTCGAGTTGATGGCCTTGACGTTCTACGTGTTGGTCGCTTTCACGAAACGCGAGAAGCGTTCGAACGAAGCCGCGATGAAGTATTTTCTGCTGGGCGCTTTTTCGTCGGGCATCCTGCTTTACGGCATCTCGTTGTTATACGGCATTGCCGGTTCCACTAACATCGGCGAGATTGGGCATAGCGTTGGCGAAGTGCTCGCGTCGATAAAGAGCGAGACGGAGGCCGCCAAGGGACTCGGTGCCCTCACAGACACCGCCAGGGGCATTGCTGCGCTCAGACCAATGCTGCTGTTGGGAATGATCGCGATGGCCGCAGGATTGTTCTTCAAGATCGCCGCCGTGCCGTTTCACATGTGGGCGCCTGACGCCTACGAAGGCGCGCCGACGTCGGTCACAGCGTTTCTTTCGACCGGATCGAAGGCGGCAAGCTTCGCTCTGTACGCGCGCATCTTCATCGTGGCTCTCGGCGACATGCGGGTGGACTGGGCGCCTTTGCTGGGTCTGGTGGCTGCTGTAACGATCTTCGTGGGCAACTGGGCCGCGGTCACGCAGGATAACTCAAAGCGTCTGCTCGCTTATTCGTCCATCTCAAACGCCGGTTACCTGCTGCTCGCGCTGATTGCGGGCAACACGTGGGGCTACCTCGGCCTGTTCATCTATGTGTTCGTGTACACGCTGATGAACATGGGCGCGTTCGGCGTGGTGATCAGTTTGCGTCGGCGCGGAATCATCGGCGACAACGTTGACGACCTGACCGGTCTGGCCCAGAAGGCGCCGGGCATGGCGGCGATGATGGCGGTGTTTATGCTCTCGCTCGGGGGCTTGCCTGTCACCGGCGGATTCATCGGCAAGTACTATCTCTTATACGGTCTGTGGCAGCGAGGTGAGGTGGAGTTCAAGGCGTCGGGTAAGACCTGGTACTACTGGCTGGCCGGCTGGGCGATCATCAATATCGTTATCTCGTTCTACTACTACCTGCGTTTTATCAAGGTGATGTATTTGGGCGATCGCGTCGCCGACAACCAACCCCTGGAGCTTTCACCTACGTTGCGGGCCGCTCTCGCCGTCTCAACGATTGGGATTATCTTCATCGGTGTCTATCCGCAGCCACTGATCAGCGTGGCGCAGAAGCTGATCGAGCACTGGCCGTAACTTCGGGGTAGACTAATCAGAAGTTACTGAGTATCCTCATCTTCAATTCTGAAAGAGAGTCTGGTTAGGAAGCAGTGAGTTCTCACAAACTACTCAAGGACGACTCCCAACTCGATCTGCTGCCAAAGCCCGTCAGCGATCGAAGGTACAAGCATCTCTACGAGATCTACCACGCCGATGCCTTTGAATGGCTCGCGACTGCGCCTGCGAACTCCATCCACGCCGTCGTGACGGATCCGCCTTATGGACTTATTGAATATACTGAAAAGGAACTAGCCAAACTTAAGAAGGGCAAGGGCGGCGTTTGGCGAATTCCTCCTGCATTTGATGGCAGTAAACGGATGCCGCTGCCCCGGTTCACCGTCCTTACCGAAGATGATCAGCAATCCCTAACAGACTTTTTCTCTCGTCTGGCTGTGTCGTTGGAACGTGTTCTAGTGCCTGGCGCTCACGTGTTTGTCGCTACGAATCCACTGATCTCTCATTTTGTGTACGGGCCTTTTGTGGCCGCGGGATTTGAGAAAAGAGGCGAGATTATCCGCACCGTCTATACATTGCGTGGTGGTGATCGGCCGAAGAATGCGCACGATCAGTTCGCCGACGTTACGGTGATGCCAAAGTCCTGTTGGGAACCGTGGGGACTGTTTCGGAAACCATGCGAGGGTCGCGTACAGGACAATCTGCGAAAGTGGAAAACAGGCGGCCTGCGGCGCATTTCTTCTGCTGAGCCTTTCAAGGATCTGATTCCCTCGTCACCAGCGCGGGGCTACGAGCGCGAGATCGCGCCGCATCCGTCACTCAAGCCCCAACACTTTCTGCGACAGATAGTGCGCGCGTCTTTGCCTCTCGCCGAGGGAACTATTCTTGATCCATTCATGGGCTCGGGCTCGACGATCGCCGCCGCCGAGGCCTGTGGCCTGGCCAGCATTGGGCTGGAGGTGCGGGAGGAGTATTACCAGATGGCGGTCTCTGCGATCCCTTTGCTCGCTGATCTCAAAGTTTAGTACGGGCCAACTTCTTTCATGGTCAGGAAAGACGACTTCAACCGCAGTGTGCCGCTTCCTCCCGGTCTGACCGTAATAGCCATTCAAAAAGCTATTGAATACATCGAGCGCGAGTTGGCCGAACTGGTTGAGATCTACTACGAACAGGCAAACGTCTTCAGCGGCTTGGTGGTGGGCATTTACGGAGCGAAAGCGTTGGATGCCACGAGCGTCTACGAAAAGAATCGCCACTTGGATCTGGCGCAGCAACGCTTTCCTGATCTTCGGAAGAAGGGAAGTGGAGTCGCACCGTCACCTCTCGAATCCCTCGAGTCCAAAGCCAGCAAGAGGCCTTGGTCGCTGCAATCTCACTACGATCACTCAGGGTGGTACATCGTCTGGCGTTACCTGGTCGATTCAACCACGTCGCTCGAACCTGGAAAGCCAGTAATAATCTGGCGCGTTGACCTGGTCTTTCTCACCAAGGAAGACTGGAAATATGAGGGCAGCACCGCGAGCTCTGGCGGCGGCGGCAGGACCCATACTTTTGGATTGAAGAATGCCGCGACAAAGCTCCAGACCTGCGCAGTCTACCAAAGGAGCGATGTGAAAATCGCCGGCGGCAAGGCTGTGCCAATCAATGGAGATTGAATCCGCTAAAAGCCTCGCAAGCTGATGTTGCTGCTCTTCTACTTCTTTGCCGCGATCGCTATTTGGCTCGGCGTTCTGTCGCTTCGCGGTGGCGTTCGTTATTACGCTTACGTCCGACGCGAGACGGCGCGCCAGCTTCCTGAGTACACACCGTTCGCTTCCGTCATTGCGCCGTTCCGTGGCCTCGACCAGGGACTGACAGAAAACATTTGCGCGCTCTTAGTTCAAGATTATCCCGCTTACGAGATTATCTTTGTAACCGACCGAGCAGATGACCCGGCATTGAAGGTTGTCGAGGAACTGCGAGTTTCGATTGGCGAAGTCAGGCGAATCACTTCGCGCGTCGTCATTGCCGGCGACGCGATTGATTCGGGCCAAAAGGTCCACAATCTTCGCGCGGCGGTGGCCGAGATTGATCCGGCGAGCGAGGTCTTGGTCTTTGTGGACACCGACGCGCGTCCGCATGAGAAGTGGTTACGATCCCTGGTAGCGCCTTTGCGGGATGAACAAATGGGCGCCGCGACTGGCTATCGCTGGTTCATTCCGGTCAGAGGCGGACTTGCTGCGCACCTGCGTTCAGTTTGGAACGCGTCGATCGCGTCCGCATTAGGCGCGCACGCAGACAAGAACTTCTGTTGGGGCGGCTCCACTGCAATCCGCCGCGCAGCATTCGAGAGATTGAAAGTTGCCGACCGTTGGCGCGGTACGGTTTCTGACGATTTCACGTTGACGCGAGTCCTTCAAGAGGCAAAGCGCCCGATACATTTTGTGCCAGATTGTCTGACAGTCTCGTTTGACGATTGCGGTTTTCGTGAGTTGCTGGAATTCACTACGCGGCAATTGAAGATCACTCGAGTGTACGCCGCGCATCTTTGGAAGGCCGTCTTGTTCGGAAGTTTGTTCTTCGTGCTTGCTTTCTTTGGCGGCATGGCGCTGGTGATTGCGAGGGCAGCGCTCGGACTCACGGTTATCGGGCCGCTCCTCTCGCTGGCAATCATCTTCGTCTTAGGCGCAGCCAAGGCCTGGATTCGAGTGCGCGCAGTACGTATTCCACTGGCAAACTACGGCTCGCATCTGCGCAGCAGCCTTTCGGCGCATCTCTTGCTATGGCCGTTTGCTTCCGCGCTGTTTCTCTACAATGCCTTAGCGGCAGCTTTCTCGCGCCGCATCAATTGGCGCGGCATTAAGTACGAATTGAAATCGCCGACCGAAGCTGTCATCATCTCGCGCGAGTAGTAACAAAAAGTAAGCTACCGGTGCGAAGGCATCAGATAGGCAATCGCGCGTGCCGAACAAAGCCGTACAACTGGTTCAACTCCTCCGAGCGACCAAGCGCGAAAAGCGTCTGGGCACGGTGATCCTGTTCGTCACTTCGCGCTGTAACGCTTTTTGCCAAACCTGCTTCTATCACGCGGAACTGAACCAGCCGGGCGACATGACTTTCGCCCAGATCGAGAAGATCTCGCGCACGATGCCGCCGATTACTGATCTGTGGCTCTCCGGCGGCGAACCGACCTTGCGGCGAGATGTTATAGAGATCATCGACACGTTCGTCAGAAACAACGGCGTCAATCGGGTCATCATTCCCACAAATGGCCTGGTCAAAGCGCGTGTCTATGAGATCGTCGACCGCGCGTTGGGCCAGCACCCGCAGCTCGATCTCTATTTGAACCTCGCGTTGGACGGCTATGGTGAGACTCACGATCGGATCCGCGGCGTGCCGGGAAATTGGGAGAAGACGCTCGATTGCATTCGCTCGCTGTATCCGTTGAAAGAGAAGTACGCGGATCGCTTTCGGTTGAACGTCAACACGGTGGTGTGTGCGGAAAACTATACCGAGATCGAAATGCTCTCCGAGTTCATGTGGGAAAACTTTCGGCTCGACGGTCAATACTTCAACATTATTCGCGGCGAGACACTCGTTGGCGACAGCATCAAACAGGTTCCTGCCGAAGTCTTACCGCGCATGTATGCCCACGTTTCAAAACTAACGAAGCGATACGGCGATCGCATGTTCGCCGGTGACGATGCCAGCCGGCGCTTCGTCAAAAGCGTTGCCTACGTTGGCACGATCACGACGCACTATCGCACGCAGCACGCAAACTTTCAGCAGTCCACGGCCTGGCCCTTTCCGTGTACGGCGGGCGAAACGACAGCCGTGATTGATTACAACGGCGACGTGCGTGCCTGCGAATTGCGTGAAAAGTTCGCGACGCTCTCCGATTACGATTACGACTTTGGAGCGTTGTGGGCCGCCCAGGAACGCAAGATGGAATTGAATGCGATCGACGGGGGCAAAGCGTGTTGGTGTACGCACGTGTGCTTCATTCACGACTCGATGCGCCACTCGCGCCGCGCTTTGCTTTACGAAGCGCCGAAGAACTACCTGACTCGCGAAGCGTGGTAAACTGCCATCTCAGGAGTCACCGATGTCTCGCCAGATCAAGCCTTTTGTCAGTCCTGAAGAATACCTCGTGCTTGAGCGCAAGGCCGAGTATAAGAGCGAATATTTGAACGGCGAGATATTTGCGATGACCGGCGCGAGCCGCAAGCATAACCTGATCGCCACTAACATCGTCGCTTCGTTAAGTCCGCAGTTACGCGCAAGACCATGTGAGGTTTATGCCAGCGACATGCGTGTAAAAGTGACGGCGACTGGTTTATACACCTACCCGGATGTCGTTGTCGTTTGTGGCGAGCCGAAGTTCGAAGATGATTACGTTGACACACTGCTCAACCCCACTCTGCTCGTCGAGATTCTTTCGCCATCCACCGAGCGTTATGATCGCATCGCAAAATCTGGATATTACCGCACTCTTGAGTCGCTGGCGGAGTATCTCCTTGTTGCTCAGGAGGAATACTGCATCGAACAATACATAAAACAATCTGACGGGCGTTGGCTGTTTTCTGATATTCGTTTGCTCGAGGGCACTGTTGAGCTGCAGTCGATCGGTTGCTCGCTTGCATTGCGCGACGTGTACGATAAGCTTTCGATCGATTGAGTCTTACTCTTGGGCGGAAGTGATTTTCATTCTCCAATGGCGCTCAGGCCCGATGATCAAGAAGCCAACCGCAAAAGCGGCGTAGCTTATGCCGCAGCCCTTACACTTTTCTTCTCAGTGGCCGCACTCACCGGAGTTGGATGGCTTCTCGACCGTTGGCTGGGAACCAAGCCCTGGTTGCTGGCGACCGGTCTTGTTCTTGGCGCCGTCGCCGGCTTTTACGAATTTATTAGATTGACCTCGAAGCTGTAACCCGCGCCTCGTCTCGCCATCTCGACAACCGTGCGATTTCACGTGTAAAATCACTGGCTTTGCCAATGAAGGAAATTCCAGACAGCATAAGAACTGGGGCATTTGCCGTGAATGATGACGACGGTTTGGAGGGTCGCATTCTCCGCGTCATGGTTGCTTCGGTGGCGCTGACGGTAGGCGTCAGCATGCTGCTGGCGCCGTGGCGGGTAACGACCGGATTGCTGCTCGGCGGGTTGCTCTCGCTATTGAATTACCAGTGGATGCGCGCCTCAGTTGCCGCACTCGTTCAGGCGCGGGTGGCGGGGCACAATGCTGGCGCCACAGTGCCAATTTACATTCTCAGATACTTTCTGATCGCCGCGATCGTGATTGCCAGTTATAGACTCAATGCGGTTTCGCTGCCGGCAACAATCGTTGGCTTGTGTAGTTTTGTCGTCGCCTTATTTGCTGAAGCTTTTAGGCAAGTTTATTTGACCGTCGTTCACCGAGAGGGAATCAACTAATGTTTTGGTTGCAGGAACACTCTGAAGCAGTTGCCGAGCACGCTGAGCAGGCTCAGGAGCATGCCGAGCAGGTTCCGATCATCGTCAAGCTCGTGAATCATTATTTCGGGCATTGGGCCTACAACTTCGAGATGAGTTACACCTATCCGCTGTGGAAACGGTTCTTCGCAAAGTTTGGCACGACGCCGGAAGCGGCCTTTGGCCCCTATACGCCGGAGACTGCGATTCCGTGGTACACGGTGATGTTTGTCATCGCCTGCATTCTCAGCGTGATCATCATCCTCGTACTTCGGCGCAGGCTGTCCGTAGACGAGCCGGGATACGGGCAACAAACGCTGGAAGTTAGTATGCTCGCAATTCGTGACATGCTGGCTGATGTTGTTGGCCCACACGGGTTGAAATATTTTCCCGTGGTCATGACTTTTGCGATTCTGATTCTTGTTTCGAACCTGATGGGCTTTTTCCCACTTTTCGCAACGCCGACTTCTGCGACTAGCGTCACGTTCGCGCTGGGTCTCAGTTCATTTCTCTATTACAACTATATCGGAATCAAGGAGAATGGGATCTTAGGACACTTGAAACACTTCGCTGGTCCGATCTGGTGGATTGCGTGGTTGATCTTTCCGATAGAACTCATTAGCAATTTGATTCGTCCTTTTTCGCTTGGCATCCGTCTCTTTGGCAACATGTTTGCCGACGAAAAGGTGCTGGACACGATCTCGCATCTTGCGCCACCGTGGACGTCTTTCATTGTTCCGCTACCACTGATGCTTTTGAGTTTGTTCGTGGCTTTTGTTCAAACATTCGTTTTCGTGCTGTTGTCTCAGCTTTATCTCAGCGAGGTGTCGCATCCGCCGCACGACTCAGAGGCCGAGCATGGTCATGCGGAACATGAGAGCGAAGAGTTCATTGTTCCGGTATTAACTTAGGTTGGCTTTATAAACCGCGCCTTTGAGCGACGCAGGTAACGCGCCCGCGCACGTTGAAGCGCAGGATTCAAAGAGTTTCAGCGAGTCGAATGCTGATCTGCGGTTAAGGAAGGCGGAGAATTAATAGCTGCGAGTTTTGCGGCAGGCAGTGTCTGCATCGCAGGAGCGCCGTTGTTCGAGGGGCGGCGGATACCGGATTCAGGCGAAATAATAATCGACGTGTGTTGGCGATTAGCAGATCAATTTCAACAACCGCTGAGGCAAACCTGATTGGACGTCAGTCGTTAAAGGAGAAAGAGATGAGCAAACTCAGAATACTGTTCTTTTCGGTTGTCGGCATCTTGATGAGCGCAATAACCACCTTTGCGCAAACTGAGGCCGCTGACAACGCAAGCTCTGTGAGCAAGTACAGGGCGATCGCCGGCGGGATCGGATTTGCTATCGCGGTTTTCGGCGGCGCGCTGGGTCAGTCGCGCATCGGCGCCTCAGCCTGTGAGGGCGCGGCGCGAAATCCGGGAGCTGCCGCCCGCATACAGACGATGATGATTCTAGGTCTGGCTCTGATTGAATCGTTGGTTTTGTTTGCGCTGCTTGTAGTCTTTACTGTAGTAAAGCCAAGCTAAGAGCTATTGGTTCTTTCTTCAGTGGTTAGTTTGTTGTCACTTGTGGGCGAGGCCTCGGGGTCTCGCCCGTTTTGTTTCTTAATCAAGCTGGTTGTGACTAATACAAATCGGTAACTACCGCAACTTTACCTTCGTTGCTAGCTACCAAAACTGTGTGATACGCTCGCAATCAAATCACGGAAGAAGAGAAAGAGAAGCAATCGACTGATGAAAATTTGTCCGCAGTGCGGAAAAGAGTATCCGGACACCAACACACTCTGCCCAGCCGACGGAACAGCCCTCGAGACAACCGGTGATCCCCTGATCGGAGAAACTCTCGCCGGCAAGTATCGCATCGAAGAGCGTCTCAGCGTTGGCGGCATGGGCGCAGTCTATCGCGGCACGCACATCTTGATGGATAAGAAAGTGGCCATCAAGGTGCTGCGTCCCTCGCTCGCTGCTGACGAGAAGATTGTCGCGCGCTTCTCGCGCGAGGCGAGGGCGGCGTCGCGCATCTCGCATCCGCACGCCTTGAGCGTCACGGATTTTGGCGAAGCGGAAAGTGGCGTGGTGTTTCTGGTGATGGAGTTTTTGAGCGGACGCACGCTAAAGGAAGTTATTCGTCAGGAAGGACCGCTGCCGCTGGCGCGCGTCGTTGAGATCATGCGACAGGTGGGCGGCGCGTTAGAGGCAGCGCACGCTGAAGGCGTGATCCATCGCGACCTCAAGAGCGATAACATCATGTTGGTAAACGCGAATGGTGCTGACTATGCCAAAGTCCTGGATTTTGGGATCGCGAAAATCAAGGAACCCATCGGCGGACACGATCCCGGTTTGACTTCACCCGATTTGGTGGTTGGCACGCCCCAATACATGTCACCGGAACAGTGCTCGCAACTCTCAGAGATTGACGCGCGCTCTGATATCTATTCGCTTGGGATAATTCTGTTTGAGATGCTGGCGGGCCATCTGCCGTTCAGAGGTGATTCCGCGACCGCGATCATGCTGAAGCAACTGCAAGAGCTTCCGCCATCTGTGCTCGATGAAAGAAAGGACCTGCCCGCGAGTGTTGGGCTGATCGTTTCGCGAGCATTAGCGAAACGTCCGGAAGATCGTTATCAGAAGGTGGGCCAGCTAGTGGAAGATCTTGTGATTGCCGGCGCCACCGGCATTGTGCAACAGGGAATCGGCGAGCAGCCGAGTCGAATTGTAGTGCCAACACAAACTGGTACTACGCCAAGTAATATCGCAGATGAGGAAACGCTCGTTCGGTCAAGAGTTCAGGCGCCTTCGGCGGCGCGTGCAGGAACCTCCATCGCTCCGGCACCTGCTGTCGTCAGTTTCAATCCCTGGCGGATCGTGATCCCATCGCTGGCTGGATTGCTGGTCGTGTTCGCAGTGATCTATGCGTTCACGCGGACCTCTGAACCGGCGACGAACACAAATCAGCAACAGGGTAGCTCGTCTACTCTGTCGGCGGATCCGAATAGCCAACCGGTTCAACCCGCCGCGCCGGCAACCGGGCAGAATGAAGCGGACATCCCGTCGGGAGGAACGACTGCCGCAAATGCCAATGCAAACGCCGCGGTAACGCCGACGCCAATCGACAATCCAAACGCAAACGCCGCAAACGACAACAAAGCACCAGCGAACGCGAACAGCAACCGAGCAAAGGAGTCACCTTCGCCTACAGAGTCTCCGCGCGAGTCAAATTCGAATCAAACCCCGCCTCCGAAGCCGTCACCCAAGCCCACATTGCCACCAGCCATTACTCCGGCGCCGGCGCCACCCTCGCGTTAGTTGTGTGGCTGATGAATGTAGTTGATCCGATAACTCATTTTCCGATTGCGGCGCCAATCATTTTCAAGAGTTCTTCTTCGTCATTGACGACGCTCTCAATCTCGAGCACGTAGCAGGGAAGATCAAAGCGCAAAGCCCGGAGCTTTACCGCGTCTTTGGCTGTGGTTATCAAACTCTTCGCGCCCGCGTTTTTAGCCCGTTCAACGAGGGCGCTGACATCGCTTTGGTCGTATTTGAAATGATCGGGAAACTCCTGGATTGAACGCAGATCGTGGTTCTCGGCTTCCAACTGCTTGATAAAGGCAAGAGGGTTTCCAATCGCGCAGAAGACGCCGATTGGCTGCTCGATTGATTGGTCGCTCGCATAGTCTTCTGTTGAGAGCTGATCTTCAAGTCGTCTCAAGCCACGCACTTTCAGGCGCGAAGTGAAAATGGGCCGATGGTGGCTCTGCTTTTCGATCTCAGATCTTAGCGAATCGAGGTCGCGAGCCTGGTCAGCTCGTGTAATGACAACGCAGTCGGCGCGCGACAGTACGCGACGCGGTTCGCGCAGGCGTCCGTAAGGCAACAGATGTCCCCCGCCCCAGGGATTTGTCGCGTCGATCGTCACAATGTTCAGATCGCGCGCGAGACGCAGATGCTGGAAGCCGTCATCCAGAATGAAAACGTCGGAACCGAATTCCTTGATTGCCCACTGACCAGCCGCAAAACGATCTGCATCGCTGATGACTGCCGCTAACCCCAGAAGATTCTCGGCCAGAAGTCGAGGCTCGTCACCGGCCTCGAGTTCGTTTGCCCGGATTCTTTGGCCGTCGGAAACCACAATTCGAGTGTTTGGATTTTCTCGTCCGTAGCCGCGCGTGAGTATGCAAACCTTGCGCCCTTCGCGGTCGAGCGCGCGCGCTACCCATTCAACCAGAGGCGTTTTGCCCGTGCCGCCGGTCGTGATGTTGCCGACGCTGATGACCGGCGCATCCAGCTTTGAAAGTTTCAGAAACCCACGTTCGTACAGAGCTAAGCGCGTCCGCGTGACCGCACCATACAGGACGCTGAGCGGAGCAAGCACTACAGATGATGCCGAGCTCATGCGGAGCGCGCGCCCTCCTGAGCGGCCAGTGCGCGTTCGCCTGCATCCTTGGCGGGCACAGTGGATAGAATTGTCGTCAGGAAATTAACAGTTCGTTCTGTTGCCCCACGATTCTGTTCGACGAGGGCTTTAGCGCGCGCGCCCAGAGTCTTTGCCCGTACCGGGTCGTCAAGCAGTTTGTTGAAGACAGTCGCCATTACTTTGGCAGCCTTTATTTCGGTCACCGCCGGAAGTTGGACCAGAGAGTCTGCCTCGACAAACGTGCTGACAATCTCTTTGAAGTTTTCTGTGTGCGCGCCAGTGACGATGCACGCTCCGACCGCCGCGGGCTCGAGAATGTTGTGTCCGCCAGCGGGCGCGATGCTGCCGCCGACAAAGACGATCGACGCTAAGGGGAATACGGATCGCAGCTCACCAATTGTATCCAGCAGGATAACTTCGCTTTCCCGATCTCGCAGCGACGGTTGGTCGGTACGACGGACCCAGCGGAGCACCGAAGAATCTAAGAGCGAAGCAACTTCCGCGAAACGTTCGGGGTGCCTCGGAGCAATTACGAGTCGAGGCTTTCGCGATGCATTTCCGCGTTCAACTTGCCGCAAGGCTTCCAGAATGATTTGTTCTTCGGGGGCATGGGTACTTGCGGCAAGAATCACTGGGACGTTGTCCTCGAAACCGAATCGCTCCCGCAATCCTTCGGTCAGCGAGTCAGTCTCAATGATCGCGCCTGCGTCAAACTTGAGATTGCCCGGAACGAAGATGTGATTCGGTGCAAGCCCCAGCGCGCGCATGCGACCGGCGTCGGACTCGGTTTGCATCAGGGCGAGGTCCAGACAGCGAACAACTTGTGAAATGAAGCCCGAGATCATTTTGTAACGACGAAACGACGTTGCTGACAACCTGCCATTAACAATCGCGACTGGTATCTGTCGCTCTCGGCATTCGCGCAGAAAACCCGGCCAGAGTTCCGTCTCCATAATCAGCACGACAGACGGGTTTATCGCCTTGAGCGCGCGCCCCACGGTCCAACGCCAGTCGAAGGGAAAATAGAAAACTCGCGTCGCTTCATCTTTGAAAACCTGTTGCGCGAGCTTCTGTCCCGTGAGTGTTACCGTGGAAACGGCAAGAAGATGATCGGGAAACCTGCGGCGAATGGCTTCAACGAGCGGTCGCGCCGCCTGGGTCTCGCCCACTGAGACGCAGTGGAGCCACACTACTGGTCGCCCATCGCGTCGAATCGCCGGCAAGTTTCCCAGCCGCTCACGAAATCCAGCGAAGTATTTTCCCTGACTGAGTGCATCGAAGAGGAAGCGCGGCAACAGGACCACAAAACCGAGGGTGAAAAGCAAGCTGTAGATGAAGTACATAAGCGATGGATGATAAGTCTAAGGGCAATAGATCAGCCACGTGGTTCTCATTGCCTTTTCACCCATCACATATCACTATTACTTCGCGCGTTCAATGTACCGGCCTTCCGTTGGGTCCACGCGGATGCGGTCGCCTTCATTAACAAATGGCGGTACCGTGATGGTTACTCCGTTTTCCAGTGTTGCCGGTTTGTTCACGTTGGAAACGGTCGCTCCCTTCATCGTCGGCTCGGTGCGAGTTACCGTCAGCTCCATCGATGGCGGCAGGTCGATGCCTATAGGTGCCCCTTCGTAAAACTCGGTCTGCAGCCTGAGGCCGGGCGCCAGCCATTGGGTAGCATCACCCAGATCCTCTTCGCTGAGCGCAATCTGCTCATAGTTTTCGGTATTCATGAAGTGGTGGTGCGAGCCGTCGGAGTAAAGATACTCCATCTCGTGTTGCTCCAAGCTGGCACGCTCGATCGTATCTGCTGAACGGAACCGGTGCTCAAACGAGTTTCCGGTTTTAATATTGCGTAACTTCGTTTGCACCATCGCGCGCAAGTTTCCCGGCGTGTGATGGCGAAACTCAACCACTTTGCAAGGTTCTCCTTCGAATACGATGACCATGCCGCGCCGAATCTGAGTTGCAGGAATTGTCATAAATCAATATCGATCTCCGTTAATAGTTTCGCGTGTTGCCGCAATAGGGAGGCCACTGGGCTAGTCGGCAAGCTCGTTAGTCTAGCGATCAGGCGCGTTCCTTGTCCAGCGCGCGTTGTCTACACGCGAAAAAGGCGGCTCGTACCACGAGACCTAAGTCTTCGTGAACTAGCCGCCCTTCTTGAGGAGCCCACCTACCTCAGCTTGTCTTAACGTTGGGGAATCGACAAAGTTCCAAAAGCTGGCTCAGGCTGCACGCGCGCGCGGTATTCTCTGTTGTCGGGCGATCCGTTCGAGCCACCGCTGTGCCTCTTCGTAGCGAGGAAACCGGCGCTCTTCTATGCGAAAAGAACCGGTGTGATAGTAGCGTCTGCCATTCATTAGCCGCGCTGGATGTTTGATGTGAAGCATCTCGTGATAAAGAATGTATTCAACAAACCACGCAGGAACGTCAGGCGAGTCAAGTGTCTTGCTGATCGTGATCGTGTCATAGATTCGATCATGGTGACCCAGAATGCGGCGTGTGCGTCTCTGTGACCAGGTAATTGTTGGCGTCGCAATTTGGCCTTCAAAATATCGCCGGTTCAGGCGCGCAAACATCCGGTCGAGATCGTATTCGCTTCCTTGCGCTGACGACAGCCTCTTTCGGCCGCGACGACGGCGAGCAATATCAGAGGCCCGTTGCACGTCAGGCTTTAACGCGTAGTCACGATACGTTCGCTCATGCACTTGCGGAGTTCGCTTCGCCAGCAGCCTCGCTACCAGTACAAAAGCAAGGGCTCGGAGCACATCCGGCGAGCTGTCCTTGCAGATGTCAGATAGACGAACATAAACGCGCCCTGCGCGTAATCTGATCGTGTGGTGCAAACCGGCGTAAGGGTAGAACCGCACTTCTATCTGAGGTATTTGACGGTAGCCCGCCAGGTGACGAAATGCATCAGCAAATATCTTATTCAAATTGGAAGTCACGTTAACCTCTTAGAGATGCCTGATGTCGATTCAATTGAACTGGACTTCGCTGATGCGATGAATGCATAACCCGCGATCGCGGTTTCTTCTCTTTTAGCAGTTCGCCTTGGGAATCTTAAGTAGGGTCTTAGGGCTGCGTCAATCTCTCGGCTTAGTCTGCCGCTAACTTGTTGAGCCAGCACGGAATGTGAAGCGGACAGGTCGGCTCAGCCCTGAAGCGCCAAGTCGAGCATGGCGTAACCCCCAGTCTGGCAACAGGTTAATGTGTATTCTGGCTTTACCATCAGAGGATCTCGTAAGTGACTGTCGAATACTTCAATTAGCGCTAGTTGACTGCGGAGGCCAGTAAAAGAACTGTTTGCAGCTATCTTCTCGAATACTCTATACTGCCAAAAGCCATCTATCGAAGCGCTTGCCGCGACGGTTTTAGGCGAACCCAGGGTTATGAGAACGAGCTTGAACAATAGGTCCATTGGTCACTAATGCCCCGTCGCAGCATCAATCTCCACAACGCAGAAGCAAACATACCTGACGCTCGCGGCGAGGCGGTGCTTGCGGCGATCATCAAGGAACACCTCGTGACTGGCGAGGCTGTTGGATCGCGAGTGCTGTCAACTCGCTTCGAAAATGCCGCGGGTTGGAGCTCGGCAACGATCAGAAACATCATGGGTGAGCTTGAGGACACTGGTCTTGTCGAACAGCCACATACATCGGCGGGCCGCGTGCCAACGGACAAGGGTTATCGCTATTACGTAGATCACATGCTTAGCGAGGCGCGACTTTCGGAAGCAGATTTGAAGGCGATCGATGAACTTCTTTACGCTGGTGATACGGAGTCTGGCGCCGGCCCGGATCGTTTGATGGAGCGAGCTTCGCATGCCTTGTCAGCACTCTCGGAGAACGTTGGCATAGTGATTTCGCCGTCGTTGGCTGAAAACAACCTTAAGCACATCGAGTTTGTGCAACTGGCAGACAAACGAATTCTGGTGGTGTTGGTTTCTGCGTCCAACATCATTCACAACAAGATAATCCGGCTCGACGAAGCGCTTGCGCAGGATGATCTGGATCGAACCGCGCGTTACCTCAACACTGAGTTCTCCGGCAAGAGCCTGCTGGCCATCAGGGCCCAGATTCTGGAGCTCATGCAGCAAGAGAAGGCCCTTTACGATCGGTTGTTACGCAACGCTATTTTGCTGTGCGACATGAGTCTCGAGGGCGAGGTGGTCGAAGGGACGGACGTTTATGTGGACGGCGCCTCTAATATCCTCACAAAACGGGATTTTGTAGATGTTGAAAGGATGCGAGAGCTGTTTCGCACTTTTGAAGAAAAATCTCTCCTCATTAAGATTCTGAACGAATGCATTTCTCGGGACCCCGCATTCCCGGGGAACGTGCACATAGTCATCGGACGGGAACATCCAACGCCCTCGATGCAGAACTGCGCTTTGATCACCGCGCCCTATCGCATCGGTGACAGTGAAGGCATCGGCACAATCGGCGTCGTCGGTCCGATGAGAATTGAGTATTCGCGCATGATGGCTATGGTAAACTACATGGCGCGGCTCATTGAGCGTCGGCTGACAGAAGAGGCCGCTCTATACTAATCAGGTTGTCTAGGTCCGCTGCACATTCGGTTCTTGAAAGCTACACCGACTTACTGAGCAAAATAATGACCTCGGACAGGAAAGAAAGAAGATGGAGCCGCATCCCGATACGGTTTCCAGATCGGACAGACGAAACCGCGCCGGATACCGAAATTGATAGGCAGGCAGAATCTCAGGGTGAGACTACGGCGAATGAGCTGCGTGGCGACGTTGGTAACGAGGAGTTGGCCCAGGTCGACGATGCTCCCGCATTGGCAGATGCCACGCCGGGACCAAATGGGGATGACAGCGAGGCAACCCGCGGCTTTATCGGGCAGGACGAGAAAACCCCACTAGAGTATTCAACTGACGAAGCGGCGGGGCCAGTTTTCGCTGAGCTGTTGGCAACGAGGGCTGAGCTGAAGAGGGTCCTGGCGGAACTCGACGAGGCTCGGGACAGGTCTGCGCGTCGCCAGGCTGATTTCGAGAACTTTCGCAAGCGGGTCGAGCGCGAGCGTTCGGAAACTTACAATCGCGCCGTCGCTGATCTTGTTGCTAAGCTGCTGCCCGTGCTTGATAATCTCGGGCGCGCGCTCGACACCGAAGCGTCCGTAGAAGCGACCGAGTCTGACGAGTTTCGACATTTCCTTAGTGGGGTCGATCTGATCTACAAACAGCTCAGCGGAGTGCTCGAAACGCTGGGCGTCAAGCGCGTTCCGGCGGTCGGCGAGCATTTTGACCCGCACGTTCACGAGGCCGTAGTAACTGAGGAGACCGACGAGTACGAGCCGGATGCGGTCATGCAGGAGATCGTGCGGGGCTATCGGCTTGGCGACAAACTGCTGCGGCCTGCTCTGGTAAAGGTGGCCGTGAGAAAAGAGGAGAACGAAACTCCCGAAAGTTGATAAGTTGGTGATTTCTAAACGAGGGGCCTCGCAATTCCGATGGGAAAAGCAATAGGAATAGATTTAGGTACCACTAACTGCTGCGTGGCTGTGCTGGAAGGCGGCGCTGTGCAGATCGTCCCGAACAAGGAAGGAGGCCGAACGACTCCGAGCGTTGTTGGGTTCACCGACAAGGGCGAACGTCTCGTCGGACAGATCGCCAAACGACAGGCGGTCACAAATGCGTCGAATACGGTTTATGCGGTCAAACGTCTCATCGGACGAAAATTCAACTCAACCGAGGTTCAGCGCATGCGTGAAACGTCTGCTTTCGAGATTGTTGATTCGCCGAACGGCGATGCCCGAGTGCGCGTACAGGGCCGGAGTTACAGCCCTCCTGAGTTATCGGGCATTGTGTTGCAGCGCCTGAAGGCAGCCGCCGAAGATTTTCTTGGCGAGCTAGTAACGGATGCGATCATCACGGTGCCCGCGTACTTCGACGACACGCAGCGACAAGCGACAAAGGACGCCGGTAAACTCGCCGGGCTGAAGGTTGAGCGAATCATCAACGAGCCAACCGCCGCTGCGTTGGCGTATGGCCTGGGGAAATCGGGCATCGAGCGGATTGCGGTCTACGATCTTGGAGGCGGTACGTTTGATATTTCGATCCTCGAGATGAACGACGGAGTCTTCGAGGTGCTCTCGACTTCCGGCAACACTTTTCTGGGTGGTGAAGACCTCGACGAGAGGATCATGAATTGGATGGCGGATCAGTTTTCCACGGATGCCGGAATCGATCTCCGCCAAGATCGGCTCGCGTTACAGCGTTTGAAAGAAGTAGCGGAACGCGCGAAATGTGAACTATCGTCAGCCACCGAAACGAACATCAACCTTCCGTTCATTGCCGCCGACGCGACGGGGCCGAAACATTTCAACAAGACTTTGAATCGTGAGCAGTTTGAGAACCTTGTCGCCGACTTGATCGAGCAGACTGTTGAGCCCTGTCAGCAGGCGCTGCGAGATGCCAAGCTTCAAGCGTCCGACATCGACAAAGTGATTCTTGTCGGTGGACAGACGCGATCTCCGATCGTCGAGCGCACCGTCGAGAGTATCTTCGGCAAGAAACCATCCGCCGAAATCAATCCTGATGAAGTTGTTGGCATGGGCGCGGCGATTCAGGGTGGAGTGCTGACCGGAGAGGTGAAGGATATCGTCCTGCTCGATGTACTGCCGCTGAGCCTCGGGTTGGAAACGCGGGGCGGCCTCTTCACGAAGATCATCGAACGCAACTCCACAATTCCGCTGCGCAACAGTCTTACGTTTACGACCGTGGTCGACAATCAGTCCTCGGTTGAGATTCACATTCTCCAGGGCGAGCGCGAGTTAGCCGAAGGCAATCGATCCCTCGGCAAGTTTGAGCTTGTTGGTATTCCACCGAGCCCGCGCGGTGTGCCGCAGGTTGAGGTTTCGTTCGAAGTCGACGCCAACGGTATTGTTTCAGTCTCAGCGCAGGATAAGGCGACCGGACGCGAGCAACAGATGAGGATCACTCCAACGTCGGGTCTGCCTCCGGACGAAATTGAGCGGTTAATCAAAGAGGCGGAAACGTACACAGAGACGGACCGGCAAGCGAAGGAGGCCGTTGTACTGCGAAACAAACTCGACACATTGCTGCGCAACACGCAGAAATCTTTCACGAAGTTTGGCGGACTGCTCTCGCAGAACGATCAGGATATTGCGGAGCGTGTGTTCGGCGAAAGTGACGCGGCAGCGAAGACCGACAGCATTGATGAAATCAGCCAGGCCCTGAACAATCTTGAGCGCGTTGCTGGTCAACTAACCGCCGCAATGATGAACCCCAGCAAAGAGAGTGCGTCCGCCGAAGGTGACGAAATTGAGCGCAACGCTCGTGACTGACAAAACCAGAGCACAATGTAGGTTGGTAAGGAGCTCCAACGATCGAAAGGCTAGCGATAAGAGCTAAATGAGTAAGCGAGACTATTACGAAATTCTTGGGGTTAGCCGCACGGCCGCCGATCAGGAGATCAAGAGCGCTTATCGCCGGCTGGCGATGCGCCATCACCCGGACAAGAATCCGAATGACGCGACGGCCGAAGAGAAGTTCAAAGAAGCGGCCGAGGCTTATGCGGTGCTCTCCGACGCAGAGCAACGAAGGCGTTACGATCGCTTTGGCCACGCCGGTGTCTCAAGCGGCGCGGGAGCAAGCTGGGGCGCGCCGGGCTTCGGCGGAATCGAAGACATTCTTGGCGATCTGTTTGGGTTCGGCGACGTTTTCGGCGGGGCACGCACGAGTTCGCGCCGTTCGGCGGCACAACGAGGCGCCGACCTTCGTTATGATCTCGAGATCACGCTTGAGGAAGCAGCCGGGGGGATGACTGCGCAGTTGCGCATACCGCGACTTGAAGCGTGCGAAAAATGTAAAGGCACTGGAGCCGCGCCGGGAACCCAACCCGAGTCGTGCCAGACCTGCGGTGGGATGGGCCAGGTGCGATACCAGCAAGGTTTCTTTTCCGTCGCCCGAACTTGTCATGTATGTCGCGGAGCTGGGCGAGTGATTGGCACGCCGTGCGCGGATTGCAAAGGCGCCGGCCGGATCGAGCGTGAAAAATCGATGGAGGTTAAAATCCCGGCGGGCGTCGAGACCGGTTCACGCCTGCGCGTTCAGGGTGAGGGTGAATCAGGAACCAGCGGCGGTCCGGCGGGGGATCTTTACGTCGTAATTCATGTCGCCGAACACGAACGTTTCGAGCGACAGGGCAGCAACCTGTACTCGTCTGTGCCGGTAACATTTGCGCAAGCAGCGCTCGGCGCCGAGATACCGGTGGCGACTCTCGACAGCCAACAAACTCTGAAGATTCCGATGGGGACGCAGACCGGCACCGTCTTTCGCCTGAAAGGGCAGGGGATGCCGGTACTCGGCGGCCGCGGCCACGGCGATCTTTTCATGTCAGTGACAGTTATCACCCCAACGAGTTTGACCCGAGAACAGCGCCGACTGCTTGAGCAACTCGCTCAAGTCGAGAACAAGGATCTTGAAGACAAAGGCCTGGTCGATAAAGTGCGCGATATCTTCGGCTAAGATCAGATATCGCAGAAGCCCGCGCGTTAGCAAGGGCTCCAGCGCGCGGCACCCGTTTCAAGTAACCAGCCCTCCCTAACGGTCGGCTTTCTGCCAAGTGTTCGGCTGGAATGTCGCACGACTATCTTCGCAACAGTTCAATCGATCACAAACAAAAGGAGTCGGTCATGTCACGGACGCTTCATTCGATTGCGAAGAACCTCTTGGTTCTTCTGGCTCTAATCATTTTGCCGCTACTCTCAGTACGAGCCCAGGACAGTCTGCAACCCTGGGAGAATTTCGATTTCGCAACGCAGAGCGTCAAGGCAGCGGATCTGTCAAGTCTCGCGCTCGACGATCTGAAGTTCCTCCGCGGGATCGTATTTGGCAAACACGGCCGCATTTTCAAAGACGCCGACATAAAAAACTACCTTGAGAATCAGTCGTGGTATAAACCCAACCCCGAGTTTCACAATTCGATGCTCAACGACGTCGAGCGCCACAACCTTGACGTCATTCGCGATGCCGAAGCGCGCAAGCATGATTTGGTTCAACCGGGCGACATGCGCTTCTGGCGTACCCGCGCACTGACACTTAAGAAACTGGGAAAGCATAGCGGCTCGGAGTTAACCGTGCTTGCGGCTGAGGTTGAAGCGATTCACGGCAAACGCTTTCCCGACATTCCCTGGCTGCAAGCCTACTTTGATGATCGCTACTGGTACAAGGCCGCCGATCGCTACGATCCGAAGCAGTTGACCGACATCGAGAGAAAGAATCTGCAACTAATTGCTTCGTCCCAGAAGACTCAGCGGCGTGTAGCGCTGGCGCCCGGCGACATGGAGTTTTTTGAAAACAAGCTGATCACGGAGCAGATGCTCCGTGGGCTAAGTCTGCACGAGCTGCGCCTGTTGCGAAATGAAATCTATGCGCGGCACGGGCGCGTGTTCAAGGCCGCCTGGCTGCAACAGTATTTCGATACTCAACCGTGGTATGCCGTTGACGATAACTTCAAGGACGAGGAACTATCGGGCCCCGACAAGCAGAATGTTGAATTGATCGTAAAATACGAAGGCAGGATCCATCAGGAGCTGAGCACAAAGCCGATTACGCGCTCCCTGCTCCAGGGTTTGTTCCTGGAAGATGCCAAGCAGATGCGTGAAGAGATCTACGCGCGTCACGGCAAAGTTTTCAAAGAGCCTTGGCTGCAAAAGTATTTTTCCAGCTTCGACTGGTACAAAGCCAACCCCGACTTCAGCGACGCCTCACTCAGCCCGATTGAAAAACAAAACATCGCGACCATCGCCGCCTACGAGAAAAAGGCGGTAACCGCGATGAGCACGATAGAAGGTTGATAAGGCCCCATCTGGGTCTCGCGTGTCGAGACCAAACAACGAGCAGAGAATGCTGGCTAGAGCACCAAACAATGTCAACGCGGATTTCACAGGTGGAAGATTACGCTTGTCCGGTTTAGTTCGATGAAGTCAAGGGTGTCGAAGGCAACGACAATCTTCTCGATGTTTGCGTCAAACAAAACTTCAAGATCGGCATTTGTGATATTGCCTGTCGAAACCAGTAGCAGTTTCCGAGGTTTTCCTTGCAAGAGAAACGATTCGACGAAATCAGAATCTTTCGTAATCACGATATAGCCATCGTTGATGGACAGGTCGTTGATTGCTGAGTCTGTCGTGCGATTCCCGAGAGGAAGGTCGAGGGTGTGAACGGTTTCATGTCCTGCCTGACTTAGCTGAGCGGCTAATCGTCTCGGCAACTGCACATCGACGAGGAACTTCATGCCGAGACTGGCTCGATGCGCTTGATTTGGCTGAGCCGCTTAGCAAAATCCAGTGCCGCAAGGATGTCGTCTCGTTCGAGATCTTCATAGTCCGCGAGAATGTCTTCGACGGTCATTCCCGAACTGAGCAATTCGAGTATCATCTCGACGGGATATCGCAGCCCGCGAATCGTGGGCTTGCCATGACAAATCTGCGGATCAATTGTGATGCGTTCGGCCAGATTCATTCGCCACCTTCAGACTTGGATTCTAACACAGATCGAATATCACAGCTTGTAGCGCACTCCTGCTCGCCGCAGCGCCGCATCTTCGACATCGATGTTCTGCAGACGCAGTGTGACGTCGGCGTTTAGATCGAGCCCGGCGCGTTCGCCTGCTTGCAGCTTCACAGTTCCCGCGGCGGCGATCATGGCGGCGTTGTCGGTGGAAAGATGCGGCGAAGGGAAGTAGACCGGAACACCGAGGCGCGCGGCTGCCTGGCGAGAAGATTCGCGCAGAGCGCCGTTGCAGGCAACACCGCCGGCAACGATGAGCGTTCGAGGAAGATATTCTTCCGCAATGCGTTCCATTGTGCCGACCAGCGACCGCACGACGACGCTTTGAAAACTCGCGGCCAGATCCTTGATTCCTTGAGATGGCGCTTCGCCGTTTGTGATGGGCCGCAATCCGGTTTCGCGCACGTACTTGGTCACGGCAGTTTTCAAACCACTAAAACTGAAGTCAGGCCGGCCGTCGCCCATGCGAGGGATCGAAAACTGAACCGCGCGCGGGTTTCCTTCGCGAGCTAGTCTCTCGATGATTGGTCCACCCGGATAACCGAGTCCCAACATTTTCGCGACTTTGTCGAATGCTTCGCCAGCGGCGTCATCGCGTGTGCGCGCCACAACTTTGTACTTGCCCTGCTCAGGCACGAAGAAAACATTCGTGTGACCGCCAGAAACGATCAGCGCGAGCGCGGGATGTTCGACCGGAGGATTCTCGAAAGCCACGGAATAGATGTGACCTTCGATGTGGTTTACACCAACCAGCGGTTTGTTCAGCGCAAAGGCCATCGCCTTCGCATACGAAACGCCGACGAGCAGCGATCCAACAAGCCCAGGTCCAACGGTGACTGCAATACCATCGATCTGCTCTTTGCTAACTTTGGCCTGCGCAAAAGCCTCCTCGACTATGGGAACGATCTTGTCGAGATGCTCGCGCGAGGCGAGTTCCGGCACGACGCCGCCAAAGCGTTTGTGGATTTCTATCTGCGACGCGATGATGGACGAGACTATCTCGCGCCCGTCGCGCACGATCGCCGCGGCAGTTTCATCGCAGGAGGTTTCGATTCCAAGTACGAGCATAAGCAGCCACAAAAAGGCACAAAAGGCTCAAAAACCTTTAAGCGTGATTCTAGCAAGTTCGTTTGAGGTGGCGAAGTCTCTGCGCGCTCTGTGCCTCTCTGGCTATTGCTTAGGCCATCACTTCGCGGAAGGTTGAGACAAACGTTTCCATCTGCGGCTTGGTGCCGACGGTCACGCGCATATGATTTGGCAGCGGCGGGAAGAAGCGGCCCACCTCGACGTTGCGACTGCGCATCGCCGCGATCACCGGCCTCACTTCGCGACGCAGCTCGATCATCATGAAGTTTGCTTGTGACGGAATGTAGTGGTAACCGAGTTTGTCCAGTTCAGTGCAGACATACTTCCTGACCTCGCTGTTGGCGCGATGGCCTTGCGCAACGTGCTCCGTGTCTTTCACGCTTGCGAGCGCGGCTACGATCGCCATGATGTTCACGGTATCGAACGGCTGGTGCTCGCGCATAAGCTGAATGTTTTCGGGTCGCGTTAAGCAGTAGCCACAACGCAGTCCTGCCATGCCATAGATCTTCGAGAACGTGCGCGCCACGATCAGGTTCGGATAGTCCTTGACCAGTGGAATCACGCTTTCGTAATCGTTCGTTTCGACGTAATGGTGATAGGCCTCGTCCACCAGCACCATTGTCTGCCGCGGAACCTTGGCAAGAAACGCGCGGATGTCGCTCTTCGGTGTGATGCTCGCCGTCGGGTTGTTCGGGTTGCAAATGTAGACGAGCCCCGCGTCGCCCGCTGCGTCCAGCATCTTCCGCAGGTCATGGCTGTAATCCGCGGCGAGACGAACCTTCGCGATCTGCGCGCGGCTGACGCTTGCGTGATGGCCGATTGCTTCAAATGTTGGATCGGCTACGACAAGTTTCTTACCGGGGCCGGTGTACGCCGCTGCCGCCAGCTTCAGAATCTCCCCTGAGCCTGCGCCAAGCTGAATGTGATCTGGCGAAACGTTGTTGAGCTTCGCCAGCGCCGCAACGAGTTCATCCTGGTGCTCGTCCGGATAGCGCCAAGCGAGACCGAAACCGTCGGTCATTGCTTTCAACGCCGCGGGCGATGGTCCGTAAGGGTTTTCATTCGAGCTGAGGCGCACCACGCCTGGTGCTTTCCCGGGTACATCATCCAGACGTAAAGCTGCCGATGACAGAACGATCGAGGGGCGCAGTGCGGTGTATGCCGCGCCGGCTCCGAGAATCTTTGCAAATCCGCGGCGAGAGAGCGATCTCGTATGAGTCATGACCTTCACCTCCATTGAAATAAGAACAAGCCAAAGCTTAGCTGACGTTCGCGGGCGTGAATTGTATCACTGATTTAAGCGGATCGTAGGGACGGACCTGCGTGTCCGCCCGGCTTCGAGAAGAATTCTGTCTTGCGTGCTGAACGGTAACTATCGAAGCATCCACTGGGGACGGACACGCAGGTCCGCCCCTACACAGACTCTTTGGCTTCGTAGAAGCTCAGCGCCGAATCACCTTGCTTCAAAATGCGTTGGCGACGCAAACGGCCAAGCTCTTCGGGCAATTCGTTCTTGCGATGGTGCTCTATGACGAGCAGCCCATCATCCGCGAGCAATCCCCTGGCGCCAAACAACTCAAGTACGCGAAGGTAGTTCTCGGCGTAGGGTGGATCGAAGAAGACGACGTCCCAGCGATCGCCCCGGCGCGAGCGCGCACGCAGAAACTCGGCCGCTTCCGACAAAACCACTTCAGTGCGTTCTTCAGGTACACGGCAAAGATCTAGATTCGCTTCGATGAGAGCGCACATCTTCCGCGAGCGATCGACGAACGTAACGTGCGCGGCGCCGCGCGATAATGCCTCGATTCCAACCGCTCCCGAACCCGCGCAGAGATCCAAAAGACGCGCGCCCTCAACACGCGGCGCGATGACGTTGAATAAAGTTTCGCGCAGACGATCCGAGGTCGGTCGCGTCCTCAGCGACGGCGGGCTTTTCAGTTTTCGCCCGCGATATTTGCCGGCAATGATTCGCACTTAACCAACTGCCGCCAGGCCAAATCTCGTGTCCGCGCGCACTCGCTCGATCATCTTTGTCGTTTCCACGGCTCGCTCGCGCCTGGTCAGATAGAACTCAGCCTCCTTGCGCGCCTGTTCCAGGATCTGCAGATCGCGCACGAGGTTGCCGACGCGAAACTCGGGCAGACCAGATTGCCTTGTGCCCAGAAGCTCGCCGGCGCCACGCAGCTCGAGGTCTTTTTCTGCAATCACAAAGCCGTCACTCGTCTCTTCCATGATTCCCAGTCGCTCTTCGGCGACGCTGGTTCTTTTGTCGGAAGTCAGCAGGATGCAATAACTCTTCTCCGCGCCGCGGCCAACGCGTCCGCGCAGTTGATGAAGCTGCGAAAGCCCAAAGCGTTCGGCGTGTTCGACGATCATCAAAGAGGAATTGGGCACATCAACTCCAACTTCGATCACGGTGGTGGATACGAGTATGTTGATTTCGCCGGCAATAAAGCGGCGCATCACTTCGTCCTTCTCCGCGGATTTCATTCGGCCATGCACCAGGCCGACATTCAACTTGGGAAACACTTTGTCTCGCAGGTATTCGTAGCGCTGGGTCGCGTCGCGCAGATCCATCTTTTCTGACTCTTCGACGAGCGGATAGACGACGTAGACTTGTCGTCCGGCGCGCACCTCGCGCGCAATCAATCGCTTGACCTCTTGCCTCTGGTCTTCGCCAAAGACTTTGGTCTCGATAGGCGTTCTACCCGGCGGCATCTCGTCGATAACGGAGACATCGAGATCGCCGTAGACAGTCATGGCTAGTGAGCGGGGAATCGGCGTTGCGGTCATCACCAACACGTCGGGATTGAAGCCGCGCGCGCGCAACTCGGCGCGCTGCATGACTCCGAAACGATGCTGCTCGTCGATCACCACCAGGCCGAGTTTATTGAATGAGACGGATTCCTGAATCATTGCATGCGTGCCAATGCAAGAGTGAATTTCGCCCGCGGCCAGATCAGAGTGAAGCAGTCGTTTCTCAGCTGCTCTCAGCGAGCCGGTCAATAATTCAACGCGAAAAGGTGATTTGGCGAGGAGGCGCTTGATGTTGCGCGCGTGCTGTTCGGCGAGAATCTCTGTGGGCGCCATCAGCGCGGTCTGATATCCGTTCTCCATCGCCGCCAACATCGCAATCAGCGCGACGATGGTTTTGCCGCTGCCGACGTCGCCTTGCAGCAGACGATTCATCGGCGCGTCGGATTGCAGGTCTTTGAATATTTCTTTAACTACGCGACGTTGAGCTTCCGTAAGCTTAAAGGGCAGCACCGAAGCGATGCGCAGTTTCATCGCCTGATCGATCTTGATCGTCGCGCCCTTCGATTCTCTGATCCGCTCTCCCCGCTTTAGCAACAAACCCAACGCTAACCAGAAAAAATCTTCGAAGATCAAACGAAGGTGAGCGGGACTGCGTGCTTGCTCGTACTGTTCCAACGGTGCATCTTCCGCGGGGAAGTGAATGCGCCGGAGCGCCTCGTCGCGACCCATCAGACGTTGACGTTGCCGCAGTTCAGCGGGAAAAGTTTCGGGAATCGACCTGTCAGGAATTGCGTTGAGAATTCTATGAATGATTTCTCGCAATTGTTTCGGGCGAAAGTCGCCAAGCTTGCGATAGACTGGCACACAACGCCCCACGTGAATTGCCGCGAGCGCAGGATCACCGTCGAAGTCTTCATCAGAATCTTGGTCGGCACTTGCACTGCCCGCGGCCGCCCTTTTGCTGCTTGTAGCTGCGCTGGCGGCGGGCAGGACTTCGATCTCGTCTGGTTTATTCAGGCGCAACGCAAACGTTCCGCGACGCGCATCCCATTCCCACTTGCCAAAGGCGACAAACCGCACGCCGCGCGCGAACTTCTTTGAATAGTTGGTAATGATCTGTTGCGCGTGTGGCCCGGAGAGAAACGTCCAGATCACAACCGGCCTGCCGGTGCGCTCAGGATCTGTAGCCGAGATCTCAAAGATAAAGAGACGTTTATTGAACGCGCGCTTGTTTCTGACCTGATAACCACCGGCGAGCTTCACATGAAGCTCGAGCGACGCCTCCAGGCCATCTGTAAGATCGCTAATGCGCGCGAGGTTGGATCGATCCTCGTAACGCATTGGCAGGTAGTTGAGTAGATCTTCGACGGTGATGTCGCTTGCGCTCTTCTTGCCGGCAACGCCGGCCAGCGCCTGGGCCAACTTGCGCGCCGTTATCTGGCCCAACCGCGCAACGTTGTACTGGTGGAGTTCATCGATGCGAGTATCGAGTGTGACGGGGGTTGGCATCGCACGGATCATAGCACAGGGAGCCGCCAGCAGAGTTGAAGGCGGTTGACCTGATCCGCGTTCATCCGTGGTTCGTGATTTAGATGGTCGCTTCTTGCGGGATAGCGCAGTGCTCGTCGAAAGCGCGTTTCAATTCGTCGGCGATCTGTTCTGGTCCTTTGCCTTCGATCTGGTGGCGCTCCATCATGTAGACGAGTTGGCCGTCTTTCAAAAGTCCGATTGACGGTGACGATGGCGGATAGCCCGTGAAATAGCTGCGCGCTCTTTCTGTTGCTTCGATGTCAGCTCCGGCAAATACGGTGGCTACTTTGTCTGGACGCACATCGTACTGCAGCGCCAGCGCCACGCCCGGCCGGGCCTTGCCCGCGGCGCAGCCGCAGATTGAATTCACCACCACCATCACGGTGCCTTTTGAATTCTGCAGTGTTTTATCAACTGCTTCGGGCGTTTTCAATTCTTCAACGCCCAAACGCGTCAGCTCTTCGCGCATGGGGCGGATCATTATTTCCGGGTATGGCATGTTCTTAACTTCTCCTCGATTCAAACTTGAGTCGGATTGATTGTAGCACGCTGGACTGCTTCGCTGCCGAAGAGGAGGGACCTAACTCCGAAGTCCAACGCTATGATCGCATGATTGAAATCTTCCTCGGTTCCTCGCCGTCGCCTAAGATCGTAATGCGCCAGGTGTTGGAAGGCAACGGATAACGACCCAAACGCTCGGCCCATTCGATCGCAATCACGGCTCGCTCGTCCATCAACAGTTCATCGAGATCGACCGCATGCGCTGCGGAAGCTCCTTCGTCTAAACGAAAGAGATCGATGTGATAAAGCGTGAGACGGCCTTTGTAGGGATTGACGAGGGTGAAGGAAGGGCTGGTCACTTCTTCGGGATCGATGCCGAGCGCGCCAGCGAGGCCTTTGACGAAGACGGTCTTGCCGGCGCCAAGTGGACCGCTGAGCAAGAGGATCTCGCCGCCGACAAGTTGCTGGCCCACGCGCCGCGCAAGTTCGAGCGTCTCTCCGGCATTGTTCGAAACCCACTCGCCGGTTGAGATCAGTTCTTGAGCCCTCACAGTCATCGCCAGTGTTTAAAGTCTGCTGCAGGAAGATTTTCCTCCGCGCAACTCTGCGAACTCTACGGTGAGACTCTTCTCACAACTATTCACCGCAGAGCAACTGTGTTTGAAGTCAAGCTGATATTGACTCAGGGTTAAGTTGCCAACGAGCATTGTTGCGGATCATGACGTTAACGATCGAAAGCAGTTTGCGCATGCAAGCGACGATGGCCACTTTGAACGGTT
>JBGQJU010000028.1:0-55392 GCA_041499185.1 Pyrinomonadaceae bacterium | reverse complement strand
GAGGTGAGGCACTTGGTTGTCAACCAAGCCGATGACGGTTCGAGTCCGTTCAGTTCCGCCATGCGTCAGTAGCCAAATTGGATCAAGGCACCGGCCTCTTAAGCAGGGGATTCCGGAGTTCGAGTCTCACCTGGCGCACCAAATCAAGGCAAAAAGGTAAAAGTAAAAAGCCAAAAGGTGGATCTCATTTCGCGGTTCACATTTTTGCCTTTGCACTTTTTCCTTCTTACTTGCTTTCGGGGTGTGGTGTAACGCAAGCATCCGAGTCCTGGGAACTCGTGGCGACAGTTCAACTCTGTCCTCCCCGACCAATCCGCATCGTTGGTCCAGTTGGTTCAAGACACGGCGTTGCCAACGCTCCGGACACCGGTTCGACTCCGGTACGATGCTCCAAATCCTTTTACGCTCCTGTAGCTCAAATGGAAGAGTGCGACGCTTCGAACGTCGAGGTTGCGGGTTCGAGTCCTGCCGGGAGTTCCAAATCTTCGCCTAACGCTCGATCACATCCTGCCGCGGTCGCGCGGCGGAAGGGTTCAGAACGGTCTTTCATTAATTATGGTCCTTTGTGTTCTTTGTGTCTTAGTGGTGAATGTTCTTCGGTCGGATAGCTGAGACGGATTAGCGCGGGTCTGAAAAGCCCGAAAGGTTGGTTCGATTCCAACTCCGACCACCAGATTAGGTTTCGAGTTTCGGGTTCCGAGTTTCGAGTTAGTTCTGCATTGAACTCGAAACCCGAAACTCGAAACTAGAAACTGAAGAATTCCGCCCGAGTAGCTCAACTGATGGATCCCGGCAGAACGGTGACTGCGTGGGAGCGTGGAGTTCGCAGAGGCGCGTCGGCCTCACGCCCCGACCAGTCAGAACCACCTGCGGTAGCGGGTGGTTGATCTTTGGCATTCCGCTCAACTCAAGTTGGATACGTTCAACCGCCCGCTACCGCAGGCGGTTCTGACATCGCCCGCGTTCCCGGCGTCGGTCTTCTAAACCGAACCTGCAAGAGCCGGGCGGAAAGGCACGAGGTTCAACTCCTCCGCGGGCTTCCAAGACCAATAGCGAAAATCAAAACGGCTGTGTAGCTCAAACGGCAGAGCATTCGTCTCATAAGCGAAAGGTTGGTGGTTCGACTCCACCCACAGCCACCAGATCATTTTCCATATCTCATTTGACATTTCTCATTGGTCATTTGGAAACGCCAGGATAATGCTTGGCTGACCCAGACAGCTCGCATCCGAAGATGACAAATGGAAAATGTCCAATGACAAATGATAAATGCTTTGGGCTGGTGATGTAACTGACAGCATAGAAGTCCTGCAAACTTCTTGTGAGGGTTTGAATCCCTCCCAGTCCACCAATTTCTGATGGCGATGTAGCTCAATCGGATAACAGAGCGTCGGTCTTGTAAACCGGACGATAAGGGTTCGACTCCCTTCATCGCCTCATACAACGGACACGGGGACGGGGAGACGGGGAGACACGGAGAGAAAGTTCTTCTTCCCCGTGTCGCCGCGTCTCCGTGTCTCCCCGTCTCGCAATCTTGTGGCGTAGCCAAGTTGGTAAGGCACCGCACTGTTAATGCGGCCATGCGAAGGTTCGAATCCTTCCGCCACAGCCAGATCATTTCCGATTTCCGATTGCCAACTGCCGATTGGCGCGGCTCGATCTGTTAGACGCTTCCTTGAGAACGAGGTCCAACTATTAGTGACCCAAAACCAAGACCAAATCGGCAATCGGCAATTGTCAATCGGCAATGTTCCTGGCCCGGAGCTCGAGTGACAGAGCAGCGGACTTTTAATCCGTGAGGTGCGGGTTTGAGCCCCGTCGGGTCAACCAAGTTTCGCGGTGTAGCTCAACGGCAGAGCACTCGACCGATAATCGAGCGATGATGGTTCAATTCCTTCCGCCGCGACCAACTTCGACGGGGCATAGCTCAACTGGAAGAGCAGCCGCCTTATAAGCGGTGTTAGCGCCAGATCAGCGCAAGGTTCTGGGTTCGAATCCCAGTGCCCCGACCAGCGTCCGACAAACATCAGTTTGTCGATGGCATAGTTTCCACTCAACCGTCTTTCATTCACGATAAACGACAAACTGAAGTTTGTCGGACATTGCGGGATGGTGTAACCGGCAACACGTCGGGCTTTGAACTCGAAGATGAAGGTTCGATTCCTTCTCCCGCAGCCAATCTTTTCACGCTCAACTTAAAGGGTATTTCGATTCGTTTGCATCGGAAACGATTTTCCATTTGCAGGAGGTAGAGAAAATGAAACTAGCAGAAGCACTCTGTTTCATCCGGCGAGGGTGGGTAAGGGGCAACTGCATCGGGTTAGCGTCAACGAACAAAACAAGTATCGCCATGCAAGAACGAAGAAAGCCATTAGGAATGAAAAACTACGGCCACATCCTGCACCTGCCTGGCAGCCGCATCGGGCCGGGCGATCACAAGTGTGATCCGGGACAGGCGCGTATCGCGACGCTCAAGGCGCGCGATCGTCACGATCACATCATCGTGCAAGAGAAGCTCGATGGCACGAACGTCGGCGTGGCGCGCGTGGACGGCGTGCTCTATCCGCTCGTGCGCGCCGGCTATGTCGCAGATACATCGCCTTTCGAACAACACTGGCGCTTTGCTCAATGGGTAGGCTATTGACCACACCGGGATTATTCGAGGCCTCACAGCAGAAGCGACGGCCAAGGTGCCCACCAGTGCGCAAGTCTCGACTTGCAAAAACCCGAAGAAAAACGCACCATCTCATACTGCGAGAAGGTGGGGAAAAGAGCCCGGCGAGACTGCAAAACCAAATTACCGTCAAAGCGTTCAAGCGCCCACCGAAGATCCCACTGACTCAACAAGATTTGAATTTTGCTCGTCTGCTTTACACGTTGTTTCTCAAGCATGAAATGAAACGGGTAACGAAGATTGCCGCGCTCAACGACCGTTGGTTTCACGGGAGGAACCATAATTCAAAATGCTCATCTACACCGTCGGCGTATGATAGGAAGGATAGGCTGCCGGCAAATCTGGTGAGGGCGCGCGCTCAGCGGATTTCCCGTTACCGCTTTAGCGGAGGAAGCGGAAACGTTTTCCCTGCCCTGTTGCGATTAGCGCCGCTAGTCGCGGCCGTACTTCTCTCAGGTTCTTCCAGTAACTCTGCCTGTGCTACCACGATAGTTGTGGCGCGAACCGCAAGTGAGATTGTCATCGGCGCTGACAGCAAGGTCACAGACGCTTACGGAAATGACGTGAACCGGCGCGCCTGTAAGATTCTGCAGGTTGGCAACCTGTTCATTGCTTTCGAAGGGCTCGAAATCGACCGGGAAACCGGTTTCAGTGTTCCAGAGATTGCGACGATGGCGCTCCAACTGAAGCCGTCGGCGTCGGCGGCTGAGAAAACGAGCATCCTCATGGGATTTCTCGTCTCGAGACTCTTTGATGAATTGCCGCAACTGAAAAAGCGTGCGCCGGAGACATTTAAGAAGAAGATTGAAGGCGGCCAGTTTTTTCTCAGAATCATCGTCGGGGGCTTTGAAAGAGGGCGGCCACTAATCTTCGTAAGAAACTTCAGGGCGATCCAACTCAGTCCGCAACAGATCGGTGTCAGCGTTATCCCTGATGACTGTCTGGATGATTGTCGCGGTGACGTCGTCACCAGATTCCTCGGCGAGACGGAGGCCATCGACGGCTTACCGGAAGAGACAGCCGGTTTTTGGCAACGAGGCTTGATCGAAGGTGTGCGCCACCTTATCGAGACTGAAATTGCCGCCCGCAGTGAGTACGTTGGGCCGCCAATCGACCTTCTGCGCATTGATAAAAACGGAGCCCGTTGGATTCAAAGAAAGCCGCAGTGCGGCGAAACGCGAAACGAAAAGCGGCGGGGCCGTTCCGCCGCAAATACAAAGCCGGGCAAGCCTTTGTGAAAACCTTTTCGTGAGTCCAGGCGTTCTAATCCCTGCCCACCCCTAACGCATCTGCCACGCGATTGATGTAATTAAACCACGAGGCGATGAGCGTGATCTGCAGGATGGCCCGGTCATCAAATCGGGCTGCTCGCAGGCGATCGTGATCCTGCGCGGAAATGCGTGTGGCATCACGGGTCAGTTGCGAGACATAGTCCAGCATCACCCTATCCTGCTCTGAAATCGGAGCCGTCTGGTAATCCTCTTGCAGCGCCTTGACTAACTCTTCATCCAGGGTTACGCGACGCAGAAACTCTGCGTGGGACTCGATTCAATAATGACAACGATTGGCGACCGATACGACGGTCGTAATCATTTCGTGCTGTCGCCTGGTCAGCGGCAACTCAGGCGACATCAATGCGCCGAACGTGGCGAAGGCGTGATAGAGCGCGTCCGGAATCAGGCTGTGTGAAGCCACGATGCCGGAGGTCTGACCGTCCGGCGTCGGGTGAATTGGTTCGGCATACTCAATTGGGTACAACTCGCGCTGCGCTTCAACCATGCGGCGTAGTTTGTCATCATCCTCGACGGAGATAGTTCTAATCCAGGTCATACAATTCCTCAGGTTATGTTTTGAGTTTTCCCAGACACGCCAATTCGACCACCTCGAAAGCGATTACCTGATTTCAATCTGTCGGGCTCTGCCGTCATCTGCGACCGTTACAACTCTGCTGGTCGGCGCGGACTCTATTACAAAACTGAATTTTCTCGCGACTGGATCATATTGTCCGACCGGAGTGCCAATGCTCACAACATAGCCATTAGCTGCACTCCTCACGTTCACAGTCGTGCTGCGAAAAGTTCCATCTTTGTAAGCGGGGCTTGTTCCGTCGTCTTCGTAAAGCGCCGTCGCTGCCGAACCGCTGTCATCCGGATAAACTGCAAAGGTGATTGGATCGAAAGGCTTCTCTCCGACGTAGTTCATCGGCGGCGCCTCCGGGATAATCGCGCCGCCGCGCACAAACATCGGCACGGTTTCCAAAGGTGCATCGACTCGGATCATCGTTCCGCCCGAGTACTTCTTATTAGTCCAGTAGTCGTACCAGACGCCTTTTGGTAAATAGACCAGGCGACCGGTAATGTCGGGCTTCACTATCGGCGCCACCAGCAAGTCATCTCCAATCATGAACTCGTCATCGAGGTTGTAGGTATTCTCATCGTCCTGATAGTTCAGCATCAGAGGCCGAAACAGCGGCACACCCGTGCGGTGCGCTGCTTCCAGTGTCGTGTAAAGAAACGGCAGCAACTGATACCTCAACTTCAAATACTTCCGAATGATGTCTTCGTAGTATTTCCCGAAGCGCCAGGGTTCCTGGTCATAGCCGTCGATGACTTTGTGGTTGCGACAGAAGGGCGCAAGAAAACTTATCTGATAAGCACGCACCAGCAATTCGCCATTGCCGCGGCCGATGAATCCGCCGACGTCGCTGCCGACAAATGGCTGGCCCGAAAGACCGAGCGTCGTAAACATCGGGACATTGAGGGCCAGCGCATCCCAGGTGCTGTTCGAATCGCCCGTCCACATTGTTGAATAGCGCTGAATACCCGCGTAGCCGGCGCGAGTGATCACGTACGGCCGCTTGTTGGGTTGCAGACGCTCGAGTCCTTCGTAGGTCGCGCGTGCTTCGGTCAAAGCAAAGACGTTTCGATTCTTCGCATGAGTGGAATTCTCGCCTTCGTCATAGCTCACAACATCCAACTGATTCTTGCCAGTTTGATCGACGAAGTCGGAAGGCTCGTTCATATCGTTCCAAATCCCGGCGATGCCATTGTTGAGATAGGCCCGATGCAAATCTCCCCACCAGCGCCGCGCTTCCGGCAGAGTGTAATCAACGAACACGCTGGCGCCGGGCCAGACTTTGGGAATGAACAGCTCGCCATTCCTTCGGTGTTGGAAGACATTCTTCTCCATTCCTTGATCGAAGACGTAATAGCGCTCGGCCTGCGGTTCCAATTCAGGCTTGGTTGATTTCGTTGGCGCGTCATTTGTTGCCGTCGGTTGGTACTTGACACCGGGATCGACGATCGCAACTATCTTGACACCTTGCTTGCCAAGCTTCTCCGCTAAGCCTTTCGGATCGGGAAACCGCTTAGGATCGAAAGTGAATACGCGATAACCCTGCATGTAATCGATATCGAGATGAATCACATCGAGCGGCAGATCGCGTTCCCGATATTGATGCACGACTTCTTCGACCATCGTGTCGGGATAATAACTCCAGCGACTCTGCTGATTGCCGAGCGCCCATATCGGCGGCAAAGGCATGTGACCGGTAAGATCGGCGTAGCGGCCGAGAATCTTCTTGATCGAAGGCCCGTAGAAAAAGTAATAGTTCATCTCGCCGCCTTCAGCGCCAAACCAGGCACGCTGCTGCGATGAGCGCCCGAAATCGAAGTAGCTGCGATAGCTGTTGTCGAAAAAGATTCCGTAGGCCACGCCGCGTTGCAGCCCAATATAGAAGGGAATTGTTTGATAGATTGGATCTTTCCCTTCGGTATAAGCGGGTGTGTCCGAATTCCAATTAACGAAACGCCCTCTACGTTTATCGAGCCGCGCCGCCTTTTCTCCCAGGCCGTAAAAATGTTCGTCGAAGCCAAGTTGTTTTGAAGCGGCGACGAACATGCCTCCTTTTGGATCAAACATCATTTCGGCCAACGAGCCTTTGGCGTCATAAGCCATCGGCTGCTCGTCCGCGTTAAGCAGCGCATGCGTGCGGGCGTCGCGAAAATCGACTAGCAGAGGCGAGCGATGAATGATCACTTCAACTTCATCTGTCGCGATCGTAATCGCCTCCGCAGTTTCACTGACGCTCCAGTGCGGTGTTTCCCACGTTTCTTTGGCGATCGCCCAGGAATGATCTTTTGTTGAAATTGGTTTAGCAAAGGAGGCACGCACTCGAATCAGATCAGGTGCGAGGACTGTTAACTGAACTTGAGAGTTGTCCCGACAGTTGAACGTTAGCGCTTTGTCGGTCTTTACGAAACCGACAACAGGGCCGATCTTTTCGAGCGTCGTGATGTCCTGTGCCAAAGCAACAACACCAAGACTAACCAGACAGCAGATGATTCCCGGAAGCCTTCTCATGTTCGTTTGCGTTGAATCATTTTCCCTTTCGCGATCTCTTGAGATAGCGAGCCGCAACAACCTGCGGCGTTTCGAGATTTCGCCCGCTCTTGATATTGATTACCAGACGAATGAATTGCGCCATCGACCACGCGAGCGGTGTGGCCGAGCCTGTTCCTGATCCGAAATGAAATGCCGAAGCAGGACTTTCACTGCGATCCCACACTTGTTCAGGAATCATCATGCCGTCATTTGCAAATGCCATCAGGGCATCCAGTCGTTTGCGCGCCAGGGATTTTTCACCTAACGCCAGCTCGTACTCGCCTCGTTCGCCCGTAAGTAACGTCCATAGACGGCCCGCGCCGTTGCGTCCGTCATACGGCCCTCCGTCGGGCCGCTCCCCATAGGCATCATGATTGTAACGGTACCAGGCAGCGCCGGCCGGCGTGTCTATCTTGAGCAGTTTGTCAGCGACGGCAAGCGACTTGAGGACCAGCGGATCATCGGCGGCCTTGATGCCGAGCCGCACCAACTCGAGAAATCCCGCGTCAACGATCTCGCGTTCGTCATAGACACCACCGCCGCTATTGATCTCGATCTTTGCTCCGTCATTTGGATTCTCGTTTTCAGTTATGCGCAGAAAATATTTTCCGTTGCCGTGCGGTCCATTCGTCGTTGCGGTCCAACGGTCGACGTTGCGCGCCCAATCGTCAGCCGTTTTTAGATAGGCCCGAGCGGATTGCCTGTCTCCCTGAATGCGGGCGATACGCGCGGCACAGACCAGTCCGGCGATCTCCGCCGCAATCGTCGCAGGCGAAAGCCCTCGCTTCTCTTCCCAGCGATCCTGGCTGGTCGCAGGACCATTGCGCAGAATGAAATCAGCAGCCGGCTTTATGTGCTTGAGCCAGGTACCTCTGTCTGTGCGTCCAAATTGATAAGCGAGGACGGGCGGGAACGCTACCTCGTCCATCTGCAAAGCGCCGCCGATTGGCCGTCCATCAACCCAGGAGTTCTGCGGGATACCTCCGTCCGGCTTTTGCTGAACGCTGAAGAGATAATCGAGCGCGCGGTTGGCAGTGGCGCGATCACCGATCGCGAACAACGCCGTCGCTACCTGATAGAGATCGCGCGACCACACCGCATGATAGCCGCTGATCGTCGGTTCGTTAGCATTTGGCCCACCGCCCCAGGGAATCGACGGCGAAGCAACGATTGCCCCACGATAGGTTTTATCTTCCAGCGCCTTCAGGACCATCGCCGCCAGGTTGAATTGGCGCTGGTACTTCGGGTCGACGACCGGTAGCGTTTTCACGTAATCGCGCCAGCCTACTTCGTATTCGTTGCGCGCCGCCTCGAAACCCTTTCTGACTGAAGCCTGCCCGTTTCTGATGGCTTCCTCAGGATTACGGCCAAAGCTAAGCACCAGCGTGAATTGTTCCGTGGAGCGCGCCGTCCCAAAGGGCACCCGCACCCGCGCCATCTGCACGACGTTGCCATTGTCCGCGCGCAGGTAACGAGTAATGCGGCCCGACCGTTGCAATTGCGTTAGCCCGTCGCTTGTACCGAGATATCCATTGGTCTCGTCTGCCAGGCCGTACTGAATCGCGGTGAGTGCTGAAGCCTTGTTGGTATCTGCCGCGAGCAGCCAATTACCATCTATCCACGCCGAGTCGTGCATCCCGCTGTTGTTCAGTGATGGGTCATAGTAGACATAGATCGAACATCTGCATTGGCTGGTCGCGCTCCAATGAAAACTGACGTTAACAAAGACAGCGCTCCTCGCAGGGTCGGACACGTAGTTCTTTGTGATCGTGTAAGCGCTGCTCTTCGCGCGGTTCTCTTGTCGGAAAATAAGCGACCGCGCGCCGTCCAACACGTGAACAGAATGGTTTGTATCGTCACTCTCGGTTTCAACTTTCCCATCGGCAGTAACTATGACCAATTGCAGCTTCTGTACATTGGGAACATCGAGCGTTGGATAGTAAACCTCTGTCATCACTCCATCAGCCAGCGTAAACCAGACCTTTGAACGCAAATCGTTCGCGGTGCCGAATCCGTTTTTCGCGGCGCTGGGCCAATGCGCGTCTGCGCCAGGCGCGCCCGGCGCCAAATTGCTCGTTGCTTGTGCGAACAAAGCCGAGCAATAAAGGACGCTCACAACGAGAATGAAGACCAGTCGCTGCATCTGTCTCATGAGTGCTTTGCTTCTCGGATGCGAAGGCCAAGAGAGATATGTACTTATCACCCTTGTTTTCGACCCGCCATGTCGAGGCCAACTGCGGCTACCAGAATCGCGCCTTTGATAATATTCTGCATGTAGGGCTCGACGTTTCTGAGCGACATGCCGTTGTCGAGGCTCGCCATGATCAGCGCGCCCGGTATTGCTCCAAACACGGTACCGCGGCCACCCATCAGGCTCGTGCCGCCTATATATTGAAGTTCTCTTCTTTGCTTCATGCGCAACGCCGAAATCCCGCGAGCGATGCAAAGGATAGGGTTGGTTAGATACAAAGCTCGGCACCAGTCGCGAAAGTACCACTCAGGACGCGAAGAGTATTGCTTTCCAAATCGCGACGAGCATCGCGCGAACTTGCGCGTCACTTCAGCAGGTCCCGAAAGATCCGAAATCCCCACGGCTCGAGCGAGATTGATGGCAGAGTGACCGGTTTCGAACTTTCTTTGCCCGGCGGCCCGAGCTGCGGTGTGATCTCTTTGAAAGCTTTGGCATTTGCCACTTCAATGCTTCCTGAAAACGGCTGATTGGAAAAATTGATGGCCACGATCACTTGCTCGTCCCCGTTGCGGCGCCTGTAGCTTACGACGCGAGACTCGTCGGAATTCTTCAACCACTCCAAAGATCCGCGCCGCACTGCATTACTACCGCTGCGCAGCGCGATGATCTGTTTGTAGAAAGAGGGAAACTCCGGACGTCGCTCGGCGATGGCCCAAAAGACGGGCAGCTTTTCAAATAACGCGGGCGCCCCTGATTCCGTCGTGTCTCCCACTTCCATTCCGTTGTAGAGCAGCGGAATGCCATCAATCGTGAATGTAAATGCCGAAGCCGCCAACGCTGCGCGCCTGCCAAACTGTGCAATCGCACGCTGCTCGTCGTGATCGTCAGTGATGCTCATGTGCAGAGAGCCGCTCGGAAACTTATTACGCTCAACGCTCCACACCCGACGCAACTCGGTCGCCGGCTTGCGCCCCCAAATAACATCTTCCAGGCCATGAAGCAGGGGCCAATCGTAATCGGTATCAAAGGCCTTCAGCAGTAGTTCCTCCTTATTCGCTTCGGCCAGCATCAGGATGTCGGGTTTGATCTGCTCGAGTTCCGCGCGCGCGGACTCCCAGAAAACGGTAGGCACATCCGCCGCCACGTCACAACGAAAGCCGTCCAGATCAAATTCGCGAATCCAGTACTTGAGCATGTCAATCATGTACTGGCGCAGCTTCAGCTTGTCGTAGTTCAACTTGGCCACGTCGTACCAATCGTGCGGGTAAGTGATCTTTCCGCTGGCGTCATGTTCGTAAAAATCCGGCCACTTCATCATGACGCTGTCCCACGACGTGTGATTGGCGACAATGTCGATGATTACCTTCATGCCGCGCCGGTGCACTTCCGCAATCAATCGTTTGAAATCTTCTTTGGTACCGTAATCGGGATTGATCGCGTAATAGTCGCGCACAGCATAGGGACTGCCGATTGTTCCCTTTTTCTTTTCCTGGCCGATGGGATGAATCGGCATCAACCACAGAATCGTCACTCCAAGGTCTTTCAGTCGATCAAGCTGGGCAATGATGCCGTTGAAGTTTCCTTCTTGCGAAAAGTCACGCGGATAGATTTCGTAGATGACGCCGTCGCGCGCCCAGTCGCGCGTCGGCCGGGCCGGCTCTTTCGACACGTCGCGTGCCGGCTGTTGCGCTGCGGTTCGAGCAAACGACGCAGCAACGAGAACGATAAGAAGCGAGACGCAGCAAATGCCGCGCGAGCTCGTCGTCTTCAGGACAAACTTCGTCATAGCTTCCCCTTATCTACCGCTTGCATTCTACCTTTGCGAGCTTTGCGTCTTTGCGGGAAAACCATCTCGCGCAAAGGCGCCAAGACGCAAAGAAAAAATGGACTTCGATCAATCGAGCCCAGTGCTCGGCACCGGCTGGGACGATTCCGGAATCGTGAACAACTCTTGGGCGTCGCCCGCGATTACCGCGCCCTGTGGACCGGCGTCCGCCACGTCGCGCACCGTCGTTACCAGCGCCGCTGCGATGAGCATGAACGCACCGCCCGCCATGACCATAAAAAGCGGCGCGGTGGTGCTGTTCGCACCAAAAATGGCACGGATGATGCGCCCGAAGAACAGAGAGGCAATGATTTCGGGTATGACTATGAAGAAATTGAAAATGCCCATATAGACGCCCATGCGAGCTGGCGGCAGAGCACCGGAGAGAATGGCATAGGGCATCGATAGAATGGAAGCCCAGGCAATACCGACGCCAACCATGGTCACGAACAGCATCCACTTATCGTGAATGAAATAGACTGAGACGAGGCCCAAGCCGCCGCAGATGAGTGAGAGAAAGTGAACCGTCTTGCGACTCGTCGCCGCTGCGAGCTTCGGCAGCACGAAAGCAATTGCAAAGCAAACGATAGAGTAAATGGCAAAGGCGTTACCACCCCATTCCTGCCCCAGAGCGAAGCGCGTATCGGCAGAATTGTTCGCGCCAAAGACATGGTAAGAGGTCGTCAATCCAAAGAACATCCACATGCAGAACAGTCCGAGCCAGGTGAAGATCTGGACCACCGCCAACTGCTTCATCGTCTGCGGCATTTGCCTTATGGCATTAGAGATCTCGCGGAGCAATTCGACAACAATACGGAATATTTTGGCGAGTCCGGTAGCATTCCGATAAGTCTGCTTGCGTTTCCGCTCAAACTCTTCCATGTTCTCTGGTGGATATTCTTTCGTCGTAAGAACCGTCCATAGCACGCAGACCAAAAACGCCGCCGCGCCGATCTTGAAGGAATACTGAACCGTAAGGGGAATGCCGCTCGGAGTCGTGCCGTTTACGCCAAACTGCCTAAACAGCCAGGGCAACGCGTTCGCCATCGTCGCCCCGACACCGATGAAGAAGCTTTGCATTACGAAGCCGGCGGTGCGCTGTTCGACATTGAGCTTATCGGCAACGAAGGCGCGGAACGGCTCCATCGAGATATTGATGCTGGCGTCCAGGATCCAAAGCAGGCTGGCGGCCATCCAGAGCGCCGAAGAATCAGGCATGAAGAAAAGCGCGATGCTAGCGAGAATGGCCCCCGTAAGAAAATACGGACGTCGTCGTCCCAGGCGGTTCCACGTTCGGTCGCTCATTGAACCGATGATGGGTTGCACCAGGAGCCCAGTCATTGGTCCAGCGAGCCATAGCAGCGGCACGGAATCCGGACTCGCGCCAAGGTAGGTATAGATGCCGCTCATGTTTGCGAGTTGCAAACCCCAGCCAAACTGGATACCCATAAACCCGAAACTCATGTTCCAGATCTGCCCGAAGCTCAGGCGTGGTTTGTTCATCAGGTATCCGCTCCTCTCTCAGTCAGCGACGATGGACGATGGATCATAGACGATGGTCAGCTAGCAATTGGGAACCGTTACCAACCTTTATCTTGCGTAGATGTTAATGTCTTCGAGCACGGCCTCACGGTCCAGTGATAATGCATACATCAACGTGCGCGCCATGTTCGAAACGTGAATGAAACCTGGACGCGGTTTGGCATCGAGCGCTGAATTCTCAACATCGACAAGACCAGGACAGAAGTTGAAGACGCGAATGTTCGCGCCTAACTTGCGCACATGATCGCGCAGCGCTTCAGCGTAGCCGAGCAGACCAAACTTTGAAGCACAGTACGACGGCACATCGGCGTAGCCGTGCTTCCCCGCCTGTGACGAAACATTAACGATGTCACCAAAGTCATTCTTGATCATGTGCGGCAGCGTGGCGCGTACCAGTTGCATGACGCCGCGCAGGTTCGTCTGCATTACTTTGTCCCAACCGGCTTCGGTGATTTGATCCACGGTCTCTGGAACCGCCAAGCCTGAATTGTTGATGACCAAGTCAAGCGATTGCCACCGTTCGATGACAGAGTGAACCAGCGCATCGATCTGCGAACGATCGCAAATGTCAAAGGCGTACGGGAATACGCGCTCAGCACTAACCTTCAGATTAAGTTCCTCAGCGGTTCGACGCAGAACGTCTTTTCGTCGTGAAGCAATGACCACGCGAGCACCCGCAGTTGCCAAACTTTCAGTAAACGCGCGACCGATACCCGTGCCGCCGCCGGTCACCAACGCAACCTGATCTGCAAGTGGTTTCGTTCTCATCGACGCAAGAGTACCGCCGCCGAACGGGCAGGTTGGGTCAGCCGCATCTTTCCCTTCTCGACTCTCACTTCCCTGCTTGTAGCCAGACGGTCGACCAATCGATCGCCGTCGGTCAGACCTGCGGGCGTCACATCAAACTCAATCGTGGCGGGCTTGCTGTCGTTGTTAATTGCAATGACTACCGCTCCAGTTTTCGTTTTGCGAGCGTACGCATACTGCTGCTCCGAAACGTAGAGGTTAACCAGTTCGCCGCGCTTCAATGGCTCGAGTTCGTCATGCAAATGCACCATCTGACGTACGCAGTCGAACGCGTCCTGCTCTGCAGCGGTGCGTCCTTCTCTCGTAAACGCATTTCGTTTGTCGCCGGAAAAGCCGCCAGGAAAATCGGCGCGAGTCGTCGGCTCATCCGGCCCGGTCATCCCGATCTCATCGCCGTAATAAAGCTGCGGCACTCCGCGCGTCGTCAAGACAAACAAATTCGCCAGCTTTAATCCGGCGATGGTGGCACCCTTCTCGCTGATGAAGCGGCCGTCATCGTGTCCCCCCAGCAGCGTGACCAGGACGTTTGGGTTGGTGTACAGATAGTCCTTCGCCAATGTCTTCGGCACTTCATCGAGATTCTTACCTTCGGCAAACGCGTGGCGAATTGAATAGAAGAGCGGAAAGTCCAACAGCGAATCGAGACCCGAGTCAGCTCCATCGCGCACTCTGCCGCCCTGAAAATATGAAGTGTGTACTACGTCACCGTCTTTCACTTCGCCGACGACCGTGAACTTTGGAAACTCGCGTTTGATCGCCGTCGTCCACTGGCGCCAGAAAGTGTTCGGCACATATTGCCAAGTATCCATGCGAACGCCGTCCGTGCCCGTGACACCAATCCACCACAGCGTATTCTGAATCAGGTAACGCGCCGCCTCCGGATCGTTTTGATTGAGATCGGGAAGGAAGTCGAGAAACCAGCCTTCCATCGTCTGCTTTTTCAGGATAGCGACGGGACGCGGATCGTGCAGCGTCCACGTCTGAAAGACATTAGCCAGATGCTTCTGTTTCGTGCCATTGAACCATGTCGGTGTCGGCGGATCATCAACCCAGGGGTGATAAGGGCCGGTGTGATTGACGACTTCGTCCTGGATGATCTTCAGCCCCAGTTTGTGTGCTGCCTCAACCAACTCGCGCAACTTCGACAGCGTGCCGAAGTGTTCTTCGACGGCATAAAAGTCCTGCGGATTGTAGCCGTGAAAGCCCGTACACGGTTTCCCCTCTTTCAGCTCGATCTCATTAAGCCGATCGTAATTGTCGTACCACGGTGTCAGCCACAACGCCGTTACGCCGAGGTCTTTCAGATAAGGCAGATGATCGATGATGCCCTGTAAGTCGCCGCCGTGGTAATAGTATTTGTTTTTTCGATCATAGAGCCCGCGTGACCGCGGCGGATCATTGTTCGACTGGTCCCCGTCGCTGAAACGATCGATCATGATCAGATACATTACGTCGTCAGGCGAGAACCCCTGAAAGCGTCCGGCGCGATTTAACGGCGGGAGAATCTCAAAATGCGCCTCCGTGCTCCCGCTCGTGCTTGAGATTGTGAATGTTCGCCCTCCCGGCCGAGCATTCGGAGCGATTGCGACGTCCACAAACATGTGTGCGCCGCTCTCGTTTACTTTCGGTGTGCCTATTACGCGAAGCCCGCGTCCGCCGGCCTGCAGCCGTGCTCCCCGCAGATTTCGACCTCTGATCAATACGCGTATTGGATTCAGCGAACTTCCGACCCACCAACTTGGCGGATCGACTTTGAAGACCTCGGGTGACTGCGCCACAGCGGACGAAACGCCGCAGCACAAGAGAGCGGCGAAGAATAGCGATCTTAGTGAAAGAGGCGATGCCTGCGTCATACTGTGTCTTGATCCAGCTTGATGCTTTCCACTTCATGCCTTGGGATTCGCCCGTAAGTGTCTGTCATATCTCTGAGTCGATCGATGTGAGCTTCCGTCAAAGTATTCGCTCTAAATCGCCAACTCCAATTGCCTTCAGTGCTGTTGGGCAGATTCATGCGCGCTGCGGTGCCCAGTCCCAGCAAATCCTGTAGTGGCACGATTGCCGTGTCGGCAACTGAGGAGAGCACCGCACGAATGAAGTCCCAGTGAATCTCTCTGCCATTCGTGTTGAGGTATTTCATGCAGAACTTTCTCTCGCTGCTGATCTGCACGGCTGTTCGTGTTGAGCCTTCGCCGGCGACGCTATTGAACCAGCCAACCGTGGTGTCGTTGTCGTGCGTGCCGGTGTAGACCACGACGTTTCGGTGATAGTTGTGCGGCAGATCGATATTTTTAGTGTCGCTGCTGAAACCAAATTGCAGAATGCGCATGCCGGGAAAACCAAAACCGTCGCGCAGCTTCTCAACGTCCGGGGTGATCACGCCGAGGTCTTCAGCAATGATAGGAAGTTCACCAAGCGCTTTTCGAATTGCGGTGAACAGTTCCCGGCCCGGCGCCTCGATCCAGCGACCACGCTCGGCCGTCTTGTCGCCTCCGGGTATTTCCCAACAGGCGGCGAAACCGCGAAAGTGATCGATGCGCGCGATGTCCACCGTTTGCAACGTGGCCCGCACGCGTTCAATCCACCACTTGAAACCATCAGCGAGCATGCGTTCCCAGTTGTAGAGCGGATTGCCCCAAAACTGTCCGGTGGCGCTGAAATAGTCAGGCGGCACGCCGGCCACAACTGTGGGAATGCCATTCTGGTCCAGCTTGAATTGTTCGGGGTTGGTCCAGACATCTGCCGAATCCTGGGCCACAAAGATCGGGATGTCACCGATCAAGCTGATGCCCCGCTCGTTGCAATAGGCCTTGAGCGCAAACCACTGTCTGAAGAAAAGAAACTGAAAAAACTTCTGCGCTTCAATTTGGCCGTGGAGTTCCTGGCGAGCGCGAGCCAGCGCGGCCGGTGTGCGCCGGAGCAGCGGACGTTCCCATTCGTGCCATGCTACGCCGCCATGCGCGCTCTTAAGCGCGCGAAAGAGGGCGTAGTCGTCAAGCCATGAAGCGTTCTGCTCGGCGAAGGTTTCGAACGCGCTGCGTAATTCGGGGTCTGTCGTGCGCTGATAATGCTCGTAGGCTTTCCGCAGGAGGATGTCCTTCGATTGATGGACGCTTTTGAAATCTACCCGATCAGGCGGTAGCGAATCTATTTCGGATAAGTCATTCTTCGCCAGCAATCCCTCTTCGAAAAGTTGCTCGGGGCTCGTTAGTAAAGTGTTGCCCGCGAAAGCCGAGTAACAGGCGTAGGGCGAGTCGCCGTAACCGGTTGGACCGAGCGGTAAAACTTGCCACAACGTCTGACCGCAGGCCAGCAGGAGATCTGCGAAGGCATAAGCCTGCGGACCAAGATCCCCAATGCCAAAGCGTCCCGGCAGCGATGTGGGATGCAAAAGGATTCCACTCGATCTAGAAAAGCTCATTCACAATTCCTCGAGCGCGCAAGTGCCCGTTTCTGACCCGGGTAGAAGCGCGTCTCGCTTCAAATGGGGCCGTCATATCAACCAACCCTGTACGCCACCGCTATCTGACCCGGCACCATAAGTGTAGCTGCCCCGTTTGCGACTCTGCCGCCGTTCTGCGCTCCGAGTAGCGGCGTCAAATGTGAGCCATCGCGAATACCAATGGCTGCCACCGGAATAGTTATCTTCTCTTCAACTGGAGAGCGATTGATCACAATGATCACGTTTTCGTTTTCATCCTGCCGTGCGAAAGCGTAGACGTCAGCGTCGTAGAAAAGATCGGTCAACCGTCCATGCCTGATTGCTGAGTGCTCGCGGCGCAGCTTGATCCAGTCGTGCGTCCACTGCCACATCCGCTGCTCGTCCGCCGTGCGCTCGCCTGCCAGAAATGCATTGTGCTTGTCGCCGGGAAAACCGCCAGGAAAGTCGCGACGATTGTCGGGGTCATCCTTACCTTCCATTGCGATTTCTTCACCGGAGTAAAGCTGCGGAGTGCCGCGAACGGCAAGCATGAACGCGGTGTGCAGCATTGCGCCTTCCAAAGTTGCGCCCTTGAGCGACATAAACCTCGCCGTATCGTGATTGTTGACCAGCGTCGTTAGTTTCGACGGATCGGGATAAAGCGCGTCGTACCTCAACTGATCGCGCAGCGCGCGCACTGGCTTCTTATTGGTAAAGACATCCAGCGAAACCTGCCACAAAGAGAAATCAAAATCCGAATCGAGTTTGGTATCGATGCCGTCCCAGCCTGTATGCCCGCTGATGAAGAACGCGGTCTGAGCAGCGTCGCGCTCGAATACTTCGCCCACCATCCACACGCGCGGATACTGGTTATGAAGAGCATTCGAGAGATCGCGAATGAAGAAGCGCGGCACGTACTGAATCGTGTCCTGCCGAATGCCGTCGATGCCGGTCATCCCTACCCACCAGAGAGAGTTTTGAATCTCGTAGCGCGCAACTTCGGGCTCGTCTTGATTCATATCGGGCATATCGTCGCTGAACCAGCCATCGAGTGTGTTGCGAACTTCTTCTCTGTTCGCGTGCGGCGACAGCAGCACGCTGTTTTGAAACTTGTCGAGCAGATGATTTTGCATCGTGCCGTGAAACCAATCGTCGAGTGGCGGATCGCTGGCCCACGGATGGTGAGAGCCAATGTGATTGGCTACCTGATCCTGAATGACTTTCAAGCCGAGCGCGTGCGCCTTCTCGATCAATTCGCGCAGCGTTGCCATCTCGCCAAAGTGATCTTCAACTCCGTAGTAATCGATCGCGTGATACCCATGGTAGTACGTGCTTGGGCACCACGGCTTGCCGCAGTTATTAACGCCGTTCCAGTTGTCGTACCATGGCGTCAACCAAATCGCCGTAACGCCCAGTTCCTTTAAATAAGAAAGATGATTGACAATGCCGCGAAAGTCGCCGCCGTGGTAGGCGCGCGGATTGCGGCGATCAAAAGCTTCCGGCGAAGCATTAGCGGGTGAGTTGTTCGACGCGTCGCCATCCGAGAAACGATCGGTCATGATCAGATAGATCACGTCGTCGTTCGTGATGCCCTGAAAGTTTCTGCTCGCCTCGAGCGGCACGTTCAGATGGAAAGGGACCGTCGCTCTCCCTTGCGCGGTCTCGACGAGCAATGGGTAGTCACCGGGTTTCGCCGAAGAGCTGATACGGACACTAAAAAACAGGTAAGTGCCAGTGCGATTGACGCGGACGTCGGAAACCGAGGTTTGGGGCCGCGTCGCGTTAACTCGCGCTCCGGCGAGATTCTTCCCGCGTATCAACAAGCGCACTGGGTTGATGGTGTGGTCGATCCACCAGGAAGGCGGTTCAACCTTTGTTATCAAAGGAGCGCTCGGCTGCGGGGCTGCAAGGCAAACGATGCCGGCGATCAGTAACAATATCGATGCGCAGGTTGCCCTTAGGGGGCTCCATGCCAAACTTACAGCCCAAAGGCGAATATTAATTCGACGACTATTGATTCTTGAACCTCCGCACGTAACCGACCAACAGGCGGATTTCAGTGCGCGTCAGTTTCTTACGAAACGCCGGCATGCCGCCTTTGCCACGACTCACGATTGAGACCAGGCTTCCGGTGCTTGTGATGCTGGAATGCTTTCGCCACCACTCAGGGTCGGTGAAATCCGGCGCGTTGAACGTATGACCAAGGGGCGTATCTCCGCGGCCGTCGGCGCCATGACAACGCGCGCAGTTGCTCCTGAACAGATCGCCGACTTGCTGAGTGCGGCGGGATCTGGCTGTGGACCGACGTCGCTGCGGGGGCGTAGCTCGTGTAACCGTTAATTCAACTAGAAGGGGTGCAAGTAACAAAAGGACCAGGCCATTGAAGGCCCGCCGTTTCACGCTTTGATTCATTCCGGGCGCTCATTGCTCCTTTGTCTCATTCTCCGGGCGTTCGGCTCAGATCGTGAACGTGCCAGTAGACGCTTTCGTTGCTCATTTCCGGATGTTTGCGCAGAAACTGATTAGCCAATGACAACGCGCCGGGATCGTCCTTCAGATCGGCGAAGATTTTTCCTTCGCGCTTGGCCTCTTCGTTTCGGCCCAGCTTGCGATAGATCAACATCAGGTTGTAATGCGCACCCAGATCCTCAGGATCGATCTGCAGGATTTTCTCGTAGCACTCGAGCGCGCCTTTGTAGTCGCGCTTGATCTTGCAAAGCTCCCCAAGCTGCTGTAACGAAATCCGATCGCGCGGAAAAGACGCAAGCACTTGATTGAAGTTGCTTTCGGCCTGATCCAACAGGCCTCGCTTGACGAAAATACGCGCTTGCTGAAACAGCGCGCGCAGGTTCGTTGGGTTGGCTTTCACAACCGCGTCGAGAATGCTCGCTGCTTCGTCATACTGCTCCAGTTCGATGTGGGCCATGGCGCGGTTGGTCAACGCCGTTGGACGGTACTTCTCGTCAAGCTCCGCCGTGCGCGTGAAGGCATCGATTGCCAGCGGATACTGCCGCTGATCAAACAACGCGATGCCGTAATTATTCCAGCGCCGCCAATCTGGCACGGCTGTTTTGTCATTCGGATCGGCAGGTAAGGGTACGTTGTTACCGATCTGCATGACGTATTGTGTGGACGCCATCGTCACGATCGGATAGTCAACAGATTTTCCAAGCGAGTAGTCGCTGAAGACCCGCGTGAAGCGTCGGTAACGAACGCGCGCGGTCAGATGAAGCGCGCCGGCCGCATCCCTCGGAACAGTGAATTGATAACGCGCGACGTCCGAACGCCCAGAGTTGATCTGATTGTTCTGCGCGAAGACCCGCGTGCGCCAGATGTGATGCTTGTCATTATAACTGCCGTCGGCTTTAACCAGGTAGGTCTTGTAATTGTGCGCCGACTCGTCCAAATAGCCGTTGGGCTTGATGAAGCCGGAACGATAGAGGGCTTTGCCGGCGTCGTCACTAACGACGAATTCGACAAACGCCTCGTAGAAGTCGCGCAGCTCCGGCGGGAACGAATGGCCAATGTTCTTGTTCGTGATTACGACTTCGGCGGTGAGGCGATCGCCGCCGCCGATCGTAAAGCTGCTGCGATTGACTGGCGCGAGAAACTCTTCAGCGCTCACGCCGGGCGACTTGCGGCGAATCGCAAAGATATCAACGCCGAGCTTATCGTCTTCGAGAAACTTTGTTACCGCTTCCAATTGCTGCGGCCACTTATAGAAGACTGGTATTGCGGTATTTGACGCTGCCCAGCGGTGCGATACCAACGTGCCTTTCTTTGCAGAGACGTCAAAGAGCGGCGCCGGCTCGCGCTTCATGTGGCAGGAATTACAAGTCTCTTTGTCGCGAACGTAGTATGGATGCGGCGACTCCTTTGAAAACGAGGACTGCTGTAACTCATCCGCGACCATAAAAGCGCGCAGAAATTTGTAGTCGTTCAGTTCGCGTGGCACTTGTGATTTATGACAGGCGCCGCAAAACTCAGGCTGCTTCAATAATGGCCGCATCATCGCGCGCCGGTGTGAAGGAACGTCATCCAGAATCTGCTGATCGGTAACACCGGAGAGCAGGCGCGTGCCGTCTTGTTTGACCAGCAGCGCCGGTTCGCCCATCACGTAGCCTCCGATGCCACGCCCATTCGCCGATTGAATCGAATGACAGGCGATGCAGGACACCCCGTCATCATCGAACGGGCGTTTGACATGCGAATTCTTGGTAAGCGCACCCGTAAAAAGCGCCGCCGGGTTGTGACAGGATTCGCAATGCCGAGTGTATTCAATTCCCTTTTGCGACTGCAGGTCTTTGACATTCTTCTGATAGAACGGTTCGCGAAAAGCATTGCCGTGGGCCGACTGCCGCCATTGCGCATGTGCGTCAGTGTGGCAGGTACCGCAGCGCTTCGAAGGTACGAACATCTCGCCCGGAATGAACGTGCCGGTCGCGCTCGTTGCGTTCCCCGGCGCAAACGGGTTCGGGCCAAACTTGAAGTCGTAGTTCTTCGAGATCTCTTCGGTGTAGCTCTTTTCTGGATTGCCACCGCCGCCGGTGACGGGCTTCACCACAATCATGAAAGCCAGAAGCACCAGGCACGCGAGGACAACGCTGTCTAGCCGACGGCAATCCCATAGCTTCCAGAAAATCCGGAATGAATTCTTCAGGAATCTTTCATCCCACACCTTTTGTGACAATCTAATCATCGCCTGCTCTCCAGATCGCAATCAAAACTCGACATGTCCATTTATCACGAGCTTGGAAACATCGATCTTGAAATTCGTAATCATGTTAACTTCGTTGTTGGTAATGTTGAATATCAGCTCCTTACTGCTCGCAGTGAGTAAGGGAGCGCCTTTTTCGTCGAGCCTTGGGAAGAAGAAGGTAGCCTCGTCGCCCGGGACGCGCGGGGCCACGAAATAGACCAGCTCGCGACGCTCGCCACGATCATTCCCAATGGTTATGTAGCGCTTGATGTCCGCCAATTTGGCCGCAGCGAAAACAGTATAGACAGCATCAGCGCCGGGATTCTCCTTGGACTTCGAACTCAGCGTGAGCACGTAATTGTTCACGCAACCCGGACATTCGAGCAGGCCTTTCATCTTGGCGTCAAAGGTGGCGCGCTCTTTAGGAGACATTTGGTCATAATGTGCTTCGAGCTGTTTCAAACGCACCAGCGCTTCGCGCACTGGCAGAGCAGAGCGCAGGCGCAAAGTAAATGTGAAATCAACCGCTGCCCTCGCCCCGCCGAGCGCCGCGGTGTTGCCCTCGGATCTCATGAATCCGCCGTTTGCTTGTGCTGGATTCGTCCCCCCGGCGACTGTGGTCTGCCGTTCTCCGTACCTGATCAGCACTTCTTGCTTGCGCGCCCACGGAGAATCGTTTAGCAACTCGTCAACCTCTGCTTTGGACCACTGGTTGAACGGCTTTGCCGACCAGTCCTGCGCAGTCGCGAAAGCCACACAACTCATAACTACTAACAAGCCGCCGGCTATGGCCCATCTTATTTTCGTTCTTGGCACCGCTCTGCCCATCCCTCGTAGTTTTCGGTCGCTCACTGCGGTGACTGCCCAAGCATCTGCTGAGTGCGCAGTCTTTCATCCACTATGCGCTCTTTCTCGACCTGTTTCTCCAACGCTTCGAGCCGCTTGAATTCCGCCAATTCTGATTGCGCCTTATCTGCTTGCTTTAACCTGGAGTAGGCGAGAAACAGTTGATAGTGGGCCTGCGTCAGTGTTGGCAGTTTGGCAATGACTTTCTCTAACCGCGCCACGGCCTCTGGATAATCGCGCCGCTTCAACGCAAGCCGCGCGTAATCGTAAAGCGCCGGCACCTCGTTCGGCGACAGCTCAAGCGCGTGCTTCAGCGGTGCATCGGCTTCGTCCAAACGCCCCTGCTCAATCGCTACATAACCCAAGCTGGACAACGCGTCAACGTGGTCGGGATGTGTGGCAACAAACTTCTCCAGGATCTCTCGTGCGCTTTCGAAGTCGCCCGCCGCTCGATGCGCGTAACCGCGAAGGTACTCGATGTTTTCGATCTTCGGATCAAGCTCTGCGGCCCGATCAAAGTCCCTAGCGCTTGCCGTCCACTCTCCCTTGCGATAGTTCGCATTTGCCCGCGCGTAAACGTAAGCAGCTTCCTTAGGATTGATCTCGATGGCCCGAGTGTTTTCTTCAATGGCGCCATCCCAGTAGCCAACACGCGCGTATTCTCGCGCCAGCAAGAAGTGAAAGTTGGCATTCCTGGGATCGCGCTCAATCGCATGCCTGAACTCGAGCACCGCATTCGCATGATCACTCTGAGCGCTGGCGATTAGCGCCAGTCGAAAATGGGTTTCAGCGGGCGTGGGTTTTAAATCGGCGGCTTGCGCCAGGTAGCGAGCGGCCTCGTCGTTCCGATCAAGATTATAGAGCGCCACTCCTAAATCGTAGAGCACCTCGAATGTGTGTGGCGTAAGTTCGTTTACTCGCATGAAGAGCCGCGCCGCTCGCTCATACTGCTTGTTCTCAGCAAGCAAAGTGCCCAATGTGAACAAAGAGCGCGCGTCCGCGCCCGCAGCGCGTTCTACAAGATCGGCGGCCGCGTCAGCTTCCTGCGCGCGGTTGGCGCGATAGGCGACATTAAGAAAGGCCATTGCAAGCTGAGGATCCGCTGGCTGACCTTCGCGTGCACGGGCGAAATGTTGCGCTGCTTTCACGAAATCCCCCGCGTCGGCGTAGAGCGCCCCCAGGTTGTAGTGGGCCTGAACGTGTGTCGGGTCGGTTTTCAGTACCCGTTCAAACTCGGCAATCGCCTCAGCAGTTTTGCCGTGCTCCGCCAATATTCGCCCCAGGTTGTTTCGCGCACTGACGAAGTTTGGATCGAATCTAATCGCGGCACCGAACTCCTTCAACGCATCCTCGCTCCGACCCAAACGGTCAAGCACGACACCGAGCACGTTGTGTGTAACCGCCGAACGCGGGGAGGCGGTTACCGCGGCGCGCGCTTCGCGCTCAGCATCGGTTAATGAATTGGCCTGCAACGCAGCGACGGCAGCATCAAGAAAGTTACGAGCAGCCGGGTTGAGGCCCGCGCCATCCAAGTTCGCAGATCCCTGGGCAGAAACTGGCCGACGCGGGGTTGACTGTTGGGCCAAGGTTTCTGAAAAGTAAAAGGAAAAAGTGAGAAGGAAAAAGAATAAGAGCGCAGGGCAAAATCCTGTTGCCCGCTGCGACGTTCTTCTTTGTTCCCAAAAACCGACCACAATAGTCCTCTGCCTTCTGCACTATTTCGGCGCGGCGTTTGTGCGAAACTCGGCGTTCAGTCGATCCACAATCGCGAATTCGCGGTTGGCCTCTGGCGTAAGACCGAGCCGTTTTAGCGCAAGCCCGAGCTGGTAGTGGGCATCAGATCGATTCGGCTCGAGCGAGACTGCCGTCCTGAAAGCTGCAACGGCCTCCGCAAAGCGCTCCTGCAGAGCAAGACCCCGACCCAGGGCCCAGTGCGCTTCAAAGCTTTTCTGGTCCAGACTCACTGCGCGCTTCAACGCTGCAAGTGCCTCATCGATCTTTCCCTGCTTGACTAGCAGCGCACCCAATCCCAACTGTCCGATCGCCGAATCTCGATCGATTCTTACCAACTCTTGATACTCCGCTAACGCCTCATCTGATTGTCCAGCGCCTTCAAGAGCTGTGCCCAGAAAGAAGCGCGCTTCGGGATGAACTGGATTGAGTTTGACTGCGGCGCGCAAGCTACGCGCCGCGCCGGCATAATCCCTCACCGCGTACTGAACGCGACCCAAATAGAACTGTGCGTCGAAGCTGTTAGGGTTCAGAGCTACTGCTTGCGAGAGAGCATCTGCTGCCTCGTTGTTCGCATTACCACGCGAGGCCAGGATAATCCCCAGGAGCGTGTGCGCTTCGACAGCGCCGGCATCAAGGCGTAGCGCCCGACGCACTTCGCTTTCGGCCTCGGCTGTTTTTCCCGAGTTGTAAAGTGATAGCGCATGGAAGTATGCCGCCTCGATTGAAGTAGGCTGCCGGTGCGCGAGTTCCGCGAAAGCCTGGACTGCATCCGCCCAACGATTGCCTTTCATGTATGCCAGGCCCAGATCCTGGCGGGCGCCATACAGTGTTGGGTCGCGCCTTAAGGCTTCGTTGAAATTACTAATCGCGGAATTCAAGTCGTTGCGATCCGTATCGAGTAAAGCGCTCACATAAAAAACACGCGCGTCGGTCGGTCTGCCCTCTGTCAATACGTCTAACTGCGCCGCCGCTTGCGCCAGATCCCCAAGCACACGATAGGCAGCGATCAGTTCAAAGCGTACTTCATATTGTCGCGGATCCAGGGCGAGCGCCCGGCGCAATTCTGAAATGGATTCATTCAGGTCTTTCTGCTCACCGAGCCTGAGCAAAAAACGACCCAGTTGATAGTGAGCAGTAACATTGTTGTCATCCAGCTTGAGTGCGATCCGCTCGGCGCTGACGGCTTCGTTAGCTCGTCCGAGTTTCCAAAGAACGTACCCAAGGTTTGCCTGATAATCTGAGACGGCCGGCTTCAGAGAAACGGCGCGGCGAAGATCTTCGTAGGCTTCGTTGTACCGGCCCAGGCGCATCCGCGCAAGCGAACGCGCATTTAGGGCCGCGTCGTCGTTGGGATTTGCGGCCAGCTTCGCGTCGGCGTCAGCCTCCGCCCGCTCGGCGCGCACTGCGGGCGTACTGAAGCGTTCGACATGTGACCGCTGGTTTGGCAGCGCAGATTGCCCCAAGGCAGGGGCGAAACAAGCAAGCGCGCCCGCAACAATTGCAATCGTTCGAATAGTCATACAACTAACGCGGAATGCACGGAGAGACTGGCTGATTCTAGCAAAAGACGACCCAGCGCGCGAGCACCCGGTCGTCGGAGTGAAAGCCTGGAGTCGCGCCAGCAAGCCGCCACTCCAAACCACAAACTGAGGTCTTCTAGTTCGTGAATCGAGCTAGAAGATAATCTTCGCTCGGTACTGGACCACACGTCCGGGGTACGCGCCATCGAACCGCCCGAAAGCCCCGTCGTTCATGTTGTTGTTCGGCACCGTCAACTTCGTGTGGTTCCAGAAGTTGAAAAACTCGATGCCAATTTGAGCCTTTACGCTTTCGGTAACCGCTGTGGTCTTGAACAAACTAAGATCTGTGTTCCAGATATTCGGTCCCCGGAAAGTGTTTCGGCCAAGGCTGCCAAACCGAATAACCGTACCTGCGGGATTTGCTGGCAGTGTAGTTATTCCGGTAGTCGTCGAAAACGCAGCGGCGTTCAAATAGCGACCGGGCGCCCTTCCAGCGAACGGATCGGAAATCTGCGTCGGACGAACGAGATCACAGTTACAGACAACACTAAACGGAAACCCGGAACGGGCCGTCTGAATGATGTTAAGTTGCCATCCAGCCACGAGCTTGTTCAAAGCCCCGCCGCTGTTCAGGTACCGCTGGCCCTTGCCGAATGGCAGGTCGATGATTGCGTCGGCCGAGAGCAAATGCGGAATATCAAGCGACGATCTACCCTTATCCTGATCAAGATTGAAGGGATTGATTGGACCACTGCGGCCACCGTTGCGGCTATCACCAAGGGAGCCAATTAAGCCGATCGCGTTGTCAATTGTGCGACTCCAGGTGTAAGAAATCTGCCCCTGAACGTTTTTCGACAAACGCTTCTGCAATTGTGTCTGCAAGCCGTTATACGATGAGCTAGCTACGTTGCTATACGACAACACATTGCCCAGGAAAGCGCCCGCGGCATTGCGTGATGCGCCCGTGCCGCCGCTGCCAATGTTAAAGGTAGTGAGCAGGTTTCTCGATCGGTTGCCGACATAGCCCACATCCAGAGACCAATCTCGCGAAAACTGCCACTGATAACTGATCTGGAACTGATGGACATAGCCGATGTTCTGTTGTCGGTCGACGCTGAACAAGGACGCTGACGTGGAAAGATTTGCCGGATCGATTTGCGTTGTCACAGAAGGTGGCCCTGTATTTACGCTGAAGTATGTTCGCGCGTTCGTTGGCTGTTGCCCGTTGAACTGCGAAAAATGCACGGTATTGGTGAAGGGAGGATTGCGAATTCCCGGCGGGTAGTCCGTGCCATCGAGCGTGTACAGCAACCCGTAGCCGCCCCGCAAGACCATGGTTTTTTCCTTGTCCAAAGCGTACGCGAAGCCCACGCGCGGTCCAAAGTTGTTCTTGTCCATCGAGACTATGCGCGTGCCGCTGCTGCCGGCGACGATAACCTTCCTATCTTCGGGAAAGTAGTAGCTGAGCCTGCCGCTGGCTTCGGTCGGTGGAGTAAACAGGTCGTAACGAAGACCCAGATTCACTGTCAACTTGTTGTTTACCTTCCAATCATCCTGAACAAATAATCCATACTCCTGCGTCCGCAAGTTGAATGGGCCACCGAAGACCTTGCCTCGGTCAACCTGAAACGCAGGAAGGCTCATCAGTTCGTTTGCCTGTGCGTTGCTGGTGCCACCGTAGGGAACTCCGTTAGCATCGACGTAGCACTTACCACCTGGCGCCTGGGAGGCAGCGGGACAGACCTGACCAGCCACCAGCGCGTTTGCTGCTGGAGAATCGTCGGCATACTGCATATTGCCTTTCAAGAAGCCCGAACGACCGCCGTCAATCGTGTTGAGGAAACGGAAACGCCCTTCGCCGCCAAACTTTGTCACGTGTGTACCGTGAACGATTGTGAGCGAATCAGCAAAATATGGATTCTTGCTCTTGACTCGGAAAAGACCGCCGTCACCGAGATACTCCGTAAAGCCACTACCGAAATTGCCGAGTCCCGGGCCACCTGATGCTTCAAGCGAACCATCATTGGCATTTGGGTATCCGATATCCTGTGCAAATGTTGCGCTCGTTCCGCACGACCCGCCAACACCACAGTTAAAAATACCGATCTCGATCTGCGTGAGGCCAAAGCGGAATTCATTCAGAAGAGTAGGACTAAATGTGTGGGTGTCGGACACGGTTACCTGACGGGTATTACCAACCTCATCGCCCGCGCCGAATCCCGCAGTCGGCAGACCGGGCATTAGATTTGCGCGATTGGTCTTGAGATCCTGATTACTATAGCGACCGGTTAAAGAGTTCTTGGCGCTCAGCTTGTGGTCGATCTTGAATTCGTAGTTATTGATTCTTTCCTGGTTGTTGCGCTGGGTGAAAAAGTTGTTATTGCCCTGGTCCGGATTGAAAACGCTTATCGTTGGCAAGGGGTACAGATTGAACAGCTTCTTCGAGATCGGACTTATCAAATTGTCTGGGATGGTCGCATTAGCAAACGCTTGTCCGGTAAATGGATTACATACCGGTCCGTCATCGGCTGTGGTATTCGGGTTACCGTCACAATCGTGATTAGCAAATCCCGTGAAGTTGCCGTTACGCGAACCCGCGGTCGGAACAGTTGACGAGGCGGGAAACGGCAGATGATTGCGCTGACCCAGGTAATCAAAGAAGAAGAAGGTCTTGTTCTTGATGATTGGACCACCTATGGTGCCGCCAAACTCATGAATCTGCTGAACCGCTTTGGTGAAGGGACCCAGATTCGTTACGCCCCGAGAGATCGCATTAGCACGATCGCGCTTGAGCATGGGATGATACGCGTTGAGCGCTGAATTCTGACCATAGTAATAGCCCGAGCCGTGGAACTGGTTCGTTCCCGACTTTATCGAGGTATTGATCACGGCCCCGGCAGCGCGCCCGACCTCGGCAGGCGGAACGCTGGTCGTAACCTTGAACTCTGCGATGGCGTCCGGGTTTGGGAACACACCAATCGTACCGAACTGAGGTTCGTTGTTATCCACACCATCGAGCGAAAAATTGTTATTGGTAGACCGTTGACCGTTCACCGTTAACGAACCGCCACCAGAACGGGCGAAGCGCGAGTTCTCCGTGGAACCCTGCGAGTTGCTGCTTCCTGGACCACCGTCTCCGGCTCTTGGGTCGCCGTTATTGAACTGGCGAGCATCAGGACCAGTGCCGCCGAACCCTGTGTTATTTGCCGCAGCCACACCCGGCATCAGCGTCGCCAGTTGCGTGAAGTTGCGACCGGAAAGCGGGAGCTCAGTCACTTCGCGTCCGGTTATGACAGTGCCACGATCACTCGATTCAGTCTCGACGAGAGGGGCTGCTGCGGTTACTGTCACTTCACCGCTTACGGTTCCCGGTTGAAGCGAGATATCAATCCTCAGTCTGTCATTCGTCTGAAGGACAATATTCTCCTGCGTCGCGGTCTGATAGCCTTGCTTGCTGACCGTGACTTTGTAGGCACCGATCTCCAGCGAGGGCGCGAGGTACTCTCCGGAGTCGCCCGTAGTGACGGTGCGTACGGCGTTTGTATCAACCTTCGTTATCGTCACCGTTGCGCCCGACACCGCAGCGCCGTTGCTATCAGTCACTGTGCCGACGAGGTCCGCCTTATTTGTTTGCGCGAGTGCCGTAAGAGGGAGCACGAGCAGGAAAGCAAAAGCAGTAACACGCACGAACAGGTGCGCAACATCCCTGGTCATAGACATGGCTGAACCTCGCATGTGAACAAAAAGGATTGAAATGCACTCCTGCCCTCGGCGAGCAAAGAAGGCCACTTCACCTTGTTGTACTTATGTGGGCGAACGCGCAGTACATGATGCCTTGGCTCGCCTGTTAACTATTGCGACTGGAAAAACGACGTCCCGAACTGCCCGCTTGATAGTTTGTTGCCTAAACGAACGAAGTATTTAATACAGTTTTGCAGGCGTGTCAATAGTTTTCTGGTGAACCCGCAGAAAATATTTATGCCTGCACCTTGCCGGCGGCTTAACCGTGTCGCGCATCGCAACCTGATTTGCTCCGGCTTTGTGGCCACTAATCGAGTTCACGCTGCGAACGCCGCAGTGAACTTACTCACCAGAACCAGGCTCAGCGCACCCATCAGCGTCGGTTGCTCCCCTAACGTCGATGCAAGAATGCGTGCCGAGGGCAGACCTCTCCGCACGCTATGTTCGATCGTTTCCCTCAGGGCGCTTTCCACGAGGCACCAGCCTCTGGCTATCTCGCCCCCGACAACAACTGCTTCAGGACTGAAGCCGACGATTAGGTTTGAAATGCCCACACCGAGGCAGAGAGCCGTGTCGATCAGCGCTGTCCTCGCGTGAGGCTCGCCACCCAGCGCTCGGTCAACCAAGTCTCTAAAGCCAAGCGAACCGTCGTTGGCGATACCAGACAGTTTCGTGTAACGAGCGACGGCAGCGCCTTCAGACGAGAAAGCCTCCCAGCAGTCGTGGTTACCGCAGGAGCAGGCGACGGGCGCCTGTGTGCCAATTATCATGTGTCCGAACTCACCAGCGGCGCCGCGCTTACCGCGGTAGACTTGTCCATCAAAAACGATCCCAGTGCCGACACCTTCGGCGACCAGAACGAGAATGAAATCGCGCGCGTCGCTTACCTCTGGTCGACCGAACCAAAGTTCAGCCAGCGCAACCGCATTCGCGTCATTATCGATCATTACCGGCAAACCGGTCCGCGAGGAAATCATTTCAGCCACGGGAAGGTCACGCCACTTAAAATACGGAACATAGATCGCCGTGCCAGTCGCCGGATCGACCAGTCCAGGGAGGCTGACACCAATCGACTCAATGGATCCATCGTTCAGGTTCAGGAAGTCATTAATGCAGTCTACTACTCTGCCGAACGTCTGCTCGGGATCCGGATTAGTCGCAAAGGCATATTCTCGGAGAACGCGCCCGGCGAGATCGCTAGTCGCAATAGTGGTGCGACTGGGAGTCACCGCCACGCCGATGGCGATTGCCCCAACTGTGCGCAGCCGCAGCAAGGTAGGAGGTCGGCCTCCGGTCGATTCGCCTTCACCAACCTCTTCAATCAAACCTTCCGTTTGCAAAGAATCGACAATTGCCGATACCGTTGAACGCTGCAACGCGCTCTCGCGCGCGATCTCGGCCCGCGAGATCGGTTCCCTTTCGCGCACGTAGTTCAACACAATCTGCCGGTTGATATCGCGGATCGTGTTTAGGCGCGCTGCTTGAGCTTTTCTTAGGTCAATCCTTCGCAACGTGTTTTAGCCTGAGAGTCGGCGTTCCTATTCGGAAGTAAGGCCGAGTGTGTATGTTACTTGACTACGCCTTTGCTTTCAATCACCGTCAGTTTTCGATCCACGCCTGGAAGGTCGAAAGTTTCAACCGAGCCGTCTGGCCACTTTATCTCGAGCTTGTCCACCCGGGTTGAATCGGCCAGGCCAAAATGCATAGTCAAGTCGTTCTGGGAAGAGTATCCTGCGCCGCTGACTACATCCTGTCGCTGGCGTAGCTTTCCCGTTGTGACATAAGCGATCGCCCCGATGGCGTCACGCGGGCTCTTTTTCGAAACATCTCCAACCAGGTGCAGTTCCAGCCAATGGCCCACTGTCGTGCTCATGTTTTTCAAGACGGTAGGTTTTGAATCGGCATTGTTAATCACGACGTCCAATCGTCCGTCACCATCCAGGTCTCCGACCGCCAGCCCGCGCGAACACCACGGGTATGCGAGGCCGCTCCCGGGTGCGGCGCCAATGCGCTCAAACTTGCCGTTTTTCAAGTTGCGAAAGAGTAGTAGCTGTTGCGCATAACTCGTGCCCCACTGGTGATCGTCAACTGCCGGATAGACATGGCCATTGGCCACGATCAGATCCTTCCATCCATCGTTGTCATAGTCGATGAAGCTTGTGCCCCAGCCAAGAAACGGAATCGTAACTTCGCCCAGGCCGGCCAGAAAGGTCACATCGGTGAAATTCCCATCACCGTCGTTGTGATACAGAACATTCGAATCATCCGAAAAGTTCGTGATGTGAAAATCAACCTGACCATCGTTGTCATAGTCTCCGATGGCGAGACCCATTCCGGCCTGTTCCCGCCCATTCTCATTAAGCGCGACGCCTGATGGATAGCCAGTTTCTTCAAAAGTGCCGTCACCTTTGTTGATGTACAACTGCTTCGGCGTCGAGTCGTTCACGACGATCAGATCCAACAAATTGTCCTCGTTGACATGGACGAACGCGGAAGAGAAACCATAGTATTTCTGCGGATCGTTGACGCCTGCCTTCACGCTCACATCCTCGAAAGTACCGTCCGGCTTCTGATGGTAGAGCGTATCACTTTCTCCGGTCAGACTGCGTGGGCCACACATCACCGGCACACCGCGAAACTGACAAAAGTTTTGACCTACGCCGCCCGGCTTGTTTGCCTCGGCGGGACTCCGGGGAAGGTCGTTCAAGTCGATCTCCACGTAGCCAGGGACAAACAGATCTAGCCTGCCGTCTCCGTCGTAATCGCCCCAGGTCGCTCCCGTGCTCCAGCCTTTGCGAGCGACTCCAACCTTTTCTGCAACGTCGGTAAATGTGCCGTCACCGCTGTTGTGATACAAACGAGAAACGCCGAAGTTGCTAACATAGATGTCTGGCCGGCCGTCGTTATCATAGTCCCCGATTGCTACACCCATTCCCCAACGTTCATTAGCCACTCCGGCTTTGTCAGTTACGTCCTCAAACTTCCAATTACCGAGGTTGTGGTAGAGCGCGGCGTGCGGCGGTTTCTCCTTCCCCTGCATCGCCGGGATGGTCGAGCCATTTAATACGTAGATATCAGGCAAACCATCGCCGTCGTAGTCAAATATGGCGACTCCGCCCGAAGGCACCTCGAAGATGTAATTCTTCTCAGGATTTCCAGCCCGATGACGAAAATTTCGGAGTGTGGTTTTGTCCGTTATGTCTTCGAAGATCACCGGCGCTTTTGGATCTGTAATACCGACCGTGCGCTTGGTGGTGTAATTGAGCGGCGCGCCCGTCGAGACTCCGCCCATCGGCTGTTGCGGCTCAGTTTTCTTCGGCGGCGTTTGTCCGAAAAGACTGAAGCCCAAAAAAGCCAAAATAGCGAGCAACGCGCTGGCCCTGGAAACAATATGATGGGACCTGCGGTTAGCCATTTGAATCATTAGCGATATTTGAAAACTCTAACGCTGCGATCACCCGGCAGGGTCTTGTTTGGCCACGCAAATTCTCTGCAGCAGCGGAGACTCAACGAAAATACGCATCCATTCTCGGACTGTCAAACGCGTCGCTGGCGTCGGGACCTATTTCCCGTTCGTCGCCTCGCTTTCATTGATTGTGATGTAGCGATCGATCTCAGGATTGGAAAGCGTCTGCACGCGACCACTGGGCCAATGCACTTCTACGCGCTTGACTCCACTTGCATTTTCCAGCCCAGCGATGATGCGCGGGTCGTTTGCCGAGAGATAACTGCCGGCGCTGGATACATCAAATATTTGTCGATGGCCGTTGCCGTCGGCGACGACGACGCGTGCTCCGATTCCCTGCCGGTTTGATTTCGAGCCCGCCAGCGCGATTCCCAGCCAATGGTTCCTGGTCCCGTTATTGCGCAAAATCAACGGCGAGTCATTAAGCACACCGACGGCCACGTCCACCTGGCCGTCGTTGTTGAGATCGCCAAACGCTGCGCCGCGCGCAACGATTGGGACATTGAAAGCCGCTCCCGCCGTCGGCGAAACATTCACAAAGCCTTTGCCTGTATTGCGTATCAACAACGGTGTCTGTTTGTACTTCAAATAACTGGTCGACTTTTCTATCGTGTCAAGGACGTGGCTTTGCGCCACGAAAATATCCCGCAGCCCGTCGTTGTCAGCATCAGCGAAGTGGGCGCCCCAGCCTGAGAACAGCAAAGTTATCTGGCCCAAACCGGAAGTGTTGGTCGTCCAGGTAAAACTCAAGTCTCCATTGTTGTGATAAAGCGGATATGTCTCGTTCGATAAGGTAGTAATGAAGACATCCGGCCAGCCGTCGTTATCATAATCCGCTGTATCGACACCCATGCCGGCGAATGTCTTTCCATTCTCGTCGTATCCGGCGCCTGCCGTTACCGCGATGTCCTCAAAGGTGCCGTCGCCCTTGTTGCGGTAGAGTGATTGGCGCACGCTGTCGTTAGCCACAAAAATGTCCGGCCAACCATCGTTGTCGAAGTCGGCGAAGGCGACACCGAGACCTTTGCCGCTCGCGTCGGCGACGCCCGCTTTGACGCTGACATCTTCAAAGGTTCCGTCCGCTTTCTGGTGATAGAGAATGTTGGTGACGCCTTTGAAGTTATCAGGATGACAATAGGCGCGAAAACCCGGGCGGGTGTCGCCGCAGAGGATTGAGCCCTTTTCAAAGTCCCAATCGAGATACCGCGCGACAAATAGATCGAGCCGCCCGTCGCGATCATAGTCAATCCAGCCCGCACTGGTTGACCACCCGCCGCCCGCAACGCCAAGCTTCTTCGTCACGTCCGTGAAGGTACCGTCGCCGTTGTTGTGATAAAGATGATTCTCACCGTAGCCGGTCACATAGAGATCTACGTAGCCGTCGTTGTCATAATCGCCAGCCGCGACTCCCATGCTGTAGCCGTCGCCTTTCAAACCCGAGCGTTCGGTAACATCTTCAAACGCTCCGTCCGCTTTCTGGCGAAAGAGCCGGTTCCAGAATTTACGGTCACTCTTATCAGGCAGGGCGTCTTTTGGCATTGGGTCTTTCAACAGCGCGCCATTGGTAAAGAACAGATCCATGCGACCGTCATTGTCATAGTCAAAGATCGCCACGCCGCCGCCCATCGTCTCGAGCAGATACTTTTGCGAGGTCGGCGATCCGAAATGTTTGAAGTTGATTCTGGTCAGCGCTGTGATATCAGTGAACGTCACTGGTGAGGGCGCCTGCGGTCCTGGCGGTGGCGGCGTTTTGGGCAATTCACCGACGCTGTAAGAGCGGCCGGTTCTGGGAGTTGGCGTAGGCGACGGCTGTTGCGCGATCGCGCTGGCAGTGGAAGCAATGAAGACGGCAAACAGCAACGAGCGCCGAAAGCGCGGCAGATAGTAGCTATTTTCTCCCGCCCGCTCACGCGGGCTCGTTGACAATCTCACCACCAGATCGACTCCGTTCAATCTTTGTTCAAACCCTCTAGTCGCCGTTTTGCTTCGTCGATCAATTTATTGTTCCGTTCAAACGAAACGTCTGCCCTATGATTGTCTTCGAGCTTCGGCGGATATTGATGCCGGCGATAAACGGGATATGCTTCAGTGCGCAGGTGCGCCAGCATTTGGTGTCCGCGACGCGTGGCGCGCTCGTGACGCAAAGCAGAAATATCTACCGGCGCGACGACGATTCGCTCTCCTGGGCCAGGCGATGCGTCCGCCAGCAGACGGCCATCGAAATCGACCACCTGACTGCCTCCGGGCCACGAATACGGCGGATAGTGTTTCAGACTCGCCCCCTGATTCGCCGCGACAACGTAGGCAATGTTCTCGATCGCTCTCGCCCGATTGATCACCGTCCACCAGGCCATCGGCTCAGTCGCACCCCAGGGATCCATGTAAGCTGAAACCCGCACTAATACTTCAGCCCCATTTGCCGCGAGCTGTCGTATCGCTTCCGGGAACAACCAGTCGTAGCAGATCGCGCAGCCGATGCGCCCGATGGGCGTGTCTGCAACAGGAAAGAGGGGCTCGCCGTAACCCTCCAAATCGTGCGGGCTCGTCTGCACCTCGTAAGGAATCCACGTGTTGACCTTGCGATATTTGTAAAGCACTCCCTCCGGACCAATCAAGCAAGTCGCATTGAAGACGTGGCCCGGCCACTTCGGATCAACTTCGAGCATCGAGCCACTTTGAATGTAGATATCATGTTCGCGCGCTTTTTCTTCCAGGCGCTCGGTGTGTTCATTGGGAACAGTGATTGCGAGTTTGTCGATCAATTCTTCGGCAGTTTCGAAGACCGGCGCGGAATGAGCGAACTCGGGGAATACCACCAGACGCACGGGAAGAAACGGCGCCGCGCCCGCCACCGCCGAATCGATCATCGAGAGCATCCGATCCGTATTCGCGCGCATTCCTTTTCGCTCAATGGGGTTCGGCAGATCGGTTTGGCAGGCGGCCACTGAGTATCTGATGTGTTCCATGACTATTCCAGAGTCATCCGCAGATTACGCCGATTCCACAGATTAAGTTAGAAAAGACCGATCGGGCCATGGCCAGTCTCGTTGCTGCAAGTCAGATCTCGTTTTGGGTAATCTGTGTCATCTGGGTTATCGGCTGAGTATTGCGGCATCGATCCGCGGTACTCGCGTTGTGACAACTCGGGTGTTGTATTTCTCGATATATCTCCGGCGCGCTTCGGTCAGCGGATAATGCTCCGGCCACTCGTACGGATACCGGCTCATGCCATGAAACGGTAACGGCGCAAGTTGGTCGGGGCTGGCGGAATTGACATCCATCTCTTTGCTGAAACCGTCCGCGTAGAGCAGGAACGTGCGCGTCCAACCCGCAGGTAGTGGCGGCAGGGCCGTCGCGTCGAACGTGACACTGATCTCGTCACCGGGGCGACAGACAACAAACATGTCGTCGCTCTTCAAAAGCAACTCTCGCACGTCGCCTTCGCGTGTGTAGCGCCCGGTCATAGTTTTCCACGGTGAAGCAAATGAAACGCGCTGGTAGTCATAGCCGAAGGGTTCGCGACCATCGGGTGTCACCTGCGCCGAGAAGCCTCGCCATCTCAGATCGGCACGAGCCGGATCGAGCGAAGAGATCTGCATTGGTGAATTGCCATCGGACGTGTCGACCAGAATCTGGTCCCAGTAGATCCGCATATTGGTAACGATGCGCACTTCGCGATCTGGGCTCAGAAACTTTCCCGTCAGATCTACTGTCACCGTCTGCGGCCGGCCTACGGGAATGCCGATGTCTGCGATCACCGTGCGCCAGCTTCCCTTTTCGTCTTTCACTTGCAATGCGGGCGGCTTCATCGTCTTTCCCGCTTGTGAAGCCGCGACGTTATCGCTCGACCAGGCGTAGTCTGTCCAGCCGGTCAGCAACAAAACGACTCGTTCGGATTTGCTGTCCTTGGTCCTCCTTTCCGCACGGTCGCTCGTGTTTGCGGCTCTGCCGCTCTCCAGTGCGGTAAGGCTCCGCCTTTCCGACGCCGCCCCTCTCTTTCTTTCTTCATCGAGGCTACGCCTTGATGAAGCTGCTTCGGCCAATTTCAAAGTCAACGTATGTTCATCCGCATAACCGCGAATGCGATCAACTTTGAAATCGTCGGGCCAGCGGCGATCCAAGCGCGAGATGAGATCGAGAATATCATGGCCATGCTCATCAACCGCGCTTAGCGGCGGTCGTGCGTCGCGCGTGACGAACAGTTTGAATGGCTTTGGCGCATCGCTCATGCCTTCATTCGGATACACTTCACTTCCCTGCGGATGCGATACCACCATCAGTTGCGAGCGATCCAGAAACATCGCCTCCTCGAGCTCATTAGCGATGCGCAGCTCGTAAAGGCCATTTCGTTCTTTCAATTGATCGCCGCGAATACGCACATACTCCTCCGGGTCGGGCTTGTTGTAGCGACCGGGCTCTTCGAGATAGCCCATCTCGCCGCCGCCCATGAAATCAGTGACGAATTCAAACTGCTCGCCGTTCCACGCATATAAATAGGGACACGACGACGGCTTGCGATCGAGTTCCGTAAGGTTCAGCGAGATAAAGCCGTGCTTTCGCTGGCCCGACTCGCCCACTGCGGGAAACTCGGTTTCAGCTTGCACAATTCCCGCGGGCCAAAGCACCCGCACGGCATCGGGTTTATCGCGCTTCCCAAGACCAAGGATCACATCAGCCGGCGCCGGCGCCGGCGAGGCAGAATGAGTTTCGAGCTTCTGGTAAAGACTGCCGGCGCGAACCTCAATTTTCGAGCCCACTCCGCTGCGATTGCCGACCTTTCCATTTAGATTCACACGCAACGAGTGATTGTTACTTCCGCCGTTGTTGAGACCAACGCGCAAATTGCCTAAAGCTGAAAGCCAGATGATGTCCGTGTCGCCATCACTATCAATGTCGCCCGCTAAAAAGAGACGGTTGTCACCAGGAGCCGACACTTCAGCCGAGACGTTACGGGCAATCGCAATTTCGCTTGTGTCCATCCAGTCAGTACCGACGTTGCGCAAAACGTGCACCCCTTTATCCGCGAGAATCACGCAGTCCAGCAAACCGTCGTTGTCGTAATCAATGAACTGTGCAGCCTGCGCATTCTTGGTGCCCGCGGGCGCGGCCATTGTCTTGAACTTCTCTTTTCCGTCGCTGATTGCAAACAAACCCGGCCCATCGGCTCGTCCCAAAAAGAAATCCGTGAAACCGTCCTTGTTGATATCGCCAGCAGCAACACACGTCCAGTGGCCGTCAACATTCAAACCAACTTCGATGCTCACATTGCGGAATGTGCCGTCGCGCTGATTGCTGTAGAGGTCCGGCGCTTTGCCGTAATTGACTACGAGAAGGTCTATATCCCGTCGATTGTTGAAATCGGTCGGTACGACCGCAACTGCGTGGCCCAACTTATCCAACTTAGCGGCGGCGGCGATGTCCGTAAATTTGCCGTTGCCGTCGTTGCGGAGCAGCAAATTCCGGGCAGGAGCGAAATCTTCCGGAAAAACGGCACGGCCATGTGGAGGTTTCGAAAGATCGGCAAGCCCGGTGATGAATATATCAAGGTCACCATCATGGTCCACATCGACGAAGGCAGCAGACGAGGGAAGATAAGGAAAGGAAGGAATACCGGCGTCCCGCGTCACATCAGAAAACCTTCCGCCTCCAATGTTGCGATAAAGCGAAAGACTCCCGTCGCGGACGACCAAGAGATCCGGCCTCCCATCGTTATCGTAATCGCCTGCAACAACCGCGATCGGTGTGCCGCGAACCTTTTCAGACAAGGCGAAGGATTGATCGGTAACATCAGTAAACTTACCTCCATCGTTACGATAGAGATGCTGCTCGCCGAACGTAGCCCAAAACAAATCGAGATTGCCATCGCCATCAAAGTCGAAAAGCGTCGCGCTGTTGCCTAACGCCCAGTGAATCTCATCCCGAACCTGATTGAGAGTCGGCAACAACGAAGAGGTTTTGTCACTCGCTTGTCTCACATTGAACTGATGGCCAAGTATCGGCCGAAACGGAGGAGTCGTGGGCGACTGAAAGGTCGCCAAATCCTGTAGCCTACCAGTCGTCGCTTCGGCGAAGATTACTGGGGGAGTCGAGCGATCGATTAAGTCTGCTTCAGCCCCAGTCGAGACCACGGCTTCCGCGTAACGGCCGCTTTCCAAATAATTCGTTCCGATCGCTGTGCCGGCGCCGGTGGCTTGGAACTGCTGAAACTTCTGAATCAGTTTCTTCCCTTCTTCTTTCTTTCCCGTACGGGTCAGCAGCAGGCCAAGATTGTAGAGCGCTGTTTCGTTGTACGGCTCGGCGTCAATCGCCTTGCGAAAGGCGGCGATCGCTTCCGCATATTTTTTCTGCTGCACAAAAATCTGGCCGATGTTTACCTTTGAGCCCACGTCGTCGGGATCAATCTTCAGAACTTGTTCAAATTCGCCAATCGCCTCGTCGAACCGGTTCTGCGCGCGCGCGATAAGACCAAGAATGTAACGCGGCTGCGGTGCACTCGCAGCTTGCCTTAGCGCTTTCTCTGCCTCGCGTTTTGCGCCCTCCGCGTCGGGCAGGTAGTAGAGCGCGATGCTGAAGTTGATCCGAGCCATCAGCAGATCCGATTTGATCTCGAGCGCGCGAGTGAAAGACTCAGCCGCTTCTTTGACTTTGTACTGTTCGAGCAGCGCGACGCCGACATTGTTTGCTCGATAGGCCGCTTCGCGTTTCTCAAATGCTGATTGCTCTGTTGCGGTATTTGCGTCCAACGAACGCATAGCGGAGGAACGCTCAATCAGCGTCAGGCGGGTAATGATCAGGAAAAGGAACGCAGCGGTAAGAACGAAGAAGGAGGTCGAAGATTTCATCTCTCGGTTTGGGATGCCATGAACCAGGCACTCAACTCAGTCCCGTAGGGACGGAATGTTTATAGCAACCGAGACGTAATTTAAATCACTAGCTCTTATGGACCCCGTTGGCTACTATAATCATCGCGCTCCTACTGAGCGCTAACATTACAATGATTAAAGCCTTTCGCAATCAAGCAGATCTTGGTTTCTACTCAGAACCTCAGAATCAATTAGCGGTAATCACAACATAATCTTTCCCGCTGTAGAACCGAAGCCCATCTGCAGCCTTCATCATCATCAATGGCCGCGGCCTTTTGAGCGCGTCGTCCCTCGTGGTGGAAACGGAGAGAAGCTGATTGCCCGCCAGATCCAGAATTTGCATTTTCCCATCATTACTAAAACCGAATCCGTATGCGCCGGTGCCCAACTCTGAGCCATTGATCTTAATCGGCGAATCGGTGATAAGGAATCCTTCATACTTCGCTCGCACGTCGGCTGCATAGCCGGAAGTATCGACCAGTCCCGCGATGACGTAACGTTTGCTCCCAAAACGCGCCGCGGCGGCGTTGCGCATTTGGGTCGGCGCGCTCAGACCCTGGAAATAGAATCCCGGCGGCACGACGCGCGCGAGTTCTGCCCCTGCAAGGACAGTCACAGAATCTTGAGCGGCCACCACGACTGGTAGCGAACAAGCAATAGAGAGCACCGCCAACCCCACGATTGAATGCCGTCTCGAGTTTGTCATAAGCGTTTTCCTTCCGGCGCGAATGCCTGGAGTTTGTAGGGCACGATTATCTTACATTTTTCAAGGAAAGAGGAACTCAAGTATCTGCTCGACGCGGGCCGCCCATGCCCTTTCATTGTGCTCAGCGCCCTCCGCTTCAAAATACTTGAGATCTTTTCCCAGCCGCCAACCCTTCCTGACTAACGTCTCTTTCAAAAGCCGAGCCCCGTCCACGGACTGTTGCGCCTCTTGTGTGTCGCGCCCTTCTTTCGTGCCGATGTCCAGCCAGATGCGCACGGACGGTTCTTTCGCCAGCGCCTCAACGTAATGCACAATGTGATTGTTGGCCCACCAAACCGAAGGCGAGACTACCGCCAGTCTGCCGAACACCTGCGGATACTTCAGTCCGAGATAAATTGAGACCAGCCCGCCCAGCGACGAACCGCCGAGACCGGTGTGCGCCGCATCCTTTCGAGTGCGATAGGTTTTGTCGATGAATGGTTTGAGTTCTTCGACCAGCAAGCGGCCATACAGATCAGCTTTGCCACCCGCTTTGTATTTAGCGTCTGCGGTCGCTGTGTATTCGTCAATGCGATCCTTGCCGGTGTTGTAAATGCCAACGATGATTAGTGGCTCAATCTTTCCGCTGGATATCAACGCCTGCGCCGTTTCATCTACGCGCCACTCCTGCCCGGGGATGAAAGACGTAGCGCCGTCGAAGAGGTTCTGACCATCGTGCAGATAAAGAATCTAGTAGCGCTTTTTCTTGCTCTGGTCGTAGCCGGGAGGCAAATAGACCAGCACGTCGCGATCGTTATTCAGGATCTTTGAGTGAAAACTCTTGTGGACGCGTATGTCACCGGTGAGGGTGTGGGGCTGCTGCGCGGCTGCCGTTCCGCAGAATAAGGCGATGACTATAGCGAGACGTACGGTCAGACGGCGCATACTAACTAAGTGGGAATTTGTCTAACGATTACCAAGTGCGTAAACCTTTGTATCTGGATGGTAGGTCTTCCAGTCGAACCAATAGTCGTTCAGAACGGCAATCTTTTTCAATTGTCGCCCGCTGAGCGGACCGCCGATGGCCTTACCTGTAAAGTCCCACTCGCTGCCGGTTTCAGCATCGACGAGCCGCAATGGGGAAGCGTCCTGCTTGACGAAGAACTCTAACTTGCGCCCATCAACTGATCTCTCGTAGGCGCGCACAGATCTCTTGTCATCCCCGAGGACAATGAAGACTTGGACTCCACCGACATCATCGATTATCGGGCTTTGCTTCAGTAAAGCGTCGAACGGATAAGCTTTTGACACGCCATTGATAGTAAGACCGTTGACCAATGCGCGAGGTTCGAGCGCCGCATCCAGCCTTTCGGATGTCGTCACTCGTACCTTTGCCATGCGCTCTTCCCAGTTCGCCGGCGCATACTTCCCTGCCCGCGCCACTGCTTCATCAGGGCGGAGCACTCGCCCTTGAGGTTTCTCGCGCTTCCATAACTCGAACGTCAACTCATCGTGAAAGACCGAACGAAGATGTTGTCCTTTGAGCGGCCCGAAGATGGCCTCTCCAGTTACCTGCTGCCACCACGAGCCCGTTTCCTGGTCGCGCATGATGAAGTTCTGGTTGTTAATACCCGCCAGATGAAAGTGAAGTTGCCGCCCATTGACTGTCGTTTCCCACACCAGACCGGTGTGACAGAGCGTTCAATAAGTGGCGACTATGGGAGTGCCCCCGACTACATCCTGCACGAGGTGATGGTAAGCCATCAGACGGACAGGATAAGCTACCGCTTCTCCGTTGTTTTCTACGGCTATCACCATGTCCGTGGCTGCGACAAAGCCAGCCTCGCTCGGCTTCGCGTAGGCAGCATTAGCTACGGGCCGGAACATCCACTCGAAATGATTCTGCCGCGCAAACCAAGTGGAAGCCAACATCGGTACAACCAATACCATCAAGGTCGCTTTGCTCCACCAGCGGCCAGACCCGCGCCAGAGCCACACCACTAATAGCGAGCCAACCGCCAAGGCAATAATGGTTGCGAGCGGAGACCAGCGGCGCAGAGCATAGGATAGTTCCAATCCTCGCGCAGATTGTGGTCTGAAGGGTTGAATGATCCAAACGGGGACGAGCACGATTGCTAATGCGATTAAGACGATCACAAGCAAAGTGATCCACGCTGCTCTACGACCCGGGAAAGTAGCGCTGTCCTTATTTACCATAAGACTTTTTCCAAGTGTGCAAGAATTTTCACGCTGCCTTTTAGTTTATCCGTGCAATCTGCGGCTAATCCTTGTTACAAGTTCGGCATCCCCGACGTCTCCCTCGGCGCCGCCGCCACAACTTTCGGCAACTCGGGCGTGAAGTCCTCGCCTGGATTGATGAACTGGTTTCGCTCAAACCGATACTGCTTGTCGTAGAGCTGCCTATAGCGACCGCCGGCGTCAAGCAGTTCTTCATGCGTGCCGCGTTCGACAATCTCGCCTTCTTCAATCACTAGAATCTGATCCGCGCTGCGAATAGTCGAAAGGCGATGCGCGATGACAAAAGTGGTGCGGCCGCGACGCAGTGACTGTAACCCATCCTGAATCATCGCTTCGCTTTCGCTATCAAGGCTCGAAGTTGCCTCATCCAGGATCAAAATCTTAGGCTCTGCCAAAATCGCTCTCGCTATCGCCACGCGCTGGCGCTGACCACCGCTTAACTTCACGCCGCGTTCGCCGACTACAGTGTCGTAACCGTCGGCGAAACCGTTGATAAATTCCGCGCAATGCGCGATGCGACTGGCGGCGATGATTTCCTCCCGCGTGGCGTGCGGATCAGAAAAGCCGATGTTTTCGGCAATCGTGCCGTCGAAAAGAAAGTTGTCCTGCAACACCACGCCGAGTTGGTTGCGATAATCCTTTAATCGAATCGATGCGAGATCGCGATCGTCAACCAACACTCTTCCCGATAGTGGTCGATTGAAGGCCATCACCAGACTGATCAGCGTCGACTTGCCTGAACCACTCGAGCCTACCAGCGCGGTCGTGGAACCAGCGGGCGCGGTAAAAGAAACATGCTTTAGAACAGGCGTATCGTCGTTGTATTCAAAACTCACATGCTCGAATTTGATCTCTCCGGTAATCGCGCTTAGCCCTTCGCGCTTTGCGTCTTCCTCATCTTCAGTCGCCATCTGCTTGATCTCGCGTATGCGATCGAGACCAGCGAATGCTTCTGTGATTTGAGTGCCGATGTTCGCGATTTCAACCAGCGGCATCGCCACCAACCCAGTGAAAATCATGTACATGAAAAGATCGCCGAGCGTCATCTGGTTCGCGAGAATGGCACGTCCGCCCACGAGAATGAGTATGACGCCGATCATGCCCACGATTAGGGTAGAGAAGGCCATGACGCCGGAGACTGCCGTCATCGAGCGGGCGACGTTCCGAAACAGGCGATGCGCGCCGCGGGCAAATACCAGTTCCTCGCGTTTCTCTGCGGCGTAAGCCTTGACGATGCGAATGCCACCCAGCGACTCAGTCAGACGCCCGGTAACTTCCGCATTGATTTTGCCGCGTTCGCGAAAAAGTGGTCTGAGCTTATTGAAAGCGAGGGCCATCGCACTGCCAAAGGCGCCGAGAGCGATGACGATTACGGAAGTCAGCCGCCAGTTCAGATAGAACAGCACGCCGAGCGCGAGCACCGCGGTCACCAACCCGCCCACGAGTTGCACCAGTCCCGTGCCGACGAGGTTACGTATGCCCTCGGCGTCGGTCATGATGCGCGAGATGAGTACTCCGGTTTGCGTCGAGTCGAAGTATCTGATGGGCAGACGCGCCACGTGTTCCTGCACGCTCTTGCGCATCTCGGTGATGGCGCGCTGTGCGGCCACGCCCAACACCTGCGAAAGCGCGAAGGACGAGAGTGCCTGCACCAGCGTCGCTACGCCCGCTGCCAGTGCCAAAGGTATCAGCAGCTCGCTCTTGTGTTTGAGAATGACGTCATCAATCAGATACTTCGAGCTTGCGGGCAGCACCAATCCCACGAGCCGATTGACAATCATCAGCAACATGCCGAGCGCGAGCCGATAACGATGCGCCCAAATCAGCTCACGCGCATCCTGCCACGCGGCTGCGGGAGTGATGCGCTTCTTGGTTGGTTTAGTGATCGCTGTGCTCATTAGTTAATCCACAGATTACGCAGATTACGCAGAGAATGAAAAGAGCAAAGGGCAAAGCCTGGTTTGCCCTTCGCCCCTTGCTCTTTGCCCCTTGCCCTTTGCCCTTCGCCGTTTGATCTCTGACTTCTGACCTCTGACCTCTATCTTTGCCCCTTGCCCCTTGCCCCTTGCCCCTTGCCCTTTGCCCCTTGCCCTTTGCCCTCTGCTCTTTGCTCTTCGCCCTTTGCCCTTCGCTCCTTGCCCCTTGCCCCTTGCCCTTTGCTCTTACCGGTCCCGGTTCAGCATGAACATGACTGAATGACCCTGCGCGGTCCAGCCGTCTTGCGTGTGAGCAATGGGTAAATCAACCAGGTCAACTGCATTGCTTCCTTCAGTCCAGATACCGCCTGAGACAGCCTGACACTTGAGCAGGTAATGCTCTACGCCCGTAAAGACGCTGCGCCAGTAACCGCCATAGACGGTCTTGTAGACAATACCGCCGACTTCAACATAGACCCTGTTCCCGGTCAGAATTCTGTAATTGATCAAGCCCAGCAATCGTAAGAGTCGGCTTCGCTCTCGCGCATCGGGAGTCAGGGTTTCGAATTGGTTAAGCCGATGGTCTTTGCCCTTTGCTCTTTGCTCTTTGCCCGTTGCCCCTTCTGTGGGCAGACTGGTTTCGTCATCGCGCCACGCTCCCGCTTCGTACGTGCGCGTTCCCTTCCAATACTGCTGCGTTCCTTGTCGCGGCCTTTCATATTTCATGCGACACCACTCTTTCGATGTGCCCGTCGACAAGGGTTGCGACGCGCGTGGCTGCAAACAGCGAGAGAGTATTACGATTTGCCATATTCAGCAATACTATCGGGTCAAGCAGCAGAACATATCAAGTCTGCACCGCGCTTCGCCCGGCGGCGAGTCCAACGTTTTACCGCAAAGCGGTTTGGTCGCAGAGCCCAGGGTTGCCGCCGCGGCTACCCTGGGTATTATATTTCAATCAGACCCAACCCCGACGGGGTTGCGACTCTCATCACGTGACCGTACGCAACCGCCGAGCGGCAACAGCGGGGTCCCCATGCGGGCAGTTCGCGTGGGGTGCTGGCGTTGGGCGCTGTTCCACAACCGCTTCGCGGTAAGAGACCGATGATAGCGATCGCGAGAACCACTCTAAACGAAGCAATCTCCTTTCTGGTTTTTTTAGGAGTTGGCTTAAGGCCTTTGGGCTCTTCAGCCGTTCACGGCCAGTCCGCGCGCAGCAGTCAGGAAGGCGCGGTCGGCGGGTAGCTTTCCAGCGGTCTGGCAGTTGGGACAACCGGGAATTGCGAATTGCGAGTTGCAAACTTGAAGCTTGGTTAGGCTCAACTTTCAGTCAATCGCGTTTTTGTTCAGAGTCTGCCGCAGTAAAGCGATCAACTTCTTGTCGTGTGCAGTCCCCGAAGGAAGAGTCTTCGCTCGGTCTGTAACTGGTCCTCCTAAGAACCGAAGCTGAGCCTCGCTCAGTCCTTGCTCCATGGCGCGTTCTGCGTTCCGGTTATTGGCAGTGTCTGCCCTAACGTTGAGTTTGATTCGATCTCGGAGTTCATTCCCTACCCGTTCCCTCAAAACAAAGTCGATTGTGTAGACACACTCTTCCTCCGAATAGCAATGTCTCGTGATACCAAAGGAAATATGCAGCCTGCCGTCAGGAGAGAATACCGCAAGTTGAACCGAAAAATTCTTTTTCCGGGCTACGGTGTTGTCTCGTTTTTGTGAGGACCGGGTTATGGCAACTGCTTGCTCATTCAGTTCCAAAACCACGCGCATTATCCCCTTTGCGACATTCAAACACGCTTCGTCTTGATTCGTCCAAGTTGTCACAGGTTTGCCGTCTCTGGGGAGGACTTGCAAATGACTGAAGGGTGATGTCTCCCATATGCACGGCCGCAAGATGATTGGAATAACTCGCGCTTCGCCCTTTTCCTGACGACGAAGCGCTTCCGTCATTTCCGCATCGTAACAGTAGTCAGAATCAAAGAAATGAGGGCTCACAAACAACAGAATGATTCGAGCGGCACTCAAGCGCTCATCAATCTGACCCTTCCAGGCCGACCCAGAAGGAATCTGACGATCATGCCATTTTCGGATTAGTTCTTGACGCTCAAACGGTCTGAGTTGCCGACGGCACTCATCCATAAGCGTTTCGTCTTCGTGCGCGTAGGAGAAAAAGATCTCTATCGGTTCTTTCATGAGCGTGGACGGATTTTGATTCCAAATGCGTCGAACGGAGTCGTCGCCTGAGGGCCGCTTTTTATCATGCTTTGAGGCAAAGAGCAAAGGGCACGAGGAATTTCAGATTGCGCATTTCGGATTGCGGATTTATGAGCAAAGCGCAAAGGGCCAAGGGCAAAGAATGGAGTGCGGGCTGCGAATGGCCTGCCACGTGTCAGGCAGCTTCCGCGGGCACAGGCTCACTGATGTGCCGTTTGAGGTATTCAAGCACTTCCGCATGCATGCGTTCGATTTCCGCTAAATAGCTCCCTGCCATAAGCTCAAACTCCGCCGGGGAGGTCGTCACCCGGAACTGTGCAACCAATCCTTCAAAATACGAGATTCTTTCCTGCGTGGCTTTGAGCTGCTGATCGTTCTTAATCATTTGGCTGCCTCCGATATCACTTCAACGATGCCGTGTCTCCCATGGTCGCGCGTCACTTGCCAATGCGCCACAAACTCATCGACCGTTTCAAGCAACACCGCTCCTGCTCGAGTCCAGAAAACGCTGGCGCCCAGTTCGCGTTGTACGCGGAGGTGGTTCAGTACCGGGAGCATGTCGTCCGTATGGTCGTGCTCGCGAAAATCGTCGCGCATTACGAGGATGATGTCAACGTCGTTCGGGTTGGGCTTAGCGGTGACGTAACTTCCAAAGATAATGAAACGTTCGAGCTTGCCAGTACCGCTGGCGAGTTCATAAACGCGTAGCAGCCGCGAGGTCACAAGCCGGCGCTGCGGTGTACCAAAGCCGAAGCGGGTGATCACTTCGTCAAGCGACGCCTGATGAACACCTATCGGCAAATCCCCCGCACTGTCAAATTCTGGGAGCGGCAAAAGGCATCCTTCTTACGAACAGTATGGAGTCGAGAGTTTGGAACCTTGAGCCGATGCGATTCGTCTATCAAACAGCAGTTTCATATTGCGGGAGCGTAGCCAATTTGCGTTCGCGGTCGGCGGCAAATGCCAGGCAGGCGCGAATGTCTTCCGCCGTAAGGTCAGGGAACTCTTCCAGAATCTCTTTTTCAGTCATCCCCGCGGCAAGGTACTCAAGCACGTCCGTGACGGTCATTCGCATTCCGCGAATACACGGCTTACCGCTGCGCTTGCCCGGTTCAATAGTAATGATCTTGCTGTAATCCATGGGCCAATGATAGCAGACGAAATTAATCTTGCAAGGCTTAGACTGCAAAGCCCGCGAGCCCCAGGAAGCATGCATCAATCAGATCGTCAGTCCGTGAAACCGGCGAGAGCAGATTCGGTACGGAACCGCGAGCGGTAGCGACCGGATACAAGCACTCAACCCCGTCCTGCGGGTCGTTCTGCTCACGAAATTGTAGACGGCAGGTTGAATGTAGGATCCGGTCGCTACCGCTCCCGGTTCTGTAACTACTCGCCCAAGCTCGGTAATGCATCAACTCCGAAATGAAACTGCAACGGTGCCGGAGCTAAAGACGTCGGGTCATTATCGGGTTTCTGTGGTATACTGCTTTCGTAATTTAGGCAGCTCTTTAAATCATACTCTCGACATCAGGACTTGCGCGGGCCGCTCTTCTCCTTGTGCCGTCTGTTTTGTCAAAAGCTACTGCCGAGGAGGCTCGTGACGCACGCATTCGCAGGAACCCAAAATTCAAGCGATAACGAACGTTTTGATCTTTCCTTGATGAAGGTGGGGTCTTTGCCGATTACCGTGTAACGACATTGCGACTATGGAAGAAAACCTGAAAATGGATTCGCACTTTCTACTGATCGCCGTTGCGGCTTTGAGACACAAGCAGCTCGCCCGCGGCGCGCGACCACGGATTGATGCGGACGCGCGGAGGCATCGAAATACGAGCATCGCCCTCGAAGAAGTCAAACAAGGTCTGGTGCCGTTCACGAACAACCATGAAGTACAACGGAACAGTGAACAATAGGGGTAGCTAAGATGAACGGACTGCGAGTCTATCTCAACGTGGGAGGCGTGGACACGCGCAACGGCCAGAGAGTTTTCTACAGCCGGCGCGCGGATGGGCCATATTATCGCTGGTGGTACGAGGAAAAGCTGGGACAGTGGCGCGGCTCACGGGTGCACTCATCTGACTTCACGCCGCGGGCGCTTTCAATGGCCAGTTGGAAAGTTGTGCCGATGGAATTACAGGCCAGGCTCGACGAACACTACCTCGAATAGCGCCGCTCAAGATCTGCAATCACCAATCAAGAACCGCTGGCGAAGCTAAACCCCAAGCCAGCCAGTCAGTGTTTTCATAAGATACTGGTTCAGTTTCAAGTGAGACGCCTTCTCATTCACACCTGGCTTCAGCCAGGTGATCCGAAAGCCCTCGCTAATCCCACAACCGTTTCCAACGGTTTGGGTCGGAAGCCGTTGAAACGGCTAAGAAAGTCTGGCTGGCCGTCAAGTCACCTGGCTGAAGCCAGGTTTGAATGAGAACTTCAAAGTGAACCAGTACCTTTCATAAGGACGAGATCTGCCGGCAAGCCAGCTTGTGGTATCTTGGCACGGACGCGATCAAATTTAGGATGGCGACTGAATTGCCCAAAGGAGATGGCCGATGCCTAAGGCTCCCAAGCTGTTCCGTGTGATCCTGCAAGTGTCCGACTTGGACAAGGCGGCTGACTTCTACGCGAAATTGCTGGGCGATCCTGGAAGGAGAATCCCGCGCGCATCGCGTCACTACATTGATTGTGGTCCGGTGATCTTGGCGCTCGTTGATCAGAGTGCAGGCGGTCTGAAGGCAAGACCATTGCCCGATTACATCTACTTTGCCGTAAAGAATCTTGAGCAGGTGCATGCCCGCGCGAAGGAATTGAAGTGTCTCTCCAAAGAAGATGTGCACGGTGATCCTGCGGGCGAGATCGTGAAGCGACCGTGGGGCGAGCGGTCGTTTTATGTTGACGACGCTTGGAAGAATGGTCTCTGCTTTGTAGACGAAAAGACCTTGTTCACGGGACGATAAGCCAAGCTCCATACTTCCAGCAACCGTGTTTTGCATTGAGCGCATGCCGGTCCGACGAACTTTAGTTTGTCGCGTTTCCCCTCAGTAGAATGTGCGCTTCAGGCTGCGACAAACTAGAAGTTTGTCGGACTTACTCCGTAACCTTTTCGCTCCGCGACAGTTTATGTAGGTAGAGGAATAATGGCCGTCGGAAAACCTGCAGCGAAGGGGTCGTCGGAGGAGGCGAACGAGCGCTTTCTGGTTGAAGCTGCGCAAAAAGACCCTGCGCGGTTTGCCGAGCTTTACGAGAATAATTTTGAACGGGTGTATGTCTTCATCGCGCGGCGCGTTCGCAACCGCGATGAAGCCGAGGACCTGACGTCCGAAGTGTTTCACAAGGCGCTGGCAAATCTTCCGCGGTTCAAATGGCGCGGCGCGCCTTTCGCTGCCTGGCTTTTCAGGATCGCCGCAAACATGATCGCCGATCGCTCGAAACGTACAGCGAAAGAGCGGGATATCTCAGAGGCAGACGACCCTACGGACCTAACTCGAATCAGTCTCGAAGAAATCGAGTTCCGCGCACAGGTCTTCCGGCTGGTCGACGCGCTTCCCGTCGATCAACGTCGAGTTATCGCGCTGCGCTTTGCTGAGGAAAAGAGTGTGCGCGCAATCGCGGATGAGATAGGGCGTACGGAAGGCGCCGTGAAACAGTTGCAGTTTCGCGGGCTGCAACAATTGCGGGCCCAGTTGAATGAACAGCCCGGTGAGAAAAATGGCTAACGAGATGTTGATAGAACAACTCGATCAGGCAGTGGAGGCGATGATTGCCAGGCCCGATGCGCCGTTGCCGCATGCGACTGATGAGATCGCGCCGCTGTTGCGTATTGCGGTCGCGCTGCGCGACCTGCCGCGCGAAGGTTTCAAAGCGCGTCTGAAGAATGATCTGGAGAGGAAAGCGTCCATGGCTACTGAAATGAAACCAACAGAGATTGACAAAACAAGGACAGTCAAACCCGTTCGCGAAGGGTTTCGCACCGTCACGCCATATCTCGTCGTGGCGAACCTGGACGAGGAAATCGACTTCATCGAAAAAGTGTTTGGCGCCGAAGGCAAAATCTACGGCATCGGATCAGCGGGCGGCTTTCATTCGGAATACAAGATTGGCGATTCGATGTTGATGATTGGCGGTGGAGGCAAAGGTTCCAAATGGCAGGGAAAGCCCGCGCCGGCTTCGCTGCACTTGTACGTCGAAGATATTGACGCCGTTTACGACCGCGCGCTGCAAGCGGGCGCGACTTCACTTCACGCGCCGATGGATCAGGAGTATGGTGAGCGTTCCGCCGCCTTCCTCGATGTCGGTGGCAATCATTGGTACCCCGCCACGTACCTGGGCGCGCACTACGTTCCGGAAGGCGCACAGAACTTGATGGCCTATCTGCATCCGCGTGGCGCAGCCAAACAGATCGATTTCTTGAAAGAGGCTTTGGGCGCTGAAGAACTTTTCCGGCATGAGTCGCCGGACGGCATCATCTATCACGCCAAAGTCAGAATCGGCAGCTCGATCGTCGAAATGGGCGAGGCGCATGACCAGTGGCAACCGATGCCTTCGCAGTTCATGCTGTACGTCGATGATGTCGATGCCTGGTACGCGCGCGCAATGAAAGCTGAGGGCGCGATTTCAATGGGCGAGCCGGCGGATCAATCGTACGGGCGTGTCGGCGCGGTAAAGGATCCATTCGATAACGTGTGGTACATTGCCAGTCAGACGACACCATAAGGAGGCGCTCTGATGTCGAAACAATTTCTCCACCGGTCGGCTGTTCTAATTTCCGCGCTGTTGATAACGACCGCAGCGGCGGCGCAGAAGCCAGCAAACTCCGCAGGGCAGTTGCGCCATGCCTCGCTGGATGGCACGCGGATTTACTACAAGAGCTACGGCAAAGGCCGCGAGGCTCTGGTCCTGATTCACGGCTGGAGCTGCAACCAGGATTACTGGCGCGATCAAATCCCTGAGTTTGAGAAGCGAAATCGAGTAATAGCCATCGATCTTCCCGGCCACGGCCAAAGCGACAAGCCACAGCTTGTCTACAGCATGGATTTCTTCGCGCGCGCCGTCGACGCCGTCCTGCACGACGCTGGCGTTAAGCGCGCGGTGCTGATGGGTCACAGCATGGGAACCCCGATCGCGAGGCAGTTCTACCGCAAGTATCCGAAGAACACCCTGGCGATTGTGATTGTCGACGGCGCATTGCGTCCGTTCGGCGACAAGAAAATCGTGGACGGCCTTATCGCTTCTTTTCGCGGGCCGAACTACAAAGAGGCGGGGGCGCAGATGTTTGCCGCGATGGAGGGGCCGCAGCTCTCTGCCGAGTTGAAGGAGCGCATCCAGGCTTCATTTCTAAATACGCCGCAATACGTTTTGGTAAGCGCGATGGAAGGAATGGCTGACAATTCGATCTGGGGCCAGGACAAGATCGACGTGCCCGTGCTGGCAATCATGGCCAAGTCGCCTTTCAATCCGCCGGCACCGAGCAGTTCTACAAAAGCATCGCACCGAACCTCGACTTTCAGATGTGGGAGGGCGTGGGCCACTTTCTCATGATGGAAAAGCCCAAGCAATTCAATGAAGCCGTGATTGCCTTTCTTGACAAGAACGCGCTCTTAAAGAAGTGAGCGCCTTTGACTCTCGTTAAGCAACTGACGCGGCATAAGCGTAACATCGCAACGATCAAAACCAGGAAGGACCGAAATCAATATGAGCACAACAGTAAAACCGATTCCCGATGGTTACCACACAGTCACGCCCTACTTGATCATCAAAGGCGCGGCCGACGCGATCGATTTCTACAAGCGAGCGTTCGGCGCAACGGAACTCTTCCGCATGGATCAGCCTGATGGCAAAATCGGCCATGCGGAGATCAAGATTGGCGATTCGCCCATCATGCTGGCCGACGAGTCTCTGGAAATGGGCCATCGCAGTCCACAGTCATTGGGCGGCTCACCGATAAGCATTCTCCTTTATGTCGAGGACGTCGACGCGCTGTTCAACCAAGCTGTTGCCGCGGGCGCAAAGATTGATAGGCCATTGGAGGACAAGTTCTACGGCGATCGGGGCGGCAGCCTGACGGATCCGTTTGGCCACATCTGGCACATTGCTACGCACAAGGAAGACGTGACACCCGAAGAGATGGAGAAACGTATGGCGGCGGCGCACGGGTGAGGTAGTCAATCTACGGTTAAGACGGTTGGTCGCCTATTATGAATGTCTTCTCTGCGTAACCTCGGCGTTCTCTGCGACTTTGCGGTGAATGGCCCCGAAATGTATTGGCAACACTGCGGCGCTCGATTCCCATCTATTGCGTCTGCTTCGTGCCTTTCAACTCTTTGTACATATCTTCAACGTTCGGCACAGCAAAATTCTGGAACGCGAAACTTTTGTACTTGTCGGGGAGCTTTAGCTGCTGCTTCGCTTGATCGATCGTCAGACCAGCGGCGATTCCCTGCTTCACTCGCGTGCGCAAATCATCAAGATAGTCTCTGAAGTCTCGCATCTCTACGGCTGTCGCCACTTCGCCGTGGCCAGGCACAAACTTCGCCGTCGGATATTGATTCAAAATCTTATCGAGCGATGTGATCCAATCGTTGACGGTGGCATCGACCAGGTTGGGAAGCGTCTTCGACCAACCCATATCGCCGGTGAACAAGACGTTCGCATCAGGCACGTACGCCAACACGTCTCCGCCGGTATGACCGGGCAATGTAAACAAGACGACTTCACGCTTGCCCAAATACAGATGGACCACGCCTGAGCTGAATGTCACCGTTGGGTTCGTCAGCTTGATCGTCGCCATCGCGTCGAGCCGGCGCAACTGTCGCTCCAACTGCGCGCGTTTGTCTTTCTGATCCGCCGGCGTCTCGCTCAGTTGTTTTGTCGCGTCCGCCTTTCTTTTTTGCAATTCCTCCGGCGCCGGCAGGAAGCGCCGGTTCTTTGTCGTCTGCCATTGCCTCACGTTATCGTGCGCAATGATGGGCACGCCGCGCGCCGCGAGCACTTGATTGCCCCCAGTGTGATCGAGATGGTAGTGGCTGTTGACTGCATACTTGATCGGCTGCTGGGTTTGGGCCGCGATCTCGCCGATGAGTTCTTCAATGGCAGTCGGAGTAAAGAAGGTATCGAAGATCAGCACGCCTTCATCACCAACGACAAACCCGGCGTTGCCCGAAGCCAGTCCGCCAGACTTCGCTGTCGCAGCATAGACGCCGTCAGCGACTTTCACTAATTGAAAGTCGTCTTTAGCTTTTGGCGAGTTTTTGGTTTTCAGCTTGGCGGGGCGAGCACTGTCGACAGCCCCCGACATTAACAAACTGACCAGGACCAAGCTGAGTATCGTCACGAACGCTGTTCTTTTCATCGCGCTCCTCGATTGATCAAGCGTTAACGTTAACGCAGAGGACGCTAAGGGAATTCGCAAAGGAACGCAAAGAAAGCTTTCCTCTGCGAGCTTGCGAGAAACCTTGCGCCCTTTGCGTTTCAATGCTCTTCCTCCATCGCTCCAGGCTTCAATGTCTTTCCGAACCGCCTCACCCTGAATGCGACGCAGCGCTCCGTCGCCAGATAAGATAAACCGGGATTCCGGTGAGCACGAGCAGATAGCCAATTCCTGCCGTCGCCGGCGTGAGATAAGCCAGGTCAATCACCAGCAGCATCGCAATTACGATGTAGATGACGGGCACTACCGGGTAGCCAAACGTGCGATACGGCCTTTCGAGGTGCGGCGCCTTGCGGCGCATCACGAAAACCGCTCCGACCATTAGCATATAAAAAATGAGATCAGCCGAAATAACGTAGTCGAGTAATTGGCCATAGACGTTTCCGTAAGTAAATTGTCCGGGTTTGGCCCCTGGTGTCACCGTTCGCGGCAAGGTCAGCAGCGACGTCCAGACTCCCTGCGCTAACAGCGCAACCAAAGGAACGTGGCGTGAGCTGAGCAGGCTCGCCCGTTTGAAAAAGAGACCGTCGCGCGCCATCGCGTAATAGATGCGCGCTCCCGCCAGAATCAATCCGTTGTTACAACCGAAGGTTGAGATCATGATCGCTATTGCTATGAGGATCATGCCGGGTTGACCGAGCGCTGCTTTCATTGTCTCCGTAGCCACAGTGTTGGGAGGCTTCTGCAAAGCGGGAAAGGCGCTCAATGGCAGCGTGACGACGTAAGCAACATTGGCGAGCAAATAGAGCGCGACGACTACTCCACAACCGATGAGAAGAGCCCGCGGCAGGTTGCGACCAGGTTCGCGTATTTCGCTGCCGGTGAACGTGACGTTGTTCCACGCCGACTGAGCAAACAACGGACCCACCATTGCGAGTCCTAACAGCATCACCAGCCAAAATCCACTGCTGGTCTGAAGGCCGGGTTGCACCGCGCTCGGGTTCCAACCGGGGTTCGACCACGGATTCCACCACGATGAAGCGTGAGCAGCACTGCCATCGTTCCAACCGAGCAAGAGGCCGACGAGAATCAAGCCGATGAGTGCTGCGGTCTTGGTGAAAGTAAAAGTATTTTGGATGAGTTTGCCCGTCTTCAGGCCGCGCGTGTTTGTGAAAGTCAGAAGAAGTATCAGAAGAATCGCCACGAGTTGCTGCGTCGAAAGAGAAATCGCGTAACTTCCCAGATGGATGGG
>JBGQJU010000027.1:0-55534 GCA_041499185.1 Pyrinomonadaceae bacterium | reverse complement strand
TTGAGGCATATCCCGAGTTGCGTGGTTCGATGCCAGAGGAAATCAGCAAACAAGTACCCGTTTGAAGTAGCGAAAGAAGGGAGACACGATATGTCAGCCGTAGCCGAACAGAAACAAATCATTAACGGTGGCGCTTTCTTAATCGAAGAACGCACACCCAACGAGATTTTCACCCCGGAAGATTTCACCGAAGAGCATCGCATGATTGCCGAGACGACGCGGCAGTTTATTGACAACGAAGTAAGCCCGCGTATCGATGAGTTGGAGCGGCACAACTGGGAACTCTCGCGCGACCTGGTCAAGCAGGCCGCCGATCTGGGGCTGATTGGCGCGAACATTCCCGAGGAGTACGGCGGATTGGGCCTCGATCAAACGAGCGGCGCGCTGGTGGGCGAGAACATCGGCCGGTCGGCTTCGTTCGCCACGACGCTGGGCGCTGAAAGCGGCATCGGCTTGTTGCCGATCATCTATTTCGGCACCGAAGCGGCAAAGCAAAAGTATCTGCCGAAGATCGCCACGGGCGAATTAATTACTGCCTACGCATTGACCGAAGCCGGTTCGGGTTCCGATGCGATGGCGGCGAAAGCCACCGCCAAGCTGAGTGCGGACGGAACTCATTACATTTTGAATGGCGAGAAGATGTTCATCACCAACGGCGGCTTTGCGGACATCTTCATCGTATTTGCCAAGGTCGACGGTGACAAATTCACGGCGTTCATTGTTGAGGCGCAGGACGGTGTAACGCCGGGAGCCGAAGAACACAAGATGGGGATCAAAGGCTCAAGCACTACGCCGCTGGTACTCGCGGATGCAAAAGCGCCGCTCGAGAATCTGCTGGGCGAAGTCGGCAAGGGTCACAAGATCGCCTTCAACATTCTGAACATTGGCCGCTTCAAACTCGGCGCGATGTGCGTTGGCGGCATGAAGCTGATGGTCAACGAGGCGACTCGCTACGCCAACGAGCGACAGCAATTCGGCAAATCTATCTCTTCGTTTGGCGCTATTAAGTCAAAGCTGGGCGAGATGGCTATTAAGACGTGGGTGGGAGAGTCGATGGTTTATCGCACACTCGGGATGATCGAGTCGGCGATCAGCGACACGAAGGACGCGGACGCCAAACTGCGCGCGATTGAGGAGTACTCGGCTGAGTGTTCGATCATAAAAGTAGCGTTGTCGGAATACTGCGATTACGTTGCCGACGAGATGGTTCAGATCTATGGCGGCTACGGTTATTCGGCCGACTATCCGGCTGAGCGAGCTTATCGTGACGCGCGCATTAATCGCATCTTCGAAGGCACGAACGAGATCAATCGTATGTTGATCCCCGGGCGGCTGATGAAGAGCGCGCTGAGCGGAAAGCTCCCACTCTTGCCGGCTGCGCAAGCCTTGATGGACGAGATCCTATCGCCGCAATTTGCGGGATTCGATGACGATGAAGGGCTGCTCGCTGCCGAACAGAAGCTGGCCAAGAACGCAAAGAAAGTGGCGCTGATGACGCTGGGTACCGCGGCGCAGAAATACATGATGGCGCTGGCGGATCAGCAGGAGATCCTGATCGGCATCGCCGATATCATCATGGACGCGTACGCAATGGAGTCCGCCATTCTCAGAGCGCAGAAACTGGCCGCCTCACAAAGTGAAGAGGCCGCGGCGCGCTACCTGGACATGACGCGCGTGTTTTGCAACGACGCGGTCGAGCGCATCGAGGCGCACGCGAAGAACACGCTCTCCGCGATGGCGGAGGGCGACGAACTGCGCACGCTGTTGGCCGCGTTGCGCCGGTTTACGAAGCAGACGCCGATGAATACCGTGGCCGCGCGTCAGCGGATTGCGAACGTGCTGATCGAGGCGAACAAGTGGGTGTACTGAAACACAGGTGACGGGTGCCAGGTATCGGGTGTCGGTCCGTTTTCTCCGGCACCTGTCACCCGACACCTGATACCCGCTTCTTGCCATGCGCATCGTTCCCATCACACTACCAACTCCTTTCTACATCGGTCCGGTTAACGTCTATCTGATCGCCGAAGAGCCCCTGACGCTGATCGACACTGGCCCAAAGACGAAAGAGGCCATCGAGGCCTTGCGCGAGGGTTTGCGGCGTGCCGGCTTTCGCGTGTCAGACATTCGCCGCATTGTGCTGACGCACGCGCACGAGGACCATTGCGGGCTGGCGCGGTCGCTGCGCGATGAGGCCAAAGATGCCGAAGTGCTCATCCACGATTGGGAGACCGGGCATCGCGTAGGCCGGCTCGAACATGAAGAACACCGCGCCCTGTTGGAGCGCGCCGGAGTGCCTCAAGAAGAGATCGAAACAATGCGCAAGCTTTACGAGCACATGCGTCTTTACGCCGACTCGTTTGACGATCACGAGTACAGTTCACTCGAAGACGAGGCGGAACTCGAGTTTGAGACGGGCGCGTTGCGCGCGATCCATACGCCCGGACATACTCCAGGCTCCTGCTCGTTTATTCGCGAGGCCGATCGCACGGTGATCGCGGGCGATTGTGTGCTCAAACGGATCACCCCGAATCCGATTCTTTCGCCCGACCCAATTGATCGCTCGCAGCGTTTCCGCTCGCTCGCCGAATACCTCGTTAGTCTGGCGCGTCTGCGCACGTTTGCGCCTACTCTGGTGCACGGTGGCCATGGCGAACCCGTTTACGACTACGAAGAACTTTTCAATCGCTACCTGCGCGCCATCCGCGAAAGGCAAGCCCAGGTAATCAGCCTGCTGCCGAAGACTGGCGCCACCGCCTGGGACGTTTCGCGTGAGATGTTCCCGGACACCGACGACGTGCATCGCTTCCTCGCGGTCTCAGAAGCGGTCGCGCATCTTGATCTGGCGCATTCGGAACGGAAGATTGCGCTCGAGGTAAGCGGAGTGAAAGAGGTTTACCGCCAGATCACGGCGGACGAACTAACCGCCAAGCCGCCAAGAGCGCCAAGGAAATACTAGGAGCAAGACCACTAAGACACAAAGGCACGAAGCACCGACGCCCGGTAGGCAGATAGACAAGTCCAGCGGTTTCTCACACCTCAATCTTACGACCGGTAATTTCTTTATTGGATTTCCTCGGGTCTTGGGCGTCTTGGTGGTTCATGTTTTTGGAACCCACAGCCCGGAGCCGCGTGTAACGCAGAAAATCTTCCGGAGGATTCTCGTTTTATGACTTGTAAAAACATCCTTTTTTTCCTCGTCTCCCTGCTCTTAACCACGGGCCTAGCGCTTGCCCAACAGCCCGCAACTCCGCCAGCACAGACAGCACCGCCGATGTCCGGCGAGCCGTTGGGCGCGTTCTCGCTCTTCGTTGACGGCGGCAGTTTCCTTGGCGTTTATGCCGAGGACATAAGCAACGCGAACATGAGTAACTATGGTCTGCGTGAAGTACGTGGTGTCGGGATCACCGAAGTCATTAAGAACAGCCCAGCCGAAAAGGCCGGGCTCAAAAAAGGCGACGTCATCCTGCGGTTCGACAATGAAACAGTAACCAGCGTCCGCAAACTGAATCGCCTGGTCTCAGAAGCTGCGCCCGATCACAGCGTGAAGCTCGGCATCAGTCGCAGCGGCTCGGATCAGGAAATTACTGTAACGCTTGCTAAGCGCGACGACTTATCGAATACGATCTGGCAGGCCATGCCTCAAGGCGATGTGTTTCGCACAGTTCCGCGTGGCGAATTTCCGAAGCTCGGCCCACTCGGGGAAGGCCAGGATGGTCTCGTGTTCGCTCTGGGCAACAATCGGCGCATTGGTGTCAGCACGCAATCGCTGACGAAACAACTCGCTGATTACTTTGGAGTCAGCGACGGCAAAGGCGTGCTGGTAACGTCGGTCGCCGAAGACAGTCCTGCTGCCAAGGCCGGCATTAAAGCAGGCGATGTGATCACGGCGATTGACGGCGAGAAGATTGAAGGCTCAGGCGATCTGTCGCGCGCCATCAACAAGCAGAAGGACGGCGACGTCACGCTGACCATCATCCGTGATAAGAGCACGCGCACAATTAAAGTGACGCCGGAGAAGACGCAAGGTCTGCGGCCTGGACGCGTCATTGGGGGTCAGCGAACGATCCGCGCTCAAACGCGCGAGGCGATATTGCAGGGCGCCAGTGAGGGCAGGATCGTAATCCCGCGGATCGAACTGCCATCGATTCCGCCTGTAAATGACACACTACCAAGGATCGATCTGCCGGTAATTCCGCAGATCGATATTGTGATTCCGGCGATACCGAGGGTGCGGGTGAAAGTAATAACACGGCCGGTCATAATCTGAGCGAGTAACCGCCAAGACGCCAAGAGCGCCAAGAGAGTGGAACAGAAGCAGTCAATTCAGTCTGTCTTGGCGCTCTTGGGCGTCTTGGCGGTTTACTCCTGTCTGATATCTTCACGCGGAATGTCTAGTCCGGCGCAGTCGTAAGTCTCTTCTTTCCTTCGAGTGCCTGTTTGTGCGCCCCGCCCGTCACCTCGCCGATGTTGATTGCTTCATCAAATTCCTTCAAAGCCTCGTCTCGATGGCCCAGGAATTCGTGAATACGGCCCATCGCTTCGTGAGCACGAGAGAGCAAAGCACGATCAGTTTCAGGCGAAGCCGCCTGTACCGCCAGACGATAATTGGTAAGTGCATTGTTCAATCTCTGAGCTTGCACCTCCTCGTCTGTTGCGTCCGCCGCGGCGACGCTCCAGGTTTGCGCGAGTGCAAAGAAGACCCGCGGCTCGCCCGGATATTCCTGCAACATGGCGCGTAGACGCGATTCGGCTCCGTTGTAATCCTTCTGCCGCAGCACTTCCTCGACTGCGGCAAGCGCTTTCACCAGCGCGGCCGCCTTCGCCGCTTCGGCGGCTGAATAGACCGGAGCGTCTGGCTCGTTCCTTTTCGCGAGGCGAGCTTGCCTGGCGGCCAGCGCGCGCGCACGGGCAGCGGCATATTCCGCGGGCCGGCGACTCTCGCGCGCCGGATCGAACGACGCAATCATGTCGGCGAAGAAGTTTGCAATGTCGAATCCGGTTGTCTCAATGCCCTGCAGTTGATCCGCGAAGAAGAAAACGAGCACTGCGCCGCGCTCGTATTCATCGGCCAGGTTCGCCACCGTGTCATCCTGAATTGCGGTCATTGCCGCCTGCGCTTCTTTTGCTACACCAGCGCGCGCCGGGTCGTCTTTTGCGTTTGCCAGTTTGCTTCGAGTGGCCAGCGACAGAGCCTGTAGTTTGCCCAGTTCGTCAAAGCGCGCGTCGGCTGCGGCCACGAGCGATCGCGAAACCGTGAGAAAGACGTCGGGGCTGACGATTGTTCCCGTCTGCTCGCGCTCTTTAAGCAACTGCCGAATCGACTCGCGGCGAGCGGCGATCTCTTTGTTGAAGCGGAGCATCAGCGGATCGATCACATACTGCAAGTAAGCGCGGCGCAGTTCTGAAGAGGCAGGATTGGTTCCTTCGGGCACGATCGCATAGTAGTCGTCCGCGATCACACGCAGATTGGTGACGGCCGGGGCAGCAAGCAGATCGGGAACGATGTAGAAGTGTCGCTCGTGCTCGCGCAGAGTGTAGACCCTGGGCGCATTCTTTTTCTTTCCGGCGGTTGGCGCTTTGACCAGCACACGTTCGCCCGAAACAGTGATCGGTCGCGTGTGCAGATAAGACAAAATCGCGCGCACCATTTCCGCAGACGAAGGCCGCAAACGATCTCCTTCAGCTTGATAGGCGCGCATGTAGGGTACGAGGCGCTCGTCGATGCCCGACTTGCGAAAGAACTCGCGCACCAGCGGCGCAAAGTCCAGCACTTCGAGCACGCCCCCGGGAAGATCCTCGGATCGTTCGGGCGCGTCGAGCGAAGGTGGTGGCCCAAGTACATACGCGAGTGAAACGTAACGCGCTGCTTGATCCGCGGCGGTCGCCGGAGCGGGAAGTTTGTTGCGTTGGAAAAAGTTCCGCAGCCGCTCGCGCAAAGCGGGATCAAGTTCGGCCTGATCTTTTCTTACTCGGGCGCGAAACACCGATGGCTCTCGCCCCGTCGGTGTCGGATCGAAACCGGCCGCATCGAGCGCAGCCATGACAATGATTAACCGCGTGTCAGGCTGAAAGGACACGCCGTAGTCAGCGGGATCGAAAGGTGTAGGCCGACCTTGCTGCGCTTGTGCCGGTTGAGCAGGACGCGGTGACGGAGTAGGCGATGGTTTGGTTTGAGAAATAGCCGAGCCGTTAGCAAATGTCAGCAAGGCCATGATGAATAAATGCTTCTTCATAATTGATCAAGACGCCGGGTCTCTTCTGTCTCGATACTTGCGCAGCGCCCACAATGTTACCGGATACGAGGTGAGCGAACAAACGACCGACAGCACCAAGCCGCCAAGCGCAAAAGGCTCAATCACGTTCCAACTGTGTACGAACAGTTGCCGATAGTAAGCGCCGGTCAACAGATGCGGATTTCTGAGTAGTTCGATGCCTTCGGGCGGAATTCTGAGCGGACGGCCCAGCACAAAAGCGCCGACGGCGTACGAAGCAACAATGATGGGAACGAGCGTCAGAAACGGATTATTGATGAATGTGCCCGCGTAGATGGCAATCTTGTTGAAGTGAAACAGAAACGCGATCGCCGTAGCGGCGAGCGTGTGCAGACCGAGGAAGGGAGAAAAGCCGATGAAGACGCCAATTGAAAATGCAAGCGCCGTCCGCTCGGGCGGATCATCGATCGCGAGCAGGCGGCGGAACGTGGAACGAAACATGACAAAACAGTGATAAGTGGTTAGTGACTGGCGACAAGAATGAGGGCCTTCATCTTGTCACTCGTCGCTTGTCACTCGTCACCGTCATTTAAAGCTATTCAGCGCTTCCGCTTCGCCTTCGTAGGCATCGAAAACGGTCAAGAGCTTGGTAATCACCAGGAGATCCTGAATCTTGTCGGTCAGATTCAAGAGCTTGAGCTGCCCACCGCCGCGGGTGACCGTAGTGTAGTTGGCGATCAGTTCGCCGATGCCGCTCGAATCCATGTGTTTGACGTTCCCAAGGTTCAGCAGAATCTTATTCTTACCGTCTTCAACGAGGCGCCGAATGGCGTTACGCAGCGCAACGCGGCCTTCACCCATTCTCACCGCGCCGTTCAGATCGAGAATGGTCACATCTCCGGCCTGGCGTTCCTTAATATCGAGTTCAGCCATAGTATTCTCCCGCAAAAGGTCCGACAAACTTTAGGGCTTGTTGCTCCCCCATGAGCTCTCTTCGGCCAGCCACGACAAACCGAAAGCTTGTCGGACCCGAGTCGACTACTTGAAACTGTTGAGAGCCTCGGTCTCGCCTTCATAGACATCGAAGACTGTTAAGAGTTTTGTGATGGCCAGCAGGTCCCGAAGCTTCTCGGTCAGATTGAGCAGCTTGAGCTGGCCTTCACCCTTGTCGATCGCGGTATAGCTCGAAACGAGTTCGCCGATTCCGCTCGAATCGATGTACCCGACGCCCGCGAGATTCAGAAGAATTTTCTTTCTGCCCTCTTCAAGCAAGCGGCGAACAGCCGTGCGAAGAGCGACGCTGCCCTCGCCGATGGTGATCTTGCCGTCCATGTCAAGAACGGTCACGTCCCCGGCCTGGCGCTCTCTAATATTAAGTTCTGCCATATCTGGGAATCTCCTCTTGGAATTTTCGATCAAATCTGAAAGCAAAAATCTAAAATCTCTTGGTCATTCGCACCAGCGTGCCGCCTTCAGGCTGAATAGACCAGTCAACTTCGTCCATAAAGTTACGCATGAAGAAGATACCACGCCCGGCGGTCTTCATGATGTTTTCTGCCGCGGTCGGATCTGGGATTGCTGCTGGATCGAACCCCGTGCCCTGGTCCCGCACGCTGATCTCGAGCCAGTCGGGCGAACTCTTTACTGTGACGCGGACGAGCTTCGATTCGTCCTGTTTGTTCCCGTGAAGCACGGCGTTCGTCACCGCTTCACGGAAAGCCAGGTCTATTCCAAAAGCAGCGTCCTCATCGATGCCCGCGCGGCCCAGCACCTTGGCGAATGCAGCAGCGGCTTCATTGACGGCCTCAATGCGGCTGGGCAACGTGAGTTCAGTCGTCTCTACATTCACAACTAAATGGCGTGGCCTCTCCAAGAGCCGTCGATGGAGGTTGGCTGCGTCTAAGAAGTCTTCAAGTACTCGGAAGATCGAGGGTGTAACATGCGGGCTGGGCGCGTGTCAAGAAAAGGGGTGGGTTCAGAGTACCGACTTCAGTCGGGGTTTATTGTTTGCGCCAGAACCCAACTAAAGTTGGTACTCTCAGCGCCGCTATCACGACCTTGTGTTTCACCGTTTCTTCTTCATCAAGGTAAGATGGCGGTGAATGAAAATACGGCCTGCCCGAGGCATACGTGGACGATTGCGCCTGCCCGGCGACAAATCCATTTCGCATCGAGCGGCAATGATTGCCGCGTTGGCCGATGGGACCTCGTCTCTTTCCAACTTCTCAACCAGCCAGGATTGCGCGGCAACGCTCGACTGTTTGCGGAAACTCGGTGTATCGATTGAGCGGGAGGGAAGCAGCGTGCGCGTTGAGGGTGCGGGCAGGCAAGGATTTCGTGCGCCGGCGGAATCACTCGACTGCGGCAATAGTGGCTCGACTATGCGAATGCTCTCCGGCGTTATTGCCGGGCACAGTTTTGTTTCAACTCTGACGGGCGATGAATCTTTGCGGGCGCGGCCGATGAGCAGAATCATCGAACCGCTGGAGCTAATGGGCGCGCGCGTGATCTCGGAAAATGGGCGGCCGCCGCTGCGGATTGAAGGCCGTAATCCGCTCAAAGCGATCAGCTATGAACTGCCGGTCGCCAGCGCTCAGGTCAAGTCGTGCGTGCTGTTTGCGGGTCTTCGCGCCTGTGGGCGCACCGAAGTGGTGGAAGAACTTGGCGCGACGCGCGACCACACCGAACGTATGCTCGAGTGGTTCGGCGTGCCCGTGGAAACGTCAGACCGGAACGTGGATGGCTTTCCGACGATCGCGATTGATGGCCAGACGAATTTTTCCGGAGGCGAGGTGCACATTCCGGGTGACATTTCTTCCGCCGCTTTCCTGATCGCTGCGGCGGCGTTACTGTCAGGCTCGGCATTAGAGATTGAAAGCGTTGGTCTCAATCCAACGCGCACGCAATTTCTCAGAACGCTTTGCTCGTTTGGTATGGACGTTGAAATTGCCGACGCGCACGAAGAATGTAATGAACCAGTGGGCACGGTGCGCGTGCGTTGCGGACCAGCGCATGAGCCGCGCCTGCCGCGTCTCGCAAATTCACTGCGTGGGTCATTGATACCGCAGTTGATCGATGAATTGCCTCTGCTGGCAGTGGTTGGCACGCAGGTCCCGGGCGGTATCGAGATACGCGACGCGGCGGAGCTGCGCGTGAAAGAGACGGACAGAATCGCGGCGACGGTGAGCAACCTGCGGGCAATGGGCGCGGAGGTCGAAGAGTATGAAGATGGGCTGACGGTGGCTGGAGCAACTGATTTGGGCGGCGCGTTGATCGATTCGCACGGAGATCACCGCATCGCGATGGCGTTCACGGTTGCTGCGCTTCTCGCTGATGGTGAATCGGAGATCGCGGGAGCAGAGTGTGTGGCCACCTCGTTTCCGGAGTTTTATGAACTGCTGGATGCGGTAGTCGAGCGTTGAGTTCCCATCTGTTGTTAGAGTGCTTCGCTAGCGTGTGCGGGCGGGACGCCCGCGGTCCCAACATGAATCAACCAATCATCATCACCGGTTTCATGGGCTCCGGAAAAACCACGGTGGCCGAAGCGTTGGCGCGCATTCTTAATTGCCGCGCCGTTGATCTCGACCAACTCATCACCGCCAGCGAACGGCGAACTCCGAAAGAGATCATCGATCAAGATGGCGAATCAGCTTTTCGTGAAATTGAAACGCGGTTGCTGCGCGAGGTGCTCGAACAAGATTCCGCGCGCGTGATCGCGCTGGGCGGGGGCACGTGGACCCCGCAAGGAAATCGTGAACTAATTGCCGAGCACAACTGCTTCACGGCCTGGCTCGACGCACCGTTTGAACTTTGCTGGCAGCGAATCACCGTGGCGGATAACGAGCGTCCGCTCGCGCGCAGCGAAGAACAAGCTCGGAGCCTGTATGAAGAGCGACGGCATGTTTACCAGTTAGCCGCGTTACACGTCAAAGCCGGCGAGGGTCAGAGTATTGATGAATCAGTTTTAGCTATTGCGAGAGCCTTGCGTGTGACAGAATCGTAAGGGATCAGGCAACTAGTCATGGAAGCGGACACCAAAGACAACAGAGCGCTCCCACAAGCTTTGCCCAGGCGATGGGGCGTGTCCCGTGTTACCGGCCAATGTGTTTACAGTGCCAAACCGGCCGAGTAAGATCTTAAAATAGTTTACTCTAATGTGATTTATGTGGTTGGCAAGGCTAGATACTGGTGCTAGAATCCGAAACCTGTTCGATCATAGTCGCTGGCCCTCGCCAGCAGTAAACGACCTACAAGCCACCAGATCACGGGGCACTGAGTAAAAATCGTCGTTTTCTCAAGGAGGCACTTCCTGTGGGTTCACCATTAATCGTACTGACTGCATCATCCACGGAAGCAAGCGAGTGGCACCACAGCATCTGGCAGCAGATGATGTCGGCGACCGTTCCGCACAAGTTCAGCAATACGTTTTTCAATAAGGTTTCATTCGAGAACGAGTCTTGGCCGGATGGCCGGGCCAAGTATGTGCCCAACGGTCTGCGCATGGTCGAGACTCTGCTCCTGCGCGAATACCCGGAAGAAGATGTCGTCACCTGTTACCTTCACAACCTGGAGAAGTTTGTTGGGCCTGAAACTAAAGTGCTGGCCATTCACGCGCACAATCCGCTGGGCATCTCGTATGCGACCGATGTTTACGCCAAGATCTTTGGCGAGAACCTGATGCCCCTTAACGCGCACGAGTTCATCAAGATCGTCACCCATCCGGTCATCGAGAAATACAAACCAAAGATCGTCGTTGGCGGTCCGGGCGCGTGGCAACTGGAGCGAGCGAATCGTCTGGACGAATTCAAGATCGACTACCTGATCGATGGCGAGATCGAACGCGTATTCAGCGATCTTTTCCAGCGTATCATGGCGGGCGATCCGAGTTTGCCGAGAATCATCAAGTTACCGAAAGACACGCAGCCGACCGTTGAAGAGATCCCGGTGGTGCGTCATCGCTCGACCTTCGGTGTCGTCGAGATTACGCGCGGTTGCGGGCGCGGCTGCCAGTTCTGCGGGCCGGCGACAAAAGTGGGCCGCTCGTTTCCGCTCGAGCACATCCTCGAAAGTACCAGGGTCAATGCCGGCGAAGGCGCGACCGAGATCATGATTGCGTCGGAAGACATGTTCCTCTACGAGCAGTTGCCAAACTTCGAGACGAACGTGCCGGCGCTGGAAGAACTCTTTCGTGGGATCATCAGCGTGCCCGGAGTTGAGACGATTCAGACTTCGCACATCACGATGGCGCCGGTCGTCAAAGATCCGAGCATTATCGAACGGCTGACTCCGTACCTGGTGCCGTATTCGCACGTGCAGCACAAGGACTCCAGCGACCCGGATAAGCGCGCGGCAGATCCGATCATCGGTCTGGAAACCGGCAGTCCGCGTCTCTTCAATACGTACATGAAGGGCAAAGCGTATCCCTACAAGGCGCATCAGTGGCGCGACGTAATACTGAAGGGCATGGAAACCCTCAACCGGCACAACTGGTTCCCGTTCTGCACCTTCATCATCGGCTTGCCAGGCGAGACAGACGAAGACACCAAACAGTCGCTCGATCTGCTCTACGATTTGCGCCATGCGCAGGGGACGTTCGTGCCGACGTTCTTTGTGCCGCTCGAAGATACGCGCATGCAGAAGAAGGAGAGCGCGAAACTGATCGAGATGACCGACTTGCAGTGGGAGTTTTTCTTTACCTGCTGGAAATACAATCTCGAGTTCTGGTATCGCGGCTCGAAAGCAAATGCGAAGTTCTCGCTGGGCGTGCCGATCTACTACAGCATGCTTGGCAAGAAGTTGTTTGGCGAGGGCATCAAGTATCCGCTGGCGCGTTTTGCCGGCGTGCCGGATCGTTTGATCCGCAAGCATATGTACCTTGATTTCACCGGCTACAAGCGCAATCGCAAAGGCATGGACCCCTTCAACAAGGAGATCCTGCCGGAGTTCAAGAGCGTTCGCGAAAGGGGTCTCAACATGATCGATGCCAGCGAGCTGCATCACATCAAGACCAACATGGCCGCTGCCGAACCAGTTCTCGCCTCAGGCGACTGAGTTTAAGTGCCTCTCTAAGTAAAAAGCCGCTTCGGTTAACGAAGCGGCTTTTTTGCAGAGCAAGCGCGGATTCGCCGCAGATTTGATCACCTTCAACTCAGTCCTTTGCTTCCCCGCTTTTTTGGACCTCGTAAATTGCTTCCAGTTCAGCAACCGCCGCCCGATCCTTTGCACGCCCGGCGGCGCGCTTGGCCTCAATGAGCTTCGGTAACGAAAGAACGAGGAAGCTAAGACCGAACAAGAGTCGGACTTCCGCATTCTCTCTGGCCTGGGGATAACCACCAACTCCCGCCATCTCACCGAGCAGATCCAGCGCTCCAATAGTTGTTTCAAATGTGAAGTTCAACCCGCGTCGCAAGGTTTCTGCATCGAGGATGAACGGAAGATCCTTCGGAGCGCCACGTAGCTGGGCGTTGACAGACCGGAGCGCCTCTGCAATCCGCAGAAGATTTGCCGGCTCTCGGTTGTAGCAGATGTCGAGATCGTAAGTGAGTTGAGTCGAACCGTACACGTGCGCGGCGACGCCGCCGACAATGACGCAGTCCACGCTATATCGCGCAAGCAATTTCAGGTGCCGTTCAATCTCTTTCATGAGAGTGAACCACGACCGGAGCGTTTCTAATCTTCTTTGCTTCTTCGATGAAGCTGTCAAGGCGCCGGATTCGCTCTTCTGGCGTGAGACGCAGATTCTGAATGGTCAGGGTGAGATCGATGCCAAAATCTCGCGCTGCAGCGGCAGCGGTGCCTGGCTTGGGATTAAGGAGCAACTCTTCTCTTGGATCACGTTCCATGTTTGCCTCGGTCGTGATTATAACAGACGCCGAAGTGTCGGCTTTAATCACTGACGCGTCCATTGTCATTTTCTGGTATTCGCCGAGCGCGAAACGAAGATCGCTTTCGGGATCATCGCGTGCACGCCTTTGTTGCCATCTACAAGCTGCGTGATATCGAGGTCCGCGGCGACACTGGACAGCATGTACGCGTCATCGCGCGTCAGGTGTTTCTCAGTCACCAGAAAATCGATCATCTCGCGCAGAGCCATCTTTGTTGCTTCGCTTAAATCCTCATGCAGTCCCATCGTGATGTAGTGCGTCGGCGTTTCTGCGCGCGGCCAGCGCAGATGCATGTCCTTGCGCACGATCAGTTGAAACGTTCCGACGAGCGATGTCTCCATCGCCGTTATATCCACCTCACCATTACCCTGACCGGCATGCCCATCGCCCGCGAGAAATAACGCGCCTCTTGCGTGAATCGGAATGTACAGAGTTGTGCCCGCGACCAGTTCCTTGTTATCCAAATTGCCCGCATGGATCCACGGCGGCGCGCTACTGATGCGCCCAGACACTTCCGGCGGCGCCACCCCGATGCTGCCAAAGAATGGACGTAGCGGGATCTCTATCCCATCGGCAAAGCGCGCAACCATCCGCGCTTCGTCGAGCGGAATGATGCGCATGCGCGCGTACGGAAAATCTTCCGGCAAAAAACCGCGACCAGGGCTGAACGCATTGTAGGCGTAAGGAATCGCCAACTTGATCGATTTGATCCTGACTTCGAGCACGTCACCTGGCTCCGCGCCTTCAATGAAGATCGGTCCCGTCAGAATGTGTCCGCCCGGTCCTTTGTTAGTCACCTCTTTGTAGATGTCGCGCAACGACTGCTCGACATCTGCCGGCTTCACCCCCGCGCCTTCCAACCGCGTTGGACTCGAAGTGATCAGCGTCTGCACCTCGACCGTGTCACCCGACTTAATTCGCAGCACCGGCGGAGTGCTGGCATCGTAATAACCCCACGCGACGGTTTTGGGTGTGGGCTTGAGTTGATAAGTCTCGTTCGATCGCTGTTGGGCTCTGACTCCAATAGCGAGCAATAGCGCGGCGGCTATTAGGGCTGTTCGTTTCATCAGGTGTCCTTTCTGCGGTAGCACGGCCTATCAGATAAGTCTTGCTATAACACATCGCCCCAACTTTTTACCGCTAAGGTGAAACATTCGTTCGCCCAATCAAGGAATCCACTGCGTACTGTGGTCGCATCGTCTTTGTAGGTAATTGTGAATGGCTTATCCATGCACCTTACTCTGAATCCAGGGTACCCAGACTTGCCAGAGAATCCGGAGTAGCCCGAGTAGCCGCTGATTCCGCTGTCGGTAATCACTGTCGTTTCTTCCGTTCGCGGATACAGAATCTCGGCAAAGGCGGTCACCTCCATTACACCCGACAGCTCCTGACCGACGTGGTGGAACGATATTACAAAGGTCAGCCATGGAATGTCGTCACCGGAAATCCGGGTGCGCACAAAGTAGTGATGCTCATCGAAATTCACTCGCTGGTTGGTTTCTTGAGCGGTCTTGAATACTTGGAAATGATACCAATGCTCGGTTTGCTGCCCGTTGTACAGCTGTCCCGGCCCTCCATGGATCACCTGGATCCCGGCTTTTAGATCACCACTTTCGTTCAGGCGTGACACCACACTCTCCGCAAGTGAGCGCATGTAATCTTGTACGGTACTCTGCAGGTTCTCCGCGACCACATTTACGAGCCGCAAGGTTTGCCTGATCTCCTCCTTTCTCTTTCGTAATTTTGATCCGATCGCATCCGCAACGTCTTCCAGGACTGCCGTAGATGGCTCGGTTTCACTGTCTGGGGGCAGGCTTATTGCCTCCAGAATTGTCTTCTTCTCTATCTCGGCAAATAGTCGAACAAGAGGTTTGAAATTCCCTGAGTCTGCTTGCTCAAGGGCTTCGATGTACTGGGGTCGATGATCTCTGGTGATGACCACTGGAAAAAGTTGATGCTTTACAAGGACCAAATTAGCCAGAACCCTAGCAACCCTACCATTCCCGTCTTGATACGGATGAATTTGAGCAAATCGATGATGAAGCCAGGCAGCCAAGAGAATCGGATTAACCTCAGTGTATTCGCTGTACGACCGCAAGAGATTGTCCATTTCAGACTGGACGTGGATCGGAGGACAGTATTCATGGATTGAACCATCAGGCCGTTTCGGATTATTTGGAAGGTCTTTGAAGGCGCCGTGCTTGAGCGGAAATGAAACCAGGTGGTCAAATTGATCGAGACCTTCAACGGTTTCCTGATGCCTCGTCAAGATTGCGTGTAAGTCGTTTATCAGACCAACAGTGAGAGGACGAGAGTTTGCCACACAATCCTGGACAAGATCGATCGCGGCCTTATGATCCCGAAGAATCTCTATTAGCTCTGCTGGATCTCGATTTGTGCTTGAGCGCTCGACGAGATCCTCAACGAAACCCTTCTCAATTAGAACCAGCGTGTTTCCTTGGTCAAGATCATAGATCTTTTCAAGAATGCCTGTTTCTATACTCCATTGCCGTGCTAGTCGTTCATTGAAGACTGTTAGGTTAGCGGCACTCGATTCTGCTAGTTTCGCCCTTACTTCAAGCCAGGCTGCCTTCAGTGAATCAACGTCGGTGAGATCGACGCTCTTGTCTCGCTCGGTTAATGGTGTGATAGGTTCCCAATGATAATCCATTTGCTTCTCCTGTTTAAGTCGCAGGTGAAAAGAGTCTTCAACAAAAGAAGCATTCTAACATCACTGCCAACCATTCCGTGTCTGGAGTGTTGTGTCTGAATCTCGCTTGATGAGGCTCGACTTTGAGTCCAGCTTTGCGAAGCTCTTCGAGAACCAGTGTGCCGCCGAAGGAACGTTCGAGAAAGAATGTGGTTCGCTTAAGCTGCTTTTCGCTGGGCGTGCTCGTACTGGATCGCTTTTTCGATTTCCGACGCCTCGCACCCATAATCTTTCGCTAGCTCGCGAACAGTTTCGCCGGCGCTGTACCGGTCCCCGATAACGGCAGTTGGAACACCGACGCCGACCAGTATTGGTTTGCCGAACGAAATGCGCGGGTCAATGAGAACTAGCTTGGGCTGCTCCTCCACTTCTTCAGGGTGACGACTCAGGTAAGGATAAAGACGTGCGGCAGCTCCCTGGGGATCGCGTTCGACGCGTTCCAGATATGCGCTGATGATGTCCTTCATCTCAATCTGGCCAGCCCTCGTCGCGTTAACCAGCAACCCGCTTTCTTCGACGAGCAGGTCCAGGCCTTTAAGCTGAAACCAATAATCAGCGAGTGGGTGCTTAGAATTTGAATGTTGTCGTAAATAGCTTACCGCGCTACGAACGTTCTTTAGCGGTATGTTGTGTCGGTAGCGAATCGCATCGAGGATGTGCGCCTCTACGAGGTTTATGAAAGATAAAAGCGGGAGATTCCTGTCAGGCAGCAGGATTACTGGCTCAAATTTTGCTGTACCACTGCTGGTCGGATAGTAGCGTCCCCTGATCCAAGAGCGAAGAGTTACCGGCGGAATCTGAAGCCAATGAGCGGACTCCGCTATGCCGTACGTAGGTATCTCCCGCGGATCACGTCCGTTGTAGATGTCGGATTTTCTTTTCGTGCTCACGGTCTTGAGTTCCCTAATTTACTGCACCGCTTATACTCTTTGTGGCCCAGTCAAATCAAGCCGCAATTCTAAGCTGCTTGATCTGTCGCCAATCGTTCACTAAGCCACTGATTGACCAGCGCCTCCGTAGTGACACCGCGCGTTCGCGCCTGCTCTTCTAACCGCTCATAGAGTTCCGGTTCGAGCGCGATCCGTCGCCGGCGCTGAGCCCGCACCTCGAACTCAACGTCATGTGTCTGCTCCCAGTGATCGGCTAGACTGTGATTATCCCAAAACTCGGCAATCTCTTCCGGAGTATCGGCTCCGGAAATGCTGCTCTTTCTGGTATCGCTATTTTCGTTCATATCGTTTTCGCTCTCTGCGATCCATATCCCGTGCGGTCAAGATTAGCGCTTTGCACAAAAAAGCGCACCGACCATTTCTGACCGGTGCGCGCCAATAGACCAAATTGGTCCAACTTAGAATTTGAACTTCAGGGCAAACTGAAATTGCCTCGAAGAGCCTGCGTCGCCGGTCGGAGACCGAGTGCTACTAATCAGACCGAACGTCGAGCTGCCCACCTGAGCCGTGCGACCCGGTTGGCCGAGGTTTGCGTGATTGAAGATGTCAAAGACTTCTGCTCTGAACTCAACGCTCGTTTTCTCGCTAAGCTTTGTCCTCTTAATCACGGAAAAGTCGGTGTTGTTGAATGTCGGGCCGATTACCACGTTGCGCCCCTGGCTGCCAAAGTGATAAACGGTCTTCCCACCGACGAAGGCTACAGGCAGTACAAACACTGCCCCTGCCGGACAACTGCCACCTGGACGTGGGTCACACACTGAGTTGGCGAACCACTGAATACCAAAGGCGCTCGTGGCGGTCGTAGGAACGATCGGTACCAAACCGTTCACGTCCGGGCGGAGAGTGGCATTGCCGGTCAACGCGTTGGCTTGCGCCGCTGGTGCTCCACCGGTTATTGCGCCGGCGTTGCCAGCGAGGATAGTGACGGGATTGCCACTCTGCGTCTGGACGATAGCCGCAAGTTGCCAGCCATTTACCAACCGGTTACGGTGGAAGGGTAGTTCGTAGATTCCGCTTACGATGAAGCGGTGTCGAGCATCAAAGTCCGACAAACCACGATCGCCTCTCAAGTTAAAATTGTCTTGCAAGGTCACACCCTGAGAGCTTTGCGAGTTGTAGTCGATGGACTTTGAGAATGTGTACGAGGCATTGAACTGAAGGCCTCGCGACAATCGTTTGTTCGCGCTTACCCAGAGAGCGTGGTAGCTGGAGTTGCCCGTGCCCTCGCGGAAAGTAATGTTCTGCATAGGAGTGTTGGGAAGAATCGGACTGCTGGAAGACAGAGTTGCGAACGGCCTAACTTGGCTAAAGGAGGCGTTAAGAAACGTCTGATTGAGGTTTCGCGAGAGCCGCAGGTGTGTTCCCTTCGAGCCAAAGTAGCCAACCATTACTCCGAGTCCTGGCCGGACCTCGCGCTGAACATTCAAATTCCACGATTGAATGTAGGCGTTGTCGAAGGCCGGATCGGAAGAGCTGGGTGCAATCGAACCACCCTGGGCGGCGTCCTTAAGCGCGTTTGCAAACGTCGTAGTTGTGTTGGGAGGAAGCGCGAGTGGATTGGCCAGCGGCGGATTCGAAGCATCACCGGTAACGAGGTTCGTCACAGGCTGATCGGTAAGGATTGCATAGGCGCCGCGTATGGACGTCTTGCCGTTCCTGAACGGATCCCAGGAAAAGCCAACACGGGGTTGAAAGTTCTTCCAGTTAGTATGGTACACCGGCGCAAGGCCGCTGTTGACCTGCACGAGTGAGTTTGCGCCGGGAATGTATGCAACAAAACGGTTGAATCGTTCGGTCGGCGACATCAACCAGTCATAGCGCAGACCCAGCTCAAGGGTCAGGTTGGGCCGCATCTTGTAGTTGTCCTGGACGAACAGGCCCAACGCGCCCTGAGCAATCGCGCTGGAAACGTCACCCTTTGTTTTAGCGAATGCATTGGGCGTCCCCGCCAGGAAGGCCGTCAGGTTGGCGAAGTTCATGGTCCCGGTGTCCTTGTTTGAGTTGTTATTGTAGAAACGCCGGTACTCGCCGCCAAACTTAAACGAGTGGTTGCCGTGCAGATAGCTAAGGGTGTCGGAAAGGACATAGGTCGTATCGGCACGTGATTGAGGAAAGCCGCCGGGTCCGCCGAAGTTCAGCCCGGAACCACTGATACTCATCTGCGGCAGCCCAATTGGCTCCGAGACGCCGTCACTGGGTTGGAAGATTCCGAAGTCGACCGGGTTGAGCAGCTGATTCGCAATAAACGAAATGTGAATTCGATTGAAGCCAAAGCGCGCCTCGTTGGTCAGCGTCGGACCGAAGATGTGCGTTTCATTGAGCGTAAGGATTTGGCGCCTCGATTGGCGGGTGTCACCAAAGTTGGGGATCGTGTTTCCCTGTAGCACGGGCTCACCCCGTTTGTCCCGCTGAAACGCGTAGTAACCGTGCAGCCGATCACTAGTTCGGAAACTGTGGCTGACATCGACAGTCCATTGGTCGATATCCACCGGGGCGGTTGCAGAACCCGTAAAATTTGTGGGTCCGTTATTCGCTGGAGGTATCAGACTGAGCAACTTCTGTACTGTTAGGTTTGTGACCGCTGCGCGCTGCGCGTCCGTCGGCATACCAGTTGTGCTTAGGGTAAGGCCTTGCCGCTGGCGCAGTCCTTCGTAGCTGAAAAAGAAGAAGGTCTTGTTCTTTCCTTTATAGCTGCGCGCAGAGCCCCCTTCGCCAAAACGAGGCAGGTTGACCGGTCCGCCAATGTTGAATCCGAACTGATTACGCTTAAACGGCGGGGGACTCGTGGTGCGATCGAAGAAGTTGCGGGCCTGGAGCTTCTCGTTGCGGAGATACTCAAAAAACTCGCCATGGTATTCATTGGTTCCCGACCGAGTGGCGATGTTTACGATTGCGCCGGAGTTGCGTCCGTATTCAGCGCTGTAGGTTGAATTGTCAAACTTGAATTCCTGCACGGTATTGATCGACGGCTGAAATGTGATCTGGTTCTGAACCATGTCGTTAAGATTGACGCCGTTGATCATGAAGTTAACCGTGTCTTCGCGGTTGCCGGCCGTATTAATGCCGAAGGAACCCTGGCCGCGAAGCGGCGCAGTCAGAAATCCATTCTGCGGCGGCGCGACCGTGCCCGGTACAAGCAGAGCGAGGTCGACGAAGTGCCGCCCATTGAGCGGAATCTCCTGCACCGTCCTTTGATTGACAACCGTCCCAACGGAGGTTGTTGCGGCTTCGATAACTGAGGCATCAGACGACACGACAACTTGCTCAGTTATGTCGCCGACTTCCAATTGGAAGTTCTGCACCACCGTGCGCGCAACTTCGATGGCCAATTGATCGGCCATCTTAGTTTTGAATCCCCGAAGCCTGACCTCGACGCTATAGGTGCCGGTCGGTAGCGCCGCCACCTGATAATTGCCTTCAGTGTCAGTCTGAGTGGTGCGCTCCAACGAGGTCGCCTTATTGCGAACGACGACACTGGCGTTGGGAACTGCCGCGCCCTTCTGATCGGTAACTGTTCCCTGCAGCGTTGCAGTAGACTGCGCCGGCGCCGTTAAGCTGACTGTCAGAAGCAAAGCCGTCAGTAGCAGCGGCGTAAACAGCGAAGTGACCCGACTCCTTCTATCCATTAGGCACCTCCTTATCTTGCAAACGAAACTATGGGTTGACATACGGAATGTTGGCACTCTCCTGGGTGATGAATCGCAAACCTCGGGGAGACCTCCTTGCATGATCGCGTTTCGAGTGTGCAAGACAGATGCCAGAAACTGCGCCGCGCCAGTGGTCACTTTTCTTCAAGAACTGGTGGCTGGGTGACATGGACCACCCCGCTCTTATCCAAAAACTGAAAGGTAAAATCCAAAATCGTCAAGTAACCCCCGCAAAACCTCGTCTTCACTGACGCAAACTTGAGCTACAAAACAGAATCTTTGCGCGCTTGACGGGTCGTGGAAGACCACTTCGGTCCGGCCCGGTCTTGCCCCAGTCACAGACACCTCGCTATCAATCAATTCAAATGGGTAGCCCCGAAGCGTCTCACCCGGGAAGTTCGACTTTCGGGCGAGCTTTTTGGAGGAACTACGAACGAACCAGCTACCAATGAATGAGATAGTCACGCAGCGCTTGATACATCGCGTCGAACGAATCGGCGCAGAATAAGACCGGCTGGTAATGTGTCGGGTCGTAGTCCTGACGCGATGCGGCATCAAGATCGAGGGGCCGCAGTTCCGCCTTGTGCATCGCTTCCAATTCTCCTGCCGATGACAACAATCCGGTGCCGTATGCCTTTACCTCTCCATCTTCGCGGAGCACGCCAAATTCAATCGTGAACCAGTAGATGCGAGACAACCTTTCCAGGGCTTCGGCTGAGGTCGTGCGTTTGACCGCCTCGCCAAACAAGCGGTTGAGTTCCGCCAGACGTTCACTCGCTAGTGTCACACCGTGTCCGAGTATTTCGTGAACCACGTCCGGCTCCGGGGTGTAAAACGGCGTCGAGTAATGCCGAATGTACTGCGTGCACAGGAACACGCCCTCGGCGAGATTTTCGAGAAAGACGCGCGGCTGAACCAGGCCGGCAACGGGCTCGAGCCGAAACCCGCTAATCGTCTGCACCTTCACGTTAACTTCGCGCAACTGTGGAATGCGATCGGGAGCGAAGGCCAATCGCCGCACACTCGCGAGATATTCCGCGCAGGCGTGTTTTCGATGCGCCGGTTGCAGCGCCGTCCAGATCGTGCGCCAAACCTGATGCTCTGCGAGCGTGTACGGCGCATCCGGGATCGCTTCCCCCGCTCTGTACGCGAGCGCCAATTCCGCTATCCGATTGCGGCGCGCGCGATACTCTTGATCGCGAAAGCCGGGATGGTCGGGATCTAACTGAACGATTGTGTTTCGATCCGGCGCGGCCTCGTCCGTCTCGGCTGCCACCAAGCGCATGTCAACATGGTCGGCCAATAACGGTTGTTTTGTTTCTACTGTCATGATTCCGAAAACCTCCTGTGTCCGACAAACTTCAGTTTGTCGCTCGTGTCCGCAATCAAACTCTTTCTGTCAGCCGGCGATAGCTCGACAAACTCAATTTCGCTGCTTGTTTCTGCTTGCTACTCCTACTGCCAAGTCGCGACAAACTGAAGTTTGTCGGACAAAAAGAACCGGCCACCGATCCTTCCGCGTTGGAAGGACCGATGGCCGGTTACTGGAAACTCGTCTTAGGTGCTAGAGACCCACACCGCGACAGCCCATCGCCCGACCGTCCCTCCAAGCGGAGAGCGGACCGTAATAGTAATAATAGCGATAGCGGTTGTGTTGTTCGATCATATTCTCAACCGGGCCTCTTGCCCTTTGAACACGGCTAAGAATAACCATCCCTCTTTCAAATCGTCAAGGCACGAGTCGCGAAGAGAGCTTAGCGCAGTAGTCAATCTACAGTTGCCGCTTCACGATCACGCTCGCGAGGCGCTCGGCCATGCGTGGATCCAGTTGCTGAAGTTTCTGCTGCTGCTCGACAGCCTTGGGGGTGTCGCCGAGGATCAGATAACTCAAGGCCAGATCGTAATGGTAGGTAGGCTCTTGCGGGTTGAGGCTGATGGCTTTCTCATGAAACGAGATCGCTTCCTTCGCACGGCCTGATTTCGAGAGCGCGACAGCCAGAGCATCGTAACCGAGGTCATAGTCGGGATGGTCTCGAATCAAGATCCGAAAAACGAACTCCGCGTACTCGAGTTTGCCAAGCCGCTCGTAAGTGATGCCGGTGTTGTAGCGCGCTCTCAATAGTTTTGGATCAAGCGCGATTGCTTTGCTGAACGCTTGCAGCGCGCTGTTGTACTGACGCAGCTCGCCGAGCGCTTCACCAAGGTTGTTGTGGGCTATGGCGTAATCGGGATCGAATGAAATGGCGCGCTGAAAAGAAGCGGCGGCTGCGTCAAACTTTCGCTGCGTCATGTAAACGTTGCCGATTCTCAGATGGGCTAGCGACGCAGTCTTTGGTGAGCTGGAGGAGAGGACGATTGCTTTGTTGTAGGCTCGCAGCGCATCGTCGTAACGTCCTTGCTCGTAAGCCGTCTGGCCTGTCTCGAGCAGTATCCCCGCCTCTTTGCCGGGTTGCGTCGGCGCCCTTTGTTGGGCGAAAGCACTGGGCCAGCTCATGGCTACCAGCAGGACCACGGGCAGCCAGCCCACCCATTCTTGTATTGCTCTATCCGGCGCTTTCATGGTAAAAGAATGTCCCCTTTGAGATAAACGAGTAATTGCAGGGAAAACTGGGAAATGCGTGCGGATTCCTTGTCTTCTCGACCTACACCGAGAGGGAAACCAAGAAGGAGACACCGCTCATGCGTAACCTACTCTTGTTGCTCGCCGTAATGCTTGCCTTTGCGCCCGCTGCTCCGGCGCAAAACAGAGACTACTCAGACTGGGAATTCTATGTCGGCTATGCGCACGAACGCGCGAACAACGGCGCCGACCGGCTCGATGCGACTGGCCGAAGAATTTTAGCCAACGGCTCGACTGTGCCGGTGGACTTCCGTCAAGAGCGCATCGGGTTCAATGGCGGCGTGGGCGAAGTCGTAGCCAACGTTCATCCAAACATTGGGATCGTTGCCAACTTTGCCGCCACGTTTGCCACGACCAATTTGGTCGATCAGTTGAGCGGCAAGACGTTCAACGTAAGGCTTCAGCGCTACACGCTCTTGTTCGGGCCGCGCTTCAATTGGCGCAACACAACGCCGCTGATTCCTTTTGCGCACGCGCTCTTTGGCGCAACTCACTACCGTGCGAGATTCCCGAATAAGGATATTCTGTGTGATACCAAAAACGAAACCGCCTTTGCGATGGGCATCGGCGGCGGACTGGACATCAGGGCCGGAAAACACATCGACGTGCGCGCCGGCGAAGTTGATTATCTGCCGGTCTTCTTCAGTCATAAGCGCGAGGACAATCTGCGATTCTCCGCAGGTGTGAAAATCAAGTAGTCGTTGGAACAATTCTTTTGGGAAAGGCGGCGAGTTGGAAACAGCTCGCCGTTCTTGTTTGCATACCGCGTAGCTCGAGCGCTTCAGAGTTTTAGTCCCTGCCTGCTCGCAAAAAAATCTTTCCACGGATCCGCTTTCTTGTGGATCAGTTCAGGAACGTTCTTGATCGTAAAGTCGGAAATCTTCACGCCTTTTTCCACCTGCTGCCACGTTAAGGGCATCGAGACGGTCGCCTTCGGTTTTGCGCGCGCGGTGTAGACCGCGGCCAGGCTCTTGCCGCGCGCGTTCTGCATCGCATCAACGTAAACCTGCTCCGTCTTTCGTTTGGCAATCGTGCGTTCAACCGTCGCAAGTTTTGGGACGCGATGCGCTACTTCCGCGGCGAGCAACCTGGCAATTTCCGCAACGGGTTCATAATCGTTCCGCGGTTTCAAAGGCAAATAGATATGGATGCCCGACGAGCCTGACGTTTTCGGAAAAGACTTCAAACCCAATTCATCGCACACCTCTTTTACCGTCATCGCTACTTCCAGCACGTGCTGCCAGGGCGCTTTTTTCGGATCGAGATCGAGGGCGATCCAATCGGGCTTTGAGAGCTTGCGTACAGTTGAATGCCACGGGTGGTGTTCGATGGTTCCGAGATTGACAAAATGCAGCAGCGACGCGGTAGTGGTGTAAACCGCGTAATCCAACTCGCGGCCTTCCTGGTTTGTCAGCCGCGCGACTTTAATGAACGCTGGAGCGCTTTCCAGGTCCTGCTGAAAAAACATCGGGGCGTTGACGCCGCGGGGCCAGCGCTGCAGTATCGCCGGCCGATCTTTGAGAAACGGCATCATCAACCGGCTGACGTGAAGGTAATAGCAGAGCAGATCAAACTTAGTGATCTTTTCGTCGGGCCAGTAGACGCGCTCAAGATGCGTCAAGGACACATGTTTGCCATCCACGTCCAGCAACAAGTCGCCTTTCGGTTGTTTGAGCGAGAGAAACTCGTCAACCGAGACTGCCGGACCTTTCTTCAGGGGAGTGCGCTTGACTCCTGGCTTTAAGGTGGACGTGGCCATCATTGCTCCCGCCGGACGATCCAAATTGAATAAGCAAGCTGATTCTGACACAGACCCGCCGCTTGGGGAACGCCTTTTCCCGACCGTGCTATTTCCTTCATAGTTTCTTGACGGATTCACAACCGAAGTGCTCAACAGGTATCCTAGGCCGATAATCGCACTTGACGTTCCGCGGATTTTCGCAAAGGGAGGAAGGCAGAAATGACGAGACATCGCGAAGCCGCTTACGCGCTCCTGCGGGTCACGCTGGGAGCTGTGCTCCTCGTTTACGGCATCGGGAAATTCAGAACGGGCATCGGCAACGTTGCCGCCGGCATCGTGAAGCAATTCTCGGGAAAGCTGCCGGCGGCGCTCGTGCAGCCGTTTGCTTACGCATTGCCGTTCGCCGAAGTAACACTGGGCGCCTTGATTCTGGTTGGCCTTTTCACGACGGTCGCTCTGGTTGTGTCTGGATTGTTGTTCGCCGCGCTGACTTTTGGGATGGCGATCGCCGGCGAGGGAGCGATAGTAGCCCAAAATCTCCAGTACGCGTTGATAAACTTTGTCCTGCTCTGGTTTTCCGATCCAGGTGGGTTCTCTGTGGATCGGTTAATCAGGGGCCGAACATCGAAACCTGCCGGATAAACCTATCAAGGTATGAAAGCTTGCCTTTTGAAATCACCGAAGCCGGTTGATGCCAAGCCGCTCGAGCTCGTCGATGTCGCTGTGCCGTCGCCGAGGGATGACGAATTGCTGGTGCGCGTGACGGCGTGCGGAGTTTGCCGCACGGACCTACATGTGATCGAAGGTGAACTGCCAGTTCGTCGCTCTCCTCTTATTCCCGGTCATCAGATAGTCGGGACCGTCGAGAAGATCGGCGCTCGCGTTAATGAGTTCAAAGTACGTCAACGAGTCGGCCTCGCCTGGTTGCATCACACCTGCGGCGAGTGTCGCTTCTGCAAATCAAATCGAGAGAATTTGTGCGAGCGCGCGGAGTTTACCGGTTGGACGGTCGACGGCGGATATGCCCAGTACGCGGTGGCCTCAGCGGCGTTTGCTTATCCGATTCCCGAAGGCTTTGATGATCTGCAGGCCGCGCCGCTCTTGTGCGCAGGCATCATTGGCTATCGTTCGTTGCGGCTGACGGGACTCGGTGATGAACCACGCGCCTGGGCGGGCGCGCGTCTCGGCATTTATGGCTTCGGAGCGGCGGGCCACGTCGTGATTCAACTGGCTCGCTCGCGAGGCGCTGAAGTTTATGTCTCGACACGCGATCGCGAAAGGCATCAGGCACTCGCGGCGGAATTGGGCGCGGCGTGGGTTGGCGACGCGACGGACCAACCGCCCGTGAAGCTCGATGCGGCAATCATCTTTGCGCCGGCAGGCGAACTCGTTCCCGTTGCGCTGAAAGCTTTAGACAAAGGCGGCGTGCTGGTGCTCGGTGGAATTCACATGAGCCCGATTCCTTCGTTTGAGTACTCACTAATCTATGGCGAGCGCGTCGTACTCAGCGTGGCCAACAACACGCGCGACGATGGGCGCGAATTTCTTGCTGAAGCCGCACGCATTCCGGTGCAGACGCATATTCAAACGTTTTCCCTGGAGCAGGCGAACGAGGCGCTGATTGCCTTGAAGCATGATGCGATTCGCGGCGCAGCCGTGCTGATGGTGAAAGGCGAGGGATAGAGGAAAAGCGGGCTTGGCCCGCTTTCAAGTCGTGGCCATTTTCGGCTGAACAGACGCGGACGACGTACTGGCGGCGTTATTCGCGGGAACAAAGTAGAGTATGCGGTTGCAGTTGTCGCACGTCACCACTTCTTCGCCGCGCCGCACCTGGGCCATCACCTGCGGTCGCAGCGCCATGAAGCACGCCGCGCAAGCGCCGTTGCGCGCTTCGGCCATCGCAATCCCGTCACGGATGCGCGCGCTGATGCGCTTGTACAGCGTGCTCATTGTCTTTGGCAGGGCGTTGAAAACGCGCTCGCGTTCCGCGCGGCTCGCCTCGAGTTGCGCGTGCTGCGTACGCGTCTCTTCATCGAAGATGCGGAGCCGCTCTTCCCGGTCAGAGTTGAGCGAGGCGATCTCTGAGGCGCGTTCTTTCAGCGAAGTTTCAGCTTGATCGAAGACTTCCATCTGCTCGAGGATCTGCGTCTCGAGCGCTGAAATCTGTTTGCGGGCCGCGTCGGCTTCGCGGATGGCCGCAGTGTACTCATCCTGTTTTTTTGAAGACATCAGGTTGCGATCGGCCCGCTCGGCGCGCGTCCGCTGCTCGGCGATTTCTTTTTCCAGCCGAGCACGCTCGTGCCGCGCAGCGTCGCGCCGCGTTTCTACCGCCCGAATATCAAAAGCGCGCTGATCGAACTCTTTCTCGATCTCAGCGCGCCTCAGGGGTATGGCTTCTATCTCTGTTTGTAGTCTTCTTAGGCTTATGTCCAGGTTCTGCAAAGCGACTAAATGCTGCAATTCCGCTTTCACTCTTTACTTTCTCCTCAAAAGATCAGGGCCAGTGTTTTGAATGGAAATAATCATGACGAGATTGATTATCAGGCATTTGAGGCAGTTTGCGCAAGTGGGGCGACGTCACGTCTGGTTCAAGTCAACGCCCGAGCATAAACTGTCATTGAATCGATCTGACTACGGCAAGCAGCGGGCAGCGACCCTTCTGGCCTGGGTGGCGCAGACGGGTTGCTGCCTGTCAATTGCTGCTCGCGGGTACGGCTTACTGCTTCTTGTTGCTATTTGTCGCGGCGTTGGCGGGCTTACTAGCCGCGGGTTTGTGAGTAGTTCGCCTGCTCTTCAGCTCCACCACGATCACCTCAAAGGGCTGGTCGCTGGTGTTTTCCGGCAGATGGAGACCGGCCGCATTCCACCGCGTCTCGCCGGCTTTTGAGTTGATGTCCTGACTGGTGCCATTCGGGAACGTGAACTTTCCGTTGGCGTCCGTGACAAAAATCGCCACGGCGTTCGGGTGCCGGTGCATGACCGACTTCTCGTGCGGGCCGTACTTGATGCGCAGCACCCGCACCTGTGAATTCTCGAACTCCACCTTGTAATGTTTGGAATCGACCTTGACGGGATCCTGAGCCAGCACGGACGGAGCCGCTAACGCCAGGACGAAAAGAACTAAAAGGAACGCTCGGCGCATACCATTTTCCTCCTCAATTTGGTTGAATATCAGAAATGCTTTGGGCAGCGTATTTCTACTCTACCCGAAGCGGTAAGTCAATCGCATCAGAAGCAAGGGTGCCCCCAATGTCAATCGCCGTGAAAAGTGAGTTGTTCTCAGACCTGGCGGCGGAGGCCGCCGCGTGCACGCGCTGCGCCGCGATGTGTGAAAGAACAGCCGTGCTCAGCGATTTGAACGGGCCAGTCACAGCGCGCGTGATGTTCATCGGCGAAGCGCCCGGCAGGAAAGGAGCAGACCGCACCCGCATTCCCTTTTCCGGCGATCAGTCGGGAAAGAATTTCGATCGCTACCTTGCTTCAATCGGTTTGCAGCGCGAAGAGATTTTCATCACCAGTGCCGCACTCTGTAATCCGCGCACCGAGTCAGGAGCAAACCGCAAACCGACGCAGGCCGAGGTGGCTAACTGTTCTGCGTTTTTGCGCCGCACGATAGAGCTGGTTGATCCTCGAGTGATCGTGACGCTGGGATCGGTCGCGCTTGATGCGCTCAGACGCATTCACTATCATGAGTTCACTTTGAAAGCGGCAGCGGGAAAGATACATCGGTGGAACGCGCGTCTGCTGGTGCCCATTTATCATCCGAGTCCGCAGGTGCTGGCTTCGCACCGGCGTGAGGAGGCGCAATTGCAGGATTACAAAGTAGTGGCGACCGCGATTCGGCGAGCCCATGTTTAAGAGCATTTTGCGAGGCATACCCCTTTCATTAACACCCAGCTTCAACTGGGTGATCAGCGTGGATCGCGATCGGGAAACCGTTTACACGGTTTCCGCGGCTGGCAGTTGCTCTTTCCATCTGGCTGAAGCCAGGTGTTACTGAGAGGATGCTTGATTAGCAAACAAGATGGTAATAGTAATGCCCGAAGCAGTAGAACAAGCAACAATCAAGACGTCGCCGGTACACGAGCTACACGTGCAGCTCGGCGCAGTGATGACCGAGCGCGATGGTTGGTCCGTGCCTGCATCGTATGGCGACGAATTGTTCGAGTATGCGGCTGTTCGTGAGGGTGGCGCTGGTTTGATCGATTTTTCTTCTCGCGGTCGCCTGTTAGTTAGCGGCTCGGAAGCGATACAGTTTCTGAACGGTCTGATTACGAATGACGTCAAGACACTCGGCGAAAATCGCTGGATGCCGGCGGCGTTTCCGAACGTGCAAGGTCGTCTGATCGCGAGCGTGCGCGTCATTCACCGTCGAGATGGTTTTTTGATCGATACTGAAGCGGCCACGCACGAACCCGTTTTGAAGACGCTGCATCGTTTCACGCTCGCGGGAGATTTTCGCGTGACGGACTTGACCGAAGACACGGCGCATCTCTCAGTGCAAGGCGCAAAAGCCGCAGCGGTGATTCGCGCGGTGTTTGATGAGGCGAATGCGAATATCGAACACGACGCGCTCAAAACTGTCGAATGGCAAGATGGTGAAGTGACGATTATCCGAGTGACGCACACCGGCGAAGACGGTTTCGATCTTCTGATCGGCGCACAGGCAGCCGGAGCCTTGTGGGATCGTTTGCAAGCCGCGGGCGCGCGACCCTGCGGCTTTGACGCTTTAGAAATTCTGCGCATCGAAGGCGGCCAGCCGCGTTACGGCGTTGACATGGATGAAACCAGCGTCGTGTCGGAAACGAATCTGGACGACGCGATCAGTTTTACGAAAGGCTGCTACATCGGCCAGGAGATCATCGCGCGTATCAAGTATCGCGGCCACGTCGCAAAGAAACTTACCGGCGTGATGTTCGACCAGGCACTAAAGATCGAGAGCGGCGCCTCGATTCGCTCAAGCGACGACAAAGAGATTGGCCGAGTTACTTCAGTCACGCTTTCGCCGCATCTCGGCCGCACGATTGCGCTGGGTTATGTTAAGTATGATTACCTGGCACTCGGCACAAGCGTTAAAGTCGTTTCCGGCGAGGATGTGTTTCCCGCCGAAGTCACGAGCCTTCCCTTTGTGCTCGCGGGCTCGAGTTTAAAGAAAGATGCCTAAGTCTATAAGTATGCCATCCCCAACGGAACTCAAGGACAGTTTTTCCCGGCGTATTCACCGTGAACAACCAAACTTCCCAAGATGATCATCCCCCGCGAGATCTTGATTCCGAGCAAGCCCGCCTGGCCTATTCAATCATTGAGTCGCTGCTCGAACACACGCGCATTATCAGCGATCTCGTAGCGCTGATGGCCCGCACACTCGATCAAGACACGACCAAAGCCCTGACGCAGACGCCGCAATGGACTGCCTACCTCGAGAGCCGGCGCGTCATGGAACGCACGCGCGCGGACGTGGCAGCATTCGCCGAGATAATGAAAAAGCTAAGTGAAAATTGACGCTCTTATGGTTTCGATTCTATCTCGACAGCTAACTGCACCTCTGACCTCACGTTCAAAGGCGCCGACTGAATGGGAGTAGGAAGTGCCTTCCTTGTCTCGAACGCCAGCGACTCTGAAGCAATGTTACGACTGGCCGAGTTGTCGGGGAATTGCCTATTTGTCGCTCCTGATTCCTGCTCTTCCACGATCCGCGCGACGCGTCCACCGAGTGCTTTCGCGATCGATTCGGCTTTATTCAGAGCCTGGCGCGTGGCTTCGGCGAGAGCCTGGCCGCGAGCCGGGCTGTTGTCGCGGAGAATGAAGGAAACGCTTTCAACGCTGTTCGCTCCCGCGCGCGACGCGGCATCGATCACGGCGCCGACCTTAGCCAAGTCTCCCATAGTCACCATCACGGAGTTCCGAGCTTCGTAGCCGGTGATCTTCGGCAGCTTGTTGTAGCGATAGTCATACTGCGGTTGAAGACTGTAGTCGGCAGTTTTGACTTCCGGATCAGCGCCGGCTGACGCCTTCAACGCCTGGATCACTGCATCGCTCTTGCGCGCATTGTCCTGCTGCGCGTTGAGTGCTTGCGGGCTCTGGGTGATGACTGAGAGAACAACTACCGCGGCATCGGGCTGGGCTTTCATGCTTGTCTCGCCGGCTACGGTAACGCGCGTTAGCCGAGAAGACTTGGATGAGCACGCGACCACCGAGATCATCAGCAGAATCAGACCGATTGTTAAAGAGATATTCTTGCGAGTTGCGAGCGTGGGTGTCGACGATTTCATAAGACTGGGCCCTCCTGACGAAAAGTTGATTTGAACGCACTGGCTGAACGTTTAGACAGCCGGATTCCTGCATTGTTCCGCGTGAATTCTTGGAATAAGGAAAGAGGTGAGCGTTGCGACTCTTTTGGCGTGTTGACGGTCCTAGCGCACTACCATGATCACCTGCCGCTCGCGGCCGCCATCGAATTCGCAAAGAAAGATTCCCTGCCAGCGTCCCAGCAACAACTCGCCGTCTTGGAAAGGAACAGTGACACTTGAGCCGACAAGGCTCGCTTTGATGTGCGCGTCGGAATTTTCTTCGCCGTGACGAAAGCCCATGCCGTGTTGCGGAATCAAGGTGCGGAAAGCATGCAGCATGTCGCGAGGCACATCCGGATCGGCATTCTCGTTGACGGTCAGCCCGGCAGTTGTGTGCTGCAAGTAGAGGACGACTACACCTTCGCGGGCGCTTGACTCTTTCAGTTTCTGTTGAACCTGATCCGTGAACTCGACGAGTTCTTCGCGTTGATGCGAGCGGACTTTGAGAACGAACATGAAAGGGATTGTAACGCAGGTAGACCCGTCAGAGACATCAAGGTGCGTTGAATCCGGTCAGCGGATTGCCATAAAGCATTTCGGTCTTCCACGCGTTTCGGTCCCACTGTCCGTCAGTATCGCCCAGCACCTGCGCCGGCACGACGATGCGAAAGCCGAGGACGCTGTTATTCTTCACGATTCCATTGTCGACAATCTTGCCATCGGCCCCGACGGTGAACTTCAGAGCGCGAGTCAGTTTTCCATCGCGCAGCACCCGCACTTCATACTCGCCTGGATTCTCGTTCAAGTAATACCCGGGGTGAGACTGATGGTCAGCAGCGAAAGCAAAGACATAAGTGAACTCGAATTCTCGCCATACCGCACAGGTTTTGTCTTCCTTGACTGGCCAAACTAACGGTTGGGGGAGGAAAAAGTCTTTTAGAAACCTTTGGGAAATTCCTAATGTTTTCCTAACGCGCTTTTTCAGTCATTTATGAGCAGTTCAGAGAAACACCTTTACGAGTTTGGCGAGTTTCGTCTTGATACGGCGGAGCGGCTGCTGCTGCGCGATGGCGAACCCGTGTCACTGCCGCCAAAGGTTTTTGACACGCTGGTCGTCCTTATCCGGCACAGTGGCCATCTACTCGACAAGGAACAATTGATGAAGGAGCTGTGGCCCGATGCTTTTGTCGAGGACGTGAATCTCTCCGTCAATATCTCCGCGCTGCGCAAGGCACTTGGCGAAAGTGAGAATGGCCAGCGCTACATCGAAACGGTGCCAAAGCGCGGTTATCGTTTTGTGGCGGCGGTCACTGAACTCGGCGATGGCGAAGCTGATCTCATAGTCAGGAAGACTCTGCGGGCGCGCATTGTTACTGATGAAGAGGAGTCAGATGGGCTAGCGGCCGCAACATCGTCTGGCGACCAACGAGCATTGCCTTCTGTGGGGCTGTCGAAGTGGCACGCGGCGTTGCGGTCATCGCTCCCAGTGCTGATCACGGGAACGATTCTAATTCTTTGCGTCGTCGTAGCGATGTTCTCATGGCGTGCGCGCAGGCCAGAGACCACTAGCGCATCGGCGCCTATCAGATCCATAGCAGTTCTTCCCTTCAAACCGCTGTCGCCAGCAAGCCGGGAAGAATACTTTGAGCTCGGTATCGCAGATGCCTTGATCAGCAAGCTTAGCAACCTCAAGGAACTGACCGTGCGCCCGACGAGTTCAGTGCGTAAATTCGCGGACACTAGCCAGGATCCAATTGCTGCCGGCCGGGAACTGAAAGTTGACGCCGTCGTTGATGGCAGTATTCAGCTTGTGGGTGATCGCATTCGAGTCAGCGTCCAACTGATTAGGGTGCGCGACGGCTCTGTGCTTTGGGCTTATCAATGCGAGGATTTCTGCACCGATGTGTTCACCGTGCAGGATTCGATTTCGCAACATGTGGCCAGCGCTCTGGCCTTGAAACTTTCCACCATTGAGCAGGAATTGTTAGCAAAGCAGTACACCAAAAATGCCGAGGCGCTCGAAGCCTATTTGAGAGGCCGCTACTATTACGTGAAGCGATCGCCGGACGCAGCCGTGAAGAGCGTTGAATATTTTCAACGCGCTGTAGACTTGGATCCAAACTACGCGCTTGCGTATGCCGGTCTGGCGTATGCGGACGCGTCCCTGAGTTTTCTTGGCGTCCGGCAGCCGCAAGAGAGCATGCCGCAGGCGCGTTTGGCAGCGGAACGGGCTCTAAAGCTGGACCAGAGCCTGAGTGAAGCACACGGCGCAATGGCGTTGATCCGAGAGAGTTATGACTGGAACTGGCCTGGCGCTGAAGCGGAGTTTAGACAGGCGCTCGAACTCAATCCGCATGACGCCGATGCGCATCAATTGTTTGCCAATTACCTGTTTGCCATGGGGCGGCTGGATGAGGCTATCACACAAGTAAACACTGCTCATGAACTTGATCCCCTGTCTCTCTGGATCACACGGGATCTCGGTCGAGCTTACTATTACAACCGACAGTACGACCGTGCCATTCAGATTTGGGGCGAAACGGCTGATATCGATCCACGATTTCGAGTGGTGCAGAACTGGTTAAGCTGGGTCTATGAACAGAAGGGAATGTATTCCGAAGCAGTAGAGGCGGATCTGCGAAGCAAATCGCTTAGTGGAGCGGATGTGGACAAAGTTGCTGAATTGCGAACTGCATTCGTGCAGTCGGGCTGGAATGGGTACTGGCAAAGAGCGCTCGCAATGACGGAGGGGCCGCCATCAAAGCTTCATCCTGATGGATATGGAGCGTTTACCAAGGCGCGGATATACGCGCGTTTGAGCAAGAACGATCAGGCCTTCGAATGGCTGAATCGAGCCTGCACCCAACGATCGCTTTGGGTGATCTGGCTTAAAGTGGACCCGTTATTCGATCGCTTACACTCTGATCCAAGATGGCCGGAACTCATGCAGCGGGTAGGTCTGGCCTAAGAGGAATGCTCCTCCGAGCAGCCGTTATTAAAGCTCGCCAGATCATGGTGCAACGAAGCCGTTCAAAGGATTTCCAAAGAAGGCCGCGGTCTTATACGAGTTGCGATCCCACTGCCCATCCTGATCGCCAATGATCTGCACCGGTACTACGATTCGGCCTGTGCCCAGATCGTTCTGCTTGCCGATTCCCGTTTCAACGAGTTGTCCGTTCGAACCCATGGTGAACTTGGCCGTGCGCGCGAGCTTGCCGTTCTCCAGGATTTTTATTTCGTACTCGCCCGGATTTTCATACATCTTGAAATCCGCGGGATGAAACTCCGGCTGCTTGTCCCAGACCAACGCGTTGACCGTGAATTTGCGACGACAGTAGGTGTTTGCTGATTCATGATATGCGGCATTGGTGACCTGGCAGTTAGTGTCCCCATACTTGTTGCCGCCGCCGGCGCTGTCGGCAGCCAGCTGGCCTTTGTAGTAAAGATAAGCAACGTACTTGCCGTAGTCGATGTTCTTGGGATCGCCTTTGAACCAAGTCACGAAGGAAAGCCTTGCTTCTTTTTCGGAGGGTGGATACCCCGCGCGAGCGTCCATGCCGTCGTAGCCGTACACATAGCCGATCGGCAGATTCCAATCGTAGTTGACGTAATAAGAGAAGTTGTTTTTGAACTTCGGCAGATCGACGACCCCGACGTGAAACTTTTCAACTTTGAACTTGCCGCTGAAGAGCGTTTTGTTAGTGCCTTCAAGTTCGTTTTTCAAATTGATCTTGAACGCAGCCATGCCTGTTTCAATCGAGGCTTGCTCGTCCTTCACGTCCGCCGTGTTTATTCCGCACTCGGTCTCCCACCAGGAACCGTCCTTCGTTTCGTTGGTGTTGCAGTCAAACTTGATCCAGGGCTTGCCGTTCGGCGGCGTGAATTCCACCGACAGTTGACTACCTGGCGCAATCGGGCCATTGACCCGGTACGTGATCCGCGGCGACCAGCTCCACGTATCCTGATCCACTTGCGCGCCGCGGTAATACTGCTGGTGTGTGCGCAGCGTGATCTGAATCGAAGGTTTATTGATTGTCTGGGCTCGGACCGTCGCCGAGTGTGAAAATGCGCCAGAGAACGCAGCGCCAGCCAGAAACGAAAGTATTGCGATCAAGCTTATCCGGATTCTCATTTTGCTCCTCCTCATAACGATTCGCTCAAAGAATAAGGGGCGAACAAGAATGGCCCGATGAAAAACAGGGAAGAACTGCGATCGGATGATCTTGCGGCGATATGCTATGCCGATTCGGTGCGCCGCGCAATATTGAAACTCCGGGATCAGTGGTGAGGTTAGCGTCAAAGAGAAAAGCCCCTGGTTGGAGCCAACCAGGAGCCTGTTTCTCGCTTTCCTCATCTGACCTTAGCTTCCGTTTGAAGCCTTTCGTTTCAGCAAGGCCCAACCTGAAGGAAGCGTGGCTGCCGCAAGCAGGACCTTAATAAGCTCGCCGGGAATGAACTTCGCTACGCTGTTTATGAAAGCGACTGTCGGAGCGGTGTGCGTGATTAAAGAGAACCAGGCCCACCCGCTCATCAAGATCACAAGCGATCCAATCGTCATCGCCGCGACGGCGGTAAGAAAGCGTCTGTCCCAACCATGTTCGGCAAATGCGCCAGTGATGAAAGCCGCCGCCGGAAAAGCGACGAGGTAGCCGCCAGTTGGTCCAAGCAGGTGCAGAATGCCGCCGGTGCCGCCATAAAAGAAGGGCAAGCCACTGGCGCCTTCGATCAAATACGCAATCATTGCCATCGCGCCGAGACGCGATCCCAACAATGCGCCTGTCAAGAGCACGGCAAAAGTTTGTCCGGTGATCGGCACTGGCCCAATCGGAATCACAATCTGAGCCGCTAGCGCAGTCAGCAAACTGAATGCGAAGACGAGGCCCACGGATCGCGTCCAATCAAGCGGCGCGAGTGCGGCGCCAATCAGTGTGTCGGGGTTGCCGTATGCGGTGTCCATGATGCCTCAGTGTCGAATTCTGGGTCTCGAGTTCCAAGTTCGCGCTAAATCATTACCCGAAACTCAAAACTCGGAACCCGAAACTTTTTGTCTAGTCCGCCGCTGCTTCCTTGGCGCGCACGTTGCCCGCCTCGGCCTGCAATGTTCCAATCCGCATGCCATAGAACGAGCGGTGCACAAAGAAGACGGAGACGAGGAAGAAAGCTGCGGCCAGAACATGGCTAATCGTCGGACCATTCTCGCCGAACTGCCCATTGTGATCCGCGATCGAAACGGCCAACTGCACCGCCAGAAGACCGAACAACGTTGTGAACTTGATCACTGGGTTCATAGCCACGGACGAAGTGTCTTTGAACGGATCGCCGACGGTGTCCCCGACGACCGTCGCGTCGTGCAGCGCTGTTCCTTTTTGTTTGAGATCAACCTCGACGACCTTCTTCGCGTTGTCCCACGCGCTGCCGGTGTTTGACATGAAGAGCGCCTGATAGAGTCCGAATAGGGCAATCGAAATCAGATAGCCAATGAAGAAGAACGGATCAACAAACGCGAAGGCCAGGGTCGAGAAGAAAACAGTCAGGAAGATATTGAACATGCCCTTCTGCGCATATTGCGTGCAGATCTCCACGACCTTCTTGCTATCTTCAACAGACGCCTTCTCAACGCCTTCGAGCTTGATGTTCGCTTTGATGAACTCTACCGCCCGATACGCGCCCGTTGTGACTGCCTGAATTGAAGCGCCGGTGAACCAATAGATCACTGCACCGCCCGTAATCAGACCAAGCAGAAACACCGGATCGAGGAGCGAAAGCCTTTGGAAGAAGTCCGCGAGCCCTTGCGCCTCTGTCTTGCCCGCCGCGATCGCCGTCGCCACTTCGCTCGTTCTTAGCAACTGAATGATCGAAAAAATCATTGTGGTCGCGCCCACTACTGCCGTGCCGATCAGTACGGGCTTGGCCGTCGCCTTGATCGTATTGCCCGCCCCGTCGTTTTCTTCCAGCAGGTGTTTCGCGCGCGCGAAGTTGACGTTGATATTGAAATCCTTCTTGAGTTCCGCTTCGACATTCGGCGCCGACTCAATCAGTGACAACTCGTAAACGGACTGAGCGTTGTCCGTAACGGGTCCGTAAGAATCGACGGCGATCGTCACCGGACCCATGCCGAGAAAACCGAAAGCTACCAGACCAAATGCGAACACCGGCGCCGCCACCATCAGCGGGTCCAGGCCCATCGTGCTGAAGTAATAAGCGACAGACATCAAAGCGACGATGCTGATGCCGAGCCAATAGGCCGAGAAGTTTCCGGCTACCAAACCCGAAAGGATGTTCAGCGAGGGACCGCCTTCCTTCGACGACGTGACCACTTCGCGGACGTGGGCCGACTCGGTTGAGGTGAATACCTTGACCAGTTCGGGAATGATCGCGCCCGCGAGCGTGCCGCACGAAATAATCATCGATAGTTTCCACCAGAGCGTCGGGTCGCCGCCTAGCGCCGGCACGGTGACCTTCGAAACAACGAAGGTTGCCAGCACTGAAATGATCGAAGTGATCCAGACGAGCGAAGTGAGTGGCGCTTCAAAATTCATTTCATTCGAGTTGCCATAGCGCGCTTTCGCGATCGCGCCGTTGATGAAGTACGAGACGCCGCTGGCGATGATCATCATGATGCGCATGACGAAGATCCAAACAAGCAACTGTACTTGAACCGTGGGGCTGTGCACGCCCAGCAGAATGAAAGTGATCAGCGCCACGCCGGTTACGCCGTAAGTTTCGAAACCATCAGCGCTCGGGCCTACTGAGTCGCCGGCGTTGTCGCCCGTGCAATCAGCAATCACGCCCGGATTGCGCGCGTCGTCTTCTTTGATCTTGAAGACGATCTTCATCAGGTCGGAACCGATGTCGGCGATCTTCGTGAAAATGCCGCCGGCGATACGCAACGCCGCCGCGCCGAGCGATTCACCGATCGCGAAACCGATAAAACATGGACCCGCATATGCGCCCGGGATGAAAAGCAGAATGCAGAGCATGATCAGCAGCTCGACGCTGATCAGCATCATGCCGATGCTCATGCCCGCGCGCAGCGGAATCGCATAGAGGGGAAACGGCTTGCCTTCGAGACTCGCAAACGCAGTGCGCGAGTTAGCAAAGGTGTTGACACGAATACCAAACCACGCGACGCCGTAACTGCCGGCGATGCCCACCAAACTGAACGCCAGAATGATCGCCACGCGAAACGGCTCCATCTTTGACAAGACGCCAAAGTAAAGCACGATGACGATGGCGATGAATGCTTCGAGGATCAGGATAAATTTGCCTTGCGTGATCAGGTACGTTTTGCAGGTCTCGTAGATCAGTTCCGAGATCTCGCGCATCGCGCGGTGTACCGGCAGCTTCTTCAAGTTCGTGTAAATCGCCAAACCAAAACCGAGCCCGAGCACGCAGATGACTATCCCTACCAATAGCAACCGATGGCCATCGAGGCCGCCAAAGAAAGTTACGGACGAGAGGTCAGGCAGCTTCAGGCTCGCCTCGCCGCCTTCATGTGATGCTGCCAGCGCGGGCGAAGCGCCAGCAACAACCGCGACCACGCCGGTGGCAATCATCACCGCAGACCGGCGCACGCGGGCGCAAAGCGAATGTGTTCGGTTCATTTTGATCCCAACACGTTGACGGACATTGTTATGGAAAAGAAGTACAGCCAAAAAAACTGATAGCAGGCTGATGATCGTGATCAGCGATAGGTCCACGATTAGAAGATTCCTTTCTGGTCGTTAAATAAGCAGGCGAGATTAAACTGCCTCGGACGACTTGCTGACAAAGGCTTTCGGACTAACCAGTAGCGATCCGAAAGCCCTCAGACGCAGTCGGCACTAAACAGCGAGTCGCACTAAAAGCGGATATTATTGCCGATTGCCGGGCAAACTGTCCAACCGTCGCGCAAGATCGGTCGTCTTCTTCCATCAACAGTAGGGGCGGACCTGTGTGTCCGCCCCGTGATAATTCTGGACGCAACGAAACACTGGGCGGACACACAGGTCCGCCCCTACACTGAACTCAACTCGCCGATCGCGCTTCGGCAAATTCGACAATGCTTTGCGGTCTTTTACCAAAGCCGAACCAGCGGCGAATTGAATCAGCCAGAATGACGACCGATGCGATCATGATGATCGCAGTCAGGAATGTGTTGATGTAACCCTGTACGGCTTTCTCGGGATCTTGCGAGAGCGGCCAGAAGATGTCGGTGATCGATTCCCAACCAGCAACGAGCGTAGTCGTCGCCACAAAACTCAACGGCACGATCGTCACCCAACAGTATTTCGCCTTGCCTGAGTTGATGATAATCGTCGTCGCTACGCACAGCGCCACCGCCGCGAGTAACTGATTCGCAATGCCGAACATCGGCCAGATCGTCGAGATCGATCCTGACCAGATAAACGCCGCCCAGGCGGCAACGATCAACGCGCTCGTCACCACTGCGCCGGGTTGCCAGTTTGGCTCCTCCAACTTTTTGTAGAACCGCCCGCCGAATTCGCCCAACAGAAAACGAGCGACCCGCGTGCCTGTGTCGATCGTAGTCAGGATGAACAGCGCTTCGAACATGATCGCGAAGTGGTACCAATACTTCATCATGCCGCGAAGCCCCGGTATGCCATCGAAGATCTTCGCAATGCCGAGGGCAAGTGTCGGCGCGCCGCCAGTGCGTCCGCGCAGAGTCTTCTCGCCCGATTCCTGTTCGAGTCGATCGATCTCCTGCGGTTTGAGGTTAAAGCCCTGCGCCGTGTTCTCGTTAACCATCTTCACGTACGCCGCCTTTTGCACGTCCGTTTGTTGCGCCGTGTTGATGGCAAAGTAATCACCCGGAAAGAGCGACGTCGCCGCGATCAACGCCACGACGCCCACCACGCCTTCCATCAACATGCTGCCGTAGCCGATCATCCGCGCGTCGGTTTCCTTCGCGATCATTTTGGGAGTCGTGCCCGACGATATCAGCGCATGGAAACCGCTGATGGCGCCGCAGGCGATTGTGATGAAGACGAAAGGATAAACCTTGCCCGGAATGACCGGCCCGCCACCCGACGTAAAAGGAGTAAAGGCCGGCATGTTCAAGTTGGGATGAACCAGAATCACACCGATGATCAGGAAAGCAATCGTTCCAACCTTGAGATAAGAAGATAAATAATCGCGTGGGCAAAGCAGCATCCAAACCGGCAACACCGAGGCGATGAAGCCGTAGGCAGCCATCAGAATCGTTACCGTATTGCGTGACAGGGTGAACGCATGAGCCCAGGACGAATCCGCAATGCGTCCGCCCAGATAGACCGCCAGCAACAGGCCGACCACACCGATCGCGCTCGCCTCGACAATGCGGCCTTTGCGAAAGCGGTACATGTAGAAACCCATAAACAGCGCGAGCGGGATTGTAAAGCCGACAGTGAATGTGCCCCATGGCGATTCAGCCAGCGCGTTGACCACGACGAGACCAAGGCCCGCCAACGCAATCACCACGATGAAGAGGATTGCGACACCGGCGACGAATCCCGATAGCGGACTGATCTCCGTGCGGGCAATCTCGGCCAATGATTTTCCCCTGCGCCGGATGCTCGCGGCGAGGATCATAAAGTCATGCACCGCGCCGCCCAAACACACGCCAATCACCAGCCACAACAGTCCCGGCAGAAAGCCAAACTGCGCCGCGAGCACCGGACCGATTAATGGACCAGCACCCGAGATCGCGGCGAAATGATGGCCGAACAGCACCCACTTGTTCGTCGGATAATAATTGTGGCCGTCGTACATGGTCTGCGACGGTACCGGCCGCGAATCGTCAAGCGCCAGCACCTTCGCCGCAATGAACGCGGAGTAATAGCGATACGCGATCGCGATCACGCAAAGCGCACCGACGATGATGGGAAGGGCGTTCATGGATGGTTTAGGAAACTAATTATAGCCAATCAATGCTTCACGGGTCGGTTTTGAGGCGCAATCAATTCTATTCGTTCTTCGCGGACTCATCCTGAGACATTCCCAGAATAAAACCAATAATCGCCATCACGAGACCGAGTCCGATTGAACCGAAAGCGATGATCGTGCGTTTGCCTTCCGCCATGCCCGTCATCATCTTTGTGTAGAGTTCGCTCATGCTGGAATCGTGTGGCACTGTTAATAATCCGATGGCGATAAGAAACGATCCGAACGCCAGCAGCGTCAACCACCCGGGAGTTATCCGTGGACGATTAACCTTTCGCCCCAGTTCGCTCCGCGCGTAGCCGTACGAAAGATAGATCGAAAGGCCCAGCATCAGCCAGGCGACAAACCGCCACCACGACGTAGGCGGCAGGTAGTACATCAGGAAGACGCATGATGCCGCGCCGAGAATTGGTAAGAACCAGGCGCCAAAGGGAACCTTGAAGGGCCGGTGACGATTCGGTTCTTTGTAACGCAGGATAGTGATTCCAATACAAACCAGCGCGAACGCAAACAGCGTCCCGATGTTGGTCAGGTCAACCATTTCATCGATGCTCATCACCGCCGCAAAGCCGCCCACGATAACGCCGGTCAAGATCGTCGTCACGTGCGGCGTCTTGAATCTGGGATGCACTTTCGCAAACACGGGCGGCAACAACCCATCGCGCGCGATCGAGAAGAAGATGCGTGGTTGCCCCAATTGAAAGACGAGCAGCACGGCGGTGTGCGCGACGACCGATCCGAAAGCCACGATTGCACTGGCCCATCTCGCGTTCGGCGCAACGTGACCGAGCGCCATCGTGAGCGGTTCAGCCTGCTCAGTTGCCAAGCGCCGCACGAGTTCGTTGTAGGGAATCAGACCCGTGAAGACGGCAGCCACGACCACGTAAAAGATCGTGCAGATGATCAGTGAGGCGATGATGCCGATGGGCAGATCTCTGGCTGGATTCTTTGTCTCCTCCGCAACGGTGGAAACCGCGTCAAAGCCGATGTAAGCAAAAAACACTACGGCGGCGCCGGCGAGCGTACCTCCCCAACCGGTTGGCTGAAATGGATGCCAGTTCTTGGCCATGTTCGAGGGCGAGACGAAGTAGAACGCAATGCCGATGAAAAAGAGCAGCACCACGATCTTCACGCAGACCATCACAGCGTTGAATTCGGCTGACTCCTTGATGCCCCAGACCAGTACGATCGTGATCAAAGCGACGATCCCAAGCGCGAGCAAATTGAAAACTATAGGAATGCCAAGAACGTGAGGCGCGCTCTCAATGAGTCCCGGTATCTTTCTCGCCGTGCGAAAATCAGTTGACAGCCACTGCGGAATATCGATTCCGAACGCGTCGTGCATGAAGGATCGAAAATAGTTGGCCCAACTGATCGCCACCGCCACGTTGCCTATAGCGTATTCGAGGATCAGGTCCCAACCAATGATCCAGGCGACCAGCTCTCCCAATGTCGCGTAAGAATAGGTGTAGGCCGAGCCGGAGATGGGGACCATCGCCGCCATTTCCGCGTAGCAGAGCGCGGTAAAGGCGCAGACGACGGCCGTGATCCCGAAACTTAGCATCAACGAAGGACCGGCACCCGGCCGTGCAGCGTCACCCGCAGCGGCAGTGCCGACGGTGGCAAAAATGCCGGCGCCGATGATCGCGCCAATACCGAGCAGCGTAATATTAATCGGGCCCAGGCTCCGTTTTAGTCCGTGCTTTTCGTCACCTAATGCTGCCAGAATGTCGTCGAGGTTCTTTGTGCGAAAGATTCCTTTAAGCAAGTGTCTTGGCCTCCGCAAAGGTTCTAGAAGATCTCGCCCGCTCGTTTGCGCCTGTGGGAGAGTTGATGCGTCGGGAGTTTGGCATGGAACGCGGATCAAGGTAAAGGAAAAACAGAAATCAGAAGTCAGAAGTCAGAAGTCACTAGCCAGGAGTCGAGCTTCTGACTTCTGAATTCTGACTTCTAACTTCTGAATTCTGCTCTTTTGCCTTTTTACTTTTGCCTTGTTAGACTCCGGCGCGAAGTCCGAAAGAACTCATCTTTTGTAAAGAGCGGCGCGTTTGTAATGGGCAACATCAAACAGTTTGACAGTCTGAGCACCAGCTACGTCAATCTCGCCGCTTTGATTCGATATCTGCGCGAGCAGGATTTTGCAGGCTCGATTCATGTGCTGTTGGATCAGTATGAGGCCGACGTTTACTTGAATGGACAGGGTGCGCCGACGGTTTTGGAGATCGATTCCTCGACGCGACAGGCCTCGCGAAATGAAGGCGCATTGGAGCGATTGATGGTGCATGCTCGCGAGCCAGGCGGAACGATCACCGTACTTGAAGACGAATCGGCACCGCCCGTCAAGAGTGTTGATGACGGGGCCAGGTCTTCTGCAAACCCAGTTGACGACGGCGAGGGGACGGCGACTAAGACGCCGGCGGAGGAAATTGACTGGGACCCTCTGGTACGTGCGAGCGGCGAATTGATTGCGGCGGTCGAGCGCGCGGTGCAGAGCATCGAATCGGACTTCGCCGCAAACTTTCGCGCCGCGCGGATTGAATTAGGCGACGACTATCCATTTCTCGATCCGACCGCTGGTAGCCTGGAGTACTCTGACGGAGTGGTCACGCTTAACGAACGGCCCAGCGCCGGCGCCTATGTGACGGGTTTAAGTGAATGCCTGCGACGGGTGGTCAGCAAGCTGGCGGTCGATAAACAGGCGGCGCGTTTTCGCGAGCGAGTGGCCGTCGAGATGGCCGTGACCGCGCGCTTGCGTACAAACGCGATGGGTGAGTTCACAACACACCTCGATCGCATTGCTGGCACCAGAGTGCTCTGACGTTGTGGTCAGTAGTCAGTGGTTAGTAGTCAGTTGCCGATCTGACTCCACCGAGAACTGCCTACTATTGACTACTGACCACTGACTACTGACAAAGATCATGTATCCATTCCGAAACATTCTTTTTCCTACTGACTTTACGGCGCACGCGCGCGCGGCTTTGAAATATGCGGCGGCATTCGCCCGCAGCGGTGGCGGGCGCGTGGTGCTTTTCAGCGTGCAGAGCGCGACCGTGCCGCCGAATCTCTTGACGCTGCCTGAGCGCATCTTTGAAGAGCAGGAGAATCGCTGGCTATTGCAATTACGTGCCGAAGTCAGAGACCTGCTCGCCGATCCTTTGTTCGACGGGCTCGAGGTCGAGCCGGTAATCGTCGAAGGCGAGCCGGCGCCGCAGATCGCTCGCGCTGTTCGTGACTACGACATCGATCTCGTGACGGTTGTCACCCACGGGCGCAAAGGACTTTCGCGCGCGCTCTGGGGATCGACGGCGGAAGAAATCATCGCCGAGGCCCCGTGTCCGGTGCTAACGATTCGCCCGCCACAGCACGACTTTGTCGAGCACCGAGGCAGCCACACAGAAATTCGCTTGAATCGAATTCTGCTGGCGACGAACTTTCGTCCGTCGTCGGCCGCGGCTACGCAAGTCGCCACACAACTCGCCAATCAGACCGGCGCTGAGCTGCATGCTGCTTATGTGATCGGTGACTACATCGAGCAGATCTCGGTGATGTTTCCCGAAGGTGGCCTGACCGCTCTGTCGCGCCTGCGCAGTTACGTGCAGGAAAAGATGGCCGCGCTCAAGCGCGATGACAGCGCGCGCGCAATCACGCACATTGCCGAAGGTCGTCCTTACGAAGAGATTGTCAGGCTGGCGGCGGAACAGGAGGCCGATCTAATCGTCATCGGCACGAGCGTTCATGCATCTTTGTTTGGCGGGGCTCCGGGGCTCGGTTCCGAGATTGAACGAGTCGTTCGCAATGCGCCCTGTCCAGTGCTTTGCGTGTCGGCGGGCAAGGTAATGACGCCACTGCCGGCGCGGATCAGAGTGCCGGTGCCGCAGACGTAAAGGCAGTAGGCAGGAAGCAGTAGGCAGACGGCAGGACACGAGATTCATCAGCCTGTGATGGAAAAAAGCAGGAGACAAAACTCTCCGTCTCCTGCTTACTGCCTCCTGCTCCTGCCGCCTGGTTCCTGCCTCCTGCCTCCTGCCGTCTGCCTACTGACTAGATCCGTTCGGATCCGAGCCTTTCACTACTTCAAAGCCCGCCTTGACCATTGCATCGTAGCCACCCAGAACCGCAGCCGCGTTATTGATACCTTTTGTTTTGAGATTAGTCACCGCACCGGCGCTAGTATGTTCGGCCGGTCAAGAACAGTAAGTGACTATCGTCTTGTCACGCGGCAGTTCATCCACATGCGCCAGAATGTCCGCATAGGGAATGAGGCGTGCACCTTTGATATGTCCGTCTTTGTAGGCCGGTTCGGCGCGCACATCGATGAGCACGGCACTGTTGCTCGCGAGTGCAGCTTTCAATTCGCCCGGCGTAATGCGACGCACGTTGTCGCCCGGTTGCGACGCCGGCGTTGAAGCCGCCGAACCCTTGACCCTGGTCAGCTCATTCGAGTTGCAGGCTGCCAGCGCTACAACCGCCAGCAACGCTGCCCCGGCTATTGAAATATAAAGACGCATTCACCCCTCCAAGAATGATCAGTTACGAAGGAAGTATTTTGTTACTTGATCGCCCGCGACTTTGTCAATGCTTCAATTGCTTGTCTCTGTGGGGAAGCCGGCTTTAACCAGCGCATCATAACCACCGAGTACCGCCGCTGCATTGTCAATTCCTTTTTCCTTGAGCATCCGCACCGCACCGGCGCTGGTATGTTCCGCCGGTCAAGAACAGTAAGCGACAATCATTTTGTCGCGAGGCAGCTCCTTCGCTCGCTCGCCGATTTCGCTGAAGGGAATAGACAGCGCGCCTTTGATATGGCCGGACTTGTAAGCGGCTTCGCTGCGCACATCAACCAGCACCGCCTTATTCTGCTTCAATAGATCGCGCACCTCGTCGGGCGTGATGCGGCGCGCATCGTCACTCGCCTGGGCCAACGACTTGCCCGCAGAAGCGCTCGTAGAAATTGCGTTAATAGTAGCAATAGAAAAGAGAGCGGCTAACCCCGTAAGCCCAATTAACCCTCGAGTCTTCGATAGGTTCATTAAACTCTCCTGCCAGTAAAGACGTCTTCAACCTCAAGTTACTTCTACCACTTTTCGCTGCTTGTCGCAAAATGCTAAAAGCTTCCCGGGAGCGCGGACATCCTGTCCACCTCTTGCGGGCGATAACCCGCTGCAGGCAAGATGCCCTCGCTCCCGGAGAACACTTTCGTATTTCATCAGCGCCCTTGCATGATATAGTTGACCCTCATCAAAACCAGACCGGAAGCTTGTATGCCTGAGGCGACTCACCAGATCAAATGGGCGAAGGTCATCGACCACACGCGCTGCATCGGCTGTCATGCGTGTACGACCGCCTGCAAGTCCGAAAACATGGTGCCGCTTTCGGTCACGCGCACCTACGTCAAGCACGTGGACATTGGCGAGTTTCCGCAGACGCGACGCGCGCATCAGGTGACGCGCTGCAATCAATGCGCGCATGCGCCGTGCGTGACCGCCTGTCCGACCACAGCGATGTTCAAGCGCGCGGACGGCATCGTCGATTTCGACAAATCGATCTGCATCGGCTGCAAAGCTTGCATGGCGGCGTGCCCTTACGATGCCATCTTCATCAATCCTGAAGATCACTCGGCAGAGAAATGCAACTTCTGCGCGCACCGGATTGATATGGGCCTCGAGCCTGCTTGCGTTGTTGTGTGTCCGACAGAAGCGATTCTGGTCGGCGACCTGAACGATACGAATTCGAAAGTGACGCAGATTGTGAATCGCGAACCGGTGTCTGTTCGCCGGCCTGAGAAAGAGACGCTGCCGAAACTTTTCTACAAAGGCGCGCATCAGGCGACGCTCGATCCGCTCGCGGCTCGTCGTCCCGAGGGCGGGCTCTTCATGTGGAGCGAGCAGAGAGAGAGTTCGGAACACGTCGTCTCAGGCAATCCAAACTACAGCAACACTTCGGCGGCGGCACTGCTTTCTTACGACGTCCCGCACACGATTCCCTGGGACTGGCGTGTCAGTCTCTATACCTGGACCAAAGGCATTGCCGCGGGCGCTTATCTCGTCTCGCTGCTGCTGGTGCTTTTCGGTTTCATGAGTGCAGACAGCCCAATCTGGTTGTGGGTCGCGCCGGTCGTTTCGGGAGCATTTCTCGCGATCACCGGCGGCTTGTTGATTTGGGATTTGGAACATCCCAAACGCTTTTATCTGATCTTTGCCAGACCGCAGTGGAAAAGTTGGCTGGTCAAGGGCGCATTCGTCATCGCCGGTTACTCAATTGTGTTAGCCGCGCACTTCGTCGCCAGCCTGCTGCATTCAGTATCGGCACAGCGCTGGTTGATGATTCCCGGTCTGCCACTAAGCGTGCTGAGTGCTGTCTACACAGCCTATCTTTTCGCGCAGGCGAAGGCGCGCGACATGTGGCAGAACCCTTTGCTGCCGCCGCATCTGTTGGTGCAGTGTCTGCTGCTTGGATCGGCGGCGTTGCTGCCGCTGGCCGCCTGGCTCGAACCGGGGACGCGATATGAACCTGGCATTGTTTCTCCGCTGCTGTGGATATTGGCGATAGCGAGCCTGCTGCATCTGCTGATGATCTGGGGCGAAGTGTCGCTCACTCATGCAACCGCGCACGCGCGCGTCGCGATTTGGGAAATGGTGCGCGGACGCTATCGCGGCGACTTCTGGATCGGAATTGCATTGTCAATCGTCGGCGGTTTGCTGCCGTGGATCGCGATCATCGGTGGCTTCTCCGTTTCATATGGCGTTGGCGCCGCGCCGATGGCTCTGATCGGAATGATGCTTTATGAAAACGCCTACGTGCAGGCAGGACAATCGGTGCCGCTGGCGTAGATGTACGTTTCGAAGGAAGCGTAGAATGTTGGTAAGGAGTTAATGAGGCGGTCCTATGAGTACAAAGATCGAAGCCACCATCGAAGACCTCTACCACGTGCCGGAAAACGGCAAGGCCGAAATCGTAAACGGAGAACTGGTGCTTATGTTCCCCACTGGAGGAGTACCCGGCCGCGCTGCCGGCAGAATCTATCGCAGTCTGGATGATTACGAACGCACCGTGGGAGGCGGCTATGCCTTCCCGGATAACGTTGGCTTCATCGTGAATCTTCCCAACCGCCGTTCGTTCAGCCCTGACACGGCTTTTCATACCGGCGAGTTGAGAGGCGGACTATTCCTCGAGGGCGCGCCCGTGTTTGCCGTCGAGGTACGCAGCACCGACGACTACGGTCGGAAAGCTGAAGCGCGGATGGCCCGGAAGCGGACCGACTATTTTGCCGCCGGCACACTGGTGGTGTGGGATGTTGACGTGCTGCGCGAAAAAGTCGCGCGCGTCTATCGCGCCAGCGATCCTGCTAATCCGACCGTCTATCATGCAGGCGACATCGCCGAAGCAGAGCCAGCCGTGCCGGGTTGGACCATGGCGGTTGATGGGATTCTCAGTTGAGACTTGCCTGCACTTTTCTTGCACGTCCTGAGGCTTTTGAAGGCGTGCTAGACTGGTCATCATGGAAACAGTTCAACTCACAATTGACGAATCGCTGCTGGCTGAGGCAGAAGGGACGGCCCGTTCATTGAAGAGAGTGAAATGGCTCAAAAGCTAAACAACCCAGACAGAATTACGCGAGACACAGTCACGGACGACGCTCTCGGTGAACTGATGAAGGAATGCCTGCGCAAGGCCGAGCAAATCCGTCGCAGCCTTGAAGGACAAGAGCATAGCGACAGCACCATTTTGATTGCCGAAGATCGCACGACACCGCAGTGAAAACCACTCAGTACTTTGAGGCAATGCGTGTTCGGCCCGACCGCGCTATTATTCGAGACGAGTGGATTCAGCGCGTCATCGATTATCCGGTAAAGGAGAGAATCCAGACGGATGGTCGCATTCGCCGTTGGGCGCCAATCGCTGAGACGGGGAGCAAGTATTTGCGGGTAATCCTTCTTCCCGACGGACAGACTGTTCACAACGCTTTCTTTGACCGATCATTTACACCATGAACATCAAATATTTTCAGGACACTGACACGCTCTATATCGAGTTCAAGGCAGCCGAAGTAGCCGAATCGAAGGATCTCGATGAGAACACTATTTTGGATCTCGATCAGAGCGGCAATATCCTTGGCATCACGGTCGAGCACGCCAGTCAGCGTGCAGACATTCCGCGGTTTTCTTATGAACAAGTCGCAGCCTGACGTCCGCTCCTGTGAGTCTCGTGCTGCCTGCGATGATTTCTGGTTGAAGGCCAGCCAGCCATCGCTCGATGCCGTCTGGGACAATCCCGATGACGATATCTATGCCGAGCTACTCGAATGTGACGTTTATCCAGAGAAGTCATGAATACGTTCGAAGAAATACTAAGTGCGGCATTGGCTCTGCCACCTGGCACCCGGGCGATGCTCGCTGACCATCTGCTTGAAAGTTTAGATGGCGAGGATCAGAAGAGAATAGATGCAATCTGGGCAGAGGAAGCTGAGCGAAGATTGCGCGAGATCGACGAGGGCAAAGTCGAGACGATAGATGGTGAACTCGTCATGCAAGAAATACGATCTCGACGAAGATCACATTGACTTAAGGGAATCGTTCAATTAAGGAGAGGCAGGAATGCCAATCTTCCAAATCTCGAACAAGAAACTTATCCCTGTCGAACAAACGAACTTTATTACAGAGAAAGAGCTTCAGTCTTTGATTGAAGCCAATCTCGCCCCGATTTTTAACTGCAGGTTTGTAGCCACAGAGTTTTTAACCGGGGCACAACATGCCGGGCGAATTGACACTTTGGCTTTGTCAGAGGACAACAACCCCGTAATCATTGAATACAAGAAGGTCGAGTCATCGGAACTCATCAACCAAAGTTTGTTTTATCTCTCCTGGATACATGACCACAAAGGTGACTTTCACATTGCAGTTCAGAAGTCGCTTGGGAATGAAGTGGAAGTTGATTGGTCGGACGTTCGCGTCATTTGCCTTGCGCCCAACTACAAAAAGTATGACCTGCACGCGGTGCAAGTGATGGGCGCAAACATTGAGCTATGGCGGTACCGTCTTTTCAAAAACTCTTGTTTGTTTCTCGAAGAGATCTTTCAGAGGACGGTAGCTACTTCTCCGGATATTGCTGCCGGTAATAAGAACCCTGTCATGGTCGCTGCCGGAAAGAAAGCGCCTTTGGCGAGAGCCACCGGCGTTTATAGTTTTGAACAGCACATTTCAGGGAAATCAGAAGGCATAAGAGAAATGGTGTTCGAGCTGAAGGACTACATCATGAATCTGGATAGCGCGATGGAGGAGGTTCCCAAGAAGCTCTATGTTGCTTACAAAATCTCGCAGAACATCGTCTGCATGGAAGTGAAACTGCAGAAGGTCGTTCTTTATTTGAAGCTGGACCCGAAAGAGATTGCGAATCCTCCGAGCATCGCGCGGGATGTTTCGTCCATTGGTCACTTCGGAACGGGAGACTTTGAGATTACGGTGACATCGCCCGCCAATTTACCGGTAGCCAAAGAGTTTATTGATATCGCTTACCAGAGGATCGGAGGTTAAGGGCGAAGCGAAGCCGTTGGGACTATGAAATCCGACGAACCAAATCAACGGACCGGTGCTACTCGCGAAGAAACCGAATCGCGCGGTGAGACGTTTTATCCCGGGCCGAGTTGTAATCATCTCGCTGCGTATCCGCCGAAGGAGCGTTGGGATGATTGGGTGGAGCTGGATTCGCGCGCGTGGCCCAAACGAAAAGAGCGGCGCTACTCGCTTGTGCCGACGACGTGCTTCAACTGCGAGTCGGCGTGCGGGCTGCTCGCCTACATCGACAAAGAAACTAATCAGATTCAGAAGTTCGAAGGCAATCCAGAGCATCCGGGATCACGCGGACGCAACTGCGCCAAAGGGCCCGCCACGCTTAATCAGATTACCGATCCGGATCGCATTCTCTATCCGCTGAAGCGTGCTGGAAAACGCGGCGCGGGAAAATGGGAGAAGGTCAGTTGGGATGAAGTGCTCGACGAGCTTGCCGGGCGCATTCGCAAGGCGATTGTCGAAGATCGCCGGCAGGAAATCATGTATCACGTCGGCCGTCCCGGCGAGGATGGTTTCACCGAACGCATCCTGGCCGCGTGGGGCATCGACGGCCACAACTCGCACACGAACATCTGCTCGTCTTCCAGTCGCGAAGGCTATCAGTTATGGATGGGTCTGGATCGTCCCAGTCCCGATCATGCGAATGCAAAAGTCATTCTGCTAATCAGCGCGCACCTGGAATCGGGCCACTACTTCAATCCGCACGCGCAGCGCGTCATGGACGGCAAGGCCAATGGCGCGAAGCTGATCGTCTTTGACACGCGGCTCTCAAACACCGCGACGCACGCCGATCATTTCATCTCACCTTTTCCTGGATCAGAAGCGGCAATCCTGCTGGCGATTGCAAACTATTTGATCCAGAACAATCTCTACAATCGCGACTTCGTGCGCCGGTGGTGGAACTGGGAAGAGTACTTAGAACAGAGGTCAGAGGTCGGAGGTCAGAGGTCAGAGGCCGATACGAGCAGCCGCAACTTTGAAGAATTCGAACGCATCCTGAAAGAGCTTTACGCGGAGTACACGTTTGAATTTGCCGCAAATGAGTCCGGTGTTGATGCGTCTGCTTTGGAAGAGATTGCAAAGGTTGTTGCCACTGCAGGCACAAGGTTCAGTAGCCACAATTGGCGCAGCGCCTCTTCGGGCAACAGCGGCGGCTGGCAAGTGGCGAGATGTTTATTCATGCTGAATGCATTGATGGGCGCGATTGCCACTGAAGGCGGCGTCTTTCCCAACGCTTGGAACAAGTTTGTGCCGAAACCGATCTACACGCCGCCGCACCCGAAGATGTGGAACGAAGTCACGTGGCCCAAGGAGTATCCGCTCTCGATGCACGAGATGTCGTTTCTCTTGCCGCATCTTTTGAAAGACGGGCGCGGACGTTTGGAAGTTTATTTCACGCGCGTTTACAACCCCGTGTGGACCAATCCGGATGGCTTCTCCTGGATTGAAGTGCTCACGAATCCGGATTTGATTGGCTGCCACGTTGCGCTGACGCCAACCTGGAATGAAACGTCGTACTTTGCCGACTACATCTTGCCGATGGGCATGGGCTCGGAGCGCCACGATATTCATTCTTACGAAACGCACGATTCGCAGTGGCTCGGTTTTAGACAGCCGGTGCTGCGCGCCGCGCGCGAGCGCCAGGGAGAAAACGTCAACGACACGCGGGAGGTAAATCCGGGTGAGGTCTGGGAAGAGAACGAGTTTTGGCTCGAGCTAACCTGGCGGATCGATCCGGATGGCACTCTCGGCATTCGTCAGTTTGTTGAATCGAAGAAGAACCCGGGAACGCGTTTGGGTGTTGACGAATACTATGAATGGATCTTCGACAATTCACTTCCCGGTTTGCCGGAGAAAGCGGCGAGGGAGAATCTAACGCCGCTCGAGTTCATGCGACGTTACGGAACGTTCGAAGTGACGAAGAGAACGGGCGCGCTTTACGAACAATCTGTCCCGCCTGAAGAGCTGGAGGACATTCGCGAAGACGCTCGCGGTCGGGTGCTCACGCGCGCGCCTAAACCCGCGTCGCCAAATGTTGTGCCCATTCCCATCCCTGACGGAGATGAAGACGGCCGGCGCTTTGTTGGTGTGAATGTTGATGGCGAAATCAAACGCGGCTTTCCGACACCAAGTGGGCGCTTGGAGTTTTATTCGCGAACGCTGGCTGACTGGGGCTGGCGCGAGTACGCGATTCCGACCTACATCAAGAGCCACGTGCACCGCGATAACCTCGCGTCCGATCAAACGATCTTAATCTCGACTTTCCGTCTGGCGATGCAGATTCACACGCGCAGCGCAAACGCGAAATGGTTGAACGAAATCGCGCACACCAATCCGCTATGGATTCATCCCTCGTTCGCCGCGAAGCTGGACGTGCGCACCGGCGATCTGGTGCGGGTAGAAACAGAGATCGGTTACTTTGTCGTTCACGCCTGGGTCACAGAAGGGATTCGCCCCGATGTAGTCGCCTGCAGTCATCACATGGGCCGCTGGAAATTGACCGACGAAGGGCAGAAGCAGTTGATGGCTACTGTGAAATTGGATCATCGGGGCGCCGAATGGGGCTTGAAGCGCGAGCGTGGCGTTGAGCCTTATCAGTCTATTGATGCGGACACGCTGCGCATCTGGTGGACCAACGTCGGCGTGCATCAGAATCTGACCTTTCCGGTCCATCCCGATCCGATCTCTGGAATGCACTGCTGGCACCAGGCCGTCCGCGTGAAGAAAGCCCAGCCCGAAGACCAGCCTGGAGACATTTTCGTCGACACGCAAAAGTCGCGCGAGGTTTACAAAAAGTGGCTGGCAATGACGCGGCCCGCGGACAAGCATTCGCCCGACGGCACCCGGCGACCCTACTGGATGCTGCGGCCGTTGAAACCGGAGCGAGAGTTTTATCGACTACCACAGACGGCAACTCTCGTGAATGGGGAGTGATTACTTTGCGGTCTCTGCGCCTTTGCGCGAAAATGTTTCCCGCCACGGCGTAAAGTCGCGGAGATCAGAAAGAAGTTCCACTATGTACTTCAAACAGTTCTATCTCGGGTGTCTCGCGCACGCATCGTACCTGATCGGTTCGGCGGGTGAAGCTGCCGTAGTTGATCCGCAGCGCGATGTCGATCAGTACATCAACGAAGCTGAAGCGCAGGGATTGAAGATCAAGTACATCATCGAAACACACCTCCACGCGGATTTCGTCAGCGGTCATCGCGAACTAGCCACGCGCACCGGCGCGGAGATCGTTTTTGGCGAAAAGGCCGGCGCCGGTTTTCAGCATCGAGCCGTGCGCGACGGCGACGAGATCAACATCGGTCGCGTGAAGCTGCGCGTCATGGAAACGCCCGGTCACACGCCGGAGAGCATCTGCGTATTAGTCATCGACAGCGAAATCTCCAATCAGCCGCAAAAGGTCCTAACCGGGGACACGCTCTTCATTGGCGATGTAGGCCGTCCCGATCTCGCGGGCGGCAAGGGCTACACGTCGCAGGTAATGGCCGGGATGATGTACGACAGTCTGCACGAGAAGCTGTTGCTACTCGCTGACAACGTCGAAGTCTTTCCGGCGCACGGCGCAGGCTCGATGTGTGGACGCAACATGTCAAAGGAGACGTCATCGACCATCGGTGATCAGCGGAAGTTCAACTACGCGCTCAAGCCGATGTCGAAAGACGAATTCGTGTCGATGATGACCACGGACCTCCCCGAAGCACCTCCATACTTTTCGAAAGACGCCGAGATCAACCGTACCGGCGCAGCGCCGTTGGAGGCGTTACCAAGACCGGCCGCGTTATCGCCACAGGACATTCGCAAACTCGCTGCGCTGGGCCAGGTGGTTCTCGATGTGCGCTCGGCAGCGGACTTCGGCGCGGGACACGTTCTCGGCTCGATCAACATTGGTCTTGGCGGACAATTTGCGATGTGGGCCGGCTGTTTGATTCCGTTGACTGCGCCGCTTGTGATTGTGGCCGAATCGGAAGAGCAGGTTAACGAAACGGTAATGCGCCTGGCGCGTGTCGGTATTGAAACTGTGAAGGGTTATCTTGCCGGCGGTATTTACTCGTGGGATCAAGCGGGTCTGGCAGTCGCCGCCGTTCCGCAGATCACTGTGGCTGAATTGAGCCAACTGATCGAGAGCGAGAGCGAATTGCAGATCGTTGACGTGCGCCGGCCGCCGGAATACGAGAGTGGACACGTGCCGCGCGCGATCACCGCTCCGCTCTCGATCTTGAAAGAGCGCGCGCCTGCGCTCGGATTTGATCCAGTGAAACCGACCGCGGTTATTTGCGCCGGCGGTTATCGTTCCAGCGCCGCCACCAGCATCCTCGAGCCTCTGGGCTTCACCAATCTGCTCAACGTGACCGGCGGCACCAGCGCGTGGATCAATGCCGGCTACGCCGTTGAGCCAGTCGCTCGGAACCAGGCTTAACCCTTCAATGCCGAACTGGCGCCATTAGTGTGGCGATTAGGAAAGTGTCACAGTCCTAAAGCACTCACGGCAAAACCAGAACTAGTCTTCTTCCCTGGTTTGTACGGGAGGAGGACATTCTATGTGCCGAAGACGTTCCATTGTTTCTGTTTTGCTGGTTTTGATCATGGCTGCGTCCGGGGTTTCTTCGATGGGGCAGTCCGGACGAGGCCGGCAACTGCGCATCCAGCAGACTTTGCGCGGCGAAGTAGTCGTGCCCTCGGCGGCTGAAAGTAAGCCCGATCTCGGCAGCGCGCGAGGCGACGCCGCAATGTCAACCGGGGAAACTCAGAAAACGAGCGCTGCCATTCACCAGAACGGATCGCGTAACAAAGCGAAGAAGAGTGGCGAGTATCACCTGACCGACAAAAACGCTGGTTGGATTCTGCTGGGGGTACTCGTGTTCGAGAGTGCTGTCTATGTCTTAGGTAACGCTGGGCCTTGATCCAACACTCAGTTTGGTTTGAGTTCTTGCCCCGCAGCTTGTCGCCGGACCTGATCGATGATTGAGCGGATGGCAGGAGCGAGGCT
>JBGQJU010000026.1:0-55682 GCA_041499185.1 Pyrinomonadaceae bacterium | reverse complement strand
TGTTTCGTGCTTCTGCTTGCCATCGTAATTACACGTGACGGTCCCGGCGCCGATGTTTGTCTTCTCGCCAATCGTCGCATCGCCAAGATAAGTTAAGTGCATCGACTTTGAACCGCGGCCGAGACGCGACTTTTTAACTTCGACGAAGTTGCCGACTGCCGAACCCTCTTCCAGACGAGTATTCATGCGCAGATGAGCAAACGGTCCGACCGAACAGTGCGACTCGATGTCAGAATCGACAATCACGCAGTGGTCCTTAATACTTACGTTGTCGCCGATTCTTGAGTTTGTAATGCGCGTGCCGGAGCGTATTTCACAGTTGTCCCCGATAACAGTTTTCCCCTCGATCTGGACGTCCGGGTAGATCACGCAATCGCGACCGAGCTGCGCTTCGGCGCTGATGTACGCGTGCGAGGGGTCGATAAAAGTCACGCCATCCTCCAGCATCAAACGGCGAATCGCGTTGCGGCGCAAAAGATTCTCGAACTCGGCAAGTTCCGCCCGAGTGTTCACGCCGGCAACCTCTCGTGCGTCGCTATGCAGATAGACGTTGACCCGCTCGCCATCGGAAAGAAGAATTGCAGGCACGTCAGTCAAGTAGTACTCGCCCTGTTGGTTTGCTGGCTCAACCCGTTCGAGCACACTGAACAGTTTGCTACTCTCAAAACAGTAAATACCCGAGTTAATCTCTCGAATCTGCCGCTCGTCAGGCGAAGCGTCCTTTTGTTCGACGATCTTTCGGAAGCGGCCTTCTTCATCACGCACGATGCGACCATAGCCGCTGGGGTTCTCCATCCTGACGCTCAAGATCGTACAAGCGCCGCCTCCCGAACGATGTTGCTCTACAAAGGAGCGAAGAGTTTCGGGGCGAACCAGCGGCACATCGCCAGAGAGAATCAGAACGGTTGATTCGGCATCCTGCAGCGCTTTGCACGCGGACATAACGGCATCACCTGTTCCCAACTGCCGTGGTTGATTGATTAGAACGGCGCGGTCTTCATTGAGTTCTTCTCGGACCGCAGCCCCGACCTTTTCGCCCTGATGGCCGACGACGACGTAAATCTTCCTTGGGTTGAGTGATTGAGCTGCCCTGCAAACGTGAGCAATAAGTGGCCGGCCACCAAGGTCGTGAAGGACTTTGGCCTGCTGCGATTTCATGCGCTTACCAAGTCCGGCAGCGAGTATCAGTACGTCGAGTTCCTGTTTTCGTTGAGAGTTCAATTGAGTTTCTTTCTGCATCTGTTAGGCAACGACAGCCGGCCGAGTGCGCGCCTGCTCCCAACAGGCAATGGCAACACGAGCCAGCCTCTCTGGATTGTGCCGCACCTTGTCGCCTTCGTCCAAAAGGTCGGCTCGAACAATTTCGCTTTCTCCGTCAAGCGTGGCTTCGGCAAGATCGTCATCAATCCCGATTTGAGAAGCACCTTCCGCGGCATAACGCCCAGTCTGTTCTTTGCTGATTGGCCGATTGTTCACGATGACAAAGTCGAATTGAATCTCAGGCGCGTACTGCTTCACGATCTCCATATGTTGTCGCGCAGTGTAACCATCTGTCTCGCCTGGTTGCGTCATCAGGTTGCAAATGAAGATCTTTGTGGCATGTGCCTCGCCGATCGCGTTTGCCACTCGGGCAACGAGAAGATTCGGCAGAATACTGGTGTAAAGCGAACCCGGCCCAACCGTGATCACATCGGCGGACCTGATTGCCGCAAGCGCCTCCGGCAGCGGCAGACATTGTTCCGGCTCTAATCGTAGCCTCCGAATCTTGGAGTGTGACGCGCTGATTTGAGTTTCACCGCGAACTATTCGGCCATCTTCAAGCTCCGCCACGAGACGCACATCGTTGATCGTCGCCGGATAGATGTGACCTTTGCTAGCGAGGACCTCGGATGACAGCCGCACCGCTTCGACAAAGTCTCCGGTGACTTCCGTGAGTGCAGCGAGAAAAAGATTGCCAAAGCTGTGGCCACCAAGCTCGCCAGTGCCACGAAAGCGGAAGCGAAAGAGACGTGAAAGGAGATTCGAGTCTTCTGATAGAGCAATCATGCAGTTACGTATATCGCCCGGTGGAAGCATCTGTAGCTCTTCGCGTAAACGCCCTGAACTACCGCCATCGTCCGAGACCGTAACAATGGCTGAAAGATTCTCGAACCAGATCTCGTCGTCGGTGTGTTTGCCCACGAGGCGCTTCAGACCTGCAAGAAGCGTCGAGAGGCCGGTCCCTCCACCGATTGCTACAAGCTTGATACCACGACTGGTTTCGGCGATTTGCAACTGACGAATCTCCTTATCGATTCACAAGGTGTCAATGAATTGTGGTTAACAGAATGATACCTAAAAGACAGAGCGTTTGAAACAGCGGGAGCAGCGTGGAAAGAAGGTGGAACCGACAATAGGAATTAGCGCCCCTTTACAAACGCGGCGCAAAAATCAGTCTGTCGAAGTCAGGATCGTTGCGCAAAGGAGTCAGATCCTGATCGTGTTGAGCGCGAACACGAAGGTTTGGTTGGAGGTCCAGGGCCCGCTGGAGAGATTGGAGAGCGAGATCAATGGAGCCAAGGCGCGCACGAGTGGCCGCAAGACCATAGTGAATATGAGCTGCTTCGGGCTCGCGCTTGAGAGCGCGCTCAAACATTTCCTGGGCAGCCACATACTCGCCGCGATTCAATTCAATCACGCCGCGATCATAAAGCGAATCGGCATCGCGCGGCAGCATACTCTCAGTTCGCAGACGCGCTTCGGAAACCGCGAGATAAGTCCGTGCGCGCGCCGCGACCTCTGATACCTGGGAGTACCTGTCCAGCAACATGCGAAACTGATTGCGAGCTTCTTGAAAGCGCCCGCGGGTGAATTCTTTGTGTGCTCGCTCAAACGACCGAAGAGCAGAGGCTTCGTCCAGGGTTGGTTGTCTCGGGGGTGGTGGCGGAGAAACCAATGGTCGCCGTGCGCGAACTGCTCGCACTGGGGTCTGCGTCTTTTTGACTCTCCGTGAAGGCGACGCGATTTTCTTTTGGCGAGCAGTTCTCGAGACCCTGCGAGAAATAGTTCTCTTTGGAGCTTTCGATTTCGCCGGAGCCGCTCTCCGAGGTCGCGCGGCGTGTTTTCTTGCGGTCTTAGCCCTGGGCTTTTTGCTCGCGGCGGTACGCCGCGCTTTTTTCGCTGGGGCCTTCGCTGCCTTCGCTCGCTTGACCATTGGTTTGGGGCGAGCGGACTTTGCCTTGAACGTGCGACTCCTCACTGACGATTTCACCGAAGACTGTCGCGAATTCGATCGTCTAACACTTTTTGCTATAGGACTACTCATCTGAACCCTCAAGATTCGAAGCTTAAGCGCTTGAGCCCGCCCTAAAACCAGCGCGCAGCTTAACATAGCTTTAACCGTAAATCAACGACAGAAGGGCATTTGCGGGCTCCCCAGAGAGACCAATCGCCAACCGTGGCGGTACATAACAAACGAAGAAAAACACTTGAAGCTCATTGTTTGCTATGCTACAGTGCTTTTGGCTTGGGTTGTATCTTTCCCAAGTTCTAGGAAATTGAAAATGGCCCGGTTTCCCCCCGATGAAGAGGCGGCTGGTTCGGTTTATTGTGTTAATCGTTTGAAGCCGCCTTTCGATCCTGATCCGCCACTCCTTCCGGTCTTACCGACCTTGCCTTCGCAAAGAGAGCTGTATCAATGGCAGACGCTCCGATCCTTTTGCGCGAACAGCAGTATCACGAGATCAAAGCTGTCCTGGCGAGACTGCGGCTGGACGCGGCGGCCCGGGTGGTTTTTCTTGTTGACAAAGATGGCCAGCAGATCGCCGTCCAGGGCGAGGTGGGGAATCTTGACACGACTAGTCTGGCTTCACTGGCTGCGGGAAACGTTGCCGCAACGGGCGGGATGGCTCAGTTAATCGGCGAGAAGGAATTCCCGACGTTATCTCACGAAGGGAAGAAAGAGAGCATACACATCTCTGTCATTGGACGACTGCTGCTCGTTGTCGTCTTCGACGACAGATCCAGCCTAGGGCTTGTAAAGCTGCGCAGTAAGCAGATCGCGCGACAGCTCGCTACACTTTTTGAAGAGGTTGCTCGCGGCGACTTCGAGAATTCGGACTCACCTTTTCTGGAAATCACGGACGAAGACATTGACAGCTTGTTCAGTTAGATAACGTTTTTATGACATTCATCAATTACGCATCACGAGAAATCAATTGCAAGATCGTCTACTACGGACCGGGACTCTGCGGTAAGACGACTAACTTGCAGCATATTTTCGATTCCACGGCTCCGCAGGCCAAGGGAAAGCTAATCAGTTTGGCGACAGAGACGGATCGCACCTTGTTTTTCGACTTCATGCCGCTCGAGCTTGGCACGGTCCGCGGATTCAAAACACGATTTCATCTCTACACGGTGCCCGGACAAGTGTTTTACGATGCTTCGCGCAAGCTCATTCTAAAGGGCGTTGACGGCGTCGTCTTCGTTGCAGATTCGCAAGAAGAGCGCATGCACGCAAACATCGAATCGCTCTATAACCTCGAAGAGAATCTGCGCGCCCAAGGTTATGAATTGATGAAGATTCCCTATGTGTTGCAGCTCAACAAGCGTGATCTGCCCAACATCTTACCTGTCGAGGAGCTAAGAGAAGAACTCGGTCGGAAAGGCGAACCGGTGGTGGAAGCGATTGCTTCATCCGGGACTGGGGTTTTCGACACGCTCAAGGCCGTAGCAAAACAGGTACTCACAGAGTTGCGCAAGGGTTAAGGGAATAAGCTCCAGCGATTCAGTCCAACGACTTCACCATCAACAACCCATCGCCGCCATTAGAGTAATAGCCGGGTAATCGTTGCGTTATGGTATACCCGAGGCTGATGTATAGCTCTTGTGCCGGTGTATTGAGCGATCGCACCTCGAGTCGCACCAGTCGAACGTTACGACGCTGGAAGCCCTGTTCAACCTTCAGCATCAGACGACTCGCAAGTTGGCGACGCCGGTGATCCGGAGAAACGCCGACCGTAGTTACGTGTCCGGTGTGATCGGGTTCGACGAGGCCGATGACAAAGCCAACCATCATCCCGCTCGGCGTCACAACGCGATAGGCAACCGATTCAGGCGCGGTCAGGAGGTATTCAAACGTGTCGCGGCTGTAAGCTTCGCCATCAACAAAGCAACGCTGATCGAGCCTCCAGCATTCGTCGAGTTGCGAGATAGTTAGCGGCCGGATGTCGTAAGTGAGGTTGACCGCGACTGGCACACTGGCAGCGGGCGACGGTCGGTATTCGTTCGGCACATCCGATTGCGACCACCAGCGAGAACGAATTTTTTTGAGTACAGCCATTGACGTCGATTACAAAACTGACGAGCGACGGGGTTAGCGTTTAGTCTACCACGGTTACTTTTGGAATAACTAGATTATTAACATGCAATCGCCATAACTATAAAATCGATAGCGAGCTTTGATCGCATGACGATACGCCTCCAGCACGAGCCTCCGTCCGGCGAACGCACAAACCAGTAAGAGCAGCGACGAACGTGGCAAATGAAAGTTTGTCAAAAGAGCATCGGTAATTCGGAATTGATGACCGGGAATTATTGTTATTTTCGCAGTCCGTACTCCGGCCTCGATTTCTCCTGTCACATTCACTGCAGATTCTAATGCGCGAGTCGTCGTTGTGCCAACAGCGATAACCCGTCCGCTCTTCGCACGCACGTCATTAATTGTTTTCGCGGCCGCGTTGGTAATCTCGAAACGTTCCGGCGCGACTCTATGTTCGTCGACGTTTTCAACTCGAACGGGCTCGAACGTTCCGTATCCGACATGCAGAGTGATTTCAGCAAAGCGAGCGCCGTGCGCGTGCGCGTCGTCCATGACGCTTTCGGTAAAATGCAGACCCGCCGTGGGAGCGGCAATGGCGCCTCTGGTGCGCGCGTAAACCGTTTGGTAACGCTCGCGGTCTGCTAGGGTTGACCCTGTGGGACGTTTGATATAAGGCGGAAGCGGCGTTTGCCCAAGTTCATCCAGAATCATTTCGAGCGAACCGTCACACTCAAAACGCAAAACGCGCAGCGCATCGGACGGCAGGTCAACGACTTCGGCCCGCAGCTTAGAGTCGCCGAACCGCAAACTGGCGCCGCGCTTGAGACGCTGAGCTGGCCGCACAAGCGCCTCCCAGAGCAACGGCTCAATTTCGCGCACCAGGAGCACTTCCATGCGGCCACCTGAAGGATCGCGTTGGCCGATCAATCGCGCGGGGAAAACGCGCGTGTTGTTGACGACGAGCACGTCGTTTGCCCGCAGGTAATCTGGGAGCGCCCTGAACTGCGAATCAACCCATGATTCTTTGGCGCGGTCGAGCACGAGCATGCGCGATGCGTCACGCCGTTCCAATGGTTGCTGCGCGATTAGTTCCGGCGGAAGCTCGTAATCGAATTCAGAGATGTGCATTGTCGAAGCGTCGAGGCAGCGCTGGCGGCAGGCGGGGATGCTGTTTTTTCAGGTCGGATGCTCCCGGTGGAAAACGCCGGTAAGCTGCGCGCCGAACAAAAGAATCAAACTAGAAACGTAACTCCACGTCAGCACGGCAACCACCGCGCCGACGGGCCCATAGATTTCGTCGTAATGAAAATAGTTCAAGCTCCACGCAAACACGTATTTTGCGGCTTCCCACAAAAGCCCGCCAATCACCGCGCCTGGCAAAGTGTCGCGCAGCGTGACCTCGGCTTTTGGCATGAAACGATAGACAGTCACGAACAATGCTATCGTCACCAGAATGCTTGCGCCCGCGAATATGAGTTGCGAAAGCGCGCTTCCGAGGATTGGAAGCAGGGCATAACTCTCGAGTTGTCGCGGCGAAAGACGAGCGGCCATCTCTTGCAGCGCAACGAGCACCGACGTGATCAAAACGGAGAGGGACAGCAGCAAGCCGACGATTCCAACCATGCCGATGGTCAAGGCGCGGCCGTGCCAGAAAGTTCGCCGGGTTGTGCCCCAGATGCGGTTCAATGCTCCTTCGATGATCGAAAAAACCCAGGAGCCCGCCCAAAGGACGATCACCACACAGGTGACGATCACGCCGGTGCCCACTGATGACAACGATTGGATCGTTTCGCGCAAAAACTTTGCCGATGCCGGATAGACCTCGACGATGCGGGTTAACATCTGATTACCCGCGGAAGTACGATTGCTCAACGCCAGCATTAGGAGAAGCGCCGGAAAGAGAGCCATCAGCCCGAAATAACTCATGGCCGCGGCCGACGTGAACAGATCGTTTTCGTGAAACTGATGCATCGAGTGCCCCAGGATCGATGACCAGGGCGCGCGATTGCGCACACCGAAGGAATGACGAGAGAATGAAGGAAACCTTCTCATCCGAATTCAAGACCGGGGAGCCGATCAGATCGCTTCTTCAAGAATCAAAAAGGCCGGGCTTATACGGGCCAGGATATCTGATACCGAAGTGATCGTATGCGAGCCGCGTCGCCATACGCCCGCGTGGGGTGCGGTCAAGAAACCCTATCTGAATCAAATATGGCTCGATGATCTCTTCAATTGAATCTTTTTCTTCGTGGATCGAAGCGGAGATCGTTCCCAGTCCCACCGGACCACCCTCGAACTTTTCGATGATCGTCAGCAAGAGCTTGCGGTCCATCTCGTCCAGACCAAAAGTGTCGACCTCCATCCGATTGAGTGCGTCGTTGGCCACTTCTTGCGTGATGCGGCCATCGTAATCGACTTCGGCGTAATCGCGGACACGGCGCAGCAGACGATTGACGATTCGCGGCGTGCCACGTGAGCGCCGGGCAATCTCGTGCGACCCGCTCGCATCGATCTCCACGTTGAGAATGTCCGCGGAACGCCGGCAGATCACTTCCAGGTCCTCGTGCGGATAAAAGTCCAAATGGAAAACGATTCCAAAACGGCCGCGTAATGGCGCGGTGATCAATCCGGCGCGGGTCGTTGCGCCAATCAAAGTAAACTTTGGCAACTCCAGCTTGATTGAACGTGCCCCGGCGCCCTGGCCGATCAGTAAATCCAATTGATAATCCTCCATCGCGGGATAGAGCTTTTCCTCGAGCGCCGCCAGCAAGCGATGAATTTCGTCGATGAAGAGGACGTCGCCTTCTTGAAGATTTGTTAACAGCGCGGCGATATCGCCGGCCTTTTCGATGGCCGGCCCGGCAGTCGATCGCAGCTCGGCCCCCATCTCGTTGGCGATAATGTGCGCGAGCGTCGTTTTCCCGAGTCCCGGAGGCCCAGTCAGCAAAACGTGATCGAGCGCTTCACGCCGGCGCAGTGCCGCCTTCATATACACGCGGAGATTCTCTTTGACCTGACGCTGCCCGATGTATTCTTCGAGCCGCGTTGGACGCAGAGACAGTTCGAACTGGCGCTCTTCGTCGCTGAGCGTCGCGTCCGGGGCGCGAACTGGTCCTGGCTCCATTGACATAAACAGATCAGATTCCAGATCTCAAGTCTCAGATCTCTCAGACGCGGACTATCTCATCACGCCTTCGCCAGTCTTCGCAAGCTGCGTCGCAGGATAGACTCAACCGAGATATCGCCTCCCTCGCCGATCGCCGCATTGATCGCTTTCTCGGCCGCTGACTTTTGATAACCAAGATTCACTAGCGCCGAGAGGGCATCCGCTCGCACGGCATCTTCAGTGGGCGTTACGGACACGCTGGGCTTGGCGCCCAATTCTTCTTCGAGCTCGGGTGACGAAAGCGCGGCAATCTTGTCACGCAGCTCCATTACCAGCCGCTCCGCGATCTTGCGTCCGACGCCGGGAATCAGCGTCAGCCGCGCCAGATTGTTTGTGCGAATAGACGCGATCATCTCGTCGGCGCTCATGCCCGAAAGCAAAGTGATGCCGAGCTTCGGCCCGATACCGCTGACCGAGATCAGGCGCATGAAAAGTTCGCGTTCGCGCGCAGTCTTGAATCCGTAGAGCAGCAGCGCGTCTTCGCGCACGTGCGTGTAAATCCGCAACTGCACTTTCGATCCCGGCTCATCCAGTTCGTAAAATGTAGAGATGGGGATCGTCACTTCGTAACCGACGCCGCCGACATCGAGAATTACAGACGTTGCTTGCTTGGATAGAAGAGTGCCGGAAAGATGTGCGATCATTTGCGGTTAGGGAGTTGCGATTCTGGAACGCAGGCGCATTATGTCGTAAGGCATTTTCGATAGCAAATCAAAACTGTGTGGCGCTGGTACCGGAGGAATTGAATGTTACTAATTGCCAAGTCTTTGCTCTATTTTGTGCTGGCCGGACTCTGCGAGATCGGCGGCGGCTATCTCGTCTGGCTCTGGCTGCGCGAAGGACATAGTGCCTGGTTGGCTGTTTGCGGCGCTGCCGTGCTGGTTCTGTATGGAGTGACGCAAACGCTTCAGCCGGCGAATTTTGGTCGCGTCTACGCCGCTTACGGTGGCATATTCATCGCGCTGTCGCTCTGTTGGGGTTTCGCGATAGATCGCCTTAGGCCGGATCGATTCGATCTGCTTGGTGGCGCAATTGCCTTGTTGGGCGTGTTCGTCATCATGTTCTGGCCCCGAGGCTGACAGGCGCTAAACTTTCGCCAGCGCCCGCTTAGGACTATACTTAAGCGGACAGGTCCCGCGCAGATGAAATCAGAGAAAATCTCAGAGCTAACCACTAACCGCTTAAGCATCTATCTTCGCTGCTTGAACACGCTGGCGACCGCGGGCATCAACGCTATTTCTTCGCAAGCGCTGGCTGAACAGTTCAATCTCAACTCCGCGCAGATTAGAAAGGACCTGGGGTACTTTGGCGAATTCGGCGTGCGTGGCGTTGGTTACTTTGTCGCCGACCTTCGCGATCACATCACGAAAATCCTGGGGCTCGATAAACCGCATCGCGTGGCTATCGTCGGCGCCGGAAGATTGGGCACCGCACTCGCCAATTACCAGGGCTTCGGAAATTCAAACTTCACCGTAGTTGCGCTCTTTGACAACGACGGCGCGAAGGTTGGACAGCGGATCGGTCCGGAAGAAATTCTGGTTCACGACGTAAGGAAAATGGAGAAGGTCGTGCGTGACGAGAAAATCGACGTCGCCGTGCTCGCCGTGCCCGCGCGCGCGGCCCAGCGAGTCCTGAATCAGATTACAACCGCGGGCGTCAAGGCAGTTTTGAACTTTGCACCCGCGCCACTGACCGCGCGCCGGGGCGTGAAAGTAAAAACCGTTGACTTAACAACTTCGCTGGAATCATTATCATATTTTTTGGCGCGGCCGCAGATAGGCGCCGTGACCAGTGGTCGGCGCAACGCTCGCTTTGAAGAAGTCGCTGAGCAAAAGGAACGTGAATTGTAGGACTCGTCCTGGCGCAGATCGATTGGTTGTAATGAAGTAATGGAGGAGCAAACCGCCCGGCGCGAGATAGTGCGCGTCGGCAAACTATTGTATGAACGCAGCTATGTCGTCTCTTCCGACGGCAACGTCAGCGTGCGTCTTGATGACGGCCGGGTTGTTGCGACGCCGACGATGACTTGCAAGGGGCGGATGACGGAAGACTCGCTCGCGATCACCGACATTCAGGGAAAAGCGCTAAACGACGCCCGGGCATCGAGTGAGTTAGCGATGCATCTCTTGATTTATCGAGAGCGACATGATGTCAAAGCCGTTTGCCACGCGCATCCACCACACGGAACCGCTTTTGCCGTTGCCGGTCTGGCGATCGATCAGCCGATCCTGAGTGAAGTGATCCTGACGCTGGGGTGCGTGCCGCTTGCCGGTTATGGTACGCCTTCGACTGATGAGTTAACCGATGCGATGCGGCCTTTGTTGAAGCATCACAACGCACTGCTGATGGCGAATCACGGCGCGGTCGCTTATGGTTCAGACATTTGGCAGGCATTCGATCGGCTGGAGACGTTGGAGCACACGGCCCGCATCGCCATACTCTCGCGCATTCTCGGCGGATCTAAAAATCTGCCCGCTGAGGCGATCGAGAAACTGATCAATGTGCGCGAAGCGGCTGGTTATCTCGGCGAAGGCGCGCGCTGTCAGGCTTGCGGCTATCTGCACGAGACGCGCATGGCTTGCCCAACAGGCGATCGTCCCGCACCCAGTTACACAGCGTCGTCAACAAACGGCTCCGGCAGAATCTCGCTTACGCGGGAGGAGTTAGTCGAATTGCTATCACAGGCGGTAAACAGTAAATCATAAATCGTAAATAGCCGGCGCGGTTTGCTCTTTACTATTCGCGATTTACGATTCACTATTCACCATTGACGATTTAACATTTACCTTCAGCAGGAGCACACACCGAAATGCCACAAGAAGCACTCGGAATGGTTGAAACGAAAGGTCTGGTCGCGATGATCGAGGCGGCCGACGCCATGGTCAAAGCCGCGAACGTCACGCTGGTTGGTTACGAGAAGATTGGCGCCGGCTTTGTGACGGCGATCGTGCGCGGCGATGTCGCGGCGGTCAAAGCCGCCACGGATGCAGGTGCGGCGGCAGCGCGGCGCGTCGGCGAACTCGTGAGCGTACACGTTATTCCCCGACCGCACGGCAGCGTCGACGACGCGCTTCCCATCGGCCTCAACCGCGGCTGAAGATGATCATCGCGCGCATCCTCGGCACTGTAGTCTCGACGCAGAAGGACCCACGGCTACTGGGCAAGAAGCTACTGATCGTGAGGCCGGTCAACGTTGATGGGACGGACACGAGCGGCTACGTCGTGGCTGTTGACACAGTCGGCGCAGGCTTTCACGAACGCGTGCTGGTGGTTGCGGGCTCAAGCGCGCGACTCGCCCAGGGAATGAAAGACACGCCGGTCGATGCGGCGATCATTGGCGTGATTGATACTGTTGATGTTCCAATTTCATAACCACGAATCTCATGCAACTCGCCCGCGTTATAGGAACAGTAGTGGCGACCGTCAAGAACGAATCGCTCGCCGGGCGGACGCTGCTGGTTATCCAGACGCTGAACAAAGATCTCAAGCCGCACGGGAAGCCAATGGTCGCTGTCGATTCAGTCGGCGCCGGGATTGGCGAACTGGTCTTCTGGTGCCGGGGAAAAGAAGCGAGCTTTCCTTTCAAACGCGAAGACACGCCGACCGATTGCACCATCGTCGCCATTGTGGACTCTGACGCGCACGTCACGCAGGGAACTAGATCGTGATTTTGGCCAAAGTACTGGGAAACATTGTCGCTACGCAGAAGAACGAACGCTACGAAAGCGCGCGCATCATGCTCTGCCAGCAGATAACACCTGAAGGCGATGAAACAGGATCGACGGTGTTGGCGCTCGATGCGGTTGATGCCGGCGTGGGCGATACGGTTTTGATCGTGCAGGAAGGCTGGAGCGCTTCGACAGTGTCAACCGGCAAGCCCGGAGCGGCGATCGATTCGGCAATCGTTGGAGTCGTAGATCGGATCGATCTGCTGGAATCGGAGTAGCACGAGATCTTACAGTTTGTCGCTGACCAAGCAGAAGCCCGACCGTTAGGGAGGGCTTGGGCTTCGGAGCCCTTGCTTAAGCGCGGGCTTCCGCCTCTGAAGTAAGGAATTTGATGAGCACTGAATCAGATCAAGCGCGGTTAATTGCCGAACGAATCGCCAGGCGCGTTTCGACCAGCGGCGCGTCGTCTGCCCCTGTTGGGAACGGCAGATCGGAAGTTAGCGGCGAACTCGCGGCCGTGCGCGCCGGCCTTAGCGAGTTGCAAAAGCGACTGAGCCAACTCGAGGCGAAGATCCGCTCCGAAACGTCACCGGCAACGGTTTCAAGTCAAACCGCGACCTCATCAGCCGGCCACATGCCAACGCCGATGGTCCCACCGACTCATTCACCCTGGCTTGCGGGAGTAAATGCCGTTGCCGCTCATCCCAGTCAGGAGCGTTTCGGTGTTGAAGAAGCCGCAGTCAGCGAGCTTGTCGATTTCTTTCAGGGTGAAAAGACTTGCACCGTGGAACCAGGCGGCCAACCTTGTGATCATTGCGCGATGTGCAGCTCGCGTGGGTTTTGATTGATGCTACTTGTTCTGGTTCTGCCGCAGCGTGTTCGCGTCAATCTTCGGAACCTGTTTCGCCCCTTCGTCGGCCTTGAAGAATGGCTCCTCTTTGAAACCAAACAGCTTGGCTGAGATCACAGTGGGAAACTTGGCGCGGGTGGTGTTGTAGTCCTGCACCGCGTCGTTGTAATCCTTGCGCGAGGTGGCGATGCGATTCTCCGTGCCGGCTAACTCATCCTGGAACTTTTGAAAGCTCTCAGAGGATCTCAACTGCGGATAGTTCTCAACAATCACCAGCAAGCGGCTGAGATTTGAGTTGGCGTCAAGAATCGCCTGCTTTTGCTCGGGCGACTTGTCTCCGTTCTGACCCTGCGGCGCTGCGCTGGTCGCCCCGGACAACTTCGCGCGCGCGTCGGCGATTTGGCCAAAAACGGTTTGTTCCTGAACGCCGGCAGCCTTTGCGGCCTCGAAAAGATTCGGGATCAAGTCGGCGCGACGCTGAATCATGGTTTCGACGTTGGCCCACTTGCCCTTGACGTTCTGTTGCTTCGTCGTGAGCGTGTTGTAGCCGCAACCGCTTGCCGATAGGGATATGAAGATAACAAGGGTAAGTAAAGATATCCTTCTGCTAACCATTACCGTTCTCCTATTCAAATCTAGACCTTCCGTCTTCCGTCGCCCTCTCAGGGCTGAGTCTTGATTCCCAACTGATCCCGGGCGGCGCGCTACGCCTTTGCCCTGGGCTATTCTCTTCCCGCGCCTTCAGCGCTGGTCCATTTGATCCACTGCTTCGATCACGCGCTCGATCTGGTCCATGTAGACGGCAAAGATGTCGTTCGCTTCCTTCTCTGTCAAAGGCCTTTCAGCGGACGCGCGAAATTCGAAGATTCTTTCAAATGGTCCACTTTCCAGTTTTAGCAACTGCACAGTCGCGCGCACGCAATCCGGCTTTGCCACGGGCGCCTCTTTGCCGTGCAAGATCAAAACCGCGCGGAACAGAGCCGCAAAACTCGCCAGGCTATCGCTCATCAGGTCGCACAGTTTTTCGACCGACACGGAAGCCGGAATGTAGAGCCGGCGTAACTGAATTAGCTTGCTCCTGAGTTCATACTCAGTTTGATGGCGCAGGTTCGCATCCGACAGTTTCACAAATTCAAAAGGATCTGTGCCGTAAAGAACAACGCGCGCGTTTTCCATCTGATAAAACTCAATGGGAAATACGTCTGCGGCGTCGGATAGTTCCTCGACGCTGAAGTAGACCGGCAGAGGATGACCCAGGCGCTGCCATTCGCGCATCGGCGCCTGCGCCTGACGCAGATCTTCTGGCGTAATGCGGTTCAGCGATATCAACAGATTGTAATCGGAGCGCAACTCAATATGGTCGCCGGCGGCCGCCGATCCATAAAGGACCACTGAAGCGAGATTGTCGCCATGCGTCGCGCGCAGGTCGTCGATTAGATGATTCAGCGCCTCTTGAACAACTTTTTTCGTCATCTATTCCCTTCGTCTAATTCCGCCTGGATACTATCAGAAGTTCGAAGACCAGGCCCAATTGCGCAGAATGCCCAGCGGTCACCAACTGCCGCCGCCGCCGCCTCCACCAAAGCTGCCGCCACCGCCGAAACCGCCAAACCCTCCGCCGCCTCCGCCAAAGCCGCCACCGCTCCAGCCACTGCTCGATCCGCCCCATCCGCCTCGACTTAGATTGCTAAAGAGCGATCCGAGAAATAATGCCTGAAGGCAACCGCTGCCACCACTTCGCCGGATCGACGAAAGCACCAGGATGATGATGAAAAGGACCAGCAGAATCGTGCAGCAGGATCCTACTGAGCCAGCGGGGCCACCAGTTCGCGGGCCGGTTCCGGGTTGAGGCGTTGCTCCGCGAGAAGCGTATCGCTGATCGATTCCTTCAATGCTGAAATTGCGTTTCTCCGCCAGCGTCGCCAGATACGCTTGCACAGTGTCGTAGATTCCCTGACTGTAGTTTCCTCTCTTGAATTGTGGCACGAGCCGCTCGCGTTGAATCTGTCCCACGAGGCCGTCCGGTAAATCACCTTCGAGATGGTCGCTGACCTGCGTGAAGTACTTGCGATCGTTAATCGCAACCAGCAACAGGAGGCCGGCCTTGTCGCCACCTTTCGCCCCAATGCCCCAACCACGAGCGACTGCTAAGGAGTAATCAAAGATGTCCTCACCGTTCGTGGAAGGGACGGTAACCACGGCAATCTCGATATCGGCGCGCTGTTTGAGATTAGTAAGGACTGTCTCGAGACGACTTTTCGTCTGCGAATCAATGACGTTCGCGTAATCGTTGACGTAGCCGGTAGGCGCGGGTAGTGGCGATTTCGCGCTTTGCGCGTTTGCGTGCAAACCAGCGACCCCAATCAAAAGCGCGCAACCAAGTGCGGCGGAGAGGACATGGCGCAGTAATCGCGATCCGACACCAGCATTGGCGCTTACTGGCGTGTCACCGACGAGATGTGTAATAAACGAGAGCACGGCTATCCCTCAATCAACCGATGCAGCAAGTAGAAAAGCGCAACTCCTACAAAAACGACTATCGAGACCGTCGGGTTTCTTTCTTCTTCGTGGTTCACCTCTGGAATCAGATCGCTTGCCGCGACATAAAGCGTAACGCCCGCTGAGAAGGGCAATGCGTAGGCAACTGCCGAACTCACTTTCTCCTGCAGCAACGCGACGCCGACGACGCCGGCGAGCGTCGCCGCTCCGATGGCCAGCGTCGCCAGCAACGCCTTGCGCGCTGAGCGGCCGGAGGCAAGCATGATCGAGGCAACCGTGAACCCTTCAGGCATTTTGTGCAAGAGGATTGCTATGAAAACGAGAAAACCAACCTTGAAGTTGACCAGAAAAGCCGCAGCAATCGAAACGCCGTCGAAAAAAGTGTGAATCCACAGACCGCCAACGGCAGCATAAGCAGCCGAAGGACGCATGAAAGATTTCGGATGCGTCTCAGCGCCGAAGTGGAAGTGCGGCGCAATCGTGTGCTCAAAGAGTTGTATCAGGAGGTAGCCGCCAAGCAGCAAAGTCATCGCGCCAATGACCGCATGAGCCGCACTAACACCCTTGTTGCTCGCCGTCCAGATGCTGATCGTTTCCGGGAGGATTTCAATGAAGATTGCGGAGAGCATGAATCCGGCGCCAAGAGCCACGAGATACTTGAGGAAGCGCTCTCCGAATCGGTGCGCGCCCCATTTGATCAGCAGCAGCCCACCTACCAGATTCGCTAGCGCAGCGAGCGTCCCGAATAGGAGAAGTCACGCCAATCCTCCAAGGATGAGTTCCATTCAGTTGCGATTCAATTTGGCTCTTCTATACGGACAAACGGACAAACGTGGCGCGCAACTATACCTCATGAGTAACGAGTTGGCTATCGAGCTAAGGCAATGATTGGCGGACATTCGGCGAACAGATAAGGGTTACCTTAACGGTCAGTTTGGCGGCAAGGCGGAAAAAAGTTGCGCTTCCTATGTTTTTGTTCTTGACAGCCAAAGGGCAGCGGCGTACCATCGCCCGAGTCGGGTGGTCTAAAGTGGTCGGGAGTGGGTCCAACCTCGTAGCTAAGAACCGATCATGGGTAACTTTTCCAGAAAAGGGCCACCCGATTTCTTTCTCGACGTTCGGTGGCAATGCTGCGAGGCAACTACACAGCTCGGATAGACGCTAAGGGCCGGTTGAAAGTGCCGACCCAGTTTCGTCGCTTAATCCACGATAAGCATGGCGCCGAATTCTATGTAACGAGCTTTTCCGGTGACAACGTTCGGCTCTATCCATTGCCTGAATGGGAGTCGATTGAGCAACGTCTTTCGCTGTTGCCTTCGATGGATCCCGCACGGCGCAAGTTCCTTGACAGAGCTAACTACTACGGTCAACAGCAGACAATGGACGCGCACGGCCGCGTATTAATTCATCCGTTGCTGCGAAGAAGCGCTGGCGTCGTCGGTGACGTCGTAGTGCTCGGCTACCTATCGTACCTTGAGGTCTGGGAACTCGACAAGTTTAAGCTGCGACTGATCGCAGATCCGTACACCGAAGAGGATGAGGCGGCGATTGCCAGACTCGGAATCTAGAGAGTTTTTAGGTCATGAGCGATGAGCCAAACCGGAGGATCCACCATTCATCCCTCATCGATCCACGCGCACTGGTTAGGCACTGTTCTTTGAACGAGATCACGGGGCGGTGGTGATGGTTGCGCCCTTGGGGGGCAGGGGCGCGCCCCATCGCCCCGTGCTGCTACGCGAGACGATGGAGTTTCTCGCAGTGGCACGGGGCGGCCTCTTCGTCGATGGGACGGTCGGGCTCGGAGGTCACAGCGAAGCGATTCTCGAAGCTTCAAGTGACACGCGCGTGATCGGAATTGATCTCGACACCGAAGCACTACTTCTCGCAAGACAGCGACTAGCGCGATTTGGGGCGCGCTTTCGCGCGGTGCAGGCGAACTTCCGAGACATCGCCCGATTGTTGACGGACGCCGGAGAGAAAGATGCCGGCGGGATTCTTGTCGATCTCGGAGTGTCGTCGCTGCAGTTTGATTCTGAGACGAGAGGCTTCAGCTTTCGGCGCGATGCCCCGCTCGACATGAGGTTTGATGCGCAGAGCGATTGCGAAACCGCAGCCGACTTGCTTCTTCGGCTCTCGGAAGAAGAGATTGCGCGAATCATCTTTGAATACGGCGAAGAGCGTCGCTCACGCCGCATTTCTAGGCGGATCGTCGAAAGACGGGAAGTCGGACAGCCCGTAGAAACGACGAAGCAGCTCGCTGAATTGGTAGCAGGAGCAGTCGGCTACAGCAAGACGCAGAAGGTTCACCCGGCCACGCGCACGTTCCAGGCCCTGCGCATCGCAGTCAATCATGAACTCGAGGATCTGGATCGCTTTGTTGAAACAGCCATAGATCTTTTACATCCCAACGGGCGGTTTGTGGCGATCAGCTTTCATTCGCTTGAAGATCGGATCATCAAGCGAGGTCTGCGCCGTCTTGCCGGCTACTGCCAGTGTCCGCAGCGCATGCCCGTTTGCTCATGCGGGGCGCGTCGCGTAGTGGAAATACTAACGCGCCGCCCGGTTACCCCCGGGGCCGCCGAGGTCAAAGAGAATCCACGCGCGCGAAGTGCCAAGTTGCGCGCTGGCCGCAAACTCATTGCTGAATGACAGGCTGTGTGAATCTCCGCGCTGTCCTAACTAAGAAATAGGGTTCGAGGGTCAGCTATGAAAAGACTTCCCCCAAATCACGCTAATTCAAAAGTTCATCGTGAACGCGACGTCAGCGCTCTCTCGCGTCTGGCTTTGCTGTTGTTTTGCGGTTTGGTGCTAACCGGAGGTTTTCTGTTTGCCGCGAGACAGCACTTTGCAGCCATCCAGTATGGTTACAAGAACGAAGAGCTGCGCCGCGAACACCAGCGGCTGGAAGCAGAGCAAAAGCGGTTGTTGCTGGAGAAGGAAGAGGCTTCTTCGCCGTCGCGACTTGAGCCTGCCGCGCGAGAGATTGGACTCCAGCCCGTGCAGCCTGGACAAATCGTCGCTAAGAAAGAGAACAAGAGTAACGAATCGCATCCCGCGGTTCTCATTAATCCTTCGGCGTCGCTTCGACGTTAACTGCCTCAGGTCGATCCCGGGAAGTCTTTTAAGCCCTCGTCGATTTGGGAAGAATAGAGGTCACCATGCTCGCGCGCCTCCGCGTTCAATCAAAAACACGTCCCGACGGATCACTTCGTCGCGCGGTATTGGTCGCGGCTTTCATCGTCTTCTGGATGTTCGCCATTGCTGCGCGTCTGGTTTACCTGCAAGTCTCGATGCATGACGAGCTGGGGGAACGTGCGCGTAAACAGCAACACGGCGCGATCGAAACCAGTTCGGAACGCGGTGAACTCTGTGACCGCGAGGGGCGGCAGCTCGCGCGCAGCGTTGATACCGAGTCAATTTTTGTAGCCCCAGACGAGATCGCCGATGTCGACGGGACAGCGGAACAAATTGTCGCCGCGCTCGGTTTGGATCGCGCGAGTCTGATCAAGCAACTGGACGAGGCGAAGAGCAGCGATCGACGATTCGTCTGGATTGCTCGCAGGCTTACTCACGAGCAGGCGGAAAAGATTCTGACGATGAAGATCGCCGGATTGCACTCAAGGAAAGAGCCAAAACGCTTCTATCCGAATGGGACCCTGGCGGCGCATGTGCTGGGCTTTGTCGGCCTTGATAACACTGGCCTCGCTGGAATCGAACAGTTCTACAACCAAAAAATTAGTGGTGAGGCCGGTAAGCTTTTCCTCGAGACAGATTCTCGCGGAAGAGCCTACGAAAGCTTCGAGGTCCAATCAAAGCCTGGACAGACCATCGTGCTGACGCTCGATCAGATGGTGCAGTACCGCACTGAGCAGGCGCTGGCCGCGGCGGTCGAACAGTCGCACGCCAAATCGGGCACGGCGATCGCGCTCGATCCGCGCACGGGCGAAATCCTCGCGCTGGCAAACGCACCAACGTTCGATCCGAATAATCCGGGAGCCTCTAAACCGGAAATGCGCATTAATGAAGCGCTGGAATACGTCTACGAACCAGGCTCCACGTTTAAGATCGTCGCCTATTCGGCGGCGATTGAAAGAGGGCTGGTAAAGCCAGACGACAAGATCGATTGCCAGATGGGTTCAATCACCATTGCCGGGCGTTTGATTCACGATCATCACCCCTTCGGAGTGCTGACGGTGGCGGAAGCATTAGCAAAATCGAGCAACATTGGCGCGATCAAGCTTGGCTTGCGCGTAGGCGACAGTTCGATGTTTGACTTTATCAAGCTCTTCGGTTTCGGAGCGCGTACGGGAGTGGAACTGCCGAACGAGACAGCCGGCATCGTGCGTCCAGTCAAACACTGGCAGCCATCTTCGATCGGTTCGATCGCCATGGGACAGGAAATTGGCGTCACACCGCTACAGATGGCGGCGGCTTTTGCCACGGTGGCAAATGGTGGCGTGCGCGTGTCTCCGCATGTCGTGCGAGAGATCCGATCGGCGGCCGGCGCGCCAGTTTATCGCCCGAATCCGGAGCGGCGCCGCGTGATCAGCGCCGAGACCGCGAATTCGCTCAAGAGCATGCTCGAAGGTGTCACGTTGAGAGGCACGGCAAAGAAGGCGCAGCTCAACGGCTACACCGCAGCCGGCAAAACCGGCACGGCCCAAAAGATTGATCCAAAGACCCATGGCTATTCGAAGACGAAATATGTTGCGTCGTTTGTCGGCTTTGCTCCGGTCGAGAACCCGGCAGTCGTGATCATCGTAGTGATTGATGAGCCGGCAGGGGCGCATCACGGTGGCGACATCGCGGCGCCGGTTTTTCGTGAGATCGCCGAACAGATTCTGCCCGATCTTGGTATCGCCCCTGACACGCAAATGAAGCCGACACCAGAGCTAGTCGCCGCGGCGACTCGGACCCCCGAAGCCACCGCGCAAGTGCGCGAGGAGCAACAGCGTGAAATTGAAGCGCGCAAGGCCACGCTGCCGGAAGTAACTCGACGCGATGGCAGAGAAGGCGAGATCGTTTATGCAGCGGCCACAAAGAATGCCGTCTTGATGCCCGATCTTCGCGGCCGAAGCGTGCGTGACGTGGCCCGCACCTGCACGCAGCTTGGCTTGCAAATCGAAGCGCACGGCGACGGTCGCGTGTGGCGGCAGAATCCTGCGGCCGGCACGGAGGTCGCGACCGGCCAGATGGTTTACGTCGACTTTGGACGAGACAAGTGAACTAGTCAGAAAATCACAGGAGCGTCCGTAGATGATCCCCCTCGTTTGCTTAACGGAGAGAATTCCGGAAACGGAGTCAGGTATCGAGTTGCTGCTTGTAGGAAACGATCACGCAACAATCGCACGACCCACAGGTCATCAACCTGCATCCAAATGGATGAGCAGTTTGGGGAGATTAATCCCCCCTCGATACTGCGCGCGGACGGCTACTCGTTAGCACCGGGAGGCAATCCCGGCGGTTGCGAGATGCTCGCGTCGCTCGAGCACGAAGAGGCTGAAAGGACGTGAATGTAAGACAGGCTGCGAGTTTGATGGGCGCCAATACGGCAAGCTTGAGCGCCGAGTTGTTTGACAAAGAAATTACGGACTTTTCGATCGATTCGCGTTCGGTGAGAGCGGGCGAGCTCTTCTTTGCCTTGTCGCAGGAAGACTACGCCCGCGCCGGCTTCAACGGAACTTTTGCTGACGCGCACAGGTTCATTCCGCAAGCGTTCAGCGGCGGCGCCATCGCCGCTGTAGCGCGCGCGGATCGCGTGCGCGATGACCAGCATTTGCGATCAATGAAGGATCGCCTGTTGCTCGTCGAAGACGCCATCGCCGCGTTGCAGATGTTGGCGCGCCGTGTGTACGAAGCGTGGGCTCGGCCCGTTATCGGCATCACCGGCAGCGCCGGCAAAACGACCGCGAAAGAACTAACCGCGCACGTGTTGAGCAGTGCTGGATGGCAAGTGTTGAGGAGCCAGAGGAATTACAACAACAACCTCGGTCTGCCGCTGGCTGTTTTGCAGATGGTGAGCGAGGGAAGATCGCCCGACGAGTTCGACATTGCTGTGCTGGAGATGGGCATGTCGTCGCCGACACACGAGATTCAGCGGCTGTGCAAGATCACGCCGCCGGATGTCGGCGTGGAGTTGATGGTAGCCCCGGTGCACCTGGAGTATCTCGGTACTATCGAAAACGTTGCGGCGGCGAAGGCAGAACTGATCGAAGGCCTGAAGCCGGGCGGCATCGCGGTCTTGAACGCCGATGACGAGTTGGTGATCAAGATGCGCGCGAAGCACAAAGGTCGCACGATCACTTTCGGCATCGAGCACCAGGCGGACGTCATGGCCACTGAGGTCGACACCAGTCGCCTTGGCCTGATTCGTTTTCGTTTAAAGACGCCGCTTGGTGAAACACCGGCAGAGTTGCCGATGAGCGGGCGCCACAATCTGATGAACGCGCTGGCCGCTGCGGCAGTCGCGACGTGCTTCGACATCAAGCCCCAGGCGATTGCCGTAGCGTTGCGTACCGCGATTCCGCCGCGAATGCGCGGTGAGGTGCTCGATTTCGCTGCCGGTTTCACGGTGGTCGATGATTCGTACAACTCGAATCCACGGTCTTTGATCGGCATGGTTCGAACGATCGCTGAAGCGGGCAGGGAAAAGCGGCGGCGCATCGTGGTCGCCGGCGAGATGCTGGAGTTGGGCCAGGACGCGTCCCAGCTTCACCGCGAAGCAGGCCGCGAGATCGCCGAAGCCGGCATCGATGTCCTTTGGGGTGTTCGTGGCCTGGCCCGGGAGATACTCGCCGGCGCGAGGGAAGCCGGAATGTCGAATACGCGGTTTTTCGAGAGTGCCGAAGAAGCCGCGACGGCGATTGTTGCCGAAGTGCAAGTTGATGACCTCGTCCTGGTCAAAGGCTCGCGCGGCGTGGCCACCGATAAGATCGTCGAAGCGTTGCGCGAACGTTTCGCGTTGGCGGGGGAATGAAAACGGAGCCTGTTGGTTTTCTAAATGATTTATTACCTGCTTTACGAGCTGCTCTACAACCACTTCAAAGATAAGGAGTGGTATCTCGTCAAGGCGCTGAACGTTTTTCAGTACGTCACCTTCCGCACGGCCTACGCCATTATCACAGCGTTGCTAATCGCGCTGGTTTTTGGCGGCAAGCTGATCGAGGCGCTGCGTCGATGGAACATCGGGCAGCAGATTCGCGAAGAGGGCCCACAGGCACACCTGGCCAAGCGCGGTACGCCAACAATGGGAGGCGTATTGATCGTCGGCGCCGTAGTCATATCGACGTTGTTGTGGGCGCGACTGACGAGCGTTTATCTGTGGATGGCGCTGATTGCCACGACTCTCTTTGGGGCCATCGGATTTGTGGATGATTACGCGAAGATGGCCAAGCAACGAAGCCTGGGACTTACCGGAAAACAGAAATTGCTGGCTCAGCTTCTAATTGCCGTTGCGGTTTGGGCCGTGCTTTTTATTTCAAGCAAATACTTTTCGACCGGTTACTCCTGGAACGTGAGCATTCCGTTCTTCAAGATTACGGCAGTGCCCGGAAATGTTGTCAGCACGATCGGACCATATCTTTATCTGCTGGTTATCGCCGTTGTGCTCTTGGGATCGTCCAATGCGGTGAATTTGACTGACGGACTTGATGGTTTGGCAATCAGCGTAACCTTTATTGCGATGGCCGCCTTGACTGCCTTTACCTATTTCAGCGGTGACGCTCGTTGGGCCCGATATTTGGATTTGACGCACCGGCCTGAGGCAGCGGAACTAACTGTTTTCTGTGGCGCGATGACCGGGGCAAGTCTCGGCTTTCTCTGGTACAACGCGCCGCCGGCCGAAGTTTTCATGGGCGACGTTGGCAGTTTGGCGATCGGTGGCGCAATGGGAACCGTGGCCGTGCTTACGAAACAGGAATTCATCTTGGTGATGGTTGGGGGCGTGTTTGTGATGGAGGCTCTTTCGGTGATCTTGCAAGTGGGCTTCTTCAAGATGACGAAACGCACCAGCGGGACCGGACGCCGCCTTTTTAAGATGACGCCGTTGCATCACCATTTTGAAATGCGCGATTGGAAGGAACCCAAGATCGTTTTTCGCTTTTTGATCCTGGCAATACTTTTTGCGTTGTTAAGTCTTTCAACATTGAAACTGCGATGATCAAGGTTAGCCACGGAGATTGGAGAGGCACAAAGAAGAGCGGGCAGTAAGCCTAGGGCGGGCTCCATATGTACCAATACACCGCAAGACCAACAGCCTGTCATGACAAGGGGTTCTCCGCGCACACCTTTCTGTCAACGGCCTGCCGACTGCCTGCTGCCGACTGCCTGCTGCCCGCTTTTCTCTGTGCCCCTCGGGTCTCTGTGGCTGCTTGATGGAAGTTGCCGGCAAGAAGGTTCTGGTGATGGGAGCGGCGCGTAGCGGAATCGCCAGCGCACGGTTCCTGGCAAGACACGGCGCGGTCGTTGCTCTCAACGATCAGAAGCCGATTGAAAAATGGAGCGAAGAAGCGCTCGCGCTGAAAGATTTGGGCGTGGGTTTGCTGACCGGCGACGTTCCCAGTTGGTTGTTGGACCAGATCGAGCTGGTGGTTGTCAGCCCGGGCGTGCCGACAAAGAGCATTCCCATCCGTTATGCAGATCGCGCCGGCGCGGAAGTTATCGGCGAGATCGAGTTCGCGTCGAGATACTTGAAAGGGCGCATCGTCGCGATCACCGGCACGAATGGGAAGACGACTACGACGACGCTGATCGGTGAGTTACTGAAGGAAGCGGGATTGGCGGTCCAGGTTGGCGGCAACATTGGCAAGCCGCTGATCAGTTTGGTTGAAAGTTCACAAGAGGACGGTTGGACCGTGGTGGAAGTATCGAGTTTTCAGTTGGAGACCATCAAGCAGTTTCACCCGGCGGTCGCGGTTGTCTTGAACGTGACGCCGAATCACATGGACCGTTACGAAACATTGACTGACTACGCCGCCGCAAAACAGCGGATCTTTGTGAATCAAACGTCTTCTGATGTTGCGGTACTAAACGCGGACGACGAAATCGTTTCGTCCTGGGCCGGCGGCTTGCGCGCGCGCGTGGTTCGCTTCAGCGTGAAACGCGAGCTGGACGAAGGGCTTTTCCTGCGCGAAGGAAGCGCGATCGTTTCGCGCACGAAAGATGGCGAGCAAACGCTCATGATGCGTGACGAGATGAAGCTGCGTGGCCTGCACAATGTCGAAAATGTTCTGGCTTCATTCGCGGTGGGACTCGCTTGCGGCGCGGCGACTGAATCGATGTGCGAGACGGTCAGGCACTTTGATCCGGTCGAGCACCGTCTGGAATTCGTCGCTGAGATCCAGGGGGTGAAGTTTTACAACGACTCGAAGGCGACCAGCGTCGATGCCACACTAAAGGCGCTGGAAGCGTTTCGCGAGGATGCCGGAAAAATTGTTTTGATTCTTGGTGGTCGAGGCAAGAAGGCGCCTTACGCACCACTTGCCTCATTGGTGAAAGAGAAAGTGCGCAAGCTGATCCTGATTGGCGAAGACGCGGAAACGATCAAGCAGGAGCTTGGCCAGTTTGCTGCCAGTGAGCGCGGCACGGACATGCGCGACGCCGTCAGGCGTTCATTTGAAAGCGCCGCGCGGGAAGACGTGGTTTTGCTGGCGCCGGCATGCGCAAGTTTTGATATGTTCGAGAGCTTCGAACATCGAGGGAAAGTATTTAAGGAAGAAGTTTCGAGTTTAGAGTTTCGAGTCTCGAGTTCTAAGGACGAGCGGCAATCGACGAACCAGAACATTAAACTCGAAACCCGAAACCCGAAACGCGAAACTGGCTTTTAGTCATGGCGCGAAAACTCTATCCGGACAAATGGTTATTCGTCGCGACTGTCGGGCTGGCCCTGTTCGGCCTGGTCATGGTCTACAGCGCGTCGGCCGTAGTCGCCCAGCAGGAAAATAGTAACCAGTTCCATTACGTAACGAAACAGGCAATCTGGACCGGCATCGGCTTTGCCGTGATGTTCGCCGCGATGCGAGTTGATTACATGTGGCTGCGCAATCGTCGGGTTGTTTACGGACTGATTGTCTTAACAGCGCTTATGCTGCTGGCGGTTTTCGCTTTTCCAAGCGTGAACGGCGCGCATCGTTGGATCAAGCTCACCAAGTTTTCGATCCAGCCGTCGGAGATTTCAAAGCTGACACTGGCGATCTTTCTCGCCTACTTTCTGGAAAAACATGCGGGCGAGGAAAGATCCTTCAGGAGGACATTTCTGCCGTGCGCGGCCGTGACGGGTTTGCTGGCGGTGCTGGTCGTTGCTGAACCGGATCTGGGAACGGCGGTGATGCTCTTTGTGATCTTTGCCGTTGTGATCTACACGGCCGGCGCACGCTTGCTCCATCTGGGCCTGGCGGCCGCGCCGGCCTTGATTGCCCTGGCGGGACTCTTGATTTTTGTTCCTTTTCGTGTTCGGCGCTTGACGGCATTTCTCGATCCGTGGGCTGACCCACAGGGCAGCAGCTATCAGGTGGTCCAGTCGTTAATCGCCGTTGGTTCAGGCGGTTCGCATGGTCTTGGTTTTGCACAGGGCAAACAGAAACTTTTCTTTCTGCCGTTTGCGCACTCTGATTTCATTTTTGCGGTGATTGGTGAAGAGTTGGGCCTGGCGGGCGCCCTTGGTGTTGTGTCTGTGTTCGGTCTGTTTTTGTGGCGTGGGATTCGTACCGCGCTGCGCGCGCCCGATCGCTTTGGCATGCTGCTGTCGCTGGCGGTCGTGACCGGCATCGTCGCCCAGGCGCTCTTTAACATTAGTGTCGTGCTGGCGCTCGTGCCGACCAAGGGCATTCCGCTGCCGTTCATTTCCTATGGCGGGTCGTCACTCGTGCCCACGCTCGCGGCGGTGGGGATCCTGCTGAACATTTCGCAGTACGCGGGCAGCTCCGTCGACCTCGAGTTACTGAGGTCGTTAGCCGCTAGCAAAAAGAAAGAGCCAGCGCGCTTGCAAGTGGCCCCGGTAAGGCCCATTACCTCGACGCGCGTCGGGTAAACGAGATGCGCGTGCTGCTAGCCGCCGGTGGCACCGGTGGGCACATTTATCCGGGCATTGCGGTGGCGAAAGAGATCACGCGCCGCGACCCGAAATCGGCAGTAAGGTTCGTTGGCACGGCGCGCGGATTGGAAACGCGACTCGTGCCGCAAGCGGGTTTCGAACTTTCGCTCATTGAAAGCACGGGATTGAAAAACGTCGGAGTCGTTGCACGGGTTCGCGGCCTTGCGGTGTTGCCGAAAAGCTTTCTGGCGGCGCGGAGACTCATTAAGGAGTTTCGGCCAGACGTTGTCGTTGGCGCCGGCGGCTATGTTTCGGGACCGGTGGTGTTGACAGCAGCGCTAACGAAACTGCCGACGATGGTGATGGAATCGAACGCTTTGCCGGGCTGGACCAACCGACGTTTAGCGCGCTTTGTTGATAGAGCCGCGGTTTCGTTTGCAGCGGCGCTGCCTTTCTTTCGCGGCAAAGGCGTGGTGACCGGCAACCCGGTTCGCCATGAGTTCTTTGAGATAGCAGCGAAGGAGCGCGACTCGTCGCGGTTTTCAGTGTTGGTTTTTGGCGGGTCCCAGGGCGCGCACGCGATCAACGAAGCTATGGTAGGGGCGCTACCGGGACTTGAAGAATTTCGCAGCGTGCTGCACGTGACCCATCAAACCGGTCAAGCGGATTACGAGCACGTGCGTGAAAGTTATTTGAAGACAGGGTGGGGCGACAGCGCCGATGTCAGGCGCTACATCGATGACATGGTTGCCTGTTTCGCGTCGGCCGATTTGGTGATTTGTCGAGCGGGAGCAACGACGACGGCGGAGCTGATCGCCGCAGGCAAAGCCGCGATCATGATCCCTTTCCCGCTGGCGGCCGATGATCACCAGCGCCAGAACGCCGAAGCGCTCGAGACCGCGGGCGCGGCACGCATGATCTTGCAAACGGATTTGACCGGAAAAGTATTGGCCCGGGAGATTGCAGCCTTGCTTCATGAACCGAAGAAACTGACCGAGATGGAAAAAGCAAGCCACAGTCTCGCGCGCAGCGACGCGGCAGCCGCCGCGGTGGATTTGATTGAGGAATTGGTGAGAAGGGAATAGACCGTAGGCAGGAGGCAGGAGGCAGGAGGCAGGAGCAGAGATCAGAGATTGAAGATCTCAAATCTCAGATTCAAAATCGAAAAGGCCAAGACCAAGGAACAAGGAACAAGGAAGAAGAACAACTGACCACTGACCACTGACAAACACAAATGTTTCGAAGAATTCAACACGTCCATTTCGTCGGTATCGGCGGCATCGGCATGTCGGGGATCGCGGAGGTGCTGGTGAATCTGGGCTTCCGCGTCTCCGGCTCCGATCTAAAACGCTCGAACGTCACCGATCGGCTGCAGCAGATGGGTGTTGAGTTCACAGAGGGACACAGCGCCGAGAACGTCGGCGATGCGCACGTCGTCGTTCGCTCCACCGCCGTGCGTGACGATAATCCGGAAATCGGTGAGGCTCAGCGTCGTTCAATTCCTGTGATTCCGCGGGCGGAGATGCTGGCCGAGTTGATGCGGCTTAAGCCGCACACCGTCGCGGTCGCAGGCTCTCATGGAAAGACGACGACGACTTCCATGGTGGCAACGGTGCTGGGACAGGCGGGACTTGATCCGACAATTGTCGTTGGCGGTGTAGTAGGCGCCTTCGGTTCAAACGCACATCTGGGCACCAGCGATCTGATGGTGGTTGAGGCGGATGAAAGCGACCGCTCGTTTCTGATGTTGACACCCACGATCGCCGTCGTCACAAACATCGATCGCGAACACATGGACTATTACCACGACATGGAGGACGTGCGGGCCTGCTTCACGAATTTTGTCAACAAGGTTCCCTTCTACGGCACGTCGGTCCTCTGTCTGGACGATCCGAATGTGCAGGCGATCATTCCCCGCGTCGAGCGCAGACGAATTACTTACGGTCTCAGCGCGCAGGCGGATGTTTCAGCCCATGGAGTTCGGCACAACCAGGAGTTTGGTTCGACTTTCACAGTGTGGCGCCGCAGTGACGTGATCGGCGAGGTTACACTGCGCGTTCCGGGCATGCACAACGTTTACAACTCGCTCGCGGCGATCGCGGTCGGCTTTGAACTGGAAGTGCCGTTTGAAAAGATTGCCGCGGCCTTGAACAACTTTGCCGGCGCTCAACGCCGCTTCCAGTTCAAGGAAGAAGTGGATGGCGTGCTGGTAATCGACGACTACGGCCACCACCCGACGGAGATCAGGGCGACGCTGGCTGCGGCAAAGATTGGATCGGGTGGCAGGCGGACCGTTGTGCTGTTTCAGCCGCACCGGTACACGCGGACAAATGATCTGATGGAAGAGTTCGCGCGCTCGTTCAACAACGCCGACACGCTCCTGGTCTTGGATATCTACGCCGCAAGCGAAGAACCGATCGAAGGCGTCAACGCGGAAGCGTTGACCGAAGCAATCAAGCGTTACGGGCATAGGGATGCTCATTACATTGGCGGCCTCGAAAACGCCGCCCGGATTGTTCGCGAGCGCGTGCAGCCGGGCGACATGGTGATCACGCTCGGCGCGGGGACGGTCTACCGCGTTGGCGATCAGATATTGGCTCTGCTGCGCGAGCGAGGCGAGGCGCAGGCGGTCTAACTTTCCATGGTCGAGCAGGAGAAAATTCAATCAAGATTCAAAGAGCGCGATGAAGCGATCCGGCGCATCGCGACGAGGCTTGGTGTGCGCGCCGAACGAGGACGGCGCTTTGCTGAATTGACAAGCTTGCGCGTCGGCGGAGCAATCGATTGGGTGATCTCTCCCGAGACTGAAGAACAGGCGGCGGCAGTCGTTTACGAGCTGGACCAGGCGAACGTCGGCTGGCGGCCGCTAGGCTCGGGGAGCAACGTGCTGGCGGATGATGCTGACCACCACTACGTCATCTTGAGTTTGAAAGAGTTGAAAGGCGAGCCGCAGTTCGACGGCGAGCGAGTTTCGATCAGTGCCGGTTATTCGCTGCCCCGGCTTTGCATTGATGCGGCGCGGCGCGGCCTGTCGGGCATCGAGGGCTTAGGTGGGATTCCGGGCACGGTCGGCGGCGCCTTGTGGATGAATGCGGGAGCTTACGGTCACGAAATTGGAACAGTGACGGAGACTTTGAGAGTGGCGCGCGGTGGTCGCGTCGCTGAGATTCCGGGAAGCAGCGTCAAGTGGGATTACCGCCACACGTCTTTTCGCGAAGGCGAGTTATTGCTCGGCGCGACGCTGCGTCTGAAAGCGGATGATCCAGAAAAGATCCAGGCGCGAATGGAAGACGCTAAAAGCCGTCGCTTGGCATCGCAGCCGCACGGCGCGCGATCCGCGGGGTGCTTCTTCAAGAATCCACCCGCGAGCGGATTGGGGACCGGCAAGATCATTGACGATTTGGGAATGAAAGGAACGCGACGTGGCAGCGCTGTAGTTTCACCAGTGCACGCAAACTTCATTGTCACCGAAGGGGAGAACGCGCAAGCGGCGGACGCAATTGCCCTGGCAGAAGAGATCCGAGAGCGAGTCAAACGCGAACAGGGAATCGATCTTGAGTATGAAGTGGAATTGTGGCGAGCCGATGAGTCCGTAGAACGCGAGGAAGTGGAGAGTCCGGAGCGAGAGGAGTAGCAGCGTTGAGAGAACAGATAGTCGCGCAGCGTGTTGGGGAACGCGGCGGCATGTACGGCAAACGACGCTCGGGTCCAATCGTGCAGCGGCCCGCCAAACGCGGCGGCAGCTCAGGAGAAACCCTCGGTGAGCGTTTGCGATCTATCACTCGCTATGTGCCTTTAGTTCTGAAGCTCGTTATGGCAATCGCCGCGGCCGTGCTGATCTTCACGGGCTATCGCGCCGCCGCCTCGGCCAGTTTCTTTCAAGTGCGCAGCGTTGACGTGCGCGGAACGTCGCGCGCATCGTCAGCGGAAATTCAGGCAATCGTTCGTCGTCAGGCAGGGCAGAAGGGCCTCTGGCAGGCCGACCTTTCCGCTATCAGCGCGCAGCTTGAACGACTACCGTGGGTACGGACGGCCGTGGTCACGCGCGTCTTGCCTGATGGCGTTCGCGTTCGCATCACTGAACGTGTGCAGCGCGCCGTTGTGAGAACGTCTGCGGGCCGGTTCGTTTGGGCAGACGACGATGCGGTGCTGCTCGGCGAAATGCTACCGACGGATCAGATGCCCGCTTTTTTCCTGCGTGGTTGGAATGACGAGAAATCGGAAGAGGCAATCGCGGAGAACCGCGAGCGCGTGCAAGAGTATCTTGAACTCACACGCGAGTGGGGCGCAGCCGGATTGTCTGGGCGCGTGAGCGAAGTGAATCTGATCGACCTACACGACGTGCGTGTGCAATTGGGGGGAGATGATTCGCAGATCGAAGTGCGGCTCGGCGCGGCTGACTTTGGGAAGCGTTTGAAGAAGGCATTGACGGTCTTGGATGAACAGCGCCAGACGTCATACGGCCCCTTGATCAGTTATGTCGACCTGACGCAAGGCGTGCGCGCAATCGTCGGACTGACTTCCGGCGTGAAGATCACTAATAGTGCAAAGACCACAGAAAGCGAGCCAACATCAACTGAGACGGACAGCGCGAAGGCAAATTCTCGCAAAGCCACACCGGCCGCGACCAACCGAGGTAGGCAGCGAGACAAAGGTGCCGCAGAGAAGAGTCGGCTCCGGCAAACCGAAAAGTCGACTCATTGAAGGAGCAAAACCAGATGGCCAAGCGCTCACAACACACAATCGGCCTCGACATTGGCACGAGCAGGGTGACGTGTATCGCTGGCGAACCGGGTGAGAGTGGGCTGCTCGACATCGTTGGCATTGGCGAGGCAGAAGCGCGCGGGTTGCGCAAGGGCGTGATCGTGAACCCTGATGCGGCAGTTGACGCGATCAAAAAGGCGGTCGAAGAAGCCGAACGCATGAGCGGTCTCGAGGCGGAGGAAGTGACGATCAATCTGGCGGGGTCCCACATTCTCGGTTTCAACGGCCAGGCGATTGTGGCTGTATCCGGACGCGATCGTGTGATTACTAATGAAGATGTGCGACGCGCGATCGATTCGGCCTGCGCGATTCAACTGCCGGCCGGACGCGAGATAGTTGATCGACTACCACAGGAGTTTATCGTTGACGATCAAGATGGCATCAACGATCCCGTTGGTATGATCGGAGCGCGGCTGGCCGTCAAAGTTCACATCGTCACGAGCCCGGTGACCGCGCGGCAGAATGCGATCAATGCAGTAAATCGCGCTGGATTGGTCGTGGCCGACATGGTGCTGGAACAGCTCGCCGCCGCCGAAGCGTCGCTAACAGAAGACGACAAAGAATTCGGCGCCGCCCTGGTGGACGTTGGCGCGGAAACCACCGGTCTGATCATCTATCAGCGCGGCGCGGTGCAGCACACGGCCGTCTTTCCTCTTGGCGGTTCGCATTTTACCAACGACATCGCGTTCGGACTGCGCACCCCGATTCCGGAAGCGGAAAAGATCAAACGCACTGTTGGTTGCGCGTGCAGTACGGCACTCAACGAAATGGAGCGCAGTGAGTTGGTTGAGGTGCCTTCAGTGGGCGGGCGCGCGCCGCGACAGCTTTCGCGCCAGATACTTTGCGACATTCTCCAGCCGCGTGCGGAAGAAGTGCTGATGCACGTCGCTGATGAGATTAAGGATGCCGGTTGGGAGCGGCAACTCTCGAGCGGCGTGGTGCTCACGGGTGGTGGCGGCTTGCTGCACGGGATGACTGAGATCGCCGAGCAGGTCTTCGATGCGCCCGTTCGCATTGGCTATCCGGAACGGGACCGGTTTGGCGGTCTGGTCGAGGATATTCAAAGCCCGGCATGGGCGGCGGCCTCCGGATTAGCTCTGGTTGCCCACCGAGCGCAGGCGATGGAGACACGTTCGGGAATTGGCCGCCGCGTCTCAACCGGCAAGCTGACGCATTTTGTTTCAAGATTTCGTAATCGTTTTAGTAGTATTTTCTGACAACTTATTGTATGCTCTCGCGCCAGTTGCACAAGATATAGCCCGCAACATATCGATGCCAATGCCGCGAGCAGCACAATATAGAAGAAAAGGGCCCTGGAAGCCATCTCGATTCGGGAGAGAGGAAAAACGCATGACACCGGAAGCTCGTGAACCAGGAAGAGGCATTAATATTTTCATCGATGACGAACCGCCAATCACCGGCGCACGCATCAAGGTGATCGGTATTGGCGGTGGCGGTGGTAACGCAGTTAACCGCATGATCGAAGCCGGCATCGAAGGAATTGAGTTTCTCGTCGCCAACACAGATCTGCAGGCGCTAAAGCGATCTCAGGCTCCGATCAAGATCCAGTTGGGCAGCCGTCTCACCAAGGGTCTGGGAGCCGGAGCCGATCCTGTGGTCGGACGTGAAGCCGCCCTCGAAGACACAGACAAGATCATCGAAGTGCTCGAGGGCGCGGATATGGTTTTCGTCACGACCGGTCTTGGCGGGGGCACGGGAACGGGCGGCGCTCCGATCATCGCTTCGCTGGCTACCGAGTTGAATGCGCTGACAGTCGCCGTGGTGACGAAGCCATTCCATTTTGAAGGGCGTCGCCGGATGCAACAGGCGGAGCAGGGCCTCAATGAGTTGCAAGAGTGCGTTGACACGGTGATTACCATCCCGAACGAGCGATTGCTCCACACGGTCGACCGTGGCGCTTCGCTGGGTGAATCATTCCGCGTGGCCGACGACGTTTTGCGGCAAGCCGTTCAGGGCATCAGCGATTTGATTACGGTGCCCGGACTGATCAATCTGGATTTCGCAGACGTCAAAACGATCATGGCGGGGATGGGCATGGCCTTGATGGGCACGGGACGCGCGACCGGCGAGAATCGCGCTATCGAGGCAACTCAACAAGCGATTTCGTCGCCGTTGCTGGAGGAGGCAAGCATCCAGGGCGCGCGCGGCGTGTTGATTAACATTACTGGCGGTCCGGATCTAACCCTTTATGAAGTGAACGCGGCATCGTCGATCATTCGCGAGGCGGCGGACGAAGATGCCACCATCATCTTTGGCGCCGTGATCGACGAGAACATGCGCGACGAGATGAAGATTACGGTAATCGCGACCGGATTTGGGCAAGAAGCAGTTGCCGTCGTCGGCGCTGGCGCGAGTGCGGCGATCGCGGCCACTCCGGCGCGCTACGCTCAGCGTCCAGCGGATGATTTGCCGCGCCAAACTTTAAATCAGCCTCGAGTTGATGACCTCGACGTGCCGACTTTCATTCGGAAAAAAGCAGATTAGAAAAACTATCCGCCGCTTGGGTGGCCGTGGCGCAGCCATACCAAATGGTTTTTCCAAACAGCATTATCAAGAGAAATAAAGCATTGGAGCAAGAAGGGGAATTAGTGGGTTGACCTGCCTGTTAGCCTTCTCCCGCCCACGGTAATTCTTTGCCCACTGGGAATTTCGGTTTTTCGCCTTTGCTTTTTCGGTCGCGGTTGTGTAGCATGTCAATCAATCGCTTGCAGGATTCTCCATTACGGGTAAAGTTTCGCTCCTGTCCTCGAATGGCCGCAGCCTGCGAGAGTATTTTGTTGATCACCGCGACGTTCAACTCCTGCTCCATTGCGCGCTGGCGTGATCGACTTCAACCCGTCTTAGAATTTTGGAGGTAAGATTAAGGTGAATCGTAAACTTATTAGAACGACACTCGCAGAGGTAAAGGGGAAAGCGCGCGAAGCCGCTCAGCCCAGAGAGCGCTTGAATGGCAGCCCGCATCGCGGTGGTAGCGATGGCGGCGGTCATGGGCACCAGCGCGCGGCACATGCCGCGGCAGCAGTTCAGGTGCGTAAGCGCATTCCGCCTCCGTCAGAGACCAGCGCTGAAATCTTCTACTACAAGAAGCAGATTGATGCCCACACACAGATGGTCATCGTGTTGCTCGACGGTGAGGAGATTGAAGGCACAATCGAGTGGTACGATCGCGGCGCGCTCAAGGTTAATCGCCGGTCTGAGCCGAATCTTCTGATTCTCAAGCGCAACATCAAATATATGTACAAGGCTGACGAACGCGTCGAGAAGGCCCAGAACGCCGCCCAAACTGCTTAGGTTTGGTCGATGTGCAGCTAGAATCCCCCAGCCACTCGCGCCTTGTCGCCTCAGGTAATGACAAAGTTAGGTAATAGCTCATCTCACACCGGGCAGCGGCCCAGGCGTTCTCTGCCGCGCATCGGTATCACAATGGGCGACCCTGCCGGGATTGGTCCCGAAGTGGTATTGAAGGCCGTTGCCGAAGAAGAGATCCGAAGCCTTTGTGTGCCAGTGATTATTGGCGACGCGCAGTTGTTGGCGCACACTGCACGCACGCTCGACTTGCAAAGCGGCTACGACATTGTGCGGCGTGGCGAACCGTTTCCGGGACATCTCACTGAGCCCGTCATTTTTCATCTCGACAACGTTGGCGGCTATATCGAACCGGGAATTGAATCGGGCGCCGCCGGCAAGGCAGCCGCCGGTTACATCGAAGCCGCGGTTGAGTTGTGCGCTGCCGGAAGCATTGAGGCGATCGCGACCGCGCCGATAAATAAGCGCGCGCTTTTTCTCGGCGGCTACAGTTTTCCCGGCCACACTGAATTCCTGGCTTCGCTCACGAGCACTGAAGAGTATGCGATGGCTTTAGTCGCCGCCAATCTACGCATCGTTCTGTTGTCGACGCACGTGCCGCTTGCCGAAGCGATTCGGATGGTCGAGCGCGACCGCATTATTCGCATTATCCATCTCGCGCATCGCGAGTTGAAACGCTGGGGCATCGACCGGCCGCGGATCGCGGTGGCGGCTCTAAACCCGCATGGCGCGGAGGGCGGATTGTTTGGCGTCGAAGAAGCCTCTGAAATTGTTCCGGCTGTCGAAGCCTGTCGCGGAGTCGATGACCTGAATGTGCGGGGCCCGTTTTCCGCGGACACAATTTTTCTGCGCGCCTCACGCGGAGAGTTTGACGCCGTCGTCGCCTGCTATCATGATCAGGCGATGATCCCCGTCAAGTGTCTTTCGTTCGGCGAGGCTGTGAACGTCACACTTGGCTTGCCATTCATACGCACTTCAGTCGATCATGGAACTGCCTTTGACATTGCCGGCAAGGGGCTCGCTGAACATTCGAGCATGGTGGCCGCCATCAAGCTGGCCGCGGACCTATCAACCCGCGCGGACGAAAGCAGCCGCGCTGTCGAGGTGTGACGATGGCCACAAAGGGCGAAAAATCAAGCGCAAAGGGCGATAAAGACGCGAAGCGGATTCTCGTGGCGGACGATGATCCGGCCATTCTTCGTCTGGTTACAACTCTGCTGGAGAAGGACAACTACACCGTTGTCACGGCCCGTGACGGACGCGAGGCCTACAAACACCTCCAGAGTGACCCCAGTTTCATCGCCGCTGTCCTTGACGTCGTGATGCCACACATTTCCGGACCAGAGCTGGTGCGCTACATGAAGACGGAAAAGCGGCTGATGCGCATTCCGGTGATGATGATGACGGCTGAGCAGGATCCGAAACTGTCTTCAGACAGTTTTGCGGCAGGCGCTGTTGTCTTCCTGCCCAAGCCATTTACCACGGCGCAACTACAGATAATGCTTCAAATGCTGATTGGTAAGAGTAGTGCGTGAGAAAGAGCATTGCATTCCCGGACGGCGTCGGAATGATAGCCCCGTTCAATAGACGTTTATCTGTCCCAGCAAGAGCCAGCAAAGTGCTGATTCTCTGGCTGACGGCATTCAGTGCTTTTGCCATCACGTCAGGCGCGCCGACCAAAGGCGGCCCCAGTGCCAAGCAGATCCGCAAACTGATTACACGTGTGGCCGGGATCGCCTTGCCGTCCGGCGCAGTGCGTATCAAGGGAACTTCGCCGGTTGATTCCTCGACGATCGAGGCCACTGCTGACATCGAGACCGCCTTTCGTCTCGAGCAAAACGACAAAGGACAATGGCGCGTAGCGGAATTCAGAACGGGCCCGGGCCAGTGGGAAGAGATTGAGTTGATTGCTCGCGCCGTCAAGACCGAAGTTGTTGCCGGCGCCTGCGATAATCCTGACTTGACCGCTTTCAAACAAGCCGAAACCTACGCAAGCGTAAAGCGCGCGCGTTGTCTAATTGCAAATCTTCTCGGCGTGCAACTCCCGTCGGATGCCGTGCGGATCAAAGAAGTATCGCCTATGGTCGTTCCGCTCAGTTCCCGCCCGTCAGCGTTAGTCGTCGCTACAGTTGAGGCCGACTTTCGTTTATCGAAGTCGCAGCAGAATGCGTGGCGCGTCGCGGGAGTCAGAACCGGCAATCGCGAATGGGCCGATCCCGATGCGATCCTGAACGCAGTGAACGCTGACAAAGCTGCCAGAGCGCGTGCCGAGTTGGACTTGATCGCCAAAGCGCTCGAAGCCTTTCGTCGCGAGCGCGGCTTTTATGTAGAGTCGAATACCGAAGCCGTTTTGATCGATCATCTAAGCCCGCGCTACCTCTCCCGCGTAATCCGCATCGATCCCTGGCTTCGGCCTTACCGTTACGAAGGCACCCGCGATCATTTCACTTTGCGCTCCGCCGGCCTGGACGGGAAAGAGAATACAAACGACGACATCGTCCTGAACGGCCCGCCCTCGTCCACGGCCACGCAAACCTCCCCAAACTAAAACTCTTAACCAAACGGCTCTTCATCAAGGCAAGGCGCGCAGTATCAGAGCAATGAAACAAAAAGCTTTGACAGCATTGCTAAGCCGGTGATAATCTCCCGTCCCCTGAACAAAGCACCGCTCGCGTGCGACGATTCCCCGGGCCACACGCCTCAGCGAAGAAGGTAACTCTGCTTCCCGGCGACGAAGACGCTTCCGGTCTCCGCCTACCGGCTCTAACTCGAAAGGAGCCGCTCATGATCCGCTCACGTTCGTCCCGCTCTTCCAAGCGACTCAGATGGTTCACATCCGCTACGCTAACCATCGTGCTCGTGATGATGCCGATTCCGCCATTGTACGCGCAGTCGGTCGTACGCGGCCTTATCGCTACTTCGTCAGAAGTTAGTCATGAACTCAGTCAACGAACACGTGCGTTTCTGAAAGACGGTCGGCTCGCGCGATTGTTGCGCTCGCCGCAACGTAGCGGGCAAGGCCCCGGCATGCCTCCCAGACAACTCACGCCCGGTGTAACCCCGCAGGCTCCGCCGACAAAGGCTGAGCACGAGGCGAGAGTTGCGTCGATTCGAATTAACCCCGCGGATAATGTAACGCTCCAGTCGCGGCAGCCGCTGATCTTCACCGCGGTCGCACATGATAGCGAAGGTAAGACAGTTCACGGTCTGAGAGCTGAATGGGAATCGAGCAGCCGGCAGGTGGTCTTTGTCAAAAAGAACGGAGAAGCATTAGCGGGTAAACCGGGAACGGCGACATTGGTGGCGCGTGTGGGCCGCGTAACGCAGAGCGTGCGCGTGACGGTTGTGCAGGGCACGCGAGGGGAGTTTGGCGGCAAGAAGCGAATCAATTCCACAAGAGCAGAGCGACAAATCGGGAGAAGTTCCTATGACTCGTCAGCAAGCAAAGTGGCTCGTCAGGCGTGGAGTAAACGGCGACATCATAATAGGCAGAGATTGAATGCGAAATTCGTGAAAGTGGGCAGGTCCGTTCCGCTGATGCCGCTGCGCGATCCTTTCGACGATCCGCTGCCCGATGACGAAACTGATTCGCTCTATCTGGCGCCGAACGCGATTGGCTCACCGCCGGGAAAGAAGAAGCTGGGCGCGATGACGGCGGCGAGCGCGACCGGCGGCAGTGAGAACGGCAACAAGAACTTCAGCTTCGCCCTGCCGGTGGGCGATTTACCGGGACGCGGCATCGATGCCGCACTCGCGCTGGTCTACAACAGTCTGGCTTGGCACAAGTCAACCTCCGGCAGTTCCACTTATGTTACTTACGATGTTGATTCCGGCTGGCCTTCGGCCGGCTTCCGAATGGGCTTCGGACAAATCGAAGATCAGGGCAGTTTCGGTTTCACCTTGACGGAAGCGGACGGCACGCGCCGCGCATTGGCCTACAGCAGCGCTTACAACTACGACACCAAAGACGGCTCGTTTATTCATTTCTACGGCGGCAGTGGTTGGGGCACGCTCTATTATCCCGACGGCACGCGGGTTACTTACGGCGCGGCGGGTGGCGGCTATCGCAGTTATCCCACCAGGATCACCGATCGCAACGGCAACTACCTCGACATCTCTTACCGCAGCAACGTTGGACCAAAGCTCGACACAATCACGGACACGCTGGCGCGCTCGATCCAGTTTCACTACGAGGCTTCGAACGGCGACCTGGTATCGATCACGCAGCCCGCGCTCGGCGGCGGCAGCGATCTGCAGTTGATGCGCTTCTATTACAAGTCCTCGGACATCGTCCTCAACTACTCGAATATGTTTGCTTCGGGGATAACGATGAGCATTCCGCCTGACAACATCCACGTGCTCGAATACGTCTACCTGCCGGCGAGCGGCGATGGCAGCTACGCGCACGTCGGCTACAAGTTCGATTATTCGGCCTATGGCATGATCTACCAGATAACGCAATACCGCGGCATGACTGTTAGCAGCACTTCCGAGACGTACGCCGGGTCGGTGAGCTCGAACGGCTCGCAGGCGGCGGTGACGACTTACGACTATCCTACGGGGGCAGGCAGCTCGCTGACGGACGTGCCGACGTACACGACGCGCACGGACGATTGGGCCGGACGCACGACGAGCAGCGCGCCCGCTTACACCTACTCGACGAGCACAACCAGCAGCGAGACGATCTCGACGGTGACCGCACCCGCGCCGGACGCGACGATCACCGAAACGCATTCGATTATTCATTCCGGTTATTGGGATGACGGACTGGTCACCGATACTTACGTGCAGTACGGCTCGACGCCCACGGTGTTGTCGCACACGAAGATTGATTGGGATTCCAGTTCGACGACCAACCCGCGCATCTCTCAGGTGAGAACCACGGATGTGCCGGCAGGGCTGACCAAGGCGACCGTTCTGAGTTACACCACCAGCTATAACAATGTGTCGGCGGTCAGCGAACGCGCCTTTACCACCGATGGCTCGGTTTCCTCGACGGAGTTGCGGCGCACGGAGACGACGTACGAAACTTCCTCGAATTACACAAACAGGCATCTGCTGCATTTGCCCACGAGCGTCAAGGTCTTTCCGGGTGGATCGTCAACTGCCTCTTCGCGCGTCGATTATGCTTACGACAATTACGGCACGTCGCACGCGAACCTGACCGCGCGCGCCGACATCGTGATGCACGATGACGCCTTCAATCCCTTCGCCTTTAATGAAGACAAATGCAGCCTGGAGTGCGTGGATTACGACGAGTACAACAACTGCATCGATTGGGAATGGTTCTGTCCTTATGATTCTACAACCGACTATCGCGGCAACGTGACGAGTGTTACCACCTACCCGGACGCGAGCAGCACTTCCGGCACCATCACGCACTCGACCAGGTACGACGTAGCGGGCAACGTAACGAGCGCGGACGTGGATTGCTGCCAACTGAAGACGATCAGCTATTCCACCGATTACCACTACGCCTACCCGACTTCGGTCACGAGCGGCGATCCCAGCGGCCTGCATCTGACGACGAGCCAGACTTATGATTTCTACACCGGACTGCTGGGCACGACCACGGATGAAAATGGCCAGGTCACAACCAACTATTACAACGCCGACTCGCTGCGCCTGAACCACATCAACTATCCGAGTGGCGGCGGCTCCGTCTATTTCTACTACGGCGACGGCCTTTGGGCTGACGCGAACAGTCACTATCATTACTACACGATGGTTTCGCGCGAGATCGATTCCACTTCGACGACCGCGAACAACTGGACTGACGTTTACAGTTTTCGTGATGGACGAGGCGCGGTGACGCAGACTTTTTACGATGGCACGGGCAGCGGCGGATGGACTACGCGAATTACCGAATATGACGGCATGGGTCGAGTCTATCGCTCGACGAATCCGTTTTTCGACGGCGGTTACGGCGGCGCTCTGACCGGCCTCTGGACCACAAGCACCTTCGATCATCTGGGCCGAGTGACGGCGGTCACGATGCCCAGCGGCGATGACAGCAGCGCGACCACGGCGGAAGTGGACACAACCTTCGACGGTTCCGATGGCAATCATGACGGCATCTTGACCACAGCGACTGATCAGTCACTCAAGAAGCGGCGGCAGAAAGTCGATGCACTCGGTCGGGTGGTGCGTCTCGACGAGCCCAACTCATCGGGCTATCTTGATGTTTCCGGCTCAGTCTATCAACCCACGAGTTACGATTACGACGTGCTCGGCAATCTCGTTAAGATCACTCAAGGAGATCAGAGCCGTTATTTCAAGTACGACTCGCTTTCGCGCCTGATTCGCGAACGGCAAGTCGAGCAGACGGTCAGGAGCGCCTACGATCTCAGCGACTCGCTCACTGGCAACAGCTCGTGGACGCGCAAGCTTGAATACAACTCGGCGGGGCTGGTCACGCACAGTTACAACGCGCGCGGTGTGCAAACCGATTTCACCTATGACGGACTGAACCGGGTCACGACCATCGGCTATTCCGATTCGACGCCGACGGCGCATTACTACTATGACTCGCAAACTTTGCCGAGCGGCCATCCCAGCTATACGCCTGCCAACTCGACTGGCCGGCTCATTGCGATGACCTACGGCAGCGGCGCAACCGGTGAGTACTACAACTATAACACCCTGGGCCGGGTGGTCTCGCAATGGCAAGTCACTGGCTCAAGTCCGACCACTTATTCGATGAGCTATGCGTACAACTACGGGGGCGCGCTCACGAGTGAAACCTATCCCAGCACGCGCGCGATCAGTTATGCTTATGGCAACGCCGGCAGGCTCGCGACGGTGAAAGAGGGTGCGACAAATTACGCCAACTCGCTCGACTACGCGCCGCATGGCGGCTTGACTACAGAGACGTTCGGCAACAGCATGGTGCATTCGATCGCTTATAACCATGCCTTAGAAGCCAGCCAAGTCAAACTCAAACAGAGCGAGAGCGGTTCAGAATTGCAGCGGTACGATTATTGGTACGGAACCGTGACCCAATCGAGCGGCAGCGTGGACACGACCAAGAACAACGGGCAGATTGCCCGCATCGACGGCACAATCAATGGCTCTTCAACGAAGGAATGGGATCAGCGATTTGTTTACGACGAATTGGGCCGCCTCTCCATCGCCGCTGAGTATCAGCAAGGCACGGGCAGCACGCCGACGTGGCAAATGAAATACACGTACGACCGTTACGGCAATCGCAAACAATCCGGCACCACTGATAATTTCGGCGTTGGCTTCAAGACGGTGACCGCCGACGACATCGTCGCTTCAACGAACCGCTTCATCAACACCGGCTCGACCGCGATTACTTACGACGAGGCCGGCAACATTACTCAAGACATGAGGTTTCGCCTCACGGGCTCGCTGGGCATGAAGTACGCGTACGATGCGAACGGTCGGCAGACCTCAGCGAAACTTTCCGACAACTCGAACGAGCAAACTTCCGTGTACGATTGCGGCGGCCAGCGGGTGCAAACAACAGTCGGCAGCACGACGCGCACGATGGTGTACGACATCTTCGGGCAAGATGTCGCCGATTACAGCGGCAGCTCACTCGAACGCGAGAACCTGTACCGAGGCGGTCAATTACTCGCCACCTACGAAGCGTCGAGCAGCGCATGGAAGTACGTGCTGCAAGACATCCAGGGCTCAACCCGCGCGGTGATGAGCACCGGAACGTCACCGACAATCCTCGCGCGCCATGATTACTTACCCTTCGGCGAAGAGATCGCATCAGGCATCGGCCTGCGCACAAGCAGTCAAGGCTACGGCGAGACGGACACCAATCGTCAGAAGTACGGACTCACCGAACGCAACGACACCACTGGCCTGGACCACACTTGGTTCCGCAAATACGAGAGCCTCTCCGGCCGCTGGACCTCGCCCGATCCTTACGGTGGCAGCGCGAGTATCGGGGACCCACAAAGTTTCAATCGCTACTCTTACACACAGAATGATCCGGTGAACTTCGTGGATCCAAATGGTTTAGACACCTGCCATGTATACCTGGCCACCGGTGAGATAGTTTGCATTCCCGACATTAACGCCGGCACGGTGACCATTTATGGTTCATCCAATTCCTCATTGGGAGGAGCCGTTATTGGAGGCGGAACCCTCCGAAAAAATCCAATAGACGAGTTTGAGTTGCGGCCCATCGACAGATTTCAAGAGCCGCAGGAGACTGCGCTGAAGCAAGAGGAGCCATGCGACCTGGGTATCGACTTAAATGTGGACAGGCCACCCACACTAATCCAAAAAGTGAATACAAGTTACGTAGTTGTCGCGAGCGAGGCTTTCCTCTACGCCCGAGCCGTATTTGCCGAAGCGTCTGGGGGGACTAATGGAAATCCGACTAACGAACACAAAGCGATAGCGAGTGTTATCTACAACAGGCTTGGCGCGTCAGAGTTTGGAAATCCACAGTCCATCACAGAAGTCGTGACTGCGCCTGGTCAGTTCCAGGCTGTCACAGGTGGTCCTCAGTTTACTCAAAAGTTCAACAACTCGGCTCTGGGGTCTTATCAAAATCTCTCACCTGGTGATTGTAAGGATCTGAAAGCTGCATTTTTGGCTGTTGCCAACGTTGGGTTGTTCGGACCAACGACGCCATTTACCGCATTCAGGGGCGGCACTAACGGACCCGGTGTTGTGATCGGCGGCAGCCGGTTTGGTTACCCGGCAACCTTTAATCCTCCTAGGAGGTGAGGACATGAGCAACCTCCAAAAATTAGGTAGCTATCTCTTGACGCTGCTACTTAGCTACCTCATCTTTTCTGCTCTTGGGTGCAGTACGCCTGCGGTAAGCCAAGAGAATGCAGGGCCACAACGTCCGCAACCAGCCGCAGAGGCGGAGCAGCCATCCCCGACTGGTAGACGGAATGAGGCGATGATCGTCCATTTTGTCACAGAAGCCGCGAAGCCACCTGGCCTGCTAGTTGAGGGCAGCCTGATCAATGAGCAACAGGCATGGGTTGCAGATGGTTTTGACGTCAAGCGCACGGTTGATGGTGGCCGCACATGGCAATTGGTGCGCCCGTCAGACGAAGATGAGTCCGTTTTTGGAAGAAGAGGAGATTCTTATGTTTTGCCTTCCTTCATCACACCGACACGCGGATGGCTAATGGCAGGGAGTGGAACTTGGCAAACAGCGGACGGTGGGCTGACGTGGCAACAGATTTTCCCGCTACAATCTAGTCGTCCGCAGTTTGCCGATGGTCAACACGGCTGGATAAATGTAGTTATGGCTGGTTCTCGCACACGAAATCATATAACAGCAGACGGTGGTCAGACCTGGCAATCGTGTAATAAGGATCTTAGCGATAAAGGTACAACCTTTACAAATAATGCGTACTTTCTCACACCACAACTCGGCTGGTCAATTATTAGGCGAGCTTTGAACCGCCAGGCCGTAAATGGAGTTGCGCGCACGATCGATGGTGGCTGTTCATGGAAACTGATCTGGACGAGCGATCAGAATCCAGACGAGACGTACGGTGATATCTTTTTTCTTAACGAATATGAAGGATGGCTTGCAGGAAGCTATCTGGGTACACTGTTGCATACGGTCAACGGTGGCAAGACATGGCACGAATTAAGATTACCAAATAAGAATGTCGGGGTTCTCAAGTGTCTGTTTGATACATCCGAGACGGGGTGGATTATCACAGCGCTAAAGTCGAAGACTGACACCGGGGTATATCACACTGAAAATGGCGGACGTAACTGGCACCAGTTGACAGTGGCCGAGATACGAAACAACGGACATGATTCAATTCCTGGGAACTGGAAGGCGGGCAGGTTGCTTCGAATGCTATACGCCGGCGGCACCAAGTAACTTCGTCCAGTTCCATCTGCGCAGAAGAACACACATCGGCAACAAGAGTGCGCTTGTGAACAATGCAGTATGACTCTTTGGCAATCGCTTTCAATCCGGCAGCGGAAATTCCGTCTCGGCTACACACCGGTTGTAACCGGCAACATGGAACGAAGCCGGAAATTATTCTCCAGGACATGAAGGTTCAGCTGACAGGCTCGTTAGGGATGAAGTACGAGTACGACGCGAACAATCGCCAAACCGCGGCCAAGCTGAGTGACAACACTTCGCTGCAAACGTCTGTCTACGATTGCGCGGGCCAGAGAGTGCAAACGACCGCCGGCAGCACGACACGCACGATGGTCTATGACATCTTCGGGCAGGACATCGCTGACTACACCGGCAGCACGGGCGGCACCCTTGAGCGAGAGAATATTTATCGCGGTGGGTTGCTGACCACGTACGAAGCTGGTTCTAGTTCTTACAAGTACGTGCTGCAAGATGTGCAAGGCTCGACGCGCGCAGTCATGGACAACAACGGCAGCTCCAGTGTGATCACTTTTCGCCACGATTACTTGCCGTTCGGCGAAGAGGTTTGGTCGGGCGTCGGCCTGCGCTCGTCTAGTCAAGGCTATTCGACAAGCCCTTGGGCGAACGACACCATCCGCCCGCGCTACGCACTCACCGAACGCGACGACGCGACCGGATTGGATCACACGCCTTGGCGCAAGTACGAAAGCTTCTCCGGCCGCTGGACCTCGCCTGATCGTTACCATGGCAGTATGAGCATCTCGCAGCCACAGAGTTTCAACCGATATTCTTATACACACAACGACCCGGTAAACTTTGTCGATCCAACGGGACGTGACGGAGATCCGGTGAATGATGGTATTGCTGGCGCCCGTGCTGCTCTACAAAATTCTTCCTGCAGAGGTTTGTTTAGGGGTAGGGACGACCCGCTCAAATTACTTGACATGTATGCAGATCCCGGCAACGGTCTGCTTCAGGTAGTCACAGATGTAACCCCCTGGGGCGTTGCATTCGAGGACCAGCTAACCGCGGCAAAAACCAACGCTTCTACTGGAGAAATAGCCATCAACCAGAATAGTTGGTTTGTCAGCGGAACGATAACTATTCATAACCTCGCAAACGACTCGTACTACGCGCGGCCTGTCACCAGCTTCAGGAATGTTGATACCGGTCTGGAAGGGCTCAGCCTAACACAAGCGAGGGCCATCTTACTCATTCATGAAATGCTTCATGTAGTCGGCACGATTCCCAGGGACGGGAGCAACCCAACAATGAGTGTCTCAAACAATATGCTTGTTAGGCTGTTCTGTATAACTCTTCCCAACATGCCTCTAACTACCACGACCGAAGTGCCACAATTCTCCCCCCTTCTGCGCCCAGTCCGTGGTGCCGGCGGCGGTGGAAGCGATCCTTTGGATTTCTTCCGGTGGTGGGATTTGCGGATGGAGTTCGAGCGGCAACAAGAGTTGAGTATTTGGTATTATGAGCACCCAGTATCGATTAATGTACATTAGAACGTGAGCGTAGATCATTCCTCAGTTTCTACACCAAGTGACTTTCAGCGTTCACGGAATGTGGTATGAGGCTTAGCAGCAAGCAGCGTTAAGCTGGTATTATGAAAATCGGTGTCCATTAATATCAAGCGGTAAGAATATCCTGCGACGTTGATTCAGTATGAACGGATTAATTTCTTGAGTTTCAGGGGGTTCCAATTCATGCATAGAACCGAAAAGAATCATAAGCAAATAGCAAAACCGGTAATCGTTGCCCTAATTGTCGCCAGCGTATGGCTTGTCAAATCACCAGTTGCCTTCGCGCAGAAGAGGGGCCCAATTACTGAAATCACGATTGAAGAAATGAGCGGTTGGTTCGCTTTCTCAGAAAAGTACGTCTTAACCAAAGACGGGTTGGCAACGGCGGTGGTGCCGAACGAGCTCAACGAAGGACCTCGCATTAAGACCTATCGAGGTACGTTCTCTGGTTTCAAAGACCTAGCATCAATAGTGGAAGCAAAGGGCTTCTTCAATCTTAAAGATGAATATACGGCTGAAGACTATGATGCAGGTACGGTGATCATTTCCGTGGTTCGGAACGGAAAGCGCAAGACAGTCAGTGACTATGGCCTTGCTGCACCTTTAAGCTTCTTAAGACTTAAAGACTTGATCCGCAGCCAAGTCAAACAAATCAAGTGGCACGAGGCTACCGTCCAACCATCTCGTTAAATATCTTGACTGCAAAAGTGGAGCAAAGCTCATCCTGCAAGACGCCCAAGGCTCAACGCGCGGGGTGATGAATAACAGCGGCAGTTCGAGCAGCGTTATCGCTCGTCATGACTATCTGCCGTTCGGTGAAGAGATCGCGGTAAACATCGGTCTGCGCTCAAGTAGCCAAGGCTACGGCGCGACGGATACCAACCGACAGAAGTACGGACTCACTGAGCGCGACGACGCAACAGGTTTAGACCACACTTGGTTCAGAAAATATGATAGCAACTCCGGGCGTTGGACAAGTCCAGATCCCTCTAAAGGAAGCGCGAGTATTGCGGACCCGCAGTCCTTTCATCGCTATGCATATGGGCACAACGATCCTGTGAACCACGTAGATCCCAGCGGTCTCGATCCCGGGATGGACCCTGACGGGTGGTTTATGTTAATGGGTTTTAATGCGTCATCGAGTGATATCAATTTTGGCAATTACGGGCTCAGCGGGTACTTCAATGGCCACAATAACGGATTTATCCACGGGTCTTCTGAAATGCAGGCGGCTGAAGCTGGTTACGTCGCCCAGGTCCAGGCGACTTTTGCTCTGTATTGGATCCAGCATCCGCAGAACACCGCACAAAGAGCCGGAGCCGCTGCTGGAGCGGCTGCTGTGCGAGCCGCTGGTTTGCTTAGCAATACCAACTGCTCCAACTTTATTGCAGAACTTATTTCAATAGCCGCAGACGTTGCGGGGCAACGGTGGGGTCATCTGATTACTCCTAGTTTTGATCCTTTATTCGATCAAAACGGCAACGTGACGCCCAGCTATAACGCCTACTACGCGCTCAATGAATACGAGAGAGCGCTCGCTGGCGGTCGGGTTACCGCCTCAGGGAGTTCCGTCAGGAGTGGCAACACTATCACATATGGAACAACGACAGGGTCCAACATTTCCTGGAACAGCGACTTCTATAGCCTTAGCTTGGATGATCGAGCATTGATGACGCTCCATGAATCACTTCATCTGATTCCTAATTTCAGTGACTTTGTTGTTGCTGGCGCTGCCCATATCATGGCAACGCGTGGAACAAACAATCCCGGTAACACAGGCAGCTTTACGAATCAGAGCGCTGCTTCGCAATATATTAACGAGCAGATTGCAGCGCATTGTCGACCTGCGTCGTAAACCTTATGATTCTGAAAACCAAGCTACTTCTTAGTATGGCGATTGTGGGAGTGCTCCTCTCACTGGCGACAGAGAACTTCGCTCAAGATCGTTCGGCAAACAAGTCCGGATGTGCTCTCATAGATAAGAACCATCGTGCACAGTTCATCTCGTACGAGGGCAGAGCTGAGTCATCATCGGAAATCAAGTTGCGCCTGCGCAACAACACCGACTGTGCCATCTTTGTTCAGACTGATGATGTCTTTCCGACGCAACTAAGGAGGCTGCCCAATGGCGGAATCCGAATAGAGACGGTACCTGGTTCGGAAGATGGAGTGAAGCTTCGTCTTCACTACCTAATTCAAGACCGGCAGCGCCAGAAAGCACCCGCACCGGCCTATGGTTGGGGCGATTCAGTTTACAGCTACCAAATCTTGGCGGGTCAGTCTGTGATCTTCACTGTTCCAGCAAGTCACTTCAGACGCGGTTTGGATATAGCAGTGCCGTTCAACTATTCATGGGAAGGTGACGCCTCCATAGGAATGGGTGTGGGTGGAGTAGTTCACCGTGTCTACTTTCTGTTTGACGACATACCGCCAAACGCGCTGAATGAGCGGCGTTGATAGCGATCAGGGTCCGCACTTTCACGCGCCTCGATTGTGAGCGATCAAAGCTTCTGACAGAGCGGCGATCTTCTGTTGCTGATTGCGCGGCAATTACCGCTTCATCAACAGTGGCTCAACCGCGACTACTTACGACGAGGCCGGAAACATTACGCAGGAACTGAAGTTTCGGTTGTCGGGCTCGTTGCGACCAGGATTCAACTAAAACTCTTGACGGCCAGTTGGCGCGGGTGTTAGTTTTCAAGTGTGGCCTCTCGGGAAAGGCCGCGTGTAAACCATGCCTGGCGCCATCTGTGCAAATGCCTTTAGTCTCGTCAGGGGCGCTTATCTCAGCTAAGGGTTTCGCTTTGTTAGCTGGACACAAACTTCTTCTTGCCGACGACTCAGTCACAATTCAGAAAGTAGTCGATCTCACGTTTGCCGATGAAGGCGTTCAAGTCATCGCCGTGAACAATGGCGCGGAAGCCATCGAGAGACTGGAGGAGATTTCGCCCGACATCGTACTCGCGGACGTTTTCATGCCGGGAATGAACGGCTATCAGGTCTGCGAGTTTATCAAACAGAACGAAAGGCTCAAACACATTCCCGTGATGCTGCTGGTGGGCTCATTCGAACCTTTCGACGAAGCGGAGGCGCGCCGAGTTGGCGCGGATGATATCTTGACTAAGCCATTTCAATCGATTCGAAACCTGGTCGACAAAGTTGGCGGGCTGCTGAGGGGCGAAACGTTCGCGAAGCGTTTTGAAAAAGTCTCCCTGAATCCGCCGGAAGCAAAGACGGCTGAGAAAGGACTCAGCATTACCGAGCAGGAAGAGGTCACAACAGCGGAGCTGCCGAAGCCCGAAGTTGTTGAGCAGGAGCCGAGCATGGACACTGGCGAGTTGGAGCTCACGACCGCCGATACGCTTCAGCTTTCGCCGGATGCGCCAGTCCACACGCAGCAAATAGAGTTAGAAGGAGATCGCACCATCGAAATGTATCCGCATGAAGAGAAGATGGAAGAAGAAATACATCTGGCTGCCAAACAAACGAGTGCAGCGCCTTTGGATTATGGCGACGTGCTGCTGGATCTCGGCGACTTTGAACCGGCGGCTGTGGCAGTGACTGACGATGCCATACTCGACATAGACCTTGATTCCCCAGCGCCCGAGATCTTTTCCGTGGCCAGGGTTCAAGCAACCGTTGCCGTGGAATCTCAGGCTGAGCCAGTCACCGTTGTCGAGCAGGAGGCCGCCTGGGCATTGCAGGATCAGGACACAGCCGAGTGGGAAGTGGTGAACGAAACAAGCGCGGTCGAGATCGTTGAAGAAGCCGCGCCGGCATCCGAGATGGTTGCGGCGGAAGCTGCCACGGTTGCCGAGAAGTTTGAACACCCGGAAGTGGCCTATGAAGTTTCTCCGCCCGCTGAGGTCGAAGGCCAGCCGGCGTCAGCAACCGCACCGCCGATCGGTCAAATCACGCTGGATCAGCTCTCGCCTGAAGTGATCGATGCGATTGCGCGTCGCGCCGTCGAGCAACTATCGGAAAAGGTTGTCGAAGAGATCGCCTGGGAGGTTGTGCCGCAGCTTGCGGAGCTTTTGATCAAGCGTCAGCTTGAAGAGAAGGAGTCTCAAACGAACTAATACTCGGACGGGCAAAATGCAGGTCGAGCACGGGCGATGCGAACGTTCGTGCTCGATTTTTTTGGACGTCTGTTAGTTGTCCGTAGTCCGTCGTCAGTGGCCTTCAGGCCACACGAGTGACGTACCACAGGATGAAAACTCGAAGCTATTGCCTTACAATGACCAACTGACCAACAAACAACTGACTACTGAATTCAATGGACATTCCTAAGACTTACGATCCGAAACAAGCTGAACAGCATCATTACGCGCGCTGGGAACAGCAGGGCTACTTTGCTCCAGAGATCAATCAGGACCCGAACGCGCCTGCATTCTCGATAGTCATTCCGCCGCCGAACGTCACGGGCTCGCTGCATATGGGCCACGCGCTGCAACATACGATGATGGATGTGCTGACGCGCTACAAACGAATGTGCGGCTATCGCACGTTGTGGCTGCCGGGCATGGACCACGCGGGAATCTCGACGCAGTTGATGGTCTCGCGCGAGCTGAAGAAGGAGGGATTGACGCGCCACGATCTCGGTCGCGAAAAGTTTGTCGAGCGCGTCTGGAAATGGAAGCACGAATCCGGAGGCTGGATCACAAAACAGATGCGCCGCGAAGGCGCGTCGGTCGATTGGTCGCGCGAGCGCTTCACGATGGCAGAGTCGCTGTCGCGCGTGGTGCGCGAGGTCTTTGTGCGTTTGTATGACGACGGACTGATCTATCGCGGCAAACGGATCGTTAACTGGTGTCCGAATGATCAGACCGTGCTCTCCGATCTCGAAGTGCAAAAAGATCCGCAGCAGGGAAAGCTCTATTACCTTCAGTACCCGGCAAAGAACAGCACCGCCCGCATCACCGTGGCCACCACGCGGCCTGAGACGATGCTCGGCGACACGGCTGTCGCCGTCAATCCAAACGACGGGCGTTATCGTGATCTGGCGGGCGCAACTCTATTGCTCCCGCTGACCGGCCGCGAGATTCCAGTGATCGCGGACGAGTTTGTCGATCCGGAATTCGGCACGGGAGCAGTCAAGGTCACTCCCGCGCACGATCCAAACGACTACGACATGGGCGTCCGTCACGATCTGCCACGGATCGTCGTGATCGATCAGCACGCGAAGATGACCGAGGATGCGGGCGCTGATTTCGCGGGCCTCGATCGTTACAAAGCGCGCGCGAAAGTTGTTGAAACGTTTGAAGAACTCGGTCTGCTCGAAAAGGTGGTTGACTACGAGTTCTCGATCTCGAAATGCGAACGCTGCAAGACAGTCATCGAGCCTTTGATCTCCACGCAATGGTTTTGCCGCATGGATCAACTGCGCGATCTGGCGCTTGAGCTGATGGCGCGCGACAAGAAGCCTCAATTCGTTCCCGAAGTGCCATACGAAAAAGTTTACACCAACTGGCTCGAGAATCTGCGCGACTGGACCATCTCGCGCCAACTTTGGTGGGGCCATCAGATTCCCGCGTGGTACACGAAGGATGGGGACGTGATCGTTGCGCGATCCGAAGCAGAGGCGCGAAAAAAGGCCGGCACGGACGAACTGACGCAGGATCCGGACGTGCTCGACACGTGGTTCTCTTCAGCGCTGTGGCCGTTTTCAACGTTGGGCTGGCCCGACGAGACCAACGATCTCAAAACGTTTTACCCCACCTCCGTGTTGGTAACGGGACGTGACATCATCTTTCTCTGGGTGTCGCGCATGGTGATGATGGGGATGAAGTTCCCGGGCCGCGAACCTTTTGCCGATGTGTTCATCACCGGGACGATCCTCGACAAGCATGGCCAGCGCATGTCGAAAACTAAAATGAATGGCGTTGATCCGCTTGAGGTGTTCGATAAATACGGCGTCGATGCCACTCGGATCATGCTGGCCTCGGTGGGCAGCACTGACGTGCGTTGGAATGAGAAGCAAGTCGAATCGTACCGCAACTTTGCCAACAAGATCTGGAACGCGGCGCGTTTTTGCCTGATGAATTCGGAGGGCGCATCGGTCGATCCGGCTGCGCTGAAGGCTGGCGTTTCGGAGTTGGCGCTGCACGATCGTTGGATCATTTCGCGCTTGCATAAAACGGCGCGAGATGTGCGTAACGCGCTGGCGGGTTATCAGTTTCACGAAGCGGTGCAGACGCTCTATCACTTTTTCTGGGATGATTTCTGCGATTGGTACATCGAGCTGACAAAGGCCGACGTCATCGGGGAAGAACCAACGCTGCAAAGAAAAGCGGCGCGCAGTCGCCTGCTCACGGTCCTCGAGCAAGCGCTGCGCTTGCTGCATCCATTCATGCCCTATATCACGGAAGAGTTGTGGCAACGTCTTCCCGGTGCGGATGCCAGTCTGCTGCATCAAGCTTACAAAGGCGCGGCGCCGACAATCATGCTGACTGACTATCCGGAATGCGCCACTGAGTTGATTGATGAACGAGCAGAGTGGGAGATGCAGACGGTAATCGACCTGATCTCGCGCGTGCGCAACATTCGATCCGAGATGAATATCAAGCCGGGGGAGCGCGTGCCTGTGCTGGTTGGTGCCGCGGATGAGAGACTGCGTGCCGTGTTTGCGGGCAATACCGATCAAATCGCGAGGATCGTGCGCGCTTCTGAAGTTTCCGTCAGCAATCAGTTAAGCGCGCCACGAGCGTCTGCGCGCGCCGTACTTGCCGGCGGCGCCGAACTCGCAGTGCCGCTCGAGGGTTTGATCGATTTCGATCAGGAGCGCGAGCGACTGCGACGCGAACAGGACAAACTTAACGCGGAAGCTTCAAGACTCGACGCTCAACTCGCGAATCCGCAGTTTGTCAAACGCGCGCCCGCGGAGAAAGTTAATGAGTTGAGAGAACGCCTGGTGGACATCGCGCAGCGCACCGCGGCGCTCGCACAGACGCTGGAGGCCTTGCAATGAACTGGATCGACGAAGGCGCGCTCTATTCGCAGATCGCGGTCTTCCTGCGCGAGGACCTCGGCCGGGGAGACATCACGACGCAGTCGATCGTGGCGCGCAACACGCGGGCCCGCGCGCGCTTCATCGCCGGCGAGAAGATGATCGTCGCGGGACTGGAAGCCGCGGAGGAAGTTTTCATGACACTCGATCCGCAGCAACAGCTCGAAGCATTTGCTTCTGACGGCGAGGAGATTGAAGGCGGCAAAGTGATCGCGCGCATGAGTGGGTTTGCTGACGTGCTGCTCGCGGGCGAACGCGTGGCGCTAAACTTACTGCAGAGGCTTTCGGCAATTGCGACGCTCACGCACGCATACGTTTGCGCCGTCGAAGGAACCAGCGCCGTGATTGTGGACACGCGCAAGACAACACCCGGCCTCCGGCTGCTGGAAAAGTATGCGGTGCTTTTGGGCGGTGGGCGCAACCATCGGTTTGGACTCGACGACGGCGTGGTGATCAAGACGAATCACGTCGCCGTCGCCGGCGGCATCGGCGAGGCGGTCAAAAACGCGAAAGAGAAGCTGGGCCAACTGCACAGGATCGAGGTGCAGGTGGCCGATGAACGCGACGCGCGCGAGGCGCTGACGCACGGCGCCGACATACTCTTGCTTGAAAACGTGGCCGCCGAACAAGTCGCGCGCCTGGTGGCGATGGCTCGCGAACTTTCACCCGCAGTAACTATCGAGTGTTCAGGCGATATAACGCTTGAGAATGTTCGTGGTCTTGCCGAAGCAGGTGCGGACATGATTAGCATCGATGCGTTAACCAACGCCGCCCGCGCGATGCTTGTCAGTTTTCAGATCCAACCCTTCTGAGGATTTTCTGATTTCCTGGGCGAAATGGGAATAGCTCGGTTTGCGGAACCTGGGCCCGGACCTGACGTGTAATTCAAAGCATCGGGCGGGCGCTTGAATGCATCTCCTGAACAGCGGTATCTTGAGCATTAGTTGCGGGAGGAGTTTCCGGATGCAGATTCGTTTTCGCAGTCAAATCACGTTGCTCGTGGCTGTAGTTTTTGTTATCGGTCTTTGCTTCGTCGATGCGGGCGCGCAACGGCGCAAGAGGCGCACGCGGCGCGTCACTCATCCGATAACTTCACCTTCACCGTCGCCCGACGCAACGTCCTCAAACGCGGAACCGAGGATCATCAGTACTGCTGAACAGAATGCTGCTGATGCGGATCAGCCAACCGATAAATCCAGGACAAAGAAACAGGTAACCAAGCAGAAAGCCGAATCAGAGCCGGACGAGATGCGACAGACCATAATGACGCTATCGAATCAAGTGACCAAGCTTTCTGAAAAGCTGACTCAAATGGAAGAGCAGCAGCGCACGCTGGTGGACATGGAGCGGCTCACGCGCGCCGAGCAGCGCGCCGAAGGCTTGCGGGCGCAACTGCGCGACGTGCAAGCAAAAGATTCGGATCTTCAGGGGCAACTCGAGCAGGTCGAGTTTGCGCTCCAGCCGGAGAACATCGAACGCGTAGTGGGAACATTTGGAACGACGCATCCGGAAGACGCACGCGAGCAACGCCGCCGCCAACTTGAGAGCCAGCGGACGAGGATACGCACGCAACTCGATCAACTTGCGCAGAGCCGCGTCCGGCTTGAAGCCGCCATCACCACCGCCGATGCCGAAGTTGATCTGTTACACAAACGAATGGATACGCTCAATAAACAACCCACGGACGCAGAGACACCGGCAACACCGGTTACTACCACGCCGCCACCCGAAAAGCCGCCAGAAGTTCGCTTGTATAATCACCGTCGATAGGGTTCGAGAGCATCAAGTACCGCTTACCGCGACTATCTGATTGTCCACCTCCTTGACTCCCTTCACGGCTCGCGCGAGTTTTTCAATTCTAGTCTTTAGTTCGTTTGTCGGTACGGTGCCCACGAGGATCACTTTGCCGTTGGTGACTGTGGCTGTGATGTCGAGCTTCGATAGGTTGGGATCGTCTGCAATTCTTTTGTCGATCTCTGCCTGAATCGCGGCATCGTCGGTAATGTCGGCAGTCGCTCCGCCCTCGGGCGCCACGGGCGTAGGCGTCGCAAGGGACGCGGAGGGACTTGGGTGCGCCAAGGGTGATGGCTGTGGAGTTGGCCGTGCGGTTGTAGTCTGACGCGCTGGCGACCAGGTTAGATTCCCGCTGGTCGTATCCTGAATCTGGCCGCTGATGAAAAGCAGGAACAGAGTAGTGACCAGTGTAGCGCCGACTATGATCGCAGCGTCGGCCAAAGCTCCCGCAGGAACCACAACCCGGTTTCTTCTCGTTGGCCCTTTGTATCGCATTGTTCCTGTCCTGCGTCTCGGCTGTGAATTCTAACACTCGTGCGATGTGCAAGCTGTAACTTTAACGGAAAGGGCTCGAAGGGAATTCGCAAAGGAACGCTAAGGAGGCTTTCCGCTGCGACCTTTGCGGTTAAGTTCCGTACTTTGTTACAACTTACCCTGCGGGGCTACATTGACCGCTTGTTTTTAACTTCGCATAATCCGCAGCATGGCCACGGCAATCGTTCATCATCCGGTTTTCAAAGAGCACGATACCGGTCCGCAGCATCCGGAGTGTCCTTCGCGATACCAAGTGGTGATGGACGCGCTTCGCGGCGACGGGGAGCTATGGCCCAAGCTGCTGGAGATTGAAGCGAAGGAAGCACCGCGCGGCGAAAACGGCGATTGGCGGGCAAGAGAT
>JBGQJU010000025.1:0-56982 GCA_041499185.1 Pyrinomonadaceae bacterium | reverse complement strand
GGCTTCGACTGCTTTCAAGATCGCAATGATCTGATGCTCACTGAATTTGCTCTTCTTCACTTGGGCCTCCTGGCGTCATACTCGCCCGGAAACCTCTACTTTTCAATGGTCCGGTTTTTAGGGACGGTTGCAGGGGAACCAAACCCATTTTCGAACCCAGGAGATCGAAGGCCTCGAATGTTCCTCGCTTTTTCTGCCTTCGAACCAGGATGGCTCGAAGAAACGATCATTCACGAGTTTATTCATGCAGGTGGGCAACCTGCCATTCCTAGCAGGGTTGCACATGATTTGTATTGGTACGACCGGTATGACTTCCTTCAAGATGCTTGTAAATGATAGCGACAATCCTGTAATGGAAGCAGAGATCGGATTGCAGATGAACAAGGATAATGAAAAGCCAACGGTTCCTCCGAGTAGCAAAGGAAATAGTCTTCGGTTTATGTCGAAACGATTGTTGCAGCCTCAAGCTGTGCTGTTCTGGTTCGCTCTTGTTTACTGCGTTTCAGAGTTCATTGAGGCAATGCAGGAAAAGGAGAATCCTTTCGTAGTCAGCCCGTGGATATTCGTTAGTAACTTGATGGTAGGTCCCCTCTTGATGTTGATCACATCCGTTCTTATTCTGATCCATCGTCTATCAACTACGGCATTCGCCATGGCGATAGCCGGCTACCTAATTTATGTGACAGCTTATCGTTACATGATCTCAATACCAAACGCCCGTGGTGTGCCAATCCTTAGCTTAGACGCTATGAGAATATGGTTCAAAGTAACGCCGGATAACCTTATCCTGCTAGCAGGCTTTGGCTCGGTGGCTTTAGTCTTCGGGACAGTTCAACTTTTGCGCCTTCTGCGAATGAGGCGTAAGCGCTTATCGTAGTTCATCAAGCAATGAGCGTGGCAGTTGATTGCGCAGGATACCAGACAAATCTGCCAAACCGTTTCTCAAAAGCTTGGCGGGGGCGGCGGCAGCGGTATGCGCCGTTTTCGCGACTTGGAATAAAGGGTGCACCGCACGATCGTAACCGCGCCGATTGCCGAGAGGAGTGGGTTAGTTTGAGAGTCCTCTCTGCGTAATCTCCGCGACCTTCGCGACTCCGCGGTGAACAAAGCCGCAAGACACTCACCGCGGAGACGCCGAGCACACAGAGATAGCGCAGAGAAGCTATTCGAGTTCTTTTCCCAGAGGCGCGAGATCTTCCGCGTGTTGCGGAAAGGATGGCAGCTCCTTGAATTTCCAGGTATGGGCCATATGAAAATATCCGTGCACCGACTTACCTTTGGTCACACTAATGAATCCTACCTGCTTGTAGTCGAGATGCTCAGAGAAGCCCATACCGCGTCGTTTGATGCTGGCTTCAACATCGAATGAGGCCAGCTCAAGACTGAGTTCCGGACAAAAGAATTCGACGACGTACCTTCCCGGCTTTAGATCTATGGGCTCACCCACTTCGGTAGTGAAATGAGTGTGAAGCGTGCCGAAAACCGAATAAAAGTACACCTCCACTATGGCGTCTTCCACTGCTTCGCGCACCGTCAACTCAAGCTCGGCCCTGACTGAATCACCGGTCGAAAATATCGAGGTTCGCTGCCCAGCGGAATTTCTAAGCGCGATTGAAACAACTTGCGCGGGTGGCGCGCCTGCCACGCTTAAGAGCCTTTTTGACGACTTGGTTGGTAGAGTTGACAGCACTTGTTCGTACTCTGTGATCACTTCGCGCGGATCTCCGCTCTTGATAATCCTGCCGTGATGGACCAGGAGCACGCGATCGCACAGCGCTTCGACCGCGCTCAGGTTGTGTGAAACGAAGACAATCGTCTTGCCCGCTTTCTTTAGCCCCGTAATTCTTTCGAGGCACTTTGCCTGGAAAGGAGCGTCGCCGACTGTCAGGATTTCGTCAAGCAACAGGATATCGGGATCGAGATGGGCGGCAATCGAGAAGCCGAGACGGAGATGCATACCCAACGAATAGCGTTTGACCGGAACATCGATGAAGGGTCTGACTTCCGCAAATTCGATAATCTCGTCAAGCTTCTTCGCGATTTCGCGGCGTTCCATGCCCAGCAGCGAGCCGTTTAGATAAACATTCTCGCGACCCGTCAGCTCGGGATGAAAACCGGAGGAGATTTCCAGCAGAGCCGAGAGGCGGCCGTTGATCGTAATCTCTCCCCGAGTTGGCGCAGTGATGTTGAACAGCAGTTTCAGAATCGTGGTTTTACCGGCGCCATTGTGTCCGATGATTCCAACCGCTTCGCCACGCTCAACTTCGAAGCTGACGTCTTGCAGGGCCCAGAATTCCTCGCCCTTCCGAAAGAGTCTTCCGACCTTGCGCCAAAGAGAACTCTTCGCTGCATCTCCGTCCGCTTCCGGGTAAAGCCAGTACCGCTTTGATACGTGGTCGAACTTAAGATCGATCATGCAGTTAGATGACGTCGGCCATGGTGGCCTCGATCCGCTTAAAATATAGATACCCGGCAAGCAGCAAAATCAGGGAAACGATGCCGGAAAATAACAGCGAGTTAAGGTTCGGTGGCAATCCTCTGAGCGTAACCTGGCGAAAATTGTCGATCACAGCCACCATCGGGTTAAGTGTGTAGTACGGACGCAAACGTTGCGGCACGGCACTGAGCGGATAGATTACCGGAGTGGCAAATAACCATAATTGCAGCATCAGCGGTATCGCCACGCCGATATCCCGAAAACGCACCTGGGTCGCGGAAAAAAAGAATGACATCGCAAGGCTGAAGCAGGTGAGCACGACAATGATGGGAAACACGTAGAGCACGTTAATCGTCAAAGGAACGTGAAAGTAAATCATCAGCGCGCCCAGCAGGATTGAAGCAACCAGAAAGTCAAAAAGTGCAGCCGCCACATAGGTGATGGGCAAAATCTCGCGCGGAAAATAAACTTTGGTCACAAACTGTGAGTGACTTACCAGACTGTTAGTGGCATTCGACAGGCCCGAAGAAAAATAGGTCCACGGCAGCAATCCGGTGTACGCGAAAATGGCGTACGGCACGCCCTCACTCTGAATTCTGGCGATGTATGAAAAGACAAAAGTAAATATCAGCATCATCGAGAGTGGCTGCAGCAACGCCCAGCAGATTCCCAAAACTGACTGCTTGTACCTGACCCGAATCCGATGCACCGTCAAGGTGTGGAGCAGATCCCGGTAGCGCATCAGCTTGCCAAGATCATGGATGACATTCATGCCTGACAGCGACGGCGGCCGGATAATTGACAGCGCGCGCTTGCTCGCGGTCGAATCTCTCGCCTCATTCAATTGACGATTTCCAAGCATGATCTAAACAGTTAGCAAGCAGCAGTGGACCTGTGCTGGGTTTAACCTATACCTGCCCCAGATATTTCTTCACCTCGGCAGCCAATACCCGCACATTAGGTTCACTCAACACTGACGAACCATGCGTGCCCGGTACGTAATGGAGATTGACGCCGCCGGCCGCCAGCTTACCCCAACCCAGCTCCTTGTCGCGGATGCGATTAAGTGGCTGCTTGCAAATTCGGAAAACGGAAACACGCCCGCGGTAAATCTTGGGCTGGAAGCCGGGACCTGGAAAATACACGTGCATCGGGTTAGCGAGGCGCCTTGTCGGGCGGTCGTCAGACACTTCCGCAGTCCGTTCACGCGCGTTTAGCCTTCCGCGCGTCTTCATCTTATTCAAGTCCACCTGGCTCTTAGGGTCGAGTCGCAGCGATGATCTCAAGCGGCGCGCATAGTACTCGATGTACAGGAATTTGTTATACGTGTTCTCCAGCACCCACGTATCCAGGATGCCGACGAAACTAACTTTCTGCCCCGCGTCATCCAGTCGTCTCGCCATTTCAAATGCGATATGCGCGCCCCGGCACATCCCGACAAATTGATATGGTCCACGCGGCTGCACGGCGCGTATCGCTTCCAGATACTCAGTCGCCAGCTCGTCAACTGCCGCCTGACTGTGTTCTCCTTCCAGATCTTCGGGATATTGCGCTTGCAGGCCATAAACCGGTTGATCCGCCCCCAGGTGGCGAGCCAGCGCCACATATCCCAGGGCATTAACGTTGGGCATTGAAACACAGAAGAGCGGCGATTTCGAGTTGCCCTTCTGCATCTCGATCAAAGTGGGCCACGTGGGAGTGTGGGTGTCCTCGCGCAGGGTCGCCGCCAACTGTTCAATAGTGGCGCCCTGGAAAAGACTTACCAGGGGAATGCGCCGGCCATAGGTCTGCTCGATTTCATTCATCATGCGAACCGCGAGCAGAGAATGGCCGCCGAGATCGAAGAAATTATCTTTAATGCCTATCGGTTGAACGTTCAGCAAGTTCTCCCAAATTCGCTTCAGCGCAAACTCATATTCCGTACGCGGCTCGGCGAGATCTCGTCTGGCATAAGCGCGCGCGGTGCCGGGCGCGGGTAGCGCGCGCCGATCCACCTTGCCATTGGGCGTCAACGGCAAGGCATCGAGCATCACGAAGCTATGTGGCACCATATATTCAGGCAACTTCGTTCGCAGGTGGTTTCGTAGTTCCGGCACAAGCGCATTGTATTGCTTGCCGCGCAGCGGGTTGTTGGCGAGATGCGTCAACGATTTCTGAGTAACTGCCTGACCGCCGTGGCGAGGCATTTTCATCACGCCCGAATGAGCCTGCGTGCGCCGCGCAAACAGCACATTCAAGGAGCCTGTCGGATCAGATTCCTGACAACTAATGTCGACAAGGTAGGATAGCTGATCGCCCAGGCACCACAGATCCTCGGGGTCAACGGCGGCGTCGTTGTGGATTTCGCGCAAGGCAGCCCGGATCTCACCAGCGGTCCCTGGTCCTTCAGAATTGGCAATCAATGTATAGGCTTCGATGTCGGCGGTAAGCCGGGCGTTAGGGACGCGCGTCAAGAACAAGGTGTCGGGCTTGTCCTCTGCGAGGAACTGTCGCAGCGATTGCAAGGTTAGCCCTTGTCGCTGCCAGTCGATCGGTTGCGGAGTGGTTATCGCCCGCTCTGGCTGTCCGACATGCAGGACGACGTCATAACGGAAGCGTGTGAGCTCATTCTGATAGCGTCCGCGTTTTACGTGGATCTCGACGCTGGTAATTTGCGGGAGACGATCCGGCAGAGTAGTGAACAGGCCGGGATCGATAATCAGCTCCTCTTCCTGGTCCACGCGTCTGCGTACCTGCTGGACCAACTCCGTCCGGGAAAGCGAACTGGCCGCCTTGTGCAACTGGACCGAAGCGTGGAAAGTCTCCAGCAACGGCAGACTGCGAACGTCTCCAACGAAGATCGCGCCCCCGGGCCGGAGCTTCTTCGCCGCGCTCTCCAGCACTCGCAGCAGATAATCGACGTCCGGGAAATACTGGACCACCGAGTTAAGAATAACCGTGTCAAGCGACTCCGCCTCGACGCCCTCAATTTCGTCCGCCGCGCATTGCCGCAACGAAACTTGAGGAAGTGTGCGGCCTGGCTTTCTTAGTTGCTCACCGAGATATTGCAGCGCTGTTGGCGAAAAGTCAGTGCCGATGAATTGTCGGCTGTGAGGTGCAACCTTGAACAGCAGCAAGCCCGTGCCACAACCAATTTCCAGCACGCGCGCCGGTCTTAGCGACAGAATGCGACTGACCGTGTGGTCCACCCATTCGCGCATTTCCTCAGCCGGCACGGGCAAACCGGTGTAGCTGCTATTCCAACCGCTGATGTTGAAGGTTGGGTCCGGCGCTGCGACTGCCTGCTCATAAGTTTGATTCCAAACCGCCTGCCATTGGGAGATCTGTTGAAAATGAAATCCGTCCGCCGATTGGTCGCGGAGCTTCTCCCGCGACTCAGCAACAAAGTACGCCACCAGCCGCTGTTCGCCGGGTGCCACTTCCGCGGCCATCACTACACTTTGGCCCACCAGCGGATGCGCTGACAGCGTCGTTTCGATTTCGCCTAATTCGATCCGGTATCCACGCACCTTAACCTGATGATCCGTGCGCGCGATGACTACAATATTGCCGTCGGCCAGATAACGCGCAAGGTCTCCGGTTTTGTACAACCGCGCGCCCGGCCGGTTGCTGAAGGGATCGGGAACAAAGCGCTCCGCGGTCAGTCCTGGCTGGTGCAGATATCCGCGGGCCAGACCATCGCCGCCAATGTAGAGCTCACCTGCGACCCCCGCCGGAACCAGGCGCAGGTGCTGATCCAATATAAAGGTTTGAGTGTTCGCTATCGGCCGCCCGATGTGCACGGTCCTGCCCGTACTTTGCACTTGGCATAGCGTCGACCAGATGGTCGTTTCCGTCGGTCCATACAGGTTCCAAACCGCGGCGCCTCGCCCCAGCAACTGCTCGGCGAGCTCCGGCGAAAGCGCTTCACCACCGCAGAATATGTTCAACCCCTGGTTACCTGGCCAGCCCGCTTCGATCAACAGACGCCACGTCGCGGGCGTCGCCTGCATTGTGGTCGCGCCCGAAACACTCAGCGCTTCAGCCAAACGCCGGCCGTCCGTGGCGACTTCTCGCGACGCCAACACCACGCGCGCGCCGGCGATCAGCGGCAAATAAATCTCCAGTCCGGCAATATCGAACGACAGTGTCGTGACCGAAAGGACCACGTCGTTCAGTGAGACTCCTGGCTGCCGTTGCATCGAGCTTAGGAAATTGACGAGGGCGCGATGAGTAATCTGAACGCCTTTCGGTTTTCCAGTTGAGCCTGAGGTGTAGATCACGTAAGCGAGGTTTTCCGCCGTAGCCAGGCCAGGCAGATTCTCATCACTCTCTTTAGCTATCAGATCCCAGTCACGATCCACGGCAACAATTGCGGCCTCGGACTGCGGCAACTCCTCCACCAGGTGCTGTTGAGTCAACAAGACCGGCGGCTGAGCGTCGCCTAGCATCAAAGAAAGCCGCTGGCGCGGATACAGCGTATCGAGCGGCAGATAAGCCCCGCCGGCCTTCAATATGCCGAGCAGGGCAATCACCATCTCGGGCGCGCGATCCAGAAAAATTCCAACGAGCGACTCTGGTCCTACACCGAGTCTTTGCAGGTAGCGCGCGAGCTGATTCGCCTTCCGGTTTAGCTCACTGTAGGTCAACTGGCTGTCTTCAAATACCAAGGCCACAGCCGTGGGTGTGCGCTCCACTTGCTCCTCAAAAAGCCGATGCACACATTGCGGTGGATAATCGATACTTGTATCGTTCCACTCCGTCAGCATCTGCTGCCGCTCTCTCTTGGTAAGCAGCGGCAAGTCGGCGATACTCTGATCGGGATCGGCCACGATTCCACCCAGCAGCGTTTCAAGGTGTCCGGCCATCCTTTCGATCGTTGTGGGATCGAATAAGTCTGTGTTGTATTCGAAAGAAAGAGTCAGCCTCCCCGCGTCCTCGCTCGCGTAGAGTGATAAATCGAACTTCGATGTTTTTCGCTCAAACGCAAACGACTCTAACTCCAGACCCGGCAGCTTGAAGCCGGACCTGGGAGCATTCTGTAAGGCAAACAGTACCTGGAAGAGTGGCGCGTAGCTCAAGCTGCGCTCCGGCTGTAACTCTTCAACCACCTTTTCAAAAGGCAGGTCCTGATGGGTGTATGCTTCAAGTGAGGTATCTCTGACTCGCCTCACCAGTTCACGAAAATCTGGATTGCCGGAAAGGTCCGTCCTCATTACGAGCGTATTTACAAAAAAGCCAATCAGCCCTTCCGTCTCAGTTCTGGTACGGTTCGCGATGGGCGTGCCCACTACAATGTCTTCCTGATTTGTATAGCGAAACAGCAGCGTCTGAAAAGCCGCCAATAACGTCATGAACAAGGTCGCGCCTTCGCGGCGACTCAGTTCATTGAGCGACCGGCTCAGTTCTTTCGTTAAGCTGCTCGTGAGAAAAGCGCCGTTGAATGTCTGCATCGCGGGACGCGGTCTGTCGGTAGGGAGTTCAACCAGCGTGGGAGCGCCCGCGAGTTGTTTTCTCCAATAGCCGATTTGCGCCTCGAGCACCGGGCCCTGGAGCCACTCGTGTTGCCAGCGGGTAAAATCGCCGTATTGAATAGGCAACTCCGGCAAAGGTGAGGGCCGCGAATCGCAAAAGGCTTCGTACAGAGCGGTAATCTCTCGAAACAAAACGCCCATTGACCACCCGTCGCTAACTATGTGGTGCATCGTCAGCAACAGCACGTGGTCCTGATCGTCCAATCGAAAGAGGCTGGCTCGCAGAAGATGGTTCTGAGCAAGATCAAAGCCCCGTGCCGTCGCCGCGGAAGCCATGAGTTCGGCCTCGTGCAGTCGTTCGCTCTGCGGCAGCGCGCCAAGATCCACCACCGCGAACTCGATCTCGCGCGAAGCTGAAATGACCTGAACCGGCTCACCTTCAACAGAGATGAAGTTGGTACGCAATGATTCATGACGAGCTATGATCGCGTTCAGCGCCCCCTGCAATGCCGCAGGATTCAATTGCCCCTTCAGCCGGGCCGCACGCGAAATGTTGTAAGACGCGCTTCCGGGCTCGAGCTGGTCCAGGAACCACAACCGCTGTTGCGCGAACGACATGGGAACTTTCCTGGGCTGCGCCGATTTTTTCCGCAGCAACTCCGCCAGCAGCGCGCGCTTCTCCGCAGCAGAAAGCTCCAATCCGTTTTGCAAGGTGCGACTCATTTAGTTTCGCGTGTTTTCAGCCAGCGCTTTGTGAGGCTGATTCGAGGTCCATCTGAAACGATATTTGAAACTATCGCCAAGATCTTAAAACGTTAGACGACTACGGACGCAAGTGCTTCCAGAGATGAGGGCCGCGGCGCTTGCCTTCCGGGCCCCCTACCAAGGTTTTCCATTGCGCTGGCTGACTTCGGTTAACAAACACTTCTTCAATTCTTCGGCTAGCCGGCGAACATTCGGTTCGCGCAAAACTGTTTCATGTTTCCCTGGGACTACGTGCACGTCCACACCGCCCTGCGCGAGCCTGCCCCAACCCAGTTGGCGATCACGAATCCGGTTGAGTGGTTGTCCTCGCACTCGAAACACAGTGATCTTCCCGTTATAGGTTTTTGGCACGAAACCGGGGCCGGGAAAGTAAGTACTCATCGGGTTCTTGCGGTTTGTGGCAACGCTTCCCGTCGCAGCTTCCGGTAGTCCATCAGCAACTCCCTGTTTGCTCCCTGCTTTCCCCATCAGGGAACTCAGTTGCTCATTAAATCCCCGCAAAAGCGAGCGCAACCGCCGCGCATAATACTCAATATACAAAAACCGGTTGTAAGTATTCTCCAGCACCCAGGTATCGAGTATGCCCAGCAACGCAACCTGTTGGCCTTCACGCTCCAATCGCCGCGCCATCTCGTAAGCAATGTGCGCCCCCCGGCATAGGCCAACAAACTGGTAAGGCCCGGTAGGTCGTACGGCACGCAGCGCTTCGAGATACTCCGTTGCCAACTGGTCCACGGCCGCCCGGCTGTGTTCGCCGTCGAGGTCCTCGGGATATTGCGCCTGCAAGCCGTACACGGGTTGGTCCACTCCGAGGTGGCGCGCCAGCGCAACGTAGCCCAGCGCATTCACGTTGGGCGTCGAGACACAAAAGAGCGGCGGCTTGGCATTGCCTGGTTGTATCTGGATTATCAGCGGCCAGGAGATTGCAGCAACATCTTGCCCTAGCACGCCGGCGAGATGCGCGATCGTCGCGCCCTGGAAAAGACTGACGAGCGGTATGCTCCGGCCAAACTCTTTTTCGATCTCGGACATCAATCTCACGGCCAGCAGCGAGTGACCGCCGAGATCGAAGAAATTGTCATGCACGCCGATTTCATCGCGCCCCAGTACGTTGGCCCATATGGCGGCCAGCCGCCGCTCAGTATCGCTGTGCGGACCAACAAACTGCTCGCTGCTAATCTGCTCCGGCTCGGGCAAGGATTCTCTGTCGACTTTTCCGTTGGGTGTTAGGGGCAGATGCGCTAGTTCCACGCAGAAGGTGGGTATCATGTAATCCGGCAGCCTCTCTTTCAGGTACGCGCGCAAATCTTCGCTCGCTACACTGCCGCGCGGATGGGGCACGATGTACGCAACCAGCCGCTTTTCTCCGGCGCCCTCGCCCCGCGCCACCACCACGCATTCGCGCACGCCGGGATGCTGCGTCAGTAATACCTCGATCTCGCCGGGCTCGATCCGATAGCCGCGAATCTTCACTTGCTGATCCAACCGTCCCAGAAACTCGATGCGGCCATCGGCAAGATAACGCGAGCGATCGCCGGTGCGATACATACGTGAGCCAGGCTGACCAAAAGGGTTCGGTAAGAACTTCTCCGCTGTCAGCGCGGCGTCGTTCAGATAACCGCGAGCCAGCCCATCGCCGCCGATGTACAGCTCTCCTGCTATTCCCGCGGGTGCGGGCCCGAGCGACTGATCCAGGATGTAAACGTGAGTGTTCGCTATGGGGCGCCCGATTGGAACGCTGCCGGCAAAACGCTCGTTCTTCTTTGCTCGGTAGCAGCAGGCGAACGTCGTGCTCTCCGTTGGTCCATAGCCGTTGATGAACTGGCAATCGCTTAACTCTCGGAGCGCCTTTTCGACGTGCGGCACGGAGAGCGCATCGCCGCCAGCCAGTAGTTGTCGCAACCCGCGCAGATTCTCCAACTGCGTTTCCGCCACCTGCTGAAACAGTCCCGCTGTCAACCACAGCGTCGTCACTCTGTTGCATTCGATCGCCTGGCCCAGTTCGGTCAGCGATGCCAATCCCGGCGCCATTATCACCAGTCGCGCGCCGTTAAGCAGAGGCCCCCAAATCTCAAACGTCGAGGCGTCGAAAGATAGCGGCGCGAGTTGCAGAAACACCTGGGCGGGCCCGAAGTGCGCATAGTCTGTTTCCTTCACCAGGCGAACCAATGAGCGATGTGTCACGCTTACGCCTTTCGGACGCCCGGTGGAACCCGACGTGTAGATCACGTAAGCAAGATTCTCCGCGCTCGTGTTGCTTTCGGGATTCTTATCATCTTCGCCCGCAATCGGCTGCCATTCACTGTCCAGCGCAATCGTCGTGACGGTGGCCGACGGGAGTTTGGCAAGTAGGTGGTCCTGCGTCAGCAAAACCTCGATGCCGCCGTCCGCGAGCATGAACGAGAGGCGCTCACGTGGATAAGCCGGATCGAGTGGCAAATAAGCGCCGCCCGCTTTCAAGATGCCAAGCAAGCCGACAATCATCTCCAGGGATCGCTCGACGCAGAGGCCCACCAATTGATCTGGACCAACGCCGCGCGCTCTCAGGTAGTGGGCCAGTTGATTTGCCCGGGCGTTCAGCTCGGCGTAGCTGAGTGTCCGGCCTTTGAACGCCACGGCGATCGCGTCCGGGGTGCGCTCTGCCTGCTGCTCGAACAACTGATGAGTGCACTGATTGCGTGGATAGTCAGTTTGCGTGTCATTCCACTCGACCAGCAGTTGTTGCCGCTCAGCTTCGCTCAGTATCGGCAGGTCCGCTATCGCGCGTTCGGGATTGGCGACAATCGCAGCGAGCAACACTGTGAAGTGGTCGAGGAGGCGCGTGATCGTGCCGGCTGCGAAAAGATCCGTGTTGTATTCGAGCCAGCATGACAAGCCGTCGTCGGTCTCGGTCATGAACAGCGTCAGATCGAATTTCGCCGCATCAGTTTCTCGCTTTAGCAGCGTAACGTTCAGCCCCGGCAAGCTGAATCCAACGCGCGGCTGATTCTGCAAAGCGAACATCACCTGAAAGATTGGTGAATAACTGAGATCACGCTGCGGTTGTAGTTCTTCTACGATTTTCTCAAAGGGCAAATCCTGATGGGCGTACGAGCCGAGGGCTGTCTCTCTTACGCGAAGCAGCAACTCGCGAAAACTCGGGTTACCTGAAAGATTTGTCCGCAGCGGAAGTGAGTTCACAAAGAATCCAATCAGGTCCTCGGTCTCCGCCCGATTGCGGCCGGCGATTGGCGAACCAACAACGATATCTTCCTGGCCGCTGTACCGATAGAGCAAAGTTTGAAATGCCGCCAGGAGCGTCATGAATAAAGTCACGCCTTCACGACGACACAAATCAATGAGCGCGCTTTGCAATTCGGGCGCGAGAGTTTTGGTGATGTGCGAGCCGCGCGTCGTCTGCATCGCGGGACGCGTTTTAGCTATGGGCAGGTTCAGGACAGCGGGCGCACCGGCCAACTGCTGTCGCCAATAACTCAATTGCTGCTCAAGCACTTCGCCCTGTAGCCAATCCCGTTGCCAGCGAGCGAAGTCGGCGTATTGAATTGCCAACTCCGGCAGAGCGACGGGCTTTTGCTCGGTGATCGCCTGATAGATGGCGGCCATCTCTTTGACGAGTATCCCGAGCGACCAGCCATCGCTGACGATGTGATGCATAGTGAGCAGCAGCACGTGATCCTGGTTGCCCAACCTCAACAGTGAGGTGCGCAACATCGCATCACGAGATAGATCGAACGGTCGCTGAGCTTCAGCGGTAACGAGACGAGTGATTTCCGCCTCGCGATCGTTCGCAGACAATTCCTCGAGATCGACAACTGGAATGTCGATCTCCAAATGGGTTGCGATCCGTTGAACAGGCTGCCCCTCTACCAGATCAAAACTACCGCGCAATACCTCGTGGCGGGCCAGAATCTTATTGAAAGTTTGTCGCAGCGCCGGCACATCCAACTCGCCCTGCAGGCGCAACGCGCGCGGAATGTTGTAGGCGGCGCTGTCGGGTTCTAGTTGTGCCAGGAGCCACAACCGCTGCTGCGCATAAGACAGTGGTACAGTCCTGGCTCGCGCCGACTGTTGCCGCAGCAAGTCCGCCAGCAGCGCGCGCTTCTCGGCAGCAGAAAGCTCCAATCCGTTTTGCAAGGTGCGACTCATTTAGTTCCGCGTGTTTTCAGCCAGCGCTTCGTTCAACAAAGCCTCCACTTGCGCGTCTGAAAGCTGATCAATCTTCGCCGGCAGATCCTGCGCGTCTCGATCAATGTGTCGTGTGATTACCTGCGGCGCGTTGGCTTCGGCCCTTTTCTGAAATTCAACAATGGATGCCGCCAGATCCGCGACAACTGGAAACTCAAACAAATTACGCAACGGCAATTCTACCTTAAAGGCACTACGCACCCGAGAAATTAGCTGCGTAGCCAAAAGCGAGTGCCCGCCCGACTCGAAGAAGTTGTCCCAGATGCCCACGCGCTCGCGGCGCAGCACGGCCGCCCAAATCTCCGCCAGCTTCTCTTCCGCAAGTGTGCGTGGTGCTTCGTACTGCTGGACCGCCTCGCCTTCATTTGGATCAACCGCCGGCAACGCGCGCCGATTGATTTTTCCGGAAGGAGTCAACGGCAAGGCCTCCAGAAAAACGAAATTCGCCGGCACCATGTAGTCCGGCAGCTTCGTTTTAAGAAAGCCGCGCAGATCGCGGGCCGGGCCTTCGGGTCTTTCCGGCCCAGTCACAATGTAGGCTACCAGGCTGCGATCGTCCGCATCGTCGCGCACCACCACTACGGCTTCGCGCACTTGGGGGTGCGTGGCGAGCGTTGTTTCGATCTCGCCCAACTCAACGCGAAAACCGCGAATTTTCACCTGGCTATCGATGCGGCCCAGAAAATCGATGGCGCCGTCGCTTCCGTAGCGCGCGAGATCGCCGGTGCAATAGATGCGCGCTCCGGGTTCCCTGCTGAATGGATCGGGAATAAATTTCTCGGCCGTAAGTTCGGGCCGGTTCAGGTATCCGCGCGAGACGTTGGCGCCGCCAATACACAATTCGCCGGGCACGCGGATGGGCGCAGGTTCTCCATTTTGATCCAGAACATAGATTTGCGTGTTAGCGATCGGCCGCCCAATCGGTGGCAGTCTGGGCCAATGGTCGACAACGCTGCTCAACCTGTGCGCCGTAACGACGTGAGTCTCTGAGGGACCATAGTGATTGTGCAGCGTGCAGTCCTTCAGGCGCTTGCACAGTTGTGAAATTTGGGGCGTGATCTCCAATTGTTCGCCAGCGGTGATGATCTCGCGCAGGTGAACGGGCAAGAGGCTGTCACTCGTGTCCGTGCAAGCTTCGGCCAGGTGCTGCAAGTAAACGAAGGGCACAAAAATCCTTTGCACCTGATTCGCCGCCATAAAGTGCAGCAATTCTGCCGCGTCGCGCCTGAGTTCGTCACTTACCAACAGCAACACGCCACCGGAGCACCACGTCGAGAATATCTCTTGAAACGAGACGTCAAAACTCAATGAGGCGAATTGCAGAGTCCTGGCGGGCGCAAACGCCTTAGCGATTTGCCACGAAATTAAATTACCGAGCGCGCGATGAGTCATCGCCACGCCTTTGGGCCAACCAGTTGAGCCGGACGTGTAGATTACGTAAGCGAGGTTTTCTCCCGAGACTCGCGTTTCCGGATTCTCGCTGGTCTCGCGCGCGACTTTGCCCCAATCTCTGTCGAGGCATAACACGTTTACGCCCGCATCAGGCAGACCCGCGACCAATCGCTCGTTAGTCAGCAGCGCCGCGCACTGCGCGTCTTTCAGCATGAACGACAGGCGCTCGCCCGGGTAAGCCGGATCCAGGGGCACATAAGCCGCGCCGGCCTTCAAAGTGCCGAGCACCGCCACGGCCATTTCCAGACTACGATCGATGGCGATGCCGACTCGGGCATCGGGACCGGCGCCCAATCCGCGCAGGTAGCGGGCCAATTGGTTTGCGCGCGCGTTCAACTCGCGATAACTGAGCTGCTGATTTTCGAAAACCACCGCTGCCGCATCCGGGGTTAGTGCAACCTGAGCTTCAAAGAGCGGTAAGACGGATTCCTCGTTGAAATCTACTTCAGTGTCGTTCCAGTCTGCGAGGATCTGTTCTCGCTCTGCCTCCGTGAGCATTGGCCAGCTCGCAATGGGTCGTTCAAAGTTGCGCGGCAAATTCTCAAGCAACATCTGCAGGTGACCCAGCATTCGCCGAATCATCGCCTGATCAAAACGTTCGCGATCGTAAACAAGCTGGATCGTCAGCTTCGAGCCCGGACTCACCAGCACGGTGAGCGGATAGCCAGTGTTCGAACCCAGCCCGCGATCGCTTTGGAACTCCAGCCCGCCTTTGCTGGCCTGAAAACTGCCGCTAACGGGAAGGTTCTCGAAGACAAAAATACTTTCAAAGAGCGGCACGCCACGCGGCACGTCACTCCAGCCCTGGATATCCATGAGCGAGCTGTATTCGTATTGCTGCATCGCCGACTGCTGTTCCTGCAGCTCTTTTAGCCATGGCAGCACATTAACAAGCGAGGGCACGCGCGCTCTTAACGGCAGCGTGTTGATGAACAGTCCCACCATCGATTCAACACCGGCGAGCGTCGCTGGCCGGCCGGCTACCGTTACTCCGAACACAACATCGTCGTCGCGTGTGTAGCGACTCAGCAACACCGCCCAGGATGCCTGGGCCAAAATGTTCAGTGTCAGCTTTTGCTCCCGCGCAAAAGCTCGGAGCCGCGCCGTGCTCTCTTCAGAAAGCTGAATTCTTTCATCGCCGTATTGGTCGCCGCTGGCAACCCTGGGGGAAAGTTTCTCGCCCGCGGCCAGCGTCGTTGGCGCTAAAACTCCAGCGAGCAACTCGCGCCAGTACCTTTCAGCCGCACCCTTATCCTGCGCGTCCAGCCAGGCAATGTAATCGCCATAGGGGCGCAAAGCCTCCAGGGTCAGTTGCTCGCCTTGGCACACCGCATCGTAGAAAGCAAAGACCTCTTTCAGGATCAGCGACCGCGACCATCTATCCAGCAACAAGTGATGGCGGCTGAAAACAAAGCGGTGCAGATCGGGAGCGTTTTGAAAAAGTGCGAGACGGATCAGTGGCGCAGAGCCGAGGTCAAAACCCCGGGCACGGTCCGCGGCAAGGTATTCATTCAGCCGCTCTTCCTGCTGCGCCGGGGAAAGATTAGACCAGTCCTGCTTCTCGAACGGCAGGTTAACGCGGCGATGGACCACTTGCTGTGGGTTGTCCAGATCCTCCCACAAAAACGAGCTGCGCAAAATCGAATGCCGGTTGAGCACCTGCTGCCAGGCACGCTCGAAACTTTTGACGTCCAGCTCGCCTTTGATCGTGAAGACAGACTGCTCGAAGTACACGCCCGACTCTGGCGCGTAGATCGTGTGGAACAGCATGCCCTGCTGCATCGGCGAAAGTGGATACAGGTCCTCCAAATTCTCCAGTTTGTTTTCACTCGACAACATTATTTCGGCTTTGCGTTCCCCTTCTCTTTCTCGGCGCGTTCGAGGCAAGCCGTCAGCTTCTCAGCCAGAATGCCAACGTTCGGCTCTTCTTTAACAGTATCGTGCCGCCCGGGAATCGGATAGACATCGAACCCCTTGCCGGCCATTTTTTTCCAAGTCAGCCGATTGTCCTCGTAACGCGTGCGATAGGCAGCATCCTCTGCGAGGAAATAGACAATTCGACCGGGGAAAGCTTTCGTGGGAGGCGAATAGTTCAGATACGCTGCTTTGTAGATGGCCCATTCGGTTTTTACCAGCGGGTCATCTGTATCCGAAGCTTGTTGCGCCGCGTCCACCTCTGTAGTTTGCGCGTAAGGATTGGCAACATCCTTTGTGATCTTCCTGGCCAACCTGTTCTTGACCGCGCGCGCGCCGGCAAGAACGTAGCTCCCGATTCCCAGTTCTCTCAAGTGAATCAGATGGCAGGCCAACCGCCGGCCCAGCGACGGACGAAGCGGACAAAACGTATCGATCATGGCAAGCAGGCCGACTTCCTCTCCCTGCTCAACGAGCTGTTGGGCCATCTCTAAAGCGAAGAGGCCGGCGAACGTGTCGCCCAGGAGATAGTAAGGTCCGTGCGGCTGAAACTCGCGGATCTCCTTTATGTAGTGGGCGGCCATGTCGGCAATTCGTGTGAAGGGCTCTCGTTTGCCATCGATGCCCTGGGCTTGAAGTCCGTACACCGGTTGGTCGTCACTCAAATGGCGCACGAGCGGCCGATAGATGAAGACATGCGGCCCGCAAGCATGCACACAATACAGCGGAGGCTTTGACCCATTAGGCTGAATCGGCACCAATGATGACCAGGCATCGGCGGATATGTTTTCACGAAGCACGGCTGCCAACTGCTCGATGGTCGGCGAATGAAACAGCGTGGCGAGCGGCAGGTTTTTTCCAAAACGGTTCTCAATCTGAGCGAACAATCGCGCCGCCAGCAGCGACTGGCCTCCCAACTCGAAAAAATTGTCTCTGACGCCAACTGACTGGAGACCCAGAACTTGCCCCCAGAGTCGAACGAGCTCTGCTTCAAGCCAGTCACGGGCCGCCGCAAATGCCACGTCCAGGGTCGGCCTGTTGTCATCCGGTTTTGGCAACGCCCTGCGATTGAGTTTGCCGTTCGGCAGCAATGGCAGCGCGTCAAGGCTCGTAAACAAAGCCGGCGCCATATATTCAGGCAGCCGCTGCAGCAAGAAGCCTCGCAGGCTACTCGCGAGGTTTTCAGACTCTCCGGATCCGTCGCGTCGTGACGCAACCACGTAAGCCACGAGACGCTTGCCGGCCAGATGCTCTTCCGCAATCACTGCACATTCGCTCACGGACTCATGTTGGGCCAGGACGGATTCGATCTCACCCAGCTCAATACGAAAGCCGCGGACCTTAACTTGATCGTCAATTCGCCCCAGAAACTCGATCGCCCCATCGTCGCGGTATCGAGCAAGATCGCCTGTGCAGTACAGGCGCGTGCCTGGTTCGTCGCTGAAGGGATTGGGAATGAACCGTTCAGCCGTCAGGTCGGGCCGCTTCAGATAAGCCCGGCCCAGCCCTACCCCGCCGATGAATAATTCGCCGGCGACGCCGATGGGCACTGGTTGCAGCCATGCATCGAGAAGGTAAATCTGCGTGTTAGCGATCGGCCGGCCGATGGGCACCACCTGGCGCGCGTCACCCTGCCGACACTCCCACTGCGTGACGTCAATCGACGCCTCAGTTGGTCCATAGAGGTTGTACAGTTTCGCTTTTAGTCGCGCAAGGCAGCGCTCCTGTAGTTCAAACGGTAAGGCTTCTCCGCTGCAGATCACTTGCCTGACACTCTCGCACTGCTCGACGCTTGTTTGTTCCAGAAAGACTTGCAACATTGAGGGAACAAAGTGGAGCGTAGTGATCCGGTGCTCCCGAATCGCGTTGACGAGATACGCGCCGTCCTGATGACCACCCGGCCGCGCCACAACCAGGCGTGCTCCCGTTATCAAGGGCCAGAAAAACTCCCATACCGAAACATCAAAACTGAAAGGCGTCTTCTGCAACACCGCATCAGTGGCAGTCAAACCATAGGCCTCCTGCATCCAGAGCAGCCGGTTGCTCAGACCACGATGCGTGTTCATCGCGCCTTTCGGCCGGCCGGTTGAACCAGAGGTGTAGATCACATAAGCCGGATTATCTTGGGTCACGCTGGTGGTCGGATTAGCTTTGCTCTCTGCGGCAATTCGTGGCCAGTCTGTGTCAAGCTCAATCACCTCAGCGCGATGGTCAGGAACGATCTCTCGCAATCGCTGCTGCGTCAGCAGCACCGCGACATCTGCGTCGTTTAACATGAACTGCAAACGATCCCCTGGGTACGCGGGATCGAGCGGTACATAGGCGCCGCCCGCCTTAAGAATAGCGAGCAATGCCACCACCAACTCCAGCGAACGCTCCATACAAACGCCGACGAGCACTTCTGGCCCGACTCCTCGCTGCCGCAAGTAGTGCGCCAACTGGTTTGCCCGTTCGTTTAGTTCGCGATAGCTCAGTGGCCGGCTCTCGAATACCAGCGCAACCGTATCAGGCGTTTTTTCCGCCTGCGCTTCAAACAGTTGATGGACACACTGTTGCGTCCCGTAGTCTACCCGTACGTCGTTCCATTCGGTCAGGAGTTGCCGGCGTTCCGGCGCCGTCAGCAAGGGCAAACGGGAGATGCGCTCGCCGGGATTTTCGACAATCCCGCATAGCAGAGTGCTCCAGTGGCTTAGCATTCGCGACATCGTCGCGGCTGCGAACACATCCGAGTTGTACTCAAGCCGGCAATGGAGTCGCTCGCCGTCTTCAACAAAATTAACCGTAAGATCGAGCGGCGCTATGCCAGTTTCAAAATCAAACGGTTCGACATGCAAGCCGGCCGCATCGAGAGTGGTCTCTCTCGCGCTACTTAGATTGAGCATCACCTGGAAAACTGGCGCATGACTCAGGCTGCGCTCGACCTTCAGCTCTTCGATCAATCTTTCGAAGGGAATCGATTGATGCGCCTGCGCCTCTAATACGGACGTTCTTACCCGCTCGAGCAGCTCGTGGAATGTAGGGTTACCCGACAGGTCCGTGCGAAAGACTAGCGAGCTTGCCAATGGCCCAATCAATCCTTCAGTTTCTTTGACATCTCGATTGTCGACCGCTGAACCGACAACAACGTCAGTCTGCCTGCTGTAACGCGCCAGCAAGACCTGGAATGCCGCCAGCAAAACCATGAACAGCGTTGTGTCTGTGCATGCGGCCCGCTCCTTCAACTGCCCCATCAACCCTTCGACCAGGACCATCCCAGCGGAAGCGCCGTGCCAGCTCTGCACTGGCGGCCGTGGGTGGTCAAAAGGCAACTCGATCGCGGTGGGTGCGCCCTCAAGTTTCCTTTGCCAATAGTCGAGCTGGCTCTTGAGCGCTTCGCTTTGCAGCGAGTCCCGTTGCCAAGCTGCATAGTCGGCATACTGATCCGTCAAAGGGCCAAGACGCGTATGGCCACGGTTCAAAACGGATTGATAAATTTCCCACAGCTCGTCGAAAAAAATTTCAATCGAGCGTTCGTCGCAGATGAGCCGGTGAGCGTTGAACAAGACTACCCAGTCACGATCGCTTAATTTCAGCAGCTTCAGCCGCCAAAGAGGCCCAAGCGTCAGATCGAAAGTGCGTTGCGCTTCTTCACGCGCTGCTTCTCTGGCTCGTTGCGCGCGCGCGCCTTCCGGTAGATGAGAAAAGTCGATGACGTTCAGGTCGACGACTCCGCTTTGAGCGATAAGTTGCAGCGGCTGGCTATCCACGCCCGCGCGAAGCTGATTCTGAGCAAACGTGGTGCGCAGGGATTCGTGACGATCAAGTAGTGCTTGCGCCGCCGCTTTCAATGCCACGACGTCGAGCGGTCCCCTGATTCGCATTGCCCCGGAAACATTGGCGGAAACATCGCCAGGATTTATTTGATCGAGCAACCACAACCGTTCCTGGGCAAACGAGAGCCGAGCTGAACCGCGATCCTGGCGAGGACGAAGCGGCGGCTGAATTGAGGCAAGCGGCGACTGGTCCTCGGGCACTGAGTCGAGCACAATTCGGCCTGGCAATTGTTCGCGCAAATTCTTGGGTACAGTAACGCTCGACATCCTCGTTAAGTAAACCGTCTCTTCACGATCGTTATTTTGGGCTTTCACTTTGCGAGCTGAGCCGCGCCAGCACTTTGTTCAACTCCTCCTGGCTGAGCTTCGCGCGCGGAAAATCAGCCGGAGAGAAACTCGCCGCATCAACACGCGATCGCGCCTGCGCGATTAGCGTTTGCAGTTCTTCGATGTAACTCCGGGCCAGCCGCTCTACCGTTTCGCGCCGATGAATGTTCTCGCTGTAGGTCCATTCCAGCCGCAATTCGCCGCTGGCGACCGCGCCGATGATGTTCAGTAGGTATCCGCGCTCACGTTTCGGACTTTGGAACGGCCCGCTTGATTCAGGATCGGGCTCGAACATCGATGCTTGCGGCAAAGCGCGATCTGTTTGGCCCAGATAATTGAACCGGACTTCGGCCTGCGGCTGCGCGCTCAATGCCGCGGCAATTTCCGGGTTCCCATTCGCATAACGCAGCAGGCCATAACCGATTCCACGATTAGGAATCGCGCGTAACTGCTCTTTTACCAGCCGTAACGCGTCGATGGGCGTTTGCGATTCTTTCAAGTCAAGCGCGACCGGAAAGATCGTCGTAAACCAACCAACGGTCCGCGACAGATCAACGCCCGCGAAAATTTCCTCCCGGCCATGTCCCTCGAGATCAAGCAGCACGGAAGACGCGCCTGTCCACCGCCCCAGGGTGCGAGCCAGCGCGGTCAATAACACTTCGTTAATCTGCGTGCGAAAGGCTGCCGGCACCTCCAGCAGCAAAGCGAGAGTCTCGCGAGTGTTGAGCGAAACTGTTACCGTTCGAGCCGAAGCCGCTGTGTTAGTCTTCGTTTCATAATCCACTGGCAAACGAGTAACGGAATCCTTTAAAAGCGAAAGCCAGTAGGGCGCCTCCGCGCGCAGAGCGTCTGAGTTCGCATGCGCGGTCAATTGTTCAGACCAACTCTTGAACGATGTAGTCTTGGCCGCCAACTCAATATTCTTGCCGCGACTTAGTTGGGTATAGAGCGCCTGCAAATCTTCAAGCAAGATCCTCCACGAAACTCCGTCGACCGCCAGGTGATGAATTACGATCAGCAGATTGCTGGGCCGCAGCGCGCCCCTTTTGAAGAGGGCCAAGCGCATTAATGGTCCGCTCTGAAGATCTAAACTCGCCTGCAAACTCGCCGCATGTTGTTGCAGCACCGCCGACTGTTCCGCATCCGGCAAGTGCGAAAGATCGAAACTCTCAACCCTGGAAGCGCGGGCCTGCGCGGTCGAATTCGGCGGCGCAATAGCCTGTTGCCAACCGTTCTCAGATTTCGCAAAACGCAATCGCAGCGCGTCATGATGAACGAGCAGGTGCTCGAGCGCGCGCTCAAGCACCGAGGCGTCCACCGCTTCATCGACGCGCAGCAGCATTGCCTGGTTGTAGTGATGCGGCTCTGGCTGATCCTGCTCAAAGAACCGCGCCTGTACCGGCGTGAGCGGCACTGCGCCCGTCACCACACCTTGCTCAGCTTCGACGGCGATGGAGGTTCCCGCAACTGTAGCCAACTCGGCAATGGTCTGGTGCTGGAACAACTGGCGCGGCGAGAGCTTCAGTCCCGCCTGATTTGCTCGCGCGATAATCTGGATGCTCAGGATCGAATCTCCGCCCAGCTCGAAAAAGTTGTCATGGATACCAGCCTGATCAATACCCAACACACCGGCCCAGATTTTCGCCAACGTCTCTTCCGCGTGATTGCGGGGGGCGCTGAAACTCCGTTCCTCGTGTCGTGCATAGTCGGGCGCGGGCAGCGCGCGGCGATCAATCTTGCCGTTTGCAGTGAGCGGCAAACGATCGAGAAACACGAACGCCGACGGCGTCATGTATTCCGGCAGTCGATCTTTCAAGAAGGCGCGCAGTTCAGTTGGCGTCGGCGCCGCATGATCGCGCGGAACTACATACGCCACCAGCCGCCGGTCGCCAGGCTGATCCTCTCGCGCCACAACGACGCTTTCGGCTATGGCCGCATGAGCGCGCAAGGCGATCTCGATCTCAGCGGGCTCGATCCGGTAACCATGGACCTTAACCTGATCGTCAGTACGTCCGAGAAATTCAACTCGTCCGTCGCTTAGATAGCGCGCAAGATCGCCCGTCTTGTACAAGCGCGCTCCGGGCTTTCGGCTAAACGGATTCGCAATGAACTTCTCGGCGGTAGCGTCTCCACGATTGATGTAGCCGCGGGCGACACCGCAACCACCAATGTACAGTTCACCGGCGGCGCCGATAGGCGTGGGCTGAAGCCGCTGGTCGAGAATGTAAACCTGCGCGTTGGCGAGTGGACGACCGAGCAGCACGGCGCCGGCCACTTGATCAGACTCGGCGTTGCCGATGCGCTGAGTGACGGCGCCCACTGTCGCTTCAGTCGGACCATAGTGATTCAGAATCTCGCAGCGCGGCGCTAGTGACTTTATCTTCTCGATCAAATTCCAGGAGCAGGCCTCGCCGCCCAGCACCAACCGGCGTCGCGGCAGAACATCCGCGGGCTTCGCGGCTGACAGTAGCGCCGACAAATGCGAAGGCACAATCTTCAGACAGTCGATCGGGTGGCGGCGGCAGTAGTCCGCCAGCGCGTCCGGATTCGTTCCCCGCTCTTCGGAGATTAGATTCAGAGTTCCCCCTTTACATAAAGCGGGAAAGAGCGCCGTGTTACCCAGGTCGGCGGCCACGGTCGAGACCGTGGCAAAGCTGCTGCCGATCGGCAGTTCCAGCTTTTCCCAGATTGCGTTGAGATAGTTAGCTAGTTGCCGGTGCTCGACAGCAACGCCTTTGGGCCTGCCCGTCGAACCGGAAGTGAAAATGACGTAGACGAGATTCTGGTCCGAGACCATCGTTTCCGGATCTTCAGTCCGCTCCGTCCCAAGTAACTGGCGCTCAGTGTCCAGACAGACCACATGATCAGATTTCTCGGGTAGATCGCCTGCCAGTTCACTCCGAGTTACCAGAACGCGGCACCCTGCATCGGCCAGCATTACAGCCAGGCGCGCCTGGGGCAGTCCGGGATCGAGCGGCACATAGGCGCCGCCGGCTTTCAAGATTCCAAGCAAACCAACAATCAGATCGATCGAACGATCGAGTAATAACCCCACCGGTACGTCTGGTCCAACGCCAAACTTTTCGAGATGATGCGCCAACTGGTTCGCACGCGCGTTGAGTTCAGCGTAAGTGAGCTGTTCGTCTTCAAAAACCAGCGCGATGCCCGCCGGATTTTGTTCAACTTGGGCCTCGAAGATCTTGTGAATGCATTGGCGCGGCTCGCCTTCTGTCCTAAAGTCACGCGCTGTGTCGTTGAATTCCGTGAGCAGTAGATGCCGCTCTGCCTTGCCGAGTAATTCGAGATCAGCAATCGGCGCTTCGGGTCTCTGGCTCGCATCGGCGAGAAGAGTTTCGAGCCTAAGCGTCAGACGCATGACGTCTTCACTCGAAAAGCGATTCGCGTCGTATTGCAGCTCAGCCGCAATCCTGTCGCGCGTCTCTTCGGCAACGAACTTAAGCTTAAAGGGTACCGAGCATGACTCTTGTCGTCTAAAAGAGAAAGTCAGGCCTGCTGCGGCAAAGTCTGCCGGGAAAGTCCGAAACTCGAAACAGAACGGAAAGAAGCGAGCTGCCGTTTCATCGATACCCTCCCAGGAAAAATACTCTTGCCACTGCTGGGCCTCGCGCTGTCGATCATTCATCGGCAACAGCAGATCTGTGAACCGCTGATCATTTTTAAGCTCACTCTGAATCGGTAGATAACTCGAAAGCAGTCCGATCGCTTGTTCCAGCTCATTAAATTTTCGTCCTGCAAACGCTGCTCCGGTCACCGGCGCGTCCCAATCGGTAGATCGCGACAAAACTATTTGCCAACACGCGAGCAAGAACGTTGAGACTGAGACTTCGCAACTCAACGCAACTTCTTTCAGTCTCTTGACTGTCTCGCTCGAGAGGGCAACAGGTGCGGCTGCCGGCTGAAAGCCTTCGCCGGCGCCGAGCTTTTCAAAACACATTCGCCTGTGTGCCTGCGAAAGATCGAATTGCTTCCAGTATTGCCGCCCGGCCGCCCCATCCTCGGATTCGAGCAAATCGTTCTGCCACTCGGCAAAGTCGGCGTACTGCATCGTGTCGGTAGCTGGAAGTTCTTCTTCACGTTTGAGGGCGCCGTAAGCGGCCGCAATCTGGCGCACCAGAATCTGGAGCGACGGCCCGTCGGCGCAAAGCGCCGGTGTCGTAAGAAACAGGTTGTGCGAGCGCGACGATCCCTTAACGAGATCCGCGCGCAGCAATGGCAATCGCGTGCAATCCATCGGGCGTTGAGCGGCTTCGGAAAAGAACTGATCGAGCCGTGGCAGCTCGCTGCCGATGGTCTTTGTGCTCACGTCGTGCGTCTCCAACGAAACGTTTGCCTCTGCGGCAATCACTTGCACCGGGATCGTCATGCCTGGCAAAAGCTGAAAAGTGGTTCGCAGAATCTCGTGCCGACTGGCGACGTGTTTGACTGCTCGCGCGAGGAGCGCGGTGTCTAACTCTCCATCGATCTGCACCGCACACCACGATCGATATGGCAGGTTTGCAGACATCTGCTGCTGCCACAGATGCTTCTGCGGCGGCGAAAGACGATAGCCTTCGATGATTTCCTGCTCCACTTTTTCGATTGTCCTAACTTTCGCTGTAGAGCTGACCCATCCCCACAACGATTTTGCGCGCGCCCCGATACGGCCGGCGCCCGTGCGCTACCAGCATGTTGTCAACCACCAGCACGTCTCCCTTTTGCCAGCGAAAGGCAACCGTCTCAGCGTCATAAGCCGCGCGTATGTTTTCAAGATCGCGATCGTCTATTGACGAGCCGTCGCCGTAGTAAGCATTGCGTGGTGGTTCATCACCAGCGGCGTTAAGTAAAGAATCGCGAATTTCTGATTCCAGGCTCGAAACGTGAAAGAGATGTGCCTGATTGAACCAGACCATCTCGCCGGTCTTCGGATGCCTTGCTACTGCCTGACAAACCTGCGACGTACGCAGCCGGTCTTCGCCTTTCCATTCAAATTCGATTCCCGTCGCCCGACAAAAAGCCTCAGCCTCAGCTCGGTCCTCGGTTTGAAAAACATTCTGCCAGGGAAGATCGAGCCCGTCGCCATAGTTGCGCACGTAGCTGACGTGCCGGCCTCTGAAACGGTCACGAATCACAGGATCGATGCGATTGAAAACTCTACGACTGTCGGCAATCGGAGTTTCGCCGCCTGCTTCTGCCGCCTCCCTGCAAAAGAAGCCCAGCACCATTGGCCACTGGCGCGTGTAAGACATCTCGTTGTGCTGCGGAATCGTCTGGTGCGCGGGATACTCCGTCGAAGTATAGATCTTCCCGCTGACCTGCGTGCGCGGCGTCGAGCGATAAGAGTAATCGAGCAGCTCACCGGCCAGTGACTTCATGAATTGCTCGAATGCATCGACGCTATTAACTTTGAAGCCGCGAAAAAGTATTGCGCCATGACGCGAGAGTTTTTCTTCGATCTGCTGTCGGTTACTGGTCGTCCAGTCCAAAAGACTCAAGCCATCCACTGCCGGCTCCATGACCAGCGGCAGAGTCCCATCCGTCAACAGGAAGCTCTCTTTGACAAGCTGTTCCTGAGACAACGCAATGCTCTTGCGCTTTATCGCGCCTGGCCCGCTGGGCGGTTTTATTGGGTCGGACTGGTCCAAGCTTCTTCCCCCGCGATTTCCTGTTCTACTTTGCCCACAACCTTCCGCCTGATTGACTTCAGTTTCTTACGGCCCGATTCCTCGATTCTCTGAGCCAGCTCCGCGCGATACTCGCGAGCGACCTCGGCGAGCCTTATGCGCAGGGCACTCAAACGAATCTCAGGCTGAGCAATGACAGCCACAAGCAGCGCCTGGAACTGCTTCTCGATTTGCGCAATCGTCTCGGGCTCAAACAAATCCGTGCTGAAAGTGAAGGCGCCTTCGAGTCCGTCGGCAGTTCCCCACAAGGTTAATTGCAGATCATGCCTTGTCGCTGCACTATCAACGTCGAGCCCGTCGATCGTGAGACCATGCAAATCTTCGCCCTCCGTTGGTGCGTTCTGTAAGGCGAACCAAACCTGGAACAATGGATTGTGACTCAACGAACGCTCGGGGTGTAACTCGTCGACGAGCTTGTCAAACGGCACGTCCTGATTTGTAAAAGCTCCAAGCGCCGCGTCGCGAGCTTGTCGCAATCCTTCCCGGAAGGTAGGATCGCGCGAAAGCCTCGCGCGCAGCACAATCGTATTAACGAAGTACCCGATTAGACCTTCCGTTTCTGACCGGCTACGGCCGGCAGCAGGCGAGCCAACAACGATGTCTTCATCGCCGGTGATACAAGCGAGCAGCAACTGAAATGCGGTCAGCACTGTCATGAAGAGAGTTGCACGCTCGCTGCGGCTCAACTCCCTAAGCTTGTCAGCAATCTCCTCCGAGATTTTCACGGCATGTCGTGCGCCGCGAAAACTGCGCACCGCAGGACGTGGTCTATCTGAAGGCAGATTGATCACTGCTGGAGTACCTACCAACTGTTCGCGCCAATAGTCGAGTTGCTTTTTGAGATTCTCGCCGGCGAATGATTGTCTTTGCCAGAGGGCAAAATCGGCATACTGCACGGTCAGATCAGGCAAAGACGCTCTGCTTTCATCGACGTACGCATTGTAGAGCGCCGCCAACTCGCGACGAATCACACCGAACGACCAGCCGTCGGTGACAATGTGGTGAATGGTCAGCAGCAGCAAGTGATCCTCGTCATCGAACTCAATGAGCGACAAGCGCAGCAATGGCGCTCGAGTCAAATCGAACGGGCGCCTCACTTCTTCCGTCGCCAAAACTCGAGCCCTTTCTTCCCGCTCAGCGGGCGGCACTTGGCGCGAGTTCAGGCAAGGAATCTCGATCGTTGCGTTTTCGGCGATCGACGGCGCCGGACGGCCGTTAACGTTAACGAAACTTGTGCGCAGGACTTCGTGCCGCGCCATGATCGCGTTGAAGCTTTGTTGCAGCGCCTGCTTATCAAGCCGTCCTTTCAGGCGCAGTGCGCGCGGAATGTTGTAAGCGGCGCTGCCCGGCTCCAACTGATCGAAGAACCAGAGACGCTCCTGCCCAAAGGAAAGTGGCAGCGGCTCGTCGCGCGGAACGGGAACAAGCGGCACTTGGGTCAGCCCTTCGCCGGCCTGCCGGAGTCTGTCAACTTCGCGCGCCAGCGCACTCACCGTTGAAGCGTCGAAGAGCGCGCGCATCGGCAACTCGAGCCGCAACGCTTCTCTGACGCGAGCAACTATTCGCGCTACCAGCAGAGAGTGTCCCCCCAGCGCAAAGAAGTCGTCGTTGACGCCCACTCGAGCCAGCCCAAGCGTCTCGGCCCAGATCGTCGCCAAGACGTCTTCGGTCGGTGTTCGCGGCGCAATGAAAGTCTCGCGAGCTTCGCTTTGATTCTGATCAGGCGCGGGCAAGGCAAGACGGTCGACTTTGCCGCTGGCAGTCAACGGCAGTGACTCAAGCATTGCGAAAGCCGAAGGCACCATATATTCCGGTAGCTTCCGGCGCAGAAAGGCACGCAGCTCATCGATCGCCGGCATCGTTTCTTTCGCAACGAGATAAGCGACCAGTTGCTTCTCGCCCCGTGCGTCGTCGCGCGCGACTACTAACGTCTGGAGAATTGCAGGATGGGTTTTCAGTGCTGCTTCAATCTCGCCCAGCTCAATTCTGAAGCCCCGCATTTTCACCTGATGATCGCGCCGCCCGTGATACTCGATGTTCCCATCTGTGAAGTAACGGCCGAGATCACCGGTACGGAATAACTTTGATTCTCCGCCATCGAAGGGATTGGCAATAAACTTTTCCGCGGTAAGCGCAGGCTGATTGAGATAGCCGCGCGCGAGTCCTTCACCGCCGACATAGATCTCGCCGGCCACGCCCAAAGGCACCGGCTGCATCTGTGGATCAAGAATGTAGATCTGTGTGTTTGCGATTGGCTTCCCGATGGGCACACTGCCGAGATGATCGCCGCCGGTCACTTCATAGCAGGTTACGTCGGCAGCAACTTCGGACGAACCATACAAATTAATGAGGGTTGTATGCGGCAGCTTTTCACGGAATACTTTCGCTAACTCGACAGGCAACGTCTCGCCGCTGCAAACGCAGTAACGCAAATCTGCAAGCCGCGTCGCCAGATCCTCGTTGCTTTCAAGGATCACGCGCAGCAACGATGGCACCAGCACGAGTCTCGATACTTTGTGCGCCGCCAATGTTTCAACGAAGCGCGCCGGATCTTTCACACGCTCATCGTCAATGATGATCAGTGGTACGCCCCGCAAGAGCGGCCCGAAAATCTCCCAGATCGAGTCAACAAAGCCCAGCGAAGTCTTCTGACAGCAGACCTCGCCTGCGGCAAACGGATACGCGCGCCACATCCAGGCAAAGCGATTCACGGAAGCACGGTGCGCGCTGATGACGCCTTTCGGTCTCCCGGTCGAACCTGAAGTGTAAATTACATGCGCGGAATTCTCGGCGGTAGTTTCATTCGGTGGATTTGCTTCGCTCTGGCGCGAAATCTCTCTCCAATCACGATCCAGGCAAACAGTCGGCACGCTCGCCGCCGGCATTGAATCAATCAGCCGCTCCTGGGTGAGTAACAAACTCGCGCCTGAATCTTCAAGCATGAACGCCGTTCGCTCTTCCGGATAGGAAGGCTCCAGTGGAACGTACGCACCGCCGGCCTTGAGAATGCCGAGCAGACCGATAATCATTTCCAGTGAACGCTCGACGCGGATTGCCACGCGCCTTTCCGGTCCTACACCTTGCTCGCGCAGGTAATGCGCCAGTTGATTTGCGCGCGCGTTCAGCTCACGATAGTGCAAAAGCTCGTTGCCAAAGACGAGTGCGACTTCATCGGGCGTGCGCTCGACCTGTTGTTCAAACAAATCCTGAATGCCCGGCCCTCGAGGAAACTCTGCCACCTCGCCACGCGCGACGGCAATCACCTCGCGCCGCTCCGTTTCGGTCATCAACGGCAGCGTGGCGATGCGTTCATCGGGATTCGCGACAATGCCTTCAAGAAGCATTGCGTAGTGACCTAACAAACGCTCGATGGTTTCGCTTTTGAAGAGATCGGTGCTGTACTCAATGAAACAGTTCAGCGAATCAGCTTCAGCCAGCACCGCGAGCGTCAGATCGAACTTTGCCGCGTCAGTCGAAGTTTCCAGCCAGCTCAGCTTCAGATCCTTCGACTGGAATCCCGGCTGCGTCGCCTCCTGATACTGGAACATCACCTGAAAGAGCGGATTTCTGCCGAGGTCACGCTCTGGATCAAGCTCCTCCACCAGTTTTTCAAAAGGAAGATCCTGATGCGCATAAGCGCCGATGGCGGTCTCCTTAACGCGCTGCAGTAACTGTCTGAACGTAGGATTGCCTGAGAGATCGGCGCGCAGCGCAAGTGTGTTCACGAAGAATCCGATCAAATCTTCAATCTCGGGTCGGTTGCGGCCAGCTATCGGTGAGCCGACCACGATGTCTTCCTCGCCGGTGCAGCGATAAAGCAGCGTCTGAAACGCGGCGAGCAGCGTCATGAATACCGTCGCACCCTCGCCCTTGCTCAAATCAACAAGTTGACTGCTCAACCGTGGCGAAAGAGCCCGCGACTTGTGCGCACCCTGAAATGTCGGCGCCGCCGGCCGCGGATAATCCATCGGCAGAGCCAAGACCCCAGTGACGCCTTCAAGCTGTTGCTTCCAATACGAGAGTTGTTCTTCGAGCGTCTTGCCCAGCAACCAATCTCTTTGCCACTCGGCAAAGTCGGCATACTGAACCGTAAGCGGGGCCAGGGTTGTGGCTGTTCCGTTCGCGAAAGCCTCATACAACTCTCCTAGTTCGCGAAATAGAATTGCGCTCGACCACGCGTCGCTGACAATGTGATGGTTTGTCAGCAGGAGAATGTGCTCCTGATCGCGTAACCGCAGCAGGGTGGTTCTAATGACCGGACCGGTGTTTAGATTGAAAGGTCGCGCTGCTTCTTCCTTCGCCAGTTGCGCTGCGTGAGTTTCGCGTTCTGCCTCTGGAACACGGGCGAGATCGATCACCGTCAAAGGAATTTCAACTTCATCACGAATGATCTGCCGCAGCTCTCCGTCAACATCGGAAAAGTGGGTGCGAAAGGTTTCGTGCCGCCGGACGATTTCCGCGAGCGTCGTCTGCAGCGCTTTGACGTTGAGCGCGCCCCGCAGCCGCATTGCGCGCGGCACGTTATAGGACGCCTGCCCGGGCTCAAGTTGATCGAGAAACCAGAGACGCTGTTGAGCGAACGAGGCTCGCGCCCAGCCGCGATTAGCTCGCGGTTTGATTATCGGCTCACGCTTAACGCTCGCGCCGGTCTGCTGCAAACGCAGTTCCAGCAAAGCGCGCTTGGCGGGGGACAGACCGGCAATCCGCTGACTTAAGTTATCCATCAAGTGACCACAAGCTGAGAGCCGCGTTCGCCGATAAAGGACCCCGCTGGCGATTTCACGGCTGAATAATTTTATAGTCGATTCGCCGCTCAAGAGCGGACACACAACGTCTTGAATAGGATGAAACTACTAATGCATGCGCGGAATCCCGAATCTGCGGAAACTTCCAAACGGAAGGACCTGTCAGGACAACAATTGCCACGGCCAATGATAACATCGCCCGGCAGAGGCATCAACGGAGGACATTTTGCGCAAGGGCAGCAAAGTCAAGAGGATTTCCGGTCGCCTGATCCCGCCCTCTCCAACTCGAGCAGCCGCTCCGCCTCGTCCTCAGAAAGCGCTTCAAGTTCGGCGAGCAAATCTGCCCTTTCTAGCTGGGCGTAGTGTTCAATTCGCCCGGCGAGTTCAGCCACTGTGGGAGACTCGAACAAAGCGCGCAGCGGTATCTCCAGTTGAAAGGCTGTCCGCATGCGTGAGATGACCTGTGTCGCGAGTAGCGAGTGGCCTCCCAGATCGAAGAAGTTATCATGAACTCCTACTGCCTCGAGCTTCAGCATTGAACCCCAAATGCCGGCCAACTCAGTTTCCACCACGTTGCGTGGTGCGACAAAGTTTCTTTGCATCTCGGGCCGCAATGCATCGGGAGCCGGCAGCGCCGCGCGATCCACTTTGCCGTTTGGCGTCAGCGGCAGCGTCTTCAGAAAGACAAACGCGGATGGGATCATGTAGTCAGGCAAATGCTGCTGTAAGAAGGTTCGCAGCTCGTCATTAGTGGGAGGCTTGACGCCAAAAGGAACGAGATAGGCCACCAGACGTTGAGTGACAGCGGACGATGCAGCCAGGATGTCCGCGCTCCCAGCATGTGCGCTGCCAACAACTGAGGAGGGGATGTCCGCTCCTCCAGCATCGAGGCGGACTGTAACTACAGCTTGCTGGACTCCGGGATGTTGGGAAAGCACACCTTCGATCTCGCCCAACTCAACCCTAAACCCACGCACCTTCACCTGGTGGTCGACGCGGCCGAGGAATTCGACGTTGCCGTCAGGAAGATAGCGCGCGAGATCGCCGGTGCGATACAGGCGCGCGTCGCGCTCATCCGAAAACGGATCGGGAACAAAGCGAGCGGCCGTCTCCGCCGCTTGATTCAAATATGCTGCTGCAACACCTGCACCGCCAATGTACAACTCACCGGCGACGCCGGTTGGCGCGGGATTCAAGCGGCGATCGAGAATGTATACCTGTGTGTTCGCGATCGGACGCCCGATGGGCACGGTGAGGGAGTAAGGCGAAAACTCATTGGCGTTGACGCTGAAAGTTAGGGATCCAACCGTCGTCTCGGTTGGCCCGTAGTGGTTAATGATCTCGCAAGTAGGCTTTGTTTGCGCGATGCGCTCGAGCAATTCTCGGGAAAGCGCTTCGCCACCGAGAATCAAATATCTCCGGGGAGAAATATCGCCCTTAGGCCGCGATGCGAGCAGGGCGCCGAGGTGTGACGGCACTATCTTCAATACGTCGATAGGACGCTTCGCAGCATAAGCCGCGAACGAGTCGCCTTCCATCGCTACGTCGTAAGAGATGATGTGCAGGCAGCCCCCGGAAACGAGCGCAGGAAAGATGCACGTGTTTCCAAGATCGGCGGTGATTGTCGAGACGGTCGCGAAATGCAGCGGCTCCTTTACCTGCAAACGCCGCAGGACGAACTCGGTGTAATTAACCAGTCCGCGATGGCGGATGGCGACACCTTTGGGGATGCCGGTCGAACCTGAAGTGTGAATCACGTAGGCCAGGTGTTCAGGAGCAGTGACTAATTCCGGATTGGTGTTTGGTTCAGCCTCCAACACTGCAGCATCACGATCAAGATCGATCACTTCACCGGCAAACTCTAACGACTGATTGAAACTGCCGGCGTTGGCGATCACAATCGAAGCATTACTTTCCGCAAGCTGGAGCGCGAGCCGCGCCGGTGGGTGCTCAGGATTAAGGGGCACGTACGCTCCGCCCGCTTTAAGAATCCCGAGCATGGCAGCAATCGCCTCGGCGCTGCGCCCCAGGCAGAGTCCGACGCGCGCGTTCGGGGCGAGTCCGCGGCGGCGCAGCAAATGTGCAAGCTGGTTGGCGCGCGCGTTCAGCTCCGCGTAAGTCAGCTTCCGCTCGTCGCAAACCAGGGCGATTGCCTCTGGTGTGCGCGCCGCCTGATCTTCGAATAGCTCGTGAATGCACCTGGCATTGGAGAATTCGGAATGCGTCCGATTGAGATCAATCACCAATCGTCGGCGCTCGTCTTCGCTGAGTATATCTAAAGAGCCGATCGCTGCTGAGGTAGCATAGGCTTCAGTCTGTGATTGTTGTTCGCCTTGAGTTCGTTCAGTAGAATCACAGACCGAAGTCTGTGCTGCCAACCGCTGAAAGTATCCCGCGACCCGCACGACCGTTTCTCGATCAAAAACTTGCGCGTCAAAGAGCAATTCGGCGCGAATTGAATGCTCCGTGCGCGTGCACGAAAGCTTGAGCTTGAACGGGCTGAGGCAGACTTCAAGTCGCGCCAGCGAAAACCCGAGCCCACCTGCTTCGATTGTCTCAGGCTGTTCCGTGAATTCGAAAGCAACTGAGTCTCTAATCGTTTCTATGACCCTGCTAGGATCGAAATACACTTGCCAGTCCTCCGCCTCGCGGAGCGCGGCGTCGCACCGGCGCAAATGCGCGACGAACGAGACATCCTCAGAATGACAAGCGACGGGTAGATATTTCGCGTAGGGTCCCAGCGCGTCTCGCAGACCTTCAACTTTCCGGCCGTCGCTAAGATGGAAAAGGACGAAGTCGGATTGATCGGTGAGGCGCCAGATAAGCGCCTGCCAGCAGGCGAAGAGCACCGTGGCGACTGAAGCGTTATGTTCCTGAGCGACTCTTTTAATGCCTGAGACGAGCGTCTGATCAATATCGACGGACACAGACTCAGGCTGAAATGATTGCGCAGCCGTGCTGCGTTTTTCCAGCGGAAGCGTGGTGACGGACCTGGCCGCCAGTTCTTCCCAATAGCGCTTCCCTTCTTCCGCTTGTTCGTCAGCGCCTTCGAGCAATTCGTTCTGCCACTCTGCGAAGTCCGCATACTGCATCGGCTCGTCGGTGAACTCCTGGTTGGTTAGGCAAAGCTCGTAGGCACGCCCACATTCCGCAGCGAAGTTCGTGAGCGTCATCGAGTCCGCACAAATCGCCGGCAGAGATAGAAGCAGCACATGCCGGGTCCTCGAAAGCTTGAACAACGAAACTCGCAGTAAAGGTCCTCGTTCAAAATCGAAAGCGCGTGCACGCCCGAAGGCAAAGCGCTCGTCGATTTTGGCGCGCTGCGCTTCTACCTTCAGATCACTCAAGTCCGCAGTCTTTACTGGAACGTCAGCGGCGCCGGTAACAACTTGAAATGGCGTCTTGATTCCCGGTGGGCGTTGAAAGGTGGTGCGAAGAATCTCGTGGCGCTTGACCACTGTCTCTACGGCGCGGAGCAGAAACTGCGGCTGCACTTCTCCTTGGATTAGTACCTCACAGACAGCGCCAAACGGTTGCTCGCCGGCGGTCTGCTGCAGGAACCAGAGACTCTTTTGTTGTGGGGAAAGGCGGAATCCTTGGGTAGAATTTTGCATCGACTCGAGAGTATTACTGATTAACCAGAGCGGGCTGCTCAATCTGTTCCTTGCTCACCAGATTGCCTAGCGCGACCACAATCTTGCGCTCACCGACGAAGGGGTTTCGCGAGTGCGCCACGAGCATATTGTTGAGCATTAACACATCGCGCTCCTGCCAGGGAAAACTCACTGCGTTCGCGCGGTACAACTCATCCAGGTACTGCATCACCGAATCTTCAATCGCAGAAGCGTCGCCATAATAAACGTGTCGGGGCAAATCTTCCTCTCTCGTCATCGACAACAGCGATTGACGCACCGCCGGCGCCAGGCTTGCAACGTGATGTAATTGCAGTTGGTTGAAGAAGACCAGCTCGCCTGTTTGCGGATGGCGAACCACGGCCGGACAAAGCTGGCGCGTGCGCAATCCATTTTCGCCTTTCCACTCGAAATCAATTCCCGCTTCACGACAATACTTTTCGGCCGCCGAGCGGTCGTTGGTGTGAAAGAACTTCTGCCAACTCACGTCCAGACCCTCGGTAAAGTTGCGCACGTACATCAATCCCTTTTGCTCGAATCGCTCGCGCAATGATGGCTCCATCAATTGATAAATGCGCCGGCAGTCAAGGATGGGCGACTCGCCTCCCTGCTCGGCTGCTTTGACGCAGTAGAACCAGATGAGCATCGGCCAGCGATGCATGTGCGAACTCTCGTTGTGAAAGAGGATCGTCTCGTCGGCCGGATAAGGCGTCGAGCCGTAAACTTTACCGCCCTGTTGTTCGCGCGGAAGATCACCATATTCGCCGAACAACTCAGGACAGATTGCACATGCGAACTCTTCAAATTCAACCACCGAATTTATTGGAAAACCGCGGAACAGTATCGCGCCATGCTTCAACAGGTGCCGATCGATGAAGTGGCGATTACTGCCGGCCCATTCCGCAAGATCGACGTCGACGGCGTCAGGCTCGAGCACCAGCGGCAACGTCTGCCCGGCTTGCAACGCTCCGGTTCTGACGCCGCTCAATTGCGACAGATCGACACCCTTGCGCCGCATACTTCTCAAGCGATTAACGTGCGTCGGTGGAACTTTCTTTTCCATCCTCTTGCTGCTGGTTTGTTCCGCCCTCGCGATTTTGTACGAATCGAGCGGGGCCTCGGGATCTCGAACCACGCTCTCTAACAATTCTTTATACTGAAGAGATAAACGCCCAATCGTCGCCGGCTCGAACAGGTCCGAGTTGTAAAGCCACATGCCCTCCAAACCCGCCTCCGATTCTGACAGGAAAAGCACCAGGTCGAAACGAGAACTCTCAACCGGGAGCGCGAATCGAGAGATCTTCAGACCCGGCAGCTCGAGTTCCCGGCTCGGCTCGTTCTGCATCACGAGCAGAACCTGGACTAGCGGATTGCGGCCGAGGTCGCGCGGAGGTCTCAATTCCTCAACCAACTTTTCAAACGGCAGGTCCTGATGCGCATATGCCTCGAGCGTCGTCTCTCTGACCTGACGCAGCAGCTCTGTGAATTTCAGACTATCAGAAAGTTTGGCGCGTAGCGAAAGCAAGTTGGTAAAGAAGCCGATCAGATCTTCCGTCTCGACCCGGCCGCGATTGGCAACGTCGGTGCCGACGATCAGATCCCTCTGTCCCGACCAGCGCGAAAGCAATAACTGGAAAGCCGCGAGGCAAGTCATGAACAGCGTCGTGCCTTCAGTTCTGCTCAAAGCCTTCAAGGCCTTATGTAGCTCGACTGGAAGCGTGACCGCTTCGATCGCGCCGCCAAAAGTTTGGAGGGCAGGCCGCGGCTTGTCTGTGGGCAATTCCAGCGCCGCAGGCGCGCCGGCAAATTGTTTCTTCCAGTAAGCAACGAGTTTTTCCAGCGTCTCGCCTTGCAACCATTGCCGCTGCCAGACGGCATAGTCCGCATACTGAATCGGTAAAGCTGGAAGCGGCGACGGCTTGCCGCTCGCAAACGCTTCGTAAATTCTCGTCAACTCGTCAAACAGTACCGCGAGCGACCAGCCATCCGCCGCGATGTGGTGCAGGGTGAGCACGAGCACGTGATCGTCTGCGCTCAGCCGCAAAAGGCTGGCGCGCAATAGTGGTCCACGCGACAGATCGAACGGGCGAGCAGTTTCCTCGGTGGCCCGACGCTCAACCTCGTGTTCGCGATCTCGGACAGCGCTGATATCAATCACCGGCAACGGTACTGACTCGCATTCGTTGATTCGCTGATAGGGCGTCCCGGCTTCTGACCAAAACGAAGTGCGCAGGGCTTCGTGCCGCCGAACAATCTCAGTAATCGTCTGTGATAGCGCCGAGACGTTCAGGTTGCCTCGCAAGCGCCGCGCCCGCGAAATGTTGTAAAAGGAACTGTTCGGCTCGAGTTGATCCAGAAACCAGAGCCTCTGCTGCGCAAACGAAACGGGCAGGATTGAATCTCGATTAACCGGAAGCAGGGGCGGCGACAACAATCCCTGTTGCGCCTGAATGGCGCGCTCAATTCTTTCAGAAAGCTCGCTAATGCTTGGCGATTCAAATAACACGCGCAACGGTAACTCGATCTGAAAAGCATCTCTGATTCGCGACATGACCTGAGTCGCCAGCAGTGAGTGACCGCCGGCTGCAAAGAAATTGGCGTCAATACTGATGTGCTCGACGCCTAAGACCTTCGTCCAGATTGCCGTCAATATTCCCGCGACAGGACTTTCGGGCGCGCGAGCCCCTTCAGACGTTTCCGGCGCTGAATAATCAGGCGCTGGCAGAGCCCGTCGATCCACCTTTCGATTAGGTGTTAGCGGCATGGCGTCGAGGATTACAAACGCTGAAGGCACCATGTAATCGGGCAGTGATGATTGCAAAAAGCGGCGCAGCTCACTCGCGGTCGGCGCATCACCGTCCGCAACGATGTAAGCGACGAGCCGCTGATCATGACGGCGGTCCTCTCTGAGCACGACGACCGCTTGCGCGACCGCCTCGTGCTGAGTCAGCGCCGCTTCAATTTCGCCGAGCTCGACACGAAAACCCCGCAGTTTGATCTGATGATCGATGCGACCGAGAAATTCGATCTTCCCATCAGCGCGGTAGCGCGCCAGGTCGCCCGTGCGGTAGAGACGCGCGCCACTTCCCTGACTGAGTTGATTAGGGATGAATTTCTGAGCAGTTAGCTCAGGACGATTCAGGTACCCGCGCGCCAGACCGGCGCCTCCGATGAAGAGTTCACCCGGCACGCCGATGGGAACCGGTTGGAGATAATCGTCCAACAAATAAACCTGAATGTCCGGTAGAGGGCGGCCAATCGAAGTGTCACCCTCCTGAGTCCGTGGCACCCGGTTGCAGGTCGCCCAAACGGTGCTCTCCGTCGGTCCGTAGAAATTCCACACTGGAATATCCATTTGTGGCAGTTGGGCGGCCAACTCGCTATCGAGCGCATCACCGCCGCAAACGATCAGGCGCACGCTCCACTCTTCCTGCGCCCTTTGTTTGACATCCAGGAGCGCGCGCAACGCCGACGGAGTTTGATTCAAAACCGTGACTCGCTCGCGGCAAAGGAGATCGTAAAAGTCAGCGGCTGATTGCACGACTTCGAGCGGCACAACTACGAGTTGCCCGCCCTGCAACAGGCTGCCCCAAATTTCCCAAACAGAAAAATCAAACGCGCTGGAATGAACGACCGTGTAGATGTCTCCCGCACGGAAACCAAGCTGGTCGCGAGTCGATTGGAACAGGTGCACAACGCTGCGGTGCGTGACCTCGACGCCCTTCGGCCGTCCCGTCGAGCCCGAAGTATAAATCACGTAGGCGAGATTCTCTGGCGTCACTTCGCTCACAGGATTTATCGCTGTTTCATTCGCAAATTGCGTCCAATCGTCCAGGCAGATCGTTTTCGCCGCAAGAGCGGGAAGACTATTTAGTAACCGCGTTTCGGTGAGCAGCACCCGCACACGCGAATCTTCGAGCATGAACGCCAATCGCCCGGCGGGATAGCCAGGATCTATCGGCACGTACGCACCGCCTGCTTTCAAGATTCCGAGCAAGGCCGTGATCATCTTGGCCGATCGCTCAAGGTATACCCCGACCGGAACTTCGGGACCGACGCCGAGCTTTTGCAGATGATGGGCGAGCTGGTTCGCGCGGGTATTGAGTTCCTGGAAGGTTAACCTTTGCTCGCGGAACACCAGCGCCAATTGATCGGGAGTCTTCGCTGCTTGCGCTTCAAACAGTTGTTGCATGCACGCCGGAGCTGTCGGCGCGCTCGCATTGGAATTCCATTCCTGGATCAACCGTTGACGCTCGGCTTCATTCGGGACATTCAGATAAGCGATTCGCTGTTCCGGGTTTTCCAGCACGTCTTCCAGAATCATCCGATAGTTTGAAATCATTCGTTCGATCGTTTCGCCATCAAAAAGATCCGTGCTGTATTCCCACATGCAACCCAGCTCGCTGCCCTTGTCATCGACGAACAGCGATAGGTCACATCTCGCCGTGCCCCGATCTATCTCTAACCAGCTCGCGTCGAGCCCGGCTAATTGATAAGTGTGCGGCGTGTTTTCGAGCGCGAATATGACTTGAAACAGTGGTGTGTGACTCAAACTGCGTTCGGGCCGCAACTCTTCGACGAGCTTGTCGAACGGCACGTCCTGGTGCGCGTATCCGTTGAGTGATGTTTCGCGAACCCGGCTCAGCAAATCTCGAAAAGTCGGATTACCGGATACGTCAACGCGAAGTGGTAGCGTGTTGGCGAAGTATCCGATCAACCCTTCCAGCTCAGAGCGATTTCGCCCCGCTATAGGGGTACCAACTATCAGATCGTCCTGGCCGCTGTAGCGCCACAAAAGCACTTCAAACGCCGCCAACAAAGTCATGAAGAGAGTTACTCCTTCACGACGACTCAACGTCCTTAATCGATCGGTCAGACTCGCCGGCAACTCCGCGTGGCGTCTCGCCCCCGCGAATGTCTGAAGCGCCGGCCGGGGCCGATCGGTTGCCAGCTCGAGCGCCAGAGGCGCACCGTTGAGCTGCTCTCTCCAGTATGCAACTTGCGCGTCCAACACGTCGGCTTGCAACCACTCGCGCTGCCAGACGGCGTAGTCGGCATATTGAATCGGAAGCTCTTGCAGAGCTGACGATCGGCCCTCTGAGGAAGCTTCGTATAATGTTGCCAACTCGCGTAGGAACACACCCATCGACCAGCCATCGCTTACAATGTGGTGCACAGTGATCAGCAACACGTGTTCGTCTTCGTCAAGTAGCAGTAGTTTGGTTCGCAGCAGCGGGCCAGTTGCCAAATCAAATGGTGCTTCACCTTCCTGCTGGGCGCGGCGTAGTGTCTCTGCCTCACGTTCAGTTCTCGCGAGCCGCCTGAGGTCAATAATTGGTAACTCGAGTTGCAACGCCGCGGCGATGACTTGAATGGGCTGGCCCTTGTCAGCAGCGAAGGTCGTCCGGAGCGACTCATGCCGCTGCACGATCTCATTAAGGCTCTGATGCAAAGCATCAACATTGAGTCGAGTGTTGAGGCGCACGGCGTAGAGCATGTTGTACACGCTCTTGCCCGGATCCAACTGATCCAGAAACCAAAGTCTCTGCTGAGCAAAAGACGCAGGAAAGATATAAGATTCGCTTCCCATCAAATCGTTCCAAATAACTCCATCAGCTCAGTCGCGCGTGAGAGGCTGCGGCGCGCTTTAGTTTCGCCCGGCTTGAAGATTTCTTGAAGGCCGCGAGCTGGGCAACTCCTTCGCACTACTGTACTCGATCCGCGATTACTCATGACGAAATCACTCTTTCAACCCGCGGCCTTCTGGGCAAAGACTTGATCGCTCCGCCGGCAAGTTCCGGCTCTTTCGTCTGCGCCTCACTAATAAGTCGAGACAACTGGGCGATTGTGGGTCGATCGAAAATTCTTCGGAGTGGCACCTCTACCTGGAAAACATCTCGTATTCGCGCCATCACCTGCGTAGCAAGCAGCGAGTGCCCACCAAGCTCAAAGAAATTATCATCTATGCCAACGCGGTTCACCTGCAGCACGTCGCTCCAAATGCTGACCAACAGCTCCTCTGTTGGCGTGCGAGGCATAGCGAAGGGGGTCTCAACCGAAATCTGATCTGGCGCGGGAAGCGCTCGCTGATTAACCTTGCCGCTGGCGGTCAGGGGCATTGCCTCAAGGAAAACAAAATTTGCCGGCACCATATAATCAGGCAGCGTTTGTTTCAAGAACTCCCGCAGCTCACTGATGCTCGGCGCTGAGCGGGGCGCCGGCACTATGTAAGCGACCAACTGCCTCTCATCAGAGCCTCTGCCGTGCATTACAATTACGCTTTCTCGGACCGCGGGATGCTCAGCCAGATTTGCGTTAATCTCGCCCAACTCGATGCGGTAGCCACGGATCTTAACCTGATCATCTGCGCGGCCGAGGTATTCGAGATCTCCGTCATTCAGAAATCGCGCCACATCACCCGTTTTATAAAGGCGCGCACCGGGTTCGGACGAAAATGGATGCGGTGTGAATCGTTCGCTGGTCAACTCCGGACGCTTGAGATAGCCGCGGCCGAGCCCCGCGCCGCCTACGTACATCTCGCCTGGGACACCGATCGGTACCGGCTGCAGATATCTATCAAGCACAAACACCTGCAAGTCAGCGAGAGGACGACCAATAACACTGCGGGTCGCGTCCGCCATCCGCAACGGTCGATAAGTGACGTGCACGGTAGTTTCAGTTATGCCGTACATGTTCACGAACCGAGGGTGCTCGTCGCCGTGACGATCAAACCAAGGCTTGAGAGTATGGGGCTCGAGCGCCTCGCCGCCAAAAATCACCAGCCTCAAAGGCAGGTCGCCTTTGATTTTGCTATCGACTTCGATGAGCTGACGAAACGCTGAAGGAGTTTGATTCAAAACCGTGACCTTCTGATCGAGCAGCAACTGATAGAATCCTTCAGCAGATCGGCTCACCCAAAAGGACACAATCACCAGTTTCCCGCCATACAGCAGTGCGCCCCAAATCTCCCACACCGAGAAATCGAAGGCATACGAGTGAAACAGACTCCAAACATCATTCGCGTTGAATTTGTAGGACGAATCAGTGGCTTCAAATAGACGCACAACATTGCGGTGAGTTACTATCACGCCCTTTGGTTTGCCCGTTGAGCCAGACGTGTAGATCACATAGGCAGCGTTCTCACCAGCAGTTTCGCTTTCTGGACGGTCGCCACTTTCAAGCGAAATCTGATCCCAATCAGCGTCAATGCGGACAATCTCTGCGACGGAGCGTGGCAGGTTTTTCAGCAGCTCTTGCTGAACGACGAGCACTTCCACTCCCGCGTCCTCCACCATGAACGCGAGCCGTTCCTCCGGATAGGAAGGATCAAGCGGGAGATAAGCTCCGCCTGCTTTCAGGATGCCAAGCAGTCCCACCACCATCGCAATTGAGCGCTCGACGCAGATTCCAACCAACACTTCCGGCCCTACCCCTCGCTTTCTGAGATAGTGAGCCAACTGATTCGCCTGCCGGTTCAGCTCGGCATAAGTGAGCTTTTCCTGCTCGAACACCACCGCCACTGCCTCAGGCGCACGCGTCACCTGCTGCTCAAACAATTGCTGAATACAGGGCGCATCGTCGGTGCTCGGCTGAATCTGGTTCCATTCGGCCAGCAGTTGCTGTCGCTCGTTTTCCGTAAGCAGAGGCAATTCAGAAACTCGTTGGTCCGGATTGCGCACGACACCTGCCAACAGAACTTCGAAGTGACGCAGCAGTCTTTGTATCGTCGCCGGTTCGAATAGATCGCTGCTGTATTCGAGCAGGCATGTGAGCGAGTTCTCTTCCTCGGTCAGGAAGAGCAAGAGGTCGGCGCGGGCGGTCCCGCGATCAAGTTCAAGATTCTCAATTTGCCAGCCGGCGCGTTGCGATCTACTTCCGATGGCGCTCTTAAAATCCAGCATGACCTGGAAGAAAGGCGAATGGCCCACGCCGCGTGCGGGCTGCAATTCCTCGACGAGTTTCTCAAGGGGCACGTCTTGGCTGGCATACGCCGCCAGTGTGTTTTCTCTTGTCTGCCGGAGCAGCTCCCGAAACGAGGGATTACCGGAAAGGTTGGTACGCAAGACTATTGTGTTAACGAACAACCCAATCAGCGATTCAGTTTCCATGCGGTTTCTTCCCGCAATGGGAGACCCCACGAGAATGTCGTCCTGTCCCGAATAGCGAGCGAGCAAGGCATTGAAAGCCGTCAACAGCAGCATAAACAACGTGACATTCTCCTGCTGCGACAGCTCCCTCAAGCCTTCGATCAAGTCTCGGGGAAACTCTGCGGTCTGCTGCGCTCCGGCAAAACTTAAGTGCTGCGGACGCGGTCTATCAGTTGGCAAATCAAGGGCCTCCGGCACGTCTGCCAATTGTTTTCGCCAGTACGCAAGTTGCTGCTCGAGCCTGCCTTGTGCGGCCCAGTCTCTTTGCCAGATGGAGAAATCCGCGTATTGAACCGGAAGTTCAGCCAATGCTGCGTCGTTGTTCTCCCGGTATGAGGCGTACGCCTCAGTCATTTCGCGAAAGAAAATGTCGAGCGACCACGCGTCGCTGATGATGTGATGTATGGTGAGTAGCAAGACGTGCTCAGTCTCACTCAGTTCCAGCAGACAGATGCGGAAAAGTGGGCCTTGAGTGAGGTCAAATGGTCGCCTGGCATTTTCAGTCGCAAGCCGTCGCACTTCATCTTGCTGATTGTCTGCCGGCAGGTCACGTAGATCTACAAACGGGAGATCGCAGCCTGGAGTCCCATCGATTACCTGAACCGGCTCGCGGTCTGCAATTCTAAAGCTGGTTCGCAGGATCTCGTGGCGCGAGACGACGGCATTAATTGCTCTATTCAGCGCCACAAGATCTAAGGATCCGTTGTGCCTGAACGCAGTCGAGATGTTGTATGCCGGACTCCCTGGTTCCAACTGATCCAAAAACCACAAGCGTTGTTGAGCAAACGATAGCGGCAGAAAGTTCTCTTGTTGCCGGCGCGAAATTCGGCTGCGTGGCGCATTGCCAGCCGCTTCGCCACGCAGGCGTTTCTCGAGCAGCGCCAGCTTCGCGGGCGAGAGTTTGGACCTCTTGTCTGAAGTGTCGCTATCAGTTGACATTACTGTGATACGGAAAGGTCGAAGAGCCGCGCGGCCTCGTCCTCAGGCATCTCCTCAAGCTCTTTGATTAGACGTTCTTCTATCATGGATGACAACGTCGCCACGTCTCCCGCTTCGAAAAGCATAAGCAGAGGCAAGTCAATCTGGAATACGGAGTTAACCCTGGCCATCACCTGCATGGCTTTCAAAGAGTGTCCGCCTAACTCGAAGAAGTTATCGTTGATGCCGACTTGTTTGACGCCCAACAGCTCCGTCCAAATGTCTGCCAATAATTTCTCCAACTGAGTTTGCGGAGTCGCGGATTTTGCTTTGTTTTCGTAGTCGAAGTCATCAGGAGCAGGCAAAGCGCGGCGATTCACTTTGCCACTGGACGTTAACGGCAACGAATCCAGCAAAACAAAAGCAGTTGGCACCATGTAATCTGGAAGTTTCTGTTTCAAAAATCCGCGGAGATCGTTCACCCCTTCCGACTGTTCCGGGTGAGGGACGATGTAGGCCACCAGGCGCTTTTCTCCGAGCCTGTCCTCCCTGGCCACGACTGCGTTCTCACTCACGCTCGGGTGTTCGGAGAGCGCCGATTCGATGTCCCCTAACTCGACGCGAAAACCTCTTATCTTGACCTGAGAGTCCTTCCGTCCCTCAAACTCAATGCTGCCATCGGGCAGCCTGCGCCCCATATCGCCGGTGCGGTAAGTACGATCAGACGCTCCCTGCCCCTCGGCAATAAATGCGGCCGAGGTAGCCTCTTCATCCCGCCAGTAGCCCAGCGCGACATGTTCACTCCTGATCGCAATCTCGCCATAGATCTCGGCCGGTTTGCCGGCTGCATTGAGCAATAGGATCTCTGTGTCTTCAACCGGATAACCGACGGGAACCGCCTGGCCTGAAATTTCTGTTTGCTTCTTGACAAAAAACTGCAGGCTCACCGTCGCTTCGGTCGGTCCCAGACCGTTAACGAAGAGACATTCGTCAGCGAAGTGTTGCTTGTACAGTTCCACGTCTCGGCGGTTGACCGCCTCGCCGCCGAGCACCACGAAACGCACTTCGGGAAATGCCTTTCCTTCACTGAGCGTGCTGACAAAATAGCGATAGACCGTCGGCGTGGAATGGTAGATTGTGATGTTCTCCGTGCTTAGCAGCCCCGCCAGATTCGCTAGTCCATCTTGTCTGAGATCAATCGGGTAGAGCGTGGCTCCGTTGAGCAATGCCCCGTAGATGTCCATCACCGAGGCATCGAAACAGTAGGAAGAAAGCAGGGTCAGCCGATCGTCGCTATTGAGATGCAGGTTGTTTGTGTACACCCGAATGTAATGCAACGCGTTGCGATGGTTCTGCATTACGCCCTTCGGCTGTCCAGTCGAACCGGACGTATAAAGGATGTAGGCGAGTCTGGTCGGCTCCGTCGATAACTCAATATTGGCGAGAGACGTCGCCGAATCGAGGCTGTCGATATTGATCAGCGTCAACGCATCGGCCGCCAACTCCTGGGCCAAGGCAAGATTCTTGTTATTGGTCACGAGCGCGCCTGACTGCGAGTGCTGCAGGATGTAGTCGATCCTCTCCGTGGGATACGACGGATCTAGAGGGACATAGGTCTTGCCAGCCTTCAAGGCCCCGAAGAGAGCGGCAACCATGGGCGCATCGTGTTCGAACAGGAGGGCGATTCTCTCCTCGTCTACTCCCTTAAGACTCAATATTGAATGAGCAATCTGGTTAGCAGCTCGGTTCAGTTCTTCATAGGACCATTCATGATTCCTGCTTTTGACGGCGACCTTTGTGGGATATTTTCTAACCTGAGCTTCAAAGCGCTCCGCTATTGATTCTTCGATCTCCTCTTTCTCAAATCTGCTGAAAGGATTGACGGGACGAATGCTGTGGCTTCGAATGGATTCCCGGTATGTTTCGGCCTGCGTACGCAGGGCAAGATCCGAGATAGGCCGATCCGGGCTGGCTACAACTAGTTTCAGCAAGGTCTGAAAGTGATCGAGCATCCGTGTGACTGAGGCTTCATCAAAAAGATCGACGTTGTAAACCATTGCCAGTTTGAGTTCTTTATCCTCGACGCTGGCGTATAGAGTTAGATCAAACTTGGATAGGTTTTCGTCCGTACTGAACCAGGCGTCGTTAAAGGCGGCTGTCCGCGCTGCTGACCCGGGTAGTTTGATCTCGTCGGCGAAGTTGAAGAGATTAAAATAGACTTGAAAAAGCGGCGTGCGGCTCAAGTCGCGTTCCGGGTTTAACTCCTCGATCAGTTTTTCAAAAGGCACATCCTGGTGAGCGTACGCTTCTAATGCCGTCTTTCGTACGCGAGCCAGGATCTCTCGAAAGCTGGGGTCACCAGAAAGGTCCGTGCGCAACGCGAGATTGTTGAGGAAGAGGCCGATCAACTCTTCAGTCTCAGTCTGAGGACGATTAGCGATAGGCGAGCCTACAATGATGTCTTCCTGTCCGGTGTAGCGATAAAACAGGACCTTGAAAGTCGCGAGCAGCGTCATGAACAGCGTAGCCCCTTCGCGCCGACTCAACGCCGCAAGGTCGTCGGTGAGCTGTTCGGACAGTATTAGAGTTGAGCGTGCGCCGGCATATGTTTGCACCGCCGGTCGCGGTCTATCTGTTGCCAATTCCAGCACAGGGAGGTTTCCGCCGAGCTGCTTCCTCCAGTAGGCAAGTTGCTTATCCAGCACCTCACCCCGGAGCCACGCCCTCTGCCACGCAGCATAGTCGGCATACTGAATAGGAAGTTCCTTGAGCGGAGAGGGTTCTCCTCGAGAGAAGGCCTCATAGAGCGTCGACAGTTCCTGGAAAAAGAGCACTAAGGACCAACCGTCGCTGATGATGTGATGCATCGTCAGCAGAAAGATATGGTCCTCTTCGGCCAGCCGGATCAAGCTCGCTCGTACAAGCGGACCGTGAGCCAGATCGAAAGGACGCTGCGCTTCTTCATTGGCCAGCCTGTGAGCCTGGACCTCACGTTCTGTGTCTGACAACCGAGTTAGATCCACGACGGAAACGGTGATGCTCCGCTCCCCGGCAATAACCTGCACCGGCTCGCCTTCGACAGTTGCAAACGTCGTTCGCAAAACTTCGTGTCGCCGCACGATCTCGTTGAGGCTTTGCTCCAGGGCCGCTACATCAAGCGCTCCACTCAGGCGTAGAGTGTTGGGCACGTTGTAGACCGATGTGCCTGGAGCCAGTTGGTCCAAGAACCACAACCGCTGCTGAGCAAATGAAGCAGGCGCAGGACTAGATAAAGTCCTGCGGGGAATGGACTGTGGCGGTGAGACCTCGACACCTTGCTCCTTGAGCAGCATGGCAAACAGCTCGCGCTTCTCCGGAGAAAGGATGGAGATATGTTTAGAAGGACTACTCAGGTCAAAACCTCTTCTTAATCTGCGGCTTGTTCGCGCTTCCTTTCCTATCTTAGATGGAGGAAGATTCAGCAAGGCCCGTATCACTCGGGAGTATACACAAGTGATTCACGGGTCTTTGGCTCTTCAAGCAAATCGTGCTCCTCCCAGTACTCATTTGGATAGTGGGGAATCGGGAAACACTTGCAAAGCTGGTTGACCTCATCCAGAACGGACTCCTTGATGCTCTTATCCAATTCATAATCATCCTCTCCAAAAACCTTTACCGACGAAAGAACCTGGTGGATCAGGTCAGCGCATCGCGACATTTCGGGCGCCCCCATCTTTCGGAGCGCGAGACCATTGGCGCCCAAACGCATGCCGCTGGTTACCAGCGCCGGTTTCTTATCCCCTTGTATCCTGTTCTTATTGACGATGATGTTGCACTCTTCCAAAGCGCGTTCAGCGATCACGCCGGTCACGCCGCTTGCGAGCACATCAATTACAACCATGTGATTGTCGGTCCCGCCGGTCAGGACCCTATAACCCTTGTCAGCAAAGCACTGGGCCAGGACCTTCGCATTCGTCACAATTCGCCTGGCTAAGGTCTTGAACTCGGAAGTTGCCACCAGCGCCAGCGCCCTGGCCTTGGCAGAAATCCCATTCAGATTCGGAGTCCCCTGGAAGAAGGGGAAGACCGCGTTCTGGACCATGTCAGATAGCGTTGTCTTTCCGTCTGGACCGGGCGCGTCAAAGTCTTTTCCGATCAGGATCAACCCACCACGCGGTCCATATAGCTGCTTGTATGTACTCGTTGTTGTGAAGTGGGCATGATCAATCGGGCTGGGATGCTCACCGGCAACGACAAGGCCGGCGATGTGTGAAATGTCGGCGAGGAGAAAGGCGCCGACCGCATCAGCGATTTCACGGAATCTTTGGAAGTCGATGATTCTCGGATAAGCGCTGGCCCCACAAATGATAAGCTTCGGCTTAAATTCCTGTGCCAAATTGTAGATTTGATCATAATCCATGAAGCCCTCTGAATTAAGACCATAGCCTACGGCGTTGAAGTATTGTCCAGAGATAGAAGCTTTAGACCCGTGGGTGAGGTGTCCGCCGCAATTGAGGTCCAGGCCCAAAATCGTGTCTCCCGGCTTCAAGAGGTTGAACATCACAACCTGGTTGGCTGAAGTGCCGGAGTGCGGTTGGACATTGGCATAGCGCGCTTGAAATGCGGCCTTGGCGCGACTAATTGCGAGACGCTCGATCTCATCAATGACTTCGCAGCCGGCGTGAAACCTCGCTCCCGGATAACCTTCCGTGGTCACGTTGCTTGCAACCATGCCCCCGCACACGAGGACAGAAGGATCAGCAATGCTCGACGCCGCAATCATTCCCAGCACGTTATTTTGCCGGCGGTACTCTTGATCGAGCAACTCATAAAGGACTGGATCATCTCCGCGGAGAAGATCAATCCCGCGGTACACAAATTCCGCAAGTATGGTTTTGTTCATGATTGTTTCGCGGCGACGTCCGGCTACAGCTTGCTTCTCTGGACCAGCATTGTTTTTGCCTCTTCTTCCGAAAGCTCATTCAACCGTATCAGGACGCGCGCGATTTTCACAATATCCTTTTGCGCTGACCCGTCGAATGTTTCCATTTTCTTTGCGAGCCCGGCAACGGTTGGCGACTCGAATAGGTGTCGTAAGGGCAACTCTAACTCAAAGACGTCTTGCAATCGCGAGATCACTTGGGTGGCTTGCAATGAGTGCCCGCCTAACGCGAAGAAATTATCATGGACACCCACCTCGTCCACTCCCAGTACTTCCGCCCAAATTCTGGCAACCACTTCTTCGACCGGACTCCGCGGCGCCTCATAGGCTTCTTCCAACTCAGGCCGGGTCCGCTCGGGTGCGGGAAGCGCGCGGCGGTCCACCTTACCATTGGGCGACAGTGGCAGCGCGTCCAGGATGATGAATGCCGAGGGCACCATATATTCCGGTAATGTCTTTGTTAAGAAGTTTCGCAGCTCGGAGATGCTGGGAGCAGAGTCGTCCGCGAGAACGACATACGCCACCAAGCGCTTCTTACGCGGCTCGTCTTCTCTCACCACTGCCACAGCCTCTTCAACGCCTGGATAATTACGCAGCAGCACACTGATCTCTCCCAACTCGATTCGGTGGCCGCGTATTTTCACCTGAAAATCCATCCGGCCCAGGAGTTCAATGTTTTCATCGGCCATCCAACGCGCAAGGTCGCCGGTCTTGTAGAGGCGATCTCCCGCCTCCGGGCAGAACGGATTGGGGACAAACTTTTCGGCCGTCAGGTCCGGACGGTTGAAGTAACCCCAAGCGAGCCCCACGCCACCAAGGTGCAGTTCGCCGGGAACACCGATAGGCGCAAGTTGCGAGTGCGAGTCCAATATGTAGGCACGCTGGTTTGCCATTGGCCGGCCATACGGAATGCTTCTCCACGAAGGATCGCATTCTTTGACCTCATAGATGATCGAATGAATTGAGGCCTCGGTGGCGCCTCCCATTACAATCACCTCGACTCCTTCAACGAGAGACCTGAGTTGGTCCGGCAAACTCACAGGCACCCAGTCTCCACCAAGCAGCGCCAGGCGCAGAGAGCCAGGCTTAAGCTGAGGCCGATCGTGGACATGCTCGACAAACATTTCGAGTAGCGAGGGCGCAGAGTTCCAGACGGTGACTTTGTGTTGGACCACCAACTCAGCCCAATGCGCAGGGTCACGCCGCGCCGCGGCGTCAGGCAGGACAATCGCCCCGCCGGATTCGAGAGTGCCCAGCACCTCATAAACGCACATGTCAAAGCTCAGCGAGGATAAGGCGAGAACTCGATCTTCAGGACCGACGCTGAAGCGCCGGTTGAGGTCAACGATATTGTTAACAACGCCTCGGTGTCTGATGGCAATACCTTTGGGGATGCCGGTCGAGCCCGAGGTGTAGATCACATAGGCCAGGTTATCGGGCATCACCGCAACCGCCGGGTTTTCCGTGGCCCCTCCGGCAATTGTTTTCCAGTCTGCGTCCAGGCACACGACTCTGGCTACGTGCTCAGGCAGTTTCGCAAGCAGCCGCTGCTGGGTAACGAGTACCGAAGTCTTCGTATCCTTTAGCATGAATGAAAGTCGCTCCCCGGGATACGATGGATCCAGCGGCACATATGCTCCACCCGCTTTGAGGATGCCAAGGATGCCGACCACCATTTCCACCGAGCGTTCCACGCATATGCCGACCGGGACGTCGGGGCCCACGCCTAACTCCCCCAGATAGTGTGCGAGTTGATTGGCTCGCTGGTTCAGCTCGCCGTAAGTTAGCTGCCCGTTTTTGAAGAGCACGGCGCTGTCGTTGGGCCTCTGCTCGACCTGTCGCTCGAACAACTGATGCAAGCAAGAATCCTTCGGAAAATCAGTTTGAGTATCATTCCACTCGACGAGTACTTGTTGACGCTCGGCTTCCGTCAACAGCGATAGAGTCGAGATGCGCTGCGCAGGATTTCTAACGACGCTTTCGAGCAAGGTGCGGAAATGTCCCAGCATCCGCTGGATAGTGGCGGCATCGAAGAGGTCGGCGTTGTACTCCAATCGTCCGCGCAGTCCCTCAGCCTCTTCAATTACGAAGAGCTTCAAATCAACCTTTGAAGTCCAGTCGTCACTCTGTAGTTCGCTGGGCTTAGGTTCGGTAATCTCCAGCGCTTGCGTGACCGCATTCTGGAGCGCGAGCATCACCTGGAAGAGAGGCGTGTGGCCCAGGCTCCGATCTGGTCGCAACTCTTCAACCAGCTTCTCAAATGGCAGATCTTGATGAGTGAAAGTACTCAGAGTTACCTGGCGAACTCTCGCTAGTAGCTCGCGAAAGCTGGGATCATCCGAGAGGTCTGTACGCAGGACCAGATTGTTCATAAAGAACTCTGGACCATCGGTGTCGGCGTGGTTCGCGTGAGGCGAGCCGACAAGGATATCGTCCTGACTCGTGTATCGGTACAGCAGCGTATAAAAGACCGCTAGTAGGGTCATGAACAGTGTTACGCCCTCACCCTGGCTGAGCGTCCGGAGTTCATCGCTCAACTCTTGCGAGAGCATGATGGATTGGTGTGCGCCCTTATAGGTCTGTGCGGCCTGGCGCGGTCGGTCCGTCGGCAAATCCAGCAATGTTGGCGCGCCCCGAAGCTGTTCCTTCCAGTAGGCGAGATGCTTTTGATGAACCTCGGTCTGCGGCGAATCTGCCTGCCATACAGCAGCGTCGGCAAACTGCATCTGCAGCTCCGGCCCGCTCTGGTAAAGCGACACAAGCGCGGCTCGATGCACATTGCCGTCGGGAGTTAGTGGAAACTCGTCCAACACCACAAAAGCGGACGGAATCATGTACTCGGGCAACTTCCTCTTCAGCCAGCCACGCAATTGTGGCACAAGGCTATTGCTCGTCTTCCACTGAAGGGGATTATTAGCGTAGTAACTCAATCGTTGATTAACGGTGACCCTTGCCTGTTCCGAAATAAGAGCTGGTTTTTTGCGCACGTCTGTCTGACGCGTAAGTACGACGTCGAAGCAGCCATTAGCGCCAGAGCTTAACCAGGTTACGTCTACGGAATATGGCGACTGCTCACTCAGGGCCCAAGACTCTTCCGGCTCTACCCCGGCATCGTTCGTCATTTCAGAGAGAACGTCGCGTAGCTCCCCCACTGTTCTTTCGGCATCATCTTGCAACAGCTCCAAGAGCCTGATCTCTTCCTGAAGACGAGCGTTAGGCACGTGCGTGATGACCAGGGTCTCCGGTTTGTTCTCGATCAGAAATTGCCGCAGCGACTTCAATGTCAGTTGTTGCCTCTGCCAATCCAGCCACTCACTGTCGACACTGCTCGCGCCGTTAGCTCCCACGTGGAGAATGGCGTCGTAGCGAAATCGAGTCATCTCATTTCGGTTGTAGCCACGCTTAAGCTTGATCTCCACAGCGGTAATCTGTGGAAAATGCTGCCTCAACGCGTTGAAGAAACGTGGATCGATCAGCAGTTGATCCTCCTGGAAGAGGTGCTTATTGATGCGTTCGCGTAACTCTGCTTTAGTCAGCGATGAAGGCGCTCGATAGAATTGCACTGAGGCGTGGAAGGCTTCGAGCAGCGCAAAGTTACGAACATCGCCAACGAAGATTTTACCTCCCGGTCTTACGGCCTTGATGGCGCCCTCCAGGAAACGCAACAGGTAATTGAGACTGGGGAAATTTTGGGCCACCGAGTTAAGGATCACCGTGTCGAGTGCAGCGGGCTCGATACCCTCAAAATCGTCACCCATCTGCTGTGAAAGCGAAACCTGCGGCAGTCCTCGTCCGGGCGCCCTCAACTGTTCCTGGATGCCGCGCAGTGCTGATTCCGAAAAGTCCGTGCCAAGGTATTCTTCGCAGAAAGGAGCGATGCGAAACAGCAACAACCCTGTGCCGCAGCCGACCTCGAGTACGCGGCTGGGTCTTAAAGACAAGATTCTTTGCACGGTATCATCGACCAGCTCACGCATCTCTTCCGCGGGATACGGTGCGCCGGTATAACTGCTGTTCCAACCGCTAATGTTAAAGGTTGGATCGCGCTGCTCGAAGCTTGGTTTATATGTCTCTTCCCAGATTGTTTGCCATTGTGAGACTTGTTCGGATTCCAATTTCGGATTCTCTTGCTGTCTGGAATCCTGATCTGCCGACTCCGGCACAACGTAGGCGACCAGTCGTGAGTCCGACGCTTCATCTTCTCGCGCTATCACAACGCACTCGCGCACACCCGCGTGTTGGCCCAGCGTCGTTTCAATTTCACCCAAGTCGATTGTGAGACCATTAACTTTGACCTGGCGGTTGGGCTCGGCGGTGATGCCTGGCGATTCTTTCGCTCTTGACTCGTCGCTCGCGACCCCGCGCAGACGCTGCTCGAGCAGCGCTTGCTTCCCCGGCGAAAGCTTTGTTTTTCTATCCGCTGCGCTGTCTTGCATAAATCGTCTTTAGAGCAAATGCGGAGTCTCGTCTTCGGGCAGTTGTTCCAATTCCCTAATCAGAGAATCTTCGATTGCAGCCGCCAATTCAGCCACTGTCGCTTTCTCGAAGATCGTCTGCAACGGCAACTCTATCTGAAATAGGGTGTAGATCCTGGCCATCACCTGCGTCGCTTTTAACGAGTGGCCGCCTAATTCAAAAAAGTTGTCGCAAACGCCCACGCGCTCGAGCCCGAGCACTTCGGCCCAAATCTCCGCGACCATCTCTTCGGCGGCATTGCGGGGCTCGACAAACTGCCGCTCTGAGCGCAACTCGGCAAGGTCGGGTACAGGCAGAGCCCGCCGGTCCACTTTGCCGTTGGGAGTCAGCGGCAGCTCATCAAGGAAGATGTAATACGACGGCACCATCGCAGCAGGTAGCTGCCGGCTTAGATAACTCCTCAACTCCGAGGCGGTTGGATCCTTGGCGCTAACAATGTAGGCCGCCAGCGCATTCTCTGCCTGGCGATCCTTGATCGGCAGAACGTGGGATGCAGTCACTGATGGATGGCGCGCCAGAATTGCATTGACTTCATTGGGCTCGATGCGCACGCCACGGATCTTTATTTGATCGTCCAGCCGGCCCAGGATTTCCAGTTCACCATCCGGGCGATAACGTCCCCGATCGCCGGTGCGGTAAATCAGATCATTCGGATCGTCGCGGAATGGATTTGCGACAAAGCGCGTTCGATTTTCCTCGGGCGCGTTGACATAACCCAGTGTTCGGAATGGTGTGCGAATCACGATCTCGCCCGGTTCACTGATACCACAAAGGCGGTCGTTAGGATTCAAAACCAGCGCCTGGGTTTCGGGCAGTGGCCGTCCCACCGGTTGCACGCCAAACGTCGGATCATCGGGCAAAACGTAAAAACACTTGGCCAACGTAGTTTCAGTTGGTCCATAAAGGTTCACTACCGCAGCCGACGGAAAGACTTTGCGCCAACTACGCAACAGCGAATCGGTAAGCGGCTCGCCCGCAAAAAACGCGTAGCGTAGCGAACCGAGCGCGGCTCCGGGCGCAGCATCGCTCAGCCATGTCTGAGCGAGCGACGGTACGATGTGCAGCACTGAGATCTGTTCGCGTTCAAGCCAATCGAGAATCCGGCCTGAGGTTGTGACGCCGACATCGTCAGTGATATGGAGACTCGCTCCGCTGGTCAAGGGCAGAAAGAGGTCGCGCAAAACGACGTCGAAAGAGAGTCCCGTCAGTTGAGCGCAGCGATCGTTTGGCGTGATCTCAAAACGTTCGCGCTGCCATTTGAGAAAATGACTCAGTCCCCTGTGACATCCGAGTACGCCTTTGGGGACGCCGGTTGTGCCGGACGTAAAAAACAGATATGCAGGATCGCTCGGATTGATGATTGGAAAAGGTGAAGCGTCACTGGCCTCATCAAAGCTATAACCATCCTCGCTCACTTGCTGCACAAACAGTGATGGAGTTTGCTCACTCCAGTCATCTTCAGTTTTCTTTTCGCCGACGGAGAGCAACCACCTCGCGCTCGCCTCACGGATCATCAGCCGGCGCCGCTCGCGAGGCAGGTTTGGATCGATCGCCAGCAATACACCACCGCTCGCCAGCACTCCGAGCATGCTGGCGATTAAACCAAAGCTGCCTGGCCCGCTAACGGCTACAACGTCGCCCTTGCGCAGACCGTCGCGCAAAAGTTTACTGGCAATTGAACGCGCCCCCTGGGCTAGTTCGTTGTAGGTCCAGGACTGTTGACCTTTGCGAATTGCCGCATGGTATGGAAGCTCTCGTGCTCTTGTAAAGAATGTCGTCGCGATCGGCTCGAGCGCCGGTTCCTGCTGGGGCTCGGCGGGATTCGGCAACCAGGAACTCGATTCAGCGGTCACAAGCGAGTAAGCGCCTACGCGTCTGTCGGGCGCGGCCACGATCTGCTCGAGCAAAACGCTGAACTGCTGCAACATTTCCCTCATGCGACCGCAGTCAAACAGATCGGTGTTATAAACCAATATTAACTGCAGCTCTTCATCGCGCTGGCTTGCATAAAGCGTGAAGTCGAATTGCGACCACGACTCATCAGGCTGCGACCATACGCCGGCAGTCGAGACTCGTTCCGCAGTCAACCCAGGCAATTTGATCTTATCGTCCGTAAAGTTTAGCAGGTTGAAGAAAATCTGAAACAACGGAGGGCGGCTTAGATCCCGCGGAGGATTCAAGGCCTCGACAAGCATGTCGAAAGGCAGGTCCTGATGAGCGTAGGCTTCAAGCGCAGTGTCACGCACATGCTGAAGCACTTCCCGAAAGCTGGCATCGTTCGTGAGCCGGGTCCGCAACACCAACGTGTTAAGGAAGAATCCGATCAAACCTTCGGTGTCAGTGCGCGGCCGATTCACCATGGGCGAACCGACATTGATGTCCTCTTGTCCAGTGTAGCGGTGCAAAAGCACGTTAAGCGCGGCTAGCAGAGTCATGAACAGTGTGACTTCCTCGCGCCGGCTGAACTCCCTGATTCTCTGTGAGAGTTGTCCTGGCAACACCAACGAGAGTCTGGCGCCGTGAAAACTTTGAACAGGCGGGCGGGGTCGATCGGCAGGTAGATGGAGCGCTGTAGTTGCTCCTTCGAGTTGCTGCTTCCAATACGAGAGTTGCCGCTCGAGAAACTCTCCCTGCAATCGTTCTCTTTGCCAGACTGCATAGTCGGCATACTGAATCGGCAATTCCGGCAACGACGGCGTCTCGCCGGCCGCGAACGATTGATACAAAAGACCCAACTCCCGAAGCACGATTCCCACGGACCAGCCGTCGCTGATGATGTGATGCATCGTCAATAGCAACAGGTGCTGGCGCTCATTAAGACGTACGAGCTTAGCCCGGATCAGCGGCCCACTAACCAAATCAAACGGCGCGTGCGCCTCCTCGGTCTTAAGCCTTAGTGCTTCGCTCTCCCGCTCCGATTCCGGCAGGTTCGTCAGGTCAAACACCTCAAGGTTCAAACTTAGATTTTCCGCGATTATTTGTACTGGCTGCCCGTTCTCATTTCGCACCGTGGTCCGCAGCGCTTCGTGACGGGAAATGATCTGGTTAATACTCCGCTCCAGTGCCGTCACGTCTACGCGGTTGTCGAGCTGAATAGCTACCGGAATGTTGTGGACCGGCGTGCCGGGGATCAACTGATTCATGAACCATAAGCGCTGTTGACCAAAGGACAGTGGCGCGGTTTTGCGCGCTTGTCGGGGGATTGGGTCAATGGCGGCTGTCGCTGCGCCGGACTCTTCGACTCGCGCCGCCAGTCCGACGACGGTAGGCTCGGCGAAGAAACTCTGGATTGAGACGTCCGTGTTGTACAGTTGGCGAACGCGAGCACACACCTGCGTCGCCATGAGCGAGTGGCCGCCCAATTCAAAGAAGCTGTCGTAGACCCCGACACGATCCAGTCCCAGCACGCCAGCCAACATTGCCGCAATTACTTGCTCTTTGTCATTGCGAGCGGCGACATAATCTTCGGCCAACTCGGGCCGTGATTGTTCGGGAGCGGGAAGCGCCTGGCGATCAACTTTGCCGTTGACAGTGAGGGGCAGTCTCTCAACGAAGACGAACGCCGATGGAACCATGTATTGCGGAAGTTTCCCGCCCAGAAATTCGCGGAGTTCCGGAACCAGACTGACGAAAGACGATTTCTGCGAGCGCCGGTTTGCATATTCTTGCCACGGCCTCTTGCCGGCCTCAGGTCTCCATCGTTGAGGCACTAGCCTGCCGGCCGATCGCCCATCCAGTTTATCGAAGACCACGTCATAGCGGCCATCTGGCGCAGAATTGGACCAACTGAAGTGAACTCGGTACGAGTTTTCGCGACCGAGAACGACTAAATCGGCGGGATCGATACCCGCGTCCGAGTTTGAATTGTTTGTCTCGAGTACGGTCGCGGCCGTCTGGCTGGCGTCGGGATTGTTCAGCAGATCGGCAATTCGCGATTCGGAAAGAACGCGAGCATTTGGCACATCGGCAATAGCGATTATCTCGGAGTTGCTCGACTGCAGAAGACCGCCCACGGCCTTCAAATCCAGTCCCGTCGAGTCCCAGTCACACCATTGCACTTCCTCCTCAGCCGCACCATCAGGTAAAAGTCGAAGCACCGCGTCATAACGAAAGCTGG